>CASEVE010000006.1 GCA_949291295.1 uncultured Olsenella sp.
TTTTTTCTCTCAGAGTTTTTGGGACAGGTTTATGGTGCGGGTGGAACAGCCGCTGCTGCGCCTCGGCTCGATTAAGCTTGGCTGCGGATAAACCTGTCCCAAAAACTCTGAGAGAAAAAACACGTCCCCTTTTTCCTACTACAAATGACACGTCCCCAATTTGCTGAGGAGGGCGTCGGCGACGGCGGGAAGGGGCATGGTGTCGAGCTGCTCCACACCGTCTGCGCTCACGAGCGCCACGCGGTTGGTGTCCGCACCGAAGGTTGACTCGGGACGGCTCACGTCGTTGGCAACGATGAGGTCGGCGCCCTTGCGCTCGAGCTTCTCCTGCGCGTGCGCGATCAGGTCATTGGTCTCGGCGGCAAATCCCACCACCACGCGCCCGCCCTTGACGGCGCAAAGGTCTGCCAGGATGTCGGCCGTCTGGACGAGCTCGATTGAGTCCAGGCGCTCAACGCCCTTCTTGAGCTTGTGGTCCGCAGGGTGCGCGGGCGTGTAGTCGGCAACGGCGGCGCAGCAGATGGCCACGTCAGCGCCCTCAAACTCTGCGAGCATGGCGTCGTGCATCTCGGCTGCGCTCACCACGTCAACGTGCCGCACGCCCTCGGGCGTGGCAAGCGCCGTCGGCCCGGAGACGAGCGTGACCTCGGCCCCGCGCCGCACGGCCGCCTCGGCAATGGCGTAGCCCATCTTGCCCGTCGACGCGTTGGCGATGTAGCGCACGGGGTCGATGGCCTCGTGCGTGGGGCCGGCGTCGATGAGCAGCCTCACGCCCGTGAGGTCCTTCTTGCTCCCGTCCTCGCCGCCGAGAAGCGCAAGCGCCGCCGCGACGATCTCCTCGACGCTCGCGAGCTTGCCCTCCCCCACATCTCCGCAGGCAAGGCGCCCGCTGCCAGGCCCCACAAATCGCACGCCACGCTCGCGTAGCGTCTCAAAATTGGCCCGCGTGGCAGCATTGCACCACATGTGGACGTTCATGCCGGGAGCGACAAGAGCCGGGCACGCACAGGCAAGAAGCGTCGTGGAGAGGCAGTCGTCCGCAATGCCACAGGCCATCTTAGCCATGACGTTGCCGGTTGCGGGAACCACCACCGCAAGGTCCGCCCACTCCGCCAGCTCGATGTGCGGAATGGGAGATCCGGGATAGTCGTACAGAGAGGTGGCAACCGGAGCTCCCGAGAGCGCCTCAAAGGTGACGGTGCCCACGAAGCGCTCAGCGTCGGCGGTCATGACCACGCGAACCTCGCAGCCGGCCTTCTGAAGACCGCGCAGTACCTCGCAGGCCTTGTAGGCGGCAATCCCCCCGCAGACGGCGAGAAGCACGTGAGGCGCGCGTCCGCTCCTCTCGCTCACTCGCCCTCGACCTCCTCTGAGGTGATAAGAATGCGGTGGCAGTAGGGGCACTCCGTGATCTCATCGCCGTGGGCAAGGTCGTGGAACTGGCTCGGCTGCAGCTTCACACGGCAGACGCTCGGAACGTTTCCGCGCAGGCGCTCGACGGCAAGCCCCTTGAAGCGCTTGCGCGCCACTTCGTAGACGGAGAGATGCTCGGGAAGGACCTTTCCGGCAACGCGCTCGCGCTCGCGGGAGAGCTCGACGATGCGGGCACGCAGCTCGGAGGAGTCGCGCGCCAGGGACTCCTCGGTTGCCTCGCGCTCTCGATCGATCTTCTCGGCGGTGAGGCGAGCGTTCTTCTCGGCACGCTCGAGACGCTCGAGCTTCTCGCCCAGGGGGCCGAGGGTGAACTCGGCCTTCTCGATGTGCTTAGCAAGGGAGGTGAGCTGCTGCTCGATGTCTCTCACCTCGCGATGGGTATAGGCGCCAGCGTCCGCCTTGGCCTGGACCTCGGCGGTCTTCTCGTGATAGTGCGCGAGGTTTGCGCGCACGTCCTCAATCTCGAGCTCAACGTCCTTGCGCTGTCCCACGATGCCCGTAAGCTCGGACTTCACCTTCTTTGCGGCAAGGGCGATGGTCTTGAGTCGAGCCTGCTGGGGCATGGAGGCAAGCGCGGAGGCGCACTTGAGGAGCTCGAGGTCGATCTCCTGGAGCTTGATGAGGGCGGTGGCTTCGGTCATAGGTCCTCTTTTCTAGCGCCGGCGGCCCTGCGCGCGCTCGGCAACGATGTTCAAAAGGGTGTGGGCAAAGCGGTCAAGCGCATCCTCGGAAACGCGCTCGTCAAAGGAAATGCGAAGGGAGCCCAGAGCCTCGTCGCGCCCGATTCCCATTGCGAGAAGAACGTGGCTTGCGTCAAGTGACCCGGAGGAGCACGCCGACGCGGCCGAGACCTCAAACCCTGCCTGGTCAAGGGAGAGGATGAGCGTCTCGGAGTCAAGCCCGGGAACCATGACGCTCACGATGCCGGGAAGACGACCCTCCCCCATCGGAACGGAGCTGGTTGCAACGACGCCGGAGCCCGGGGTGCAGACCTTCTCGCAGAGGGAGCGCGCACGGGAGCAAACAAGGTCACGCGTGGCGACAAGCTCGCCCGTGCAGGCGGAGACCGCCGCCGCAAAGGCGAGCGCGCCGCGCACGTCCTGCGTCCCGGCGCGTCGACCGAGCTCTTGGCCCCCGCCAAAGCTCTGCGGTCTCAGCGGGGCGCGACCCCTCACCGCAAGAGCGCCCACGCCGACCGGCCCGCCCACCTTGTGCGCGGCAACGCTCACGGCATCGGTTGAGCCGAGCTCGAGGGGCACATGGCAGAAGGCCTGAACGGCATCGGTGTGGAAGAGTGCCCCGCTCTTGTGCACAAGGTCCGCGATCTGGGACACAGGCTGGATGACGCCCGTCTCGTTGTTTGCGTACATGACGGAGACAAGCGCACAGGAGTCGTCAAGAAGCTCCGAGAGCGCCTCGGGCCTAACGACACCGTCGCGGTCGGGACGCACGAGCTCCACCTCAAAGCCGCGCTCGCGCAGCGGGCCCACAAGATCGAGAACTGAGTCGTGCTCGATCGCGGAGAGCACAACCCGGGTGCGCCTGCGCTCTCGCGCGCGAGCGCCCTCCGCCATGCCAAGGACGGCAAGGTTGTTTGACTCCGTACCACCAGAGGTAAACGTCACATCTGAGGGTCGAAAGCCAGATCCGAGCGCCTGGGCGAGGGTCCTTCGGGCCCCGTCCAGAGCACGAGCCGCAAGACGCCCTGAGGTGTGCAGCGAGTTGGGGTTTGCCCCGGCAAATGCCCCCTCGTCATAGGCGCGCTCGGCATCGAGCGCCTCTTTTCTCAGGGGGCTAGATGCAGCATAGTCCAGGTATGTGAGACGGTCTGCCATGGCGCTAGCACGTCTTCGAGGCGCCAACGAGCGCGCTTCGCCTGATGTCCGCAATGGCAGCCGCCCTGTCGGAGGCGCCAAAGACCGCGCTTCCCGCAACGATGACGTTGGCGCCCGCGCGCGTCACCTCCGACGCATTTTGCGCGGACAGTCCGCCATCAACCTCAATCATGGGGTTCACGCCGTGCTCGTCGCACATCCTCCTAAGCCGGCGAAGCTTACGCGTGGAGGACTCGATGAAGCGCTGTCCCGCAAACCCCGGGTTCACGGTCATGACGAGCACCATATCGAGGTCGTCGATGATTGGCTCGAGAGCATAGACGGGGGTCGCCGGGTTGAGCGCAACCGAGGCAACAGCTCCGCGCTCGTGGATGAGCGAGACGAGCCTGTGGGCGTGCGCCGTCGCCTCATAGTGGAAGGAGACGATGTCGGCCCCAGCGTCAAGGTACTTCTCGACCATCTCGTCAGGGTTGGAGATCATGAGGTGGGCATCGACGGGCAGACTGGTTGCCGCCTTCACGGCACGAAGGACGTCGAGACCAAAGGTGAGGTTGGGCACAAAGTGTCCGTCCATGACATCAAAGTGAACAAGGTCCGCCGAGGTGATGTCCGCCAGCTCCGAGCCCAGACGGGCAAAGTCCGCGGAGAGGATGGACGGGGCTATCTTGATCTCGTTGGGCATCCTAGCTCTCCTTATCTTGGGACTTGTGGAACGCAAAGCGGCGCTCCTCGCCATGGGTGAGGCGCCTCACGTTCTCGCGATGCGACCAGATGACAACGATGGCGGCCACAACCACGGGAACGACGGAGACCGCGGGAAAGCCAAAGATGACGCACCAGACGGGAAGCGACGCCGCGGCAACAACGGAGCCAAGGGAGACGAGTCGCGTCGGAATCACCAGCAGCAGAAAGAGCGCGAGAAGTCCCACGCCAATGGGCCAATAGAGCCCAAGTGCCGCCCCAAAGCCAACGGCGATGCCCTTGCCGCCATGAAAGCGGAGGTAGGGGGTGAAGACGTGACCCATGATGCAGCCGAGAAAGACACAGGAAAGCGAGGCGCCAAAGACGGTGGTGTGGTCAAGGGCAGCCACGTCCCCTCCCAGCGCGAGCGACGCGATGGCAAAGCGGGAGACAAGCATCCAGACAAGCCCCTTGCCAAGATCGAGCAGAAGCGTGGCGGCAGCGGCGCGCTTGCCCACCGAGCGAGCCACATTGGTGGTGCCAATGTTGCCCGAGCCAACCTCTCGAACGTCAATGTGACCCATGGCCAGGGCAATGACCAGGCCGAAGGGGATGCCGCACACGAAGTAGGCGCCAAGGGTGAAGACGAGCGTCCAGAGCACGAGCGGGTCCACTAGCGATCGCCCCCCTCGGACTTGCGGCGGAACTTGAGGCGCACGGGCGTGCCCGTGAGGTCAAAGCGTGCGCGCAGGCGGTTCTCGAGGAAGCGCTCGAAGTTATCGTCAACAAGCTCGGGGGCGTTGCACCAGAAGGAGATGACGGGAGGCTTGGAGCCCGTCTGCGTGGCGTACTGGATCTTGAGGCGGCGGCCCCTCTCGCTGCGCGTGTGACCGCCCTCGCGGATCTCGGCGAGAAGATCGTTGAGCTCGGAGGTCCTGAGCTGCGTCGCGTGCGCCTCCGCAGCGCGCAGGGCGAGGGCGAGCACCTTGTCGGTGGCGCGCCCGGTGAGCGCGGAGACGTTAACGTAGGGGACCCAGGGCGCGAAGGCGAGGCGCTTCTCGATGGAGGCGACGATGTCGTTTCGCTGCTGCTCGGTTTCCACGAGGTCCCATTTGTTGAGGACGAGCACGATGCCGCAACCGCGGTCGATGGCCATGTTGGCGACCTTCTGGTCCTGCTCGGTCACGCCCACGGTGGCGTCGACGACGAGCAGGCACACGTCGGCGCGGTCGATCGCCTGAAGGCCGCGCACCAGGCTGTAATACTCAACGTCCTCGTGGACCTGCGTCTTCTTGCGCATACCCGCGGTGTCGACGAGCTTGATGGGCTGGCCTTTCCACTCGATCACGGTGTCGATGGCGTCGCGCGTGGTGCCGGCAACGTCCGAGACGATGGAGCGCTTCTTGTTAGCGAGGCGGTTGGCGAGGCTGGACTTGCCCACGTTGGGACGGCCGACGATGGCTAAGGAGAGCATCTCCTCCTCGGGCTCGACCTCCTGCTCCTCGGGAAAGGCCGCAACGATCTCATCGAGAAGGTCACCCGTGCCGTGGCCGTGACCCGCGGAGAGAGGACGCGGCTCGCCAACGCCAAGCGCGTAGAAGTCCCAGAGGCCATCCTGCTCGGTGGCGGGGTTGTCCTTCTTGTTGACCACGAGGAAGACGGGCTTGTCCTGCTTGCGGAGAACGCGCGCGACCTCCTCGTCCTCATCGGTCACGCCGGTGGTTCCGTCGACCACAAAGACGATGACGTCAGCCTCCTCGCAGGCAAGAAGGGCCTGTTCGCGAATACGCGGCGCAAAGACGTCCTTGGACTTGACGGACTCGATGCCGCCGGTGTCGATGAGGGTGAAGTCACGGCCGTTCCAGTCGGCGTCGTGATACGAGCGGTCACGCGTGACGCCGCGCGACTCGTGGACGATGGCGTCGCGACTCACCGCAATGCGGTTGACGAGCGTGGACTTGCCGACGTTGGGGCGGCCGACCACAGCGACTACGGGCTTAGGCATCTGCTCTCCTTGCTATTCCGTTTGCGCAGCTAGTCTACCACGAACGGTAGGTTTTAGCCCGTGAGCGCGTGAAATCCCCACGATAGCGCCTCTCGATGTGGTTTCTCGGTTTTTGTGGCGTTGGTCAGGCTTGGTCATGATCTGCGGGCCTGTGGCACAATGGCTGGCGAGAAGAACGGGGGAAGACATGGCTGAGCAGAAACGCGCAGACTACGCCTCGACGCGCCCGCAGGCAAACAGCGCCTGGGTGGCCTCCGTCGAGGAGGGAAGTCCCGCCTGGGAGGCGGGCATCGAGCCGGGCATGCGCATAGCGCGCGTGAACGGCGTCGAGCCGCGCGACCTCATCGACTGGCGCTGGGAGGCCGATGGGGCCTGCTGCGAGCTTGAGGTCTTCGACCCGCGCGACAACACCACGACCCCCTGCGAGCTCTGGCGCGAGCCGGGTCAGGACTGGGGCATCGACTTCACTGACGTGCTCTTTGACGGCATCCGCACGTGTGTGAACGCGTGTCAGTTCTGCTTCATGGCGATGCTGCCGCCCGAGGCGCGCGCCACGCTCACCTTGCGCGACGACGACTATCGCCTCTCCTTTCTCCAGGGCAACTTCGTGACGCTCACCAACGTCTCCGACGAGGAGGCGGACCGCATCGTCGAGTGCGGGCTCTCCCCGATGAACGTTTCCATCCACGCGATCACGCCCGAGGTGCGCCGCTCGCTCATCGGGCGACGGGCAGACCGCGGCATAGAGGTGCTCGAGCGTCTGCTCGCCGGTGGCATCGAGGTCCATGCGCAGATCGTGCTCTGTCCCGGCATCAACGACGGCGCCGAGCTTGCCGCCACGCTCGATTGGGTCGAGGCGCATCCGGGCATCACGTCACTCGCCATCGTGCCGCTCGGCTACACCAAGCACAGCCGACGCTTCAAGAGCTCGTACTCAGATGACGTCGAGGCGTCGCGCGCCGTGGTGCGCCTGCTCGAGCCCTATCAGGAGCGGGCGAGAAAAACGCTTGGAATCACACGGTTCCAACTCTCTGACGAGTTCTATGTCGACGCGCGCCTGCCCGTGCCCGCCGCCGAGACCTACGACGGTTACCCGCAGTTCTATGACGGCATCGGCATGCTTCGCAGCTTTCTCGACGAGACCGCAGACGTCGCACGCTCGCGCGAGGATGAGATTGCGGCCCTGCAAGACGCCCTGACGAGGGCCGGCCTGTGCGCACGGCTCGTTTGCGGCGAGGCGGCCCAGGAGACGATAGAGGCCTTCTGCGCGCTCTTCTCGCCAGCGGGAGTTGTTGGCACGCACGCCATCCGTAACGACTACTTTGGCGGCGACGTCAACGTGACGGGGCTCATCGTATCCGAGGACCTGCTCGCGCAGCTTCCCCGGGACCTCTTGGGAACGCTCGTGGTTCTCCCCGAGGTGATGTTCAACTTTGACCGGCTCACGCTGGACGGCGACACACAGTCGCACATCATCGAGAATCTGGAAAGACGCGGTGCGCGCGTCTGCGTGAGCGTGCCCAATCCGGGCGACTACATGGACGCACTGGGCAAAGCACTGCTTGGTCGTTAGGCATCCGAGAGCACGAGAAGCGCCCGTGAGGAGTGCCCGTGGACCTAGGCGCTCACCAGACGCTCGATCTGAGCTCGAACGGCCTCGATCTGACTAGCCGGCGTGCTCGCACCGGCGGTGATCCCGATAAGATCAGCGTCGTCAAACCACTCCGCCCGAAGCTCGTCGGCACCTTCGACGTGATGCGTCCGGGGGCAGCACGAGGCAGAGATCTCGGCGAGGCGGGTGGTGTTGGCGGAGATGCGGCCGCCGATGACGATCATCACGTCGGCCTCCCCTGCCAGCCGCTCCGCCGCCGCCTGGTGCCCCGAGGTTGCCTCGCAGATCGTGTTGATGACGCGCACCTCCTCGGCAACGCCAAGAAGCGCGTCCACAACCTCAGCGAGAAGCGCCCGGCGCGCCGTTGTCTGGACGACGACCCCCACCTTACGCGCGTGCGGCAGGCTCGCCGCCTCCTCGGCAGACCCAACCACGACGGCGCCCGGAGCATGCGGAAGCGTCGCCTCCACCTCTGGATGCCCGGCCTCCCCCACCACGACGACCTGATACCCCTCGCGAGAGAGTCGCTCGGCCGCAAGGTGAACCTTCTTCACAAAGGGACACGTGGCGTCGAGCACGCGCGCACAGAGCTCGCGCGCCCGTAGCTCCTCCTCGGGAACGGTGCCGTGCGTGCGCAGGAGCAGTGTGTCTCCCGCCGCCTCCTCGGGCGAGCCGACGGCGTCCACGCCCTTCTCGGCAAGCCCAGCGACCACGCGCGGGTTGTGGATGAGCGGGCCGAGCGTATGGACACGCCCCGTCTTTTCGGCGGCCGCAGCCTCGACGAGCTGGAGGGCGCGCTCCACGCCGTAGCAGGCTCCAGCCTCATCGGCGATGCGAATCTCGGGCATGCTACTCAACTCCCGGGTGCTCTCGGCGAAGCTCGTCGCGCAGGGCATAGACGCGCTCCATCCCCACGCGCTCCATCTCGGCGAGCTGCTCCTTGCGCTTGTCGGAGCTGAGCTCGGACCACTCGATGGGCGTTCCAACGCGAACGTAGACCGGTCGCCTGAAGCGCAGCTTGCGGGCGCCGACAATGGCCACGGGCTGAACGGGCGCCTTGGCGAGCTGGGCCATGATCGCATAGCCGCCGTGACTTATGGCCTCCTCGTCTTTGCGGACGCGGGTGCCCTCCGGGTAGATGAGCACGCACTCGCCGCGCATGAGCATCGCACGCGCGCGGCGCACGGTCTTCATGTCCGCGGTGCCGCGCTCGACGGGAAAGCCGCCAGCACGGGAGAAGAGCCAAGTGACGGGGAGGATTTTGTCAAAGTCGCTCTTGTAGACAATGCGAACGGGAACGTGAGCAAGCCACATCGTCACAACGGCCACGACGGGGTCGAGCATGGACTCGTGGTTCATGATGATCACGCGCCCTCGCCCGTCCTCGGTGAGGAGCTCCTCGCGCTCCACGCGCCACGGCCACAGGAATTTGGTGATCACCCAGAGCAGGCGAACGACAAAGCCTATGAGCAGGCGACCGGGAAGCGGGTGCTCGCGGATGTCGTGGTCGTAGTAGTCGTCAAAGCTGTTGCCCGAGAAGGCGCGCATGCGCCCCTCGCCGCTCCTCTCGCCCGCGCTCATGACGCATCACCCTCGGCGCGCGCCCCAAGGTCTGGGGAGAGGGCAAGGATGGCCCCGATGACCTCCTCAAAGGAGAGCTCCGAGGAGTCAATGCGAACGGCGTCCTCCGCAGGTCGCAAAGGGGACGTCTCGCGCGAGGAGTCGTAGGTGTCGCGCCGGACAAGGTCGGCAAGGATCTCCTGCTCGGAGGCCTCATCGACGGCAACGCTGTCGCCCGTCGCAAGGTTTCCCCCCTGACGCTGGACCGCGCGGCGGCGCGCCCGGGCCTCGGGAGAGGCGCTGAGAAACACCTTGACGTCGGCGGCGGGAAAGACGACGGTTCCGATGTCGCGCCCCTCAGCGATGACATCTCCGCCCTTGCCCACCGCTCGCTGGAGCGAGACCATGACGTCGCGCACCGCAGGGTTGGCCGAGACCGGCGAGACGGCAAGCTCGACCTCGGGCGTGCGGATGGCGGCCGAGACGTCCTCGCCGTCAAGAAGGACGGTCTGAGAGCCGTCGCCGGCCGTCTCGAACGAGATGCTAACGCAACGGGCAACGTCAGCCACGGCATCGGCGTCCTCGGGGTCCACGCCGCGCTTGAGGCACGCAAGCGCAACCGAACGATACATCGCGCCGGTATCGAGATAGGTGAGGCCGCAGCGGCGAGCAATCTCGCGCGCGACGGAGGACTTTCCCGAGCCGGACGGCCCGTCAATGGCAACGATCACGGTCACTCCTTCCTGTGCAGAGCGCCTCGAGCGCCCTTATCTCCCCTTCTGTGAGCTCACGCCAGCCGCCCTCCCGCACATCCGAGAGGCGAAGCGGACCAAACTCGTCACGGTGCAGGCGAAGCACCTTGTGGCCAACCGCCTGCATCATCTTCTTAACCTGGTGCTTTCTACCCTCGTGTATGATGAGCCCCACCACGGCGTTTCTCTCTCCCCCGCCGGTGCGTCCCGCCCCGTGGGGCGCCACCAGCGAGAAGAGCGGGTCTTTCGGCATGATGAGCTCTGCTTGCGCGGGCGCTGCCGGGCCGTCCTCGAGCATCACCCCGGAGCGGAGCCTATCGAGATCCCGCTCGTCGGGGGTACCGCAGACGAGCGCCACGTAGTGCTTGGTCACGTGATGCGACGGGTGCAAAAGCGTCTGGCCGAGGTTGCCGTCGGTAGTGAACAGGAGCAGGCCCGTGGTGTCTTGGTCGAGCCGGCCCACGGGATAGAGCCCCGGGTGCTGAGCCACGGGCACGAGCTCTGCCACGGTGGGCCGTCCCTGGGGGTCGCTCATCGTGGTGAGATAGCCTGCGGGCTTGTAGAGCATGAGGTGGAAGGGCCGCTCCTCGATGGAGCAGACGACCCCGTCTACCGTCACGACGTCGCTCACGGGGTCCACCTTGCTGCCGAGCTCGCTTACCACCTCACCGTTCACGCGCACCCGACCAGCCGTCATGAGACGCTCGGAGCCGCGTCGGCTCGCCACGCCGGCTCGAGCAAGGAAGCGCTGAAGGCGCATGGGGTACAGTCCGTCCTCGCGGATGGGGTCACTCATCCGAGCCCTCCGCAACGGCCTCGTCTAAGGAGGGCTCGTCGTAGTCGTCGAGAAGCTCGCGCTCCTCCGAGATGTCGGCCTCGGCCTCCTCGAGGGTCGAGCCGATCGATCGCCCGGAGAGACGCTCCCTGATGAAGCGGCGGGCCTCCTCGTCAGGCGCAAAGTCCTCGAGCGCCGGCAGCTCTCGCAGGCTGTTCAGCCCAAAGTGCTCGAGGAAGAGGCGGGTGGTACCCCAAAGCTGGGCCTGGCCGTGGTCCTTGTCGCGGCCAACCTCACGCACGAGGCCCTTCTCGCGCAGGGAGGAGATGACGCCGTCGGAGTTCACGCCGCGGATGGCACGGACGCCCTCGCGGGTGACCGGCTGGTGGTAGGCGATGACGGCGAGCGTCTCGAGCGCAGCCTGGGAGAGCTTGCGGGTGTCCCAGGAAAGGACGTAATCAGCTACCTGGTCATGGTAGGCAGGGTGCGTGAAGAGGCGCCACCCGCCCGCGACCTCTCGTAGCTGAAAGCCTCGGTTGGCATCGGCATACTCGGCAGAGAGCTCGGCAAGCGCCTGGGCAACCTCACCGGGCTCAGCCCCCGCCGCGCGGGCGAGGTCCGTGGCAGGCACGGAATCATCGGACACGAGCAGAAGTGCCTCGAGCAGCCCCTTCAGGGAGCCGGACTCTAGTCTCTCAAAGGCGCTCACGAACATCACCTCTCAGACAGGGACGGGTCATCGGAATCGGAGAGCTCGGCCAGGACGGACTCGTCGAGCTCGTAAGGGGCGGCGCCCTCCACGTGCCGAATCTCGATCTCACCAAAGAGCTCGTCTTGTCGGACGGTGGCGAGCCCGCGCTTGTAGAGCTCGAGGACGGCAAGGAAGTTGGCAACGATCACCTCAGGTGCGTCCTGGCCGTCGAGAAGATCGGAGAACGCGACCCTGCCGCGCCCGCGCACAAGGCGGTCGACGGCGGCGATGGTAAGCGCCACCGGCAGGCGACGGGGCGCCACGTGCTCGGCCTCGAGCAGGAAGGTCTCGCGCCTGCTGTCTATGTCAGCGCAGATCACAGCGAGGCTTCTCAGCGAGATGCCCTCAAGGTAGTCGGGCATGAGCCCCAAAAACTCGGGGTCGGGGCCAATGGTCCTGGGATGCATGCGCGCCTCTGCCTCGGCGCGGGCGCCAAGGGCCGAGGCGGCACCACGAAACTGCTTGTAGGCAATGAGGCGGGCTATGAGGACCTCGCGCGCCTCGTCTGGAGACAGACCCTCAAGATCGTCCTCATCATCCTCAAACTCCTCGCGCGAGCGCCTAATGGGCTCATCAGGCACGAGGGAGGCGGCCTTGATGTCAAGCAGCGTCGAGGCGACAAGGACGAAGTCGCTCGCAACGTCGAGGTCAAGGTCTGCCATACGCTCGACCTCCTCGAGGTACTGGTTGGCGACCTCGGAAATGGAGATGGAGCCGATGGTGACCTTTTGTCTGCTCACGAGCTGGAGCAGCAGGTCAAAGGGTCCGGAGTAGGTCTGTGTGCGCACACGATAGGACATACGCTAGATCACCGTCCCCACGAGCAGGCCGTAGAGGCTGCCGGCCGTGGCGTCGAGGTAGATGCCGAGGGGGTCCACGCCAAGCAGCATGGGGAGCACGTAGAGCACGAGGATGAGGCCAAACATGGCGTACTCGTTGAGCTCATAAAACTTTCTTCTCGCCTCGCCCTTGAGAAAGAACAGGACGACCTTGGAGCCGTCGAGCGGCGGAAACGGAATGAGATTGAAGAAGCAGAGCACGAGGTTCACGCTCATGTACGTGGTGATGACATCAAGAAGCCCGCTGACGAGCTCAAACGGAACAGTTCCCGCGCCATATGCCCCAGGGGCGAGCTGCCAGACCACCGCAAGGAGCACGGTGCCAAGAAGCGCCTGGGCGAGGTTTGAGGCCGGACCGGCAAGGGCCACGAGAAGCTCGTCGCGGCGAGGGTGGCGCAGACGGTAGGGGTTGTACGGCACGGGCTTTGCAAAGGCAAAGACCGGGGCGCCGATAAAGGCGAGAAGCAGCGGCAGGAGCACCGAGCCAAACCCGTCAAGGTGGGCACGGGGGTCAAGCGTGAGGCGTCCCGCCTCCTTGGCGGTTGGATCACCAAGTCGAAATGCCGCCCATCCGTGCGCAACCTCGTGAACGATGGCGGAAAACATCACGAGGACCACGGTCAGCGCAATTGATATGAGACGGTCCACAGAGAAGTGCACGAAACCCCCTCTCGCGGCGTTAGCGCAGCGAGGCAGAAAGACGACAGCAGATCCAGTCGAGCACGAGCAACACTATAGCAACGATGGCGAAGTCACCGCGAAAAGCGCCCTCAAAGGGCGTCTGAAACACGAAGAGTCCGTGAATCGGGGCGGGAACGAGCCTCGAGACAAAGCCGTTGATGCCAAGAAGAAACGCTCGCGGACCAGCGGGGAGCACGGCGTCAGCGACAACGAGGGCGACAAGGGCCCACGCACAGACCCTGAAGACGATGGCCAGGGCCCCAAGCACGCTCGGAAGCGACCTTCTAGGCATCGAGCGCCCCCTCGATCTTCTCGGTGAGCTCGAGCCACTCCTGCTCGAGCGCGGGGACCTTCTTGGAGAGCGCCGTGTACTCGCTCATGCACTCGTCGAAGCGCTTGGCGTCGTTATAGAGCTCCTGGTCTGCCATGAGGGCCTCAAGCTCGGCGAGGCGCGCCTGAGCGGGGTCGAGCGCGGCCTCAACCTCCCTGAGACGGTTCCTCTCGGCCCTGAGGGCGCGGTTTCTGCGATTGCGCTCCTCCGCCTCGGCGCGACGCTGCTCGCGCGTCTTGACGTTTCGCCCGGTTGTGGGCGCGGTGTCGGCGGTGCGGGCCTGCGCCTTGGGCTGTGCCTGCGCGCAAGAGGCGGCACCCTCCTGCTCGCGCGCCTCGAGCTCGGCGCGCTTGTAGAGGTAGTAGTCGTAGTCGCCCTCGTAAACGGTGACCTTGTGGTCGCGCACGTCCACGACCTTGTTTGCCACGGCGCGCACGAGGTGCTCGTCGTGGGAGATGAGCACGATGGTGCCCTTGAAGTCCACGAGCGCACGCTCGAGCACGTCGACGGAGTCGATGTCGAGGTGGTTGGTGGGCTCGTCGAGCAGGAGCAGCGGGTCGGGTGCCACGAGCATCTTTGCCAGGGCGAGGCGGGCGCGCTCGCCACCGGAGAGCACGCTCACGCGCTTGGTGACGTCGTCGCCGTGGAAGAGGAAGGCGCCAAGCAGGCGGCGCTCCTCGGAGGTGGTCCAGCCGGGGGCCGCCTCGTCCATCTCACCGAGTACGGTGTTGCCTTCGTTCAGCTGCTCGAGCTGGTGCTGGGCGTAGTAGGCCTGCGTCACGTTCTTGCCGAGCGAGACCGAACCCGCGTCGGGGGCGAGCTTTCCGTTGATGAGCTTCATGAGCGTCGACTTGCCGGCGCCGTTGGGACCCACGAGCACCACGTGGTCCCCGCGATAGAGCGCGAGGTCAACGTCGGAGTAGACGTGGTTATCGCCAAAGGACTTGGAGACGCCCTCGAGCTTGATGACCTCATCTCCCGTGCGCGGGGGCTCCGGGAAGGAGAAGTGCACCTTCTTGGTGCCCTCGGGCAGGATAACGAGCTCGCTTTTGATCTGCTCGATCTTCTTCATGCGCTCCTGGGCCTGCGCGGCCTTGGTGGGCTTGTAGCGAAACTTGTCCACAAAGACCTGCATGTGGGCAATCTCGCGCTCCTGGGCGGCGCGCTTGGCGCGCATCTGCTCGAGGTTGTCCTCGCGCTGCTTGAGGTAGCTGGAGTAGTTGCCCGTGTAGGTGGTGAGGCGGCGGTTCTCGACGGCGGCCACATGGGAGACGCAGGCGTCCATGAACGCGCGGTCGTGGCTGACAAGGAGGATGGCGCCGTCGTAGCCGGCAAGGAACTGCTCGAGCCACTTGACGCTCTCGAGGTCGAGGTGGTTGGTGGGCTCGTCGAGCAGGAGCAGGTCGGGATGGCGAAGCAGCAGCTTGGAGAGCGCGATGCGCATCTGCCAGCCGCCGGAGAAGTCGCAGGCCGGCTTGTCGAAGTCCTCCACGGGAAAACCGAGTCCTCCCAGGATCTGGCGGGCGCGCGCCTCGAGCTCGTAGCCACCCAGCCGCTCAAAGCGGTCCTGTGCGTGGCCATAGCGCTCGAGCAGAGCGTCGAGCTCGGGACCGGGCTCTGTGGCAGAGATCTGTCGCTCGAGCTCGGCCACCTGTCGCTCAACGTGCTTGACCTCATGGGCGGAGTCTACGACCTCGGCAAGCGCGCTCTTCTCCCCCGCCAGGTGCGTCTCCTGCTCGAGGTAGCCCACGGTGGTGTCCTTGGCAAAGCTCACGGTGCCGTCGTCGGGGCTCTCCTCGCCCATGATGATGCGCAGGAGCGTGGTCTTGCCCGACCCGTTGGGACCGACGAGGGCCCAGCGCTCGCCGGCATTGAGCTGCAGCGTGGCGCCGGTGTAGAGCGTGCGGCCGCCAAAGGACTTGGAGATCTTATCTGCGAGTGCTATCACGAGACGTTCCTTGGGTTAGTCGGCAATGGTGAGATGAATCGCAAAGCCTGCGATCTGCTCCTTGAAGTAAATGAGGTACGTACGGCCAGATCCGTCAGGGCACAGGGCGCGTGACCCCTCGTCAAACTCCACGCCGCGCGCCTCGTACCAGGCGACGGCACGGTCGATATCGTTGACGTGAAGGCCTATGTGGCCCTTCTCGCCGCGACCGCCGTTGTTCATGACCTCAACGAGGGTGCCGGAAAACGCCGAGACCGGAAAGGGCTCCTCGCCGCGCTCGATTCCAAGAAGCGCGCAGATGAGGTTGGCCACGCGGCTGGCCTCCTCGGGCGAATCCGTGTTGATGCCAACGTGCGCGACGCGCAGGTCAAAAAGGTCGACGGGGTTTTCCTGCTCCATGACAATCTCCTCTCCGGTGTGCAAACCCGTTCATTATAGGCGAGCGGGGTGATGGGCCTAGAAAGAAAAAGACCGCCGGATAGCCGACGGTCCTTCAAATTCATGGTGGAGATAAGGGGGTTCGAACCCCTGACCTCGTGACTGCCAGTCACGCGCTCTCCCAACTGAGCTATATCCCCATTTGGTGCGAAGAGAACTATACCAGAGTGTGACGCATCGTCAACCGACAATTTTGAAAAACTTCTGTCGAGAAGAACGAGGCGCCCCGAGAGAACCCGGGACGCCTCGTCTCAGACGTGCGACGAAAGGCCGCTACTTCTCGCTCGCCCTGCGGCGAAGCTCGATGCTCACGGCAATCGTGCCGGCAGCGCCAGCGGCAACGAGGGCCACAGGCAGGCTCGCGTCGCCCGTGGCGGGAACCTTGGAGCCAGAGGACGGCTTCTGGGTGCCACCGGGCTTGACGGTGTCGGACGGCTTCTGGTCGTCGGACGGCTTGGTGTCGTCAGAGCCGGGGTCGGTGGTCTGATCGCCAGGCTTCTGGTCGTCAGAGGGCTTCTGGTCGTCACCACCAGGGGTAACGTCCTCGCCGGGCTCGTCGGTGCCAGGGGTGTCGGTACCAGGCTCATCCGTACCGGGCTCGTCGGTGCCGGGGGTGTCGGTGCCAGGCTCGTCAGTGCCGGGCTCGTCCGTTCCAGGATCGTCGTTGCCGGGGGTGTCCGTACCGGGCTCGTCAGTGCCGGGCTCGCCCGTTCCGGGTTCGTCAGTGCCAGGCTCAGAGGTCACAAGGGCCTCGCGAGCAGCGGAGAGAGCGGCGAGAGCGGCGTCAACCTGCTCCTGCGTCGCGTCCTCGTTGGCAAGGACAGCCTGGGCGTCCTTGAGGGCCTCGGAATAAGCCGCCCAGCTCTCGGCGGTGTAGCTCGTCTCGTCGAGAGACTCGGACAGCTCAACCTCGCTCTCAAGCTTGGAGGTATCAACCGTGGGCTCGGGCTCCGACGTGGGGGCAAACGTCAGCACAACCGGCTCGCTCGTGGCGGAGGCAGAGGCGGAGTTGGCGTCGGTAACCGTAACGGTCACGGCGTAAGAACCGCTCTCGGTGACCTGGATAGAAGCGCCGTCACCGGCGATGGGCTGACCATCCTTGGTCCACGCATAGGTGAACGTGAGGTCGGCCGCGGGCTGCTCGGCGGTGGTGGTGATCGTCACGGTGTCACCCTCGACGGGAGACTCGTTGCTTGCGGCGAGAGAGACCGTCGGAGCGTTGAGCGACCAGGAGGCGGCGAGCATGATGTCAGAGGTCACCGGCGTGGAGAAGTCGTACTTCTCGCCGTTGAGAAGCCAGCCAGCGAAGGTGTAGCCGGCAGGTGCAGTGACGGTGGGCTCCTCCGCAGTCTTGCCCTCCTCGACCGTCTGGTTCTCGACGCCCTCGGCGCCGACGAAGGTAACGGTGTAGGTGGTGGGCTCAGGCTCGGGCTCGGTGGCCTCGACAAGAGCATCGATGGCGTCGTTCAGGGCCTTGGCGGCAGCGTCGACCGCGTTCTGGTCGGTGGACTCGAGGGCGGCCTTGGCGTCGGCGAGGGCAGTCTCGAGCTTGGACCAGGAATGGGCGGTGTAGTCGGACTCGACGAGCTTCTCAGCCTTGTCAACGGCGGCGTTGAGCGCAGCGTAGTCGGGCTTGACGGGCTCGGGCTCGGTAGCCTTCTCGAAGGTAATCACGAGCTTGTCCAGGCGCGGCGCGTTGAGGCCCGAGGGCGACGCAAAGACGAGGGTGGAGCTTCCGGCCTCGGTGACCACAATCTCGAACTCGACCGTGTGGATGGCCGCGGCCTCGTCGTTGGCGCCGGCGACCTGCTGGCCGGAGGTGACGATGCCACTCTCGTCGGACCAGGCAAGAGTGTTGGTGGTAGAACCACTCGAGTAGTGGAGCGTCGCCTTGTAGGTGCCAGCCTCAGCAACAGTGAACGGAACCTCGAGGGAGTCACCGTCGTTCAGCGAGTTGATGAGCGTGGTGCCGGTGGCGGCGTCCTCCATGACCTCGGTCGGCCACTGGCCGTTGCCATCAGCGGAGTTGGAGACGTCGTGGATGGTGCCGTACTCGAACTCGAGCGTGGCGGTCTCGCCCTCGGCGGGGAACACGAACGGGTTCTCAGCGGTGTACTTGTCGTCAGAGGGCTCGGGCTCGGTGGCCTCGACGAGGTCGGCGATGGCCTGCTCAAGAGCCGCGGCAGCGCCGTCAACCACAGACTGGTCGTCAGACTCGAGCGCAGCCTCGGCGGCGGTCAGCGCCGTCTGGAGGGCGGACCAGGAGTCGACCGTGTAGTCGGACTCGGTCAGGGCCTCGGCCTTATCGATGGCGGCGTTGAGCGCGTCATAGCTGACCTCAGCCTTGAGGGTGCCGCCGTAGACCTCGATCTCGTAGAGGGAGGTGTTGTTCCAGTTGCCGGCGCCATCGGGATCCTGGGAAACGTAGTCGTTGATGAGAACGCGGACGTAGCGCGCAGCCTGTGCCTCATCGAGGACGACGTCAACCGTCTTCTCGGCGGGCTGGCCGAGCTCCTCGACCGTCTTCCACGAGGAGTCCTTGGTCGGGTCGGCGCCGTTCAGCGCGAACTGGACCTCGTAGTCAGTGGGCTTGCGGGTCTCCCAGAAGAGACGGACCGTCTGGACGTCGTAGTTGGCGCCGAGGTCGACGTAGACCCACGCGGGCTTCTCGCCAGGCTGGTGAGACCAGCGGCCGTTGTCCTTGTCGGTCTTGTTGCCATCGGTGACGTTGGTGGCGTCAAGACGCTCGAGATTGTCCTCGCGGGAGCTCGCGGCGGCGTCCTTGCCGAGGGCGATGTTCTCGGTGGGATCGGGCTCGGTCACGGGAACCTCGCCGGTGTAGGTGATCACGAGCTTGTCCAGGCGCGGGGCGTTCTTGCCGGCGGGCGGCGCGAAGACGAGCGTGGAGCTGCCGGCCTCGGTGACCTCGATCTCGAACTCGACCTCGTGCCACTGGGAGGCGTCGCTTGCGCCCGCGGCCTGGGAGCCGCCCTGAACGACGCCTTTGGCGTCGGACCAGGAGAGCTCGTTGGTCGTGGAGCCGCTGGAGTAGGTGAGGACGGCCTTGTAGGTTCCGGCGTAGGTGGCGCGGAACGGGACGCTCAGCGAGTCGCCGTCGTTCAGGGAGTTGATTGCCGTGATTCCGGTGGCGGTGTCAACCCAGACCTCAGCCGGCCACTTGCCGTTGCTGTCGGCGGAGTTGGTGACGTCCTCGAGCTGGCCGAGCTCGAACTCGAGCGTGGCGGGCTCGTCGCTGTACGGGAAGAGGAACGGGTCCTCCTCGGTGTAGTTGTTGGCAGCCGCGAGGTTGTCGATGGCGTCCTGGAGCGCCTCCATGGCCGCGCGGACGTCGGCGGCGGACATCTCGGCGTTCTTGTAGGCGGCCTTCGCGGCCTCCAGGGCCTCGTTCAGGGCGGCGACGGAGGCGGCGGTGTAGTTGTCGGTGTCGACGGCCTCGGCCTTGGTGATGACCTCGTCAAGATCTTGGTCGACGTCGGTGATGGTGACGGTGACAACATCAGTGAAGCCACCGATGACGTTATCGCCGTCAAGGGCGAGGGAGACGTAGAACTGGCGGTCGCCGTCGGCGCTGCCGGAGCTCTGCTCACCCTCGGTCACGCGGCGCGTGGAGACGGTGACGGTGGCCTCGTCCTCGCCGGCTGCGAAGGTAACCTGCTTGGCGGCGGTGTCGAAGTGATCCTGCGTGGCGGTGCCGGGCTCAAAGCCAACGTTGACCGTGAGCGCCTCGGAGGTGTCGCCGATGCGACGGAGCGTGAGTTCGTAGGTGGAGTCCTCGTCCATCGTGAAGGCGGCGGTCTCAAAGTCAACCATCGTCATGCCATCGGGCAGGAAGGCGGCGGCGTCGATGCCAACGGCGCCCCTGATGACGCTGATGACGACCGTGTGCTCCTTGTTCTCGAGCGTGCCTGAGGAGTAGAGCAGCGCAGAGGTGTTGCGGGCGCTCACGTTGTTGGTGGCAACCTGGATGACCTCGCCGTCGTCAATCTTGACGCCCATGGTCCCGTGACCGGGGTCGGCGGTGCCGACGATGTTGAACTGGGTGCCGGTGAACGTGAAGGTGAGGGTAGAGCTGGTGTTGCTCGTCCACTGGCTCGTGCCCTCGTAGCAGGAGGAGATGGACTCAGCGGTCCAGGAGCCGCCCTGCGTCATATCGGTGTTGTCGATAGCGGTGAGACCCGTCGGGATGGGCGTCGGGATCTCAAAGGCCGGGGAGGCCTTGTAGACGCCGACCTCGGTGATCTGCGCGAGGGCCTGCTCGCCGGTGAAGACCTCGTCGATGCCAAACTCAATCTTGATGGCGTCGGAGGAGACCTCGGCAGCGCGGACGAGGCGCTTGGAGCCGATGGTGGCACCAGAGCCGAACTCCTTCCAGGAGCCGTCGTCGGTGCGGTAGCTCACCTTGAAGGAGTCGATGCGCTGACCGTTCTGGATGGCTTCCTCGATGGAGACGATGTCGAAGGTCTGCTTCTCGCCGAGCTCGATGATGAGCGACTGGTCGGCAGAATCGGCGGCGCACCAGAAGGTGTCCTTGTTGCCGTCGAGGACGTTGCCGGGGCCGTACGCCGCGTCGTTGCCGTAGGCAGAGGTCGCCTTGGCGGTGCCGCCGGTGGCGAGGTTGTCGTCGAAGCTCATCTTGATGTTGGAGGCAAACTCCTCGACGCGCGCCTTGATCTGGGAGTCAACGGTGCCCTGATCGTTGGGCGGGATGTTGATGAGCAGCGTGGCGCCGTGGCCGATGGAGTTGAAGTACATGGCACTCAGGTCCTCGAGGGACTTGGGCGTGCTCTTGTTGGGTCCCCAGAACCAACCGGAGGTGATGCGGGCGTCAGCCTCGGGAACGGTCCAGAGGTCGCCGTCGGCGTAACCAACCTGAACCCCGCCTTGAGTGTTGGGGTCGTAGTCGGTGCCGGCAGAGTTGAGCTTGACGGGAGACCAGAGCTCGTCGGTGGCGGTGCTCACCGAGGTGCCGTTCTCGTTGCCGATCCAGCGGACGCCGGTGTGCTGCGCGCACTGGAAGATGATGCAGTTCTCGGACTCGAGCTCGTGGATGGTGTTGGCCCAACGCGTGTAGTCGTAGACCTGCGCGTTGGCGCCGGAGCCCTTGGCGCCGTCCATCCAGACCTCGACGAACTTGCCCTTGTTGCCGTACTTGTCGTTGCCGAGGATCTCCTTCAGCTGGCCGACGTAGTACTCGTTGTAGTTGACGTCGGGGTCGGTGGAGGTGCCGATGCCGTCGGTCACGCTCTCGCCCTTGTCGGGGTCATAGCCGTACGACTCGTCGTGGATGTCCCACGGAGAGAGGTAGAGGCCCATGTCGATGTCGTACTTCGTGCAGGCCTCAGAGAGGTCGGCAAGGATGTCGCCCTCGCCGTTCTTGTAGTTGGTGACCTTCTCCATGTCGTAGTCGGTGTACTCCGACTGCCAGATGCAGAAGCCGTCGTGGTGCTTGGCCGTCACGACCAGGCGCGAGAAGCCAGCGTCCTTGATCATCTTGACGTAGTCGTCGGCATCGAAGCTCGAGAGCTCGTTCATGTACTCGTAGGCCTCGGGCATGCCGTTGCCGTAGTTCTCGCCCCACTCGATGTTGGCGAAGGTGTTCGGGCCAAAGTGGCAGAAGGCCGCGAAAGAGTTGCGCTGGTAGTCGAGCTGACCGTCGTTGGGCAGCGTCGCGTTTTTCGCCGGCGCAGCGGTAGCCGTCTCCGTGAGGTCGGCGTCCGTCACGTAGCCGTCGTCAGCGGCAAACGCGAGGCCCGCGCCGCCCATGACGAGCGCAAATGCCGCTGCGACCGCCACTGCGAGCCGAGCTGGCGTTTTCCATGGTCCCATACTTCTCATAGGCGCTCTTTCTCTCGTGGGGACCACTGCGTCGAGACACAATACCCCCTGCTTAATACAACCTAAAACAGTTTAGTTTGCAAAAGCGCAGCTCAGGTATCTGAATAGAGAACCACGGGGCAAACGGTCCCTCCTGTCCGGCCAACGGGTGAAAACATAACCCTCAAGTTTTGGTCTAGACAATTCTCTCAAGTAGAAATCTAACGTTGAGGGCTTCTCAATCCGGTGCTCTTCTCCACGGAATCTTGTCAATCGAAAAAATGTCGTGCGCATTCTTGGAAGTTCTGATAACATTCTTCCTCGCGGGCGATTGGCTCAGGGGTAGAGCACTTCCTTCACACGGAAGGGGTCGCTGGTTCGAATCCAGCATCGCCCACCAGCGGGGATATAGCTCAGTTGGGAGAGCGCGTGACTGGCAGTCACGAGGTCAGGGGTTCGAACCCCCTTATCTCCACCACGCTAGACTCGGCGGCGGCCTCGGTCGCCGCCTTTTTCATTACGGGCTCTTGGCGCAACGGTTAGCGCAGGGGACTCATAATCCCTGGGTTGGGGGTTCGAATCCCTCAGGGCCCACCAAAATCGTCAGCTCAGAGGCAATTTATGCCTCTGAGCTTTTTCTTTAACGCTGCTAAGTCAAGCCGGCACTCATGAGTGCCGGCACAAAGAGCCGATCAGGGCAAGAAGTGCAGGGTTCTTCTCGCTCAATGCCGAGAAGTGCCGGCTGAGACCACATGGCTAGCCGGCACTCAAGAAGTGCCGGCACGCACGGCGGAGGCGCTAATCCCAGAGCATGTCACGTGTGACGTCTGCCACCGTGGCCGCACCGCACATCTCCATGGCCTCCGCAAGCTCAAAGCGAAGCTGCGCAAGATATGCGCGCACGCCGTCCTCTCCCCCGCCAAAGGCAGCCACCACAAAGGGCCGACACACCAGACACGCGCGGGCACCCACGGCAAGCGCGCGGAAGACGTCGAGCCCGCTTCTCACCCCTCCGTCCACAAGAACCTCGACGCTCTTGCCAACAGCATCAACTATGTCTGGGAGGACGGCTGCCGTGGCCGGAGTGCCGTCCAAGACGCGACCCCCGTGGTTGGAGACAACGATGGCGTCAACGCCCGCCTCGACGGCTCTCAGCGCCGCTCGTGGCGTCATGACGCCCTTGAGCACAAAGGGTGTTCCCGACTCGTGACAGCGAGCCGCAACCTCGGCAATCTGGGCGGCGGACTTTGCCCCTGCAGGCGGCTCCTGTCCGCGCAGAAACGGAAGGCCTGCGGCGTCAATGTCCATCGCAACCGCAACGGGACGTGCCCCCAGGGCCTGCTCGAGCTTCTCGCTGAGGGTTGCGGGGTCCCACGGCTTCACCGTCGGGACGCCCGAGCCTCCCAGCCCACCGATAAGGTCACACGCCTCGGTCATGATTGAGGCGTCGAGACCGTCTCCCGTCCAGGCGAGCGTGCCCTCCCCCGCCGCAGCCGTGAGGACGCAGCGGTTGTAGGAGACCGTGTCGTACGCGTCTCCGTAGTGACGCTGGACGTCACCCACAGGACCAATCATCAAGGGCACGGAAAGCTCCTGGCCCAACACGCGGGCACGCGTGTCCGCCGAGAAGAACTCGTGCAGGGTATCCATGTTCACGGACAGCCCCTGCCAGGCCCGCCAGTTCTTCTCGGCAACGCGTCCCACGCCCTTATCACCGGGTCCGGGCATCACGCCCGCGCACGCGCGCCCGTTGCAGACGGGGCACGCGCGGCAGTAGGGCCCGATGTTTCCGCGAGCAGCAGCGGCAAGATTGGCATAGCTCATAAGACTTCCTCTCGATAGAAAGGTGCCCCGGCAAGAAGCACCGGGGCACAGAGTCAAACTAGGCGCGAGCGGGGACGACGCGCTCGGTAAGCCAGGAGACGAGCTCGTCCATGGGAACGTCGAAGCGCTCGCCAGTCTCGCGGACCTTGACCTCGGCCATGCCGTTTGCCACGCCGCGCTTGCCCAGGATCACCTGGTACGGGATGCCAATGAGGTCGGCGTCAGCAAACTTGACGCCCGGGCGCTCCTTGCGGTCGTCGAGAAGGACCTCGAGGTCGGCGGCGCTAAGCTCGTCCACGATCTTCTCCGCAACCGGCGTGACAACGTCGTCGTTCACCGCAAGCGGCACGACCTCGACCTCGTAGGGCGCCACGCAGACGGGCCATGAGATGCCGTGCTCGTCGTTGTGCTGCTCCACGACGGCGGCCAGCGTGCGGGAGACGCCGATGCCGTAGCAGCCCATGAGGAAGGGGCGCTCCACGCCGTCCTCATCCGCAAAGGTGGCGCCCATGGCCTCTGAGTACTTGGTACCGAGCTGGAAAACCTGGGAGATCTCGATGCCGCGAGCGCTCTTGAGAGCAGCTCCGCAGTGCGGGCAGGGGTCGCCCTCCTTCACGCTCACGAGGTCGGCCCACTCGTCGACCTCGAAGTCGCGCCCGGGCTTGGCGCCCGTGAAGTGGTAGTCCACCTCGTTGGCACCGCAAGTCCAGCTCTGGCTCTCGCGCAGGGACTCATCGCAGACCAGACGGATACCCTCGGGCAGGCCCACGGGGCCGATGAAGCCCTTGTGCAGACCCGCAAGCTCGAGCTCCTCGTCGGTCATGAGATGGTAGGCACCGAAGAGCTTGCCCGCCTTGATCTCGTTGAGCTCATGGTCACCGGGAACGATGGCAACGACGTTTGTGCCGTCCTCGGCCACGAGCGCGAGCGACTTTCGGGTACCGTTCTCGGGGAAGCCGAAGAACTCTGCCACGGCCTCGATGGAGCCAAGGCCAGGGGTGTGGACCTTCTCGAGCGTGCCGTCCCCGGGGCCCTCGGTCACGGGCACCTTAGTGGCAGCAGCCTCGACGTCGGCGGCAAAGCCACAGTCGCAGTAGACGAGCTCGGCCTCGCCGGAGTCGGCGAGCGCCATGAACTCCACGGAGGTGTCGCCGCCGATCTGGCCGGAGTCGGCCACGACGGGCAGCGCATAGATGCCGCAGCGCTCGGCGATGCGCGCATAGGCGGCCTTCTCCTGCTCGTAGCACTCCTGCAGCGACTCCTGCGTTGCGGAGAAGCTGTAGGCGTCCTTCATGATGAACTCGCGGCCGCGCATGAGGCCAAAGCGCGGGCGCATCTCGTCGCGGAACTTGTCCTGGATCTGGTAGAGCGTGCACGGGAGCTGCTTATAGGAGCGCAGCTCGTTCTTCACGAGGTCCGTGAAGGTCTCCTCGTGCGTGGGGCCCAGGGCAAACTCGCGGCCATGACGGTCGGCGATGCGCATGAGCTCGGGGCCATAGGCGTCCCAGCGTCCGGACTCGTGCCAGAGCTCTGCGGGCGTGAGGATGGGGACCATCATCTCCTGGGCGCCGATGGCCTCCATCTCGTCGCGGATGACGGCCTCGATCTTGGCGATAGAGCGCCAGGCAAGCGGCAGGTAGCTGTAGAGGCCGGCAGCGGTCTTGCGGATCATGCCGGCGCGCAGGAGCAGCCGATGGCTCGCGAGCTCCGCCTCGGCAGGGTCCTCCTTGAGCGTGGGCGCGTACAGCGCGGACATCTTCTGATAACGCTTCACGTGCGTATCCCTTCTGTTCAGCATGCAACGCCCATGATTCTACGACAAAGGGCCGAGAAGAACGGTCGAGGTCCCAACTCAACCTCCGCCTCCCCGGAGGGGCTGACCTCCGGCGCTCAGACAGCTTGGCGCAGGGGACGCGCCAAGAACTCGCGGCGGAGGTCAGCCCCTCCGGGGAGGCGGCCAGGACGTCACGCCGTCGATGCATGCTACATAGTTGACGTAGGCCCCGCGGCGGCCGCATATGTCCCGCTGCGAGGTCGTGCCGAGCGGCCATCTCGGCCAGCTGTCTGAGCGCCGGGGCATATGCGGCCGCCGCGGGGCCGGACGACCTAGGTGAAGCGTCGCTCGATCTCGGCGAAGAGCTCGTCGACGGCGTCCGCCTCGTCAACGGTGCGAATCTTCTCGCCAGACGCGAAGAGCACGGCCTTGCCGCGGCCGCCCGCAAGCCCGATGTCGGCGCCCTTGGCCTCGCCGGGGCCGTTCACAACGCAGCCCATGACGGCAACTGTGATGGGGGCGCGCACGGCGGCAAGGCGTCGCTCGACCTCGGAGGCCACGCCCATGAGGTCCCACTGGCAGCGCCCGCAGGTAGGGCAGCTCACGAGCTCGGGACGCAGACGCCTGAGACCCACGGCCGAAAGAAGGTCCCAGGCAACGTTGACCTCCTCCACGGGGTCTGCCGTGAGGGAAAGGCGAATCGTGTCGCCGATGCCCTCCATGAGCAGGGCGCCCACGGCAGCGGCGTTCTTGACGGTCCCCTGTCGCAGGGTTCCCGCCTCGGTCACGCCAATGTGCAGCGGGACATCCGGCAGCTCACGGGAGAGGGCGCGGTTCACCTCCACGGTCGTGGGAACACCGTGGGCCTTCGCCGAGAGGACAATGTCAGCAAAGCCGCGCTCGAGGAAGTGCTCGACGAAAGAGGTTGCAGACCCCACGAGCTTCTCAACGTGCGTGAGGTCCTCGCGACCTGCGAAGGCAGGGTCCAGCGAGCCGGCGTTGACGCCAATCCGGATGGGGGTGCCCGCCGCACCGGCCTCGTCGATGACGGCGTCCACACGCTCCCAGCTGCCAATGTTGCCGGGGTTCACGCGCAGGGCGGAGGCGCCACGGCGACAGGCCTCGATGGCAAGGTTGTGGTCAAAGTGGATGTCGGCGACAACGGGCAGGGGCGATGAGGCACAGATCTCCCCAAAGCCCTCGAGCGCCGCAGCGGACGGGATGGCAACGCGAATAATCTCGCAGCCGGCATCCGCAAGACGGGAGATCTGCGCAAGCGTGGCAGCCGCGTCTGCGGTATCCGTGGTGCACATGGACTGCACGGAAACGGGGGCTCCCCCGCCAACCGGGACGGACCCAACCATGACCTGGTGCGTACGTGACCTGGGTGCGGCGACCTTCTCTGCCATGACTCACCTATCCAATCAAAAAGCGGAAGATGTCATTTTTCAGCACAACGACAAACACGAAGATCATGAATCCCACGCCGAGGTAGCTCAGCGCGCTCTGGGCACGCATGGAGAGCGGACGCCTGATGATGAGCTGGATGATCTCGATGAGAATCTTTCCGCCGTCGAAGGGCGGGATGGGAAGAAGGTTCATGAAGCCGAGGGACATGGAGATGGCAGCCGCAAACATCATGAGGTTGTAGAGACCCGTCGACGCGGCCTCGGCAGCCATGGCGGAGATGCCCACAATTGAGGAGGACTGGTCGAGAATCTCCATCGTGCGTGTGGGAACGAGCAGCTGGGCCACATAGCTCGCCACCTGACCCGTATAGTCGAGGGTCGCCTGGGCGGCCTCCAGAAAACCGGGATGATAGGTCTGACGCGGCTGTGAGGAGATGCCCAGAGCCTCGACCTTCTCGCCGTCGGGAAGGTCGACGGTCGTCGTAAAGGTAGCGCCGTCACGCTCGTAGACGATCTGGAAGTCCTCTTCGGACTCAAGGAGCGGCTGCAACGCCAGAACAATGTCGTCCCAGGTGTCAACATCCGTATCGCCGATGGCGACGATCGTGTCCCCGCCCTCGAGGCCCGACTCCTGGGCAATGCTTCCCTCCTCGACGCCCCCGAGGGTGTTCACATTGGGAATGTAGTCGACGCCGCGGACCATGAACGCAAAGGTCACAATAAGGAAGGCGAGGACGATGTTGACGAGCGGGCCGGCCGCGAGCATCGCGACGCGCTTGGGGAAGCTGGCCCCAAGGTACGTGCGAGAGCGCTCATGGGCGAGAAACTCGTCGGCGCTCATACCCGTCTCGTGCGGCTCACCTGCTGCCGTGGTACCGGGAAGCGAGAAGTCGTGCCCCCGGTCGTACTCTGTGAGGTGATTGGGGTCGCGCTCCAGCGTCTCGAAGGAGGACGGATAGTTCTTCTGGCTGGGCGTCTCGCCAAGCTCTGGATCGTAGTAGGGACGAATCGCCGCCCAGTCGCACAGCGAGACGAGAAGCCCATAGGCATGGTCGACGTCTATTCCGAGCTCGCTCGCAACGTCTGTGACCGGAATGCGCCCCCGCCTCATCACAAGCTGAAGCGCAGGGGCCAGAAGCTCGTCAGAGACCGGCTCCATTCCGCAGATCTGCGTGTAGCCGCCCAGAAGGAAGGGCGTGACGCCAAACTCGGTGCCAACCTTCTTGCTCTTACGCGAGATCTTCCAACGGCTCGGAAGCCCCAGGAAAAACTCGGTCGCGCGAACGTGAAAGGCACGCGATGCGAGGTAGTGCCCGCCCTCATGGACAAACACAAGGACGGAGAGGATAAGAACTCCCCAAAAGACGGCAGAGACAACGGAAATGACGGTACTCAACGGGTGACCTCCGAGAGAAGGGAGCGGGCACGGGCGCGGGAACGAGCGTCGCACTCGTCCAGCTGCTCTAGGCTCTCTACCCGCTCAACGCGGGCCTCATCCATGGTGAGCGATACGACCCGCTCGATGTCAAGAAAACCACAGAGGCCGCGGCGAAACGCCTCGTTTGCAACTTCGTTTGCGGCGTTCATGACACAGGGCAGCGTTCCGCCAACTCGGCCGGCCTCGCGGGCAAGGGCGAGGCAGCCAAAGGCCTGCTCATCCGCCTCGCCAAAGGTAAAGGGATCCTCGGCGCACCAGTCGACTCGCGTTGCCGTTGCCTCCCAGCGATCGGGATAGCTCAGGGCATACTGGATGGGGGCCCTCATGTCCGAGCTCCCGAGCTGTGCCTTCACAACGCCGTCGACAAACTCGACCATCGAGTGAATCTTGCTCTGGCGATGGACGAGAACGCGAATGGCGTCGATGGGCTGCTGGAAGAGGTGGTGCGCCTCGATGACCTCGAGGCCCTTGTTCATGAGCGTTGAGCAGTCGACGGTAATCTTCTCGCCCATCGTCCAGGTGGGATGGGCGAGTGCATCAGCGGCACTCATGTGAGAGAGCTCCTCGCGGCCCATGCCGTAAAAGGGACCACCGGAACAGGTGAGCCAGATGCGGGAGACACTCTGTGCGCTCTCCCCTACCAGGCACTGAAAGATGGCGCTGTGCTCGGAGTCAACGGGAAGAAGGGAGCCCGGGCGGACCAGAGGCATCATGAGCTCGCCACCCACGACGATGGACTCCTTGTTGGCGTAGGCGAGCTTCTTGCCGGCCCTGAGTGCCGCAAACCCGGCATGGATGCCCGAGAAGCCAACGAGGGCGTTAACGACAACGTCAACCTCGGGCAAGGTGGCTAGACGAGTCAGGGACTCAGGGCCAGAGGCGAGCTCGCAGCCAGCGGGAAGCTCCTCAAGGAGAGGGTCTTTGGCCGCGGAGGCGTCGGCAACGCACACGTGGGCAACGCCAAACTCGCGCGCCGCCGAGACGAGCGACGAGACGGAGCTATGAACGGAGAGCGCGACGACCTCGATCTTGTCGGCGTGTCGTCTGCAGACGTCAAGGGTCTGCGTGCCGATGGAGCCGGAGCAGCCCAAGACTGCCACGCGGATGGACGGACGCCTTCCGTCACCCACGGGAGAACCCATGGAACCCATCACAGAATACCCCCAAAGAGCAGCAGGAAGTAGGCGGCCATGCCGCCAAAGAGCATCGAGTCGCTTCGGTCGAGCAGACCACCGTGTCCTGGAATGAGATTTCCGGAATCCTTGACGCCAACGCCTCGCTTGAGACGCGACTCGAAGAGGTCGCCGATGACCGCAGCAAGGCCCACCACGACGCCGCAAGCAATCGACAGGGGGACGTCCAGGGTCGGAACGAGAAACACCGCCATGACCACCCACACGATGACCGAGCCGACGATGCCCCCAAAGAAGCCCTCGACGCTCTTGCTCGGAGATATTCGGGGGGCGAGCTTGTGAGAGCCGATGGCAGAGCCCACAAAGTAGGCCATGGCATCGTTGCCCCAGATGGAGAACATGATGGCAAGGGTGATCAGGGCGCCGGTGACACCCGCGTCATGGGAGCGGACAAGAACGATGCTCGAGAATGCGAGCGACGTGTAGAGAGGCCCAAACGCAGTGACGGCAACGTCGGCAACATTTGCCCGAGGCGTGAACACATACCAGCAGGCGCAGGCCATGAGCAGCACGAAAATCACGAGCGTAAGGGCGAGAAGCCCTCCCCACCAAGCCGCAGACGGGAAGAAGAGCGCCGCAGCCAGGCCGATGGTCTCGTTGGGCATGCGCCCACCCATGCGGCAGATGCGAAAGAACTCGGAGCAGCAGAGCCACGCCTCGGCCGCAATGAGCACCGTTGTGGTGATCGGACCAACAAAGAGGCACACGAGCGTGAGAATGGCGTAGATGGCGCCAGACGTCGTCCTCGTGAGCAGCTTCTCCGCGGAACTTCTCGCCTTCTGACCCTTGAGGTCGCCTGCCGCGCGCGCGTCCTCCTTGGAGGCGCGTCGACCCTCGAGAAAGTCAATCTGACGCTCGAGTCCGGTGCCCTCGCGCCGCCTCTCGCCTGAGCGCTTGGTCATGAGGCAACAACACCCCCAAAGCGCCTCGAGCGGCCCTGAAACGACACAATGGCGCGAAGGAAGTCCCAGCGGGAGAAGTCTGGCCAAAGCGTGTCGGTCACGTAGAACTCGGTGTAGGCGAGCTGCCAGAGAAGGTAGTTGGAGAGCCTGAGCTCACCCGATGTCCGGATGAGCAGGTCTGGATCGGGCAGGCCCGCGGTGTAGAGGCGCTCCGCAAGCGCCTCCTCACAGACGTCCTCTGCCGAGAGCTTTCCCTCAAGGGCCTCCCCCACGAGCTCGCGAGCCGCCCTCACGATCTCGGCGCGCGATCCGTAGTTAACAGCGAGCGCAAAGACCATGCCGCTGTGATCGGCCGTCTCGTCAAGACCGCGCTGAAACACCAGGCGCGTCTGCTCCGGAAGAGCCGAGAGGTCGCCAAAGAACCTCAGGCGAACGTTCTCCTGGTGAAAAAGCGGCAGCTCGTTGACAAGCGTCGTTGCAAAGAGGTGCATGAGGAGGTCAACCTCGTGCTGGGGCCGACGCCAGTTCTCCGTTGAGAACGCATAGACGGACAAGACGTCGAGCCCCAGGCGAACGCTCGTGGTAACCGCCTCGCGAAGCGAATCGACACCGGCCACGTGGCCCTGAGAGCGATCCAAGCCGCGCGACTGCGCCCAACGGCCGTTGCCGTCCATGATGATGGACACATGGCGAGGGATGCGCTCGAGGTCCACGTCGTCGAGCGAAATGTCATCGGGATGGTCCGCGTAGTAGGCGCGGAGCTTTTCAGGATCAAACTGCAAGCTAGATCTCCATGACTTCAGCGGTCTTGGCCTTCAGGAGCTCGTCAATCTGGGCGATGTAGGAGTCGGTGAGCTTCTGGATGGCCTTCTTCTCGCGGGTCTGCTCGTCCTCGGGAAGCTCCTCGTTACGCTCGACCTTGCCGTTGCAGTCACGACGAACGTTGCGGATGGCCACCCGGCCCTCCTCGGCCATCTGGTTGCACTCCTTGGCAAGCTCGCGACGGCGCTCCTCGGTGGGCTTGGGGAACGGAAGGCGAATGCACACGCCGTCATTAGACGGGGTGATTCCAAGGTCAGAGCCCTCAATGGCCTTCTCGATGGCGCGAAGGGCGCTCTTGTCCCAAGGCTCGACAACGAGCATGGAGGCCTCGGGGACCTTGACGCCAGCAAGCTGCGTGATGGGCGTCGGCTGCCCGTAATAGTCAACCTTGATGGAGTCAAGGATGTGCGGGTTGGCGCGTCCGGTGCGCACGCGCGCAAAGTTGGCCTTGAGCGCCTCGATGCACTTCTTCATCGACTTGTCTGCGCGATCGGTGTACTCACTCATTACTCGTCCTCCTCAACTACCGTTGTTCCTACGTTGTCTCCGCTGATGGCGCGCATGAAAACGCCGGGCTGCTTGATGTCAAACACCATGATGGGCATCTTGTTGTCATGGCAGAGCGCCGTAGCGGTGGCGTCCATGACCTTGAGGTCGCGACTGAGAACCTCACGATAGGAGATGGTGTCAAAGCGCTGGGCATCGGGGTTCTTCTTGGGGTCAGAGTCGTAGATGCCGTCGACGTTAGTGGCCTTCATGAGAACCTCGGCGTTGATCTCGCACGCGCGAAGGGCCGCCGCGGTATCGGTCGTGAAGTAGGGGTTGCCGGTACCGGCGGCGTAGATGGTGATGCGCCCCTTCTCGAGGTGACGAATCGCACGACGACGAATATAGGGCTCGGCGATCTGGCGCATCTCGATGGCGCTCATGACGCGACAGTCCATACCGTTGCGCTCAAAGCAGTCCTGAAGGGAGAGCGAGTTGATGACGGTGGCAAGCATGCCCATGTTGTCGCCCTGTGCGCGGTCCATGCCCGCTGCAGCGCCAGAGAGGCCACGGAAGATGTTGCCGCCGCCAACGACGATGGCAACCTGAACGCCAGCCTCCCAGACGGGCTTGATCTCCTCTGCAAGACGCTGGGGAACCGCAGGGTCGATTCCGTAGGCCTGGTCGCCCATGAGGGCCTCGCCCGAGAGCTTGAGCAGCACGCGGCGATACTTGATGTCAGACAAGCCTTCCTCCACTCCTTCGAGATTTCGCTCACATGGCGCATGTGACTCACGTGATTCTAGCAGAGCTGACAGGCACGGCCCCAAGCACACGGGCGAGCGCCTATGGTTGATACACGAACGGGGCCAGCTGAGTGCCGGCCCCGTGCTCACATCACGATATGAGAGAGACTACTCCGCGTCACCAAAAACGTAGCGGACGAAGCTCATGACCTCGATCTCGTCGCCGAGGCTCTTGCCAACGTTCTTGGCAAGCTGACCGATGGTCACGGAGCCGTCCTTGACGAACTCCTGCTCGGTGAGGACGCTCTCCTTGAAGTACTTCTCAAGGCGGCCCTGAGCCATGCGCTCCTGAATAGCCTCGGGCTTGCCAGACTCTGCGGCCTGGGCCTTGTAGATGGCGAGCTCGTGCTCGATCACGTCAGCGGGGACGTCCTCGCGACGGGCGGCCACGGGAGCGGCAGCAGCGATCTGCATGGCAACGTCGTGCGCGAAGGTCTTGAACTCGTCAGCAGCGGCGGTCTCGCCCTTGCCGAGCTTGAAGGTGACGATGTCGGCAAGCTTGCCGCCAAGGTGCACGTAGCTTCCCAGGGCGCCGTCATCGGCGGTGATGCGCTGGAAGCGGGCAATCTTCATGTTCTCGCCGATGACGTGAATCATCTCGGTGAGCTCGGCGTCAACCGTGGACTCGCCCATGGAGCAAGCCTTAAGGGCCTCGACGTCGGCGGGGTCGTTCTCGGCAACGGCCTTGGCAAGCTCGAGGGCAAAGCCGGTGAACTTGGGGTTGTTGCCAACGAAGTCGGTCTCGCAGGTGAGCTCGAGAAGGGCGCCCGTCTTGCCGTCCTCAGAGACGTAGGCGGCGATGGTGCCCTCGTTGGTGTCGCGGCCAGCGCGCTTGACGGCCTTGGCGATGCCCATCGTACGAAGGATGTCAACGGCCTTGTCGATGTCGCCGTCGGCCTCGACGAGAGCCTTCTTGCACTCCATCATCGGGGAGTCGGTCATCTCGCGGAGCTGCTTGACAAGAGCGGCGGTAACCTGAGCCATGGTGTTCTCCTCTTTCTCGTTACTGACTACTCGGCGTCCTGGGCGGGCTCGGCCTGAGCGGCCTCCGGAGCCTCGGCGGGAGCGGACATCTCCTCGGCCGTAATCTGCTCCTTGCCGGAACCGGCAAGGATAGCGTCGGCGGCAAGCTCGCACATAAGCGAGACGGAGCGGATGGCGTCATCGTTGGCGGGGATGCCGTAGTCGATCACGTCGGGATCGGAGTTGGTGTCGAGAAGACCCACGACGGGGATGTGCAGGCGGTTGGCCTCGCGCACGCCGATCTCCTCGCGCTTGGTGTCAACGACGAAGATGGCCTGCGGCAGGGAGGTCATGGTGCGGGCGCCACCGAGGTTGGCCTGGAGCTTGGCGAGCTCCTTGCCGAGCACCGCCTGCTCCTTCTTGGGGAGAAGCGACATGCGGCCGTCCTCGACCATGGCCTCGAGCTCCTCCATGCGGTTGATGCGGGTGCGGATGGTCACGAAGTTGGTGAGCATGCCGCCGAGCCAGCGCTGGTTGATGTAGGGCATGCCGCAGCGCTCGGCCTGCGTGGCGATGGCCTCCTGGGCCTGCTTCTTGGTGCCCACGAAGAGAACGGTGCCACCCTTGGCAGCGGTCTCCTTGAGGAAGGTGTAGGCGCGGTCGGCGCCGATCATGGTCTGCTTGAGATCAAGGATGTAGATGCTGTTGCGCTCACCAAAGATGTAGGACTTCATCTTGGGGTTCCAGCGACGGGTCTGGTGACCGTAGTGGCAACCGGCGTCGAGCAGGGTCTGGATAGTAATCTTAGCCATGGTAACCTCCTGTGGTTGGTCCTCCGCGCGAGGTCATCCCCGATACGCCACTCAAGACCTGGCTAGAAGCCCCGAGCACCACGGCGTACGAGTCGTCACGCGTGCGTGATGGTGCCGCGCGGGTACGCGACATGCCGTGCTTGTGCACAACGGATTGGTAGTATAACGGGCCTGACCTCGCTTGTCGAGAGAAAACATCGGCTCTCCACCTCAGCGCTACGAGCGTGGATGAGCCTGCGAGGCAACGTCTTTCAGGCGCTCGACCGAGAGGTGCGTGTAGATCTGCGTCGTGGACAGGCTCTCGTGGCCCAGGAGCTCCTGTACGCTCCTTAGGTCTGCTCCCCCGTCAAGCAGCTCCGTCGCAAAGGTGTGGCGCATCGCGTGGGGGGTGAGCGAGGGGTCAAGCCCTGCGAGCACCACGAGTCGCTCGAAGCGGATCCTCAGGGCGTCGGCAGACATCCGGTTGCCGCGCGTTGAGATGAAAAGCGCCCTTGAGGCCTTGCCGTTCAGAAGGGCCGCCCTGCCCTCGCCCAGATAGCGGCTCACCCACTCGAGGGCCGCTCGATAGACGGGCACCACACGCTCCTTCGAGCCCTTGCCGAAGAGACGAACCTGTCCCTGGGCAAGGTCGACGTCGTCGACCGAGAGGGCGGAGACCTCAGAGATTCGCGCCCCCGTCGCATAGAGGAGCTCGAGAAACGCGCGGTCTCTCAGACCAACGGGGTCGGAAGCGACGCAGCCATCGAGCAGTGTCCGGACCTCCTCGTCGGTCATGACCTTGGGCAGCGTCCGCAGGACCTTGGGACTCGCGAGAGCCGAGACGTCCTCCTCCGAGCAAACCCCCTCGCGAACGAGCCACTTGAAGAACCCCCTGAGCGCAGAGAGACGACGGTTGATGGTCTTTGTGGAGTAGCGCGCGCGGGCAAGCTCGCCCAAATACCCCCTCAGCTCACGGTGCGAGGGCGCGAGGGGGTCTACGTCAACACGCTCCGCCCATCTCAGGTAGGAGCGCAGATCCGCCCGATAAGAGCGCACGGTGTTCTCGGAGAGGCCGCGAACCTCCGCGAGCCACGCGCAGAACCTCTCGGCAAGACCTGAGGCGCTACTCCCCTCGCGGGCATCACCTGTCATCGGCGCCCTCGGAAATCTTGAGGTCGGCACGAGACCGAAGATACGCGTCGAGGTCTGTGCGGGCACGACGCGCGAGCGCGGCGCGCTTTTCTGCCTTGTTTCTTGGCGGGTTGTCAAGAGGGGGAACAAGGCCAAAGTTCACGTGCATGGGTTGATACCCCACGGTGTCCGGGTCCGTTGCGTAGGCAACGAGCGAGCCGAGAGCCCCTGTTGCCGGCAGCTCGACGCTCGGAGCCCCCGTGAGATCGGCATAGGTGTTGAGCGCGGCGAGAAGCCCCGACGCAATGGCCTCGACATAGCCTTCGGTTCCGGTTATCTGCCCTGCAAGGCGAGCCGAGGTCCCGGGAATGCGAAACGTTCGGTCAAGGGCGTGCGGCGCGTCCACGAACGAGTTTCTGTGCATGACGCCGTAGCGGAGAAACTCCGCCTCAGATAGGCCGGGAATCAGCCGGAAGACCCTGCGCTGCTCGGGCCACGTAAGGTTTGTCTGAAAACCGACGAGGTTGTAGGCGGTTCTCGCTGAGTTCTCCGCACGCAGCTGAACGGCAGCCCAGGGTCGCCTTCCCGTCCTGGGGTCGGTTAGGCCCACGGGCTTGAGCGCACCAAAGCGCAGCGAGTCGTGACCGGTACGAGCAACCTCCTCGAGGGGCTGACAGGCACAGAAAAGGTCACGCTGCTCAAAGTCACGCGAGATGACGCGCTCGGCAGAGAGCAGCGCCTCCATGAACGCATCGTACTCGTCTTTGCTCATGGGACAGTTGAGGTAGTCGCCGCCCTCGCCCTCCTGGTATCGGGACTGAGAAAAGATAACCGAGCGGTCCAGCGTGTCGGCGTCGACGATGGGAGCCGCAGCGTCGAAAAAGCTCATCTTGGTCCCACCCACCGCAGCCGCAAGTGCGTCGAAGAGGTCCTCCGAGCAGAGCGGCCCGGCGGCTATGACGCAGGGCCCCTCGGGCAGCGAGGAGACGCGCTCGCGGATGAGCTCAATCTCCGGGCACTCCTCAACGAGCCGCGTCACCTCCGCAGAGAAGGCCTCGCGGTCAACCGCGAGCGCGCCGCCTGCGGGAACCGAGCAGCGCCGCGCGCAGTCAAGAAGGACGCAGCCGAGCGCGTCCAGCTCGCTTTTGAGCAGCCCCGCTGCCGTGTCGGGCTTTGTTGACTTGAGGGAGTTGGAGCACACGAGCTCGGCAAGGTTGCCGGTGTGGTGGGCAGGAGATGCGCATTGGGGCCGCTGCTCGTACAGACGAACCCTAACGCCCCTGCGAGCAAGCTGAAGCGCGCACTCGCTTCCCGCAAGACCGCCTCCCACAACCGTGACAACGTGACCCATGGCTCTCCCCCTCTCGGCGCGCGAGCGCCAAACGATCATGTCGTCCCATTGTGCCCCAACAGGCAGCTCTGCGTCGGCGAGTATCTACCATCAGGCAGTCTTTCCACCATACCCCTCGACTCGAGCTCGGTGAGTGACTTGAGAATGGTGAGGACGCTTTCGCCCAAACGAGCCGCCAGCTCGTCGGGACGCGAGGGAGACGCCATGAGCGCAGACATGACCGGTCCCATCTCAGGCCGTCGATCCTGCTGAGAGAACCGTGCAACGCCAAAGTCAAGGGAGATCGCAACCGCCAGCGACTGCTCGTCCGGGATGACGCGCGCACCCTCGCAGATGAGCCGATTTGTTCCAGACGAATTGGGAGAGAATATGGACCCGGGAATTGCGTATACGGTCCTGCCCAGCTCCGCGGCCGAGTCTGCCGTGGACATGGTGCCCGAGCGCTGACCCGCCTCAGTTACGATAAGCACGCGCGAGAGCGCGGCGATGAGCGCGTTTCTCTTGGGAAACGCCCATCTTCTGGGGCCCGATCCCCAGCGCTCGGCGGAGACCACGGCCCCACCGCGGGCAACGGCGCCCTCGAACACGTCACGCGACGTGGACGGGTAGACCACATCAGCACCGCACCCCGACACCACGACGGTTCTGCCTCCAGACGAGAGCGTCGCACGGCCCGCGGCATGATCGCAGCCCATCGCTCCGCCGGAGACAACGACGACGTTGCACTCACTGGCAACGCGCGCCGCCATTTCGGCTATGGCAAGGCCGTAGGGAGTCGCCCTTCTCGCCCCCACAATGGCAAGCGAGGGACACGCGAGCACCCGAGGGTCTCCCAGTCCGTAGATGACGTCGGGCGGGGATGACAGGTCCTCAAGGGCATCAGGGTAATCCTTATCCCCTCGCTTGATCTCCCAGCCGCCCGCAGGCCCCGCAAACGACATTTGCCCCACCTCACTCCACGGCGCGCGACCTGAAGCCGAGCGCCTCGACAACGTCATCCTCGCTCACGAGCTCTCGCTCGTCTAAATCAGCAATGGTTCTGGCCACGCGCGCGACTCGCACTATCGCCCTGCCGCCGAGGGCGAGTCTTTCCGCAAACCCCTCAAAGACCTCCTGTGCCCTCAGGTCCAAGCGTGCCCGAGAGATGGGGTCTTTGGTCCCCTCCCCCAGATGCGCCTCACGCCAGGAGCCAAACTCCCGGGCCCTTGAGACGTCCTCCGCCATCTGGCCCGAACCCATCCCGGTCTGTCCCTTGATGACCTTTGACGTCTTTGGGCGAGCCACGTCAACCACGACATCGATGCGATCCATGAGCGGACCGCCAATCTTTGCCTGATACGCAGCTATTCGAGAGGCGGAGCACGTGCAGTCGTGCCCCACGTCACCAAGGTGCCCGCAGGGACAGGGGTTTGCCGCGGCAACCAGCTGGAAGTCACAGGGAAAGGTAAAGGTCCCGTCCACGCGCGAGATGCGCACGACATGGTCCTCGAGCGGCTGTCGCAGCGCCTGGAGGGTGTTGCTCGCAAACTCCGGAAGCTCGTCCAGAAAGAGCACCCCCTCATGGGCCAGAGAAATCTCACCGGGAAGGACGGGCCTCCCGCCGCCCACGAGCCCTCCCGTGGATATTGAGTGGTGCGGTGCCCTAAAGGGACGCTCCCCACGCGCTATTGACTCAATGGGCTGGCCTGCCACAGAGTGGACGAGAAGGGCCTCGGCCCGCTCCGTCTCACTGAGCGGGGGCAAGATGGTGGGAAGTCGTCTCGCGAGCATGGTCTTGCCGGCTCCCGGGGGGCCAACCATGAGAATCCCGTGCCTTCCCGCGGCGGCGATGATCATGGCGCGCTTGGCGAGCTCCTGGTCAACGACATCATCAAAGTCAAGCCGTGCCGGGGCGTCACCAACACACTCGTCACCCTCCACCCAAAGGGGCGGAAGCGCAGCCAGACCACCTTTGAGCTGGGAGAGCGAGCAGATTCCCCTGACGTCGTCCGCGCAGCCCAGAACAAGCGGGCTGGCCGCCGAGGTGACAAGGGTAAGGCCAAGGTCGCGAGCGCGTGCGGCGTAAGCAACGTCTCCTCTCACCGGATTTACCGACCCGTCGAGCCCAAGCTCGCCAACAAGCAGATAGTTGCGAGCGAGATCAGGGGGCAGCTGATGCGTGGCAATGAGAATTGCCGCGGCTATGGGCAAATCAAACGCGGTTCCGCTCTTCCGAATGCCCGCCGGGGCAAGGTTGACGGTGATGCGCTCCCTCGGAAGGTCAAAATCGCACGACCTCATTGCGCACCTCACACGCGAACGTGCCTCCAGAACAGAGGAGTCCGGCATGCCCACGATGTCGACGCCGGGGATTCCGCCAGAGACGCTCACCTCAACGGAGACCCGCCTGGTCTCCACCCCATATAGAGAAAGCGTCTCGACACATGCCACGCACCCCATCATGCACCCGGCCGATCAAAGGCGTTTCTGATAAACCTGATGTGTGCCCGGTCGAGGCCGGTCACGCTCAGCGCGACGACATCGAACCTAATCGACCGCACCTCCGGATTGCAGCGGAGAAACACCTGTGCAAGACGCTCGTAGCGTCTCTGCTTGTCTTCGTCAACGGCATCTTCCGGAGTCCATCCGGGACAACGCTCTGGATGCTCGCCAAGAGCAAGCCTCGTCTTGACCTCGATGAGAGACACGTTTCCGTCGGGGTCGTAGGCAACGATGTCGATCTCACCAACATCACATCGCCAGTTTCTATAGAGGATAGTCCAGCCCTTCTCGACCAGCCATGAGGCGACGCGATCCTCGCCCCGCTTTCCGAGCTCGTGAGAAGAAATCGAACGAATGTCGCCGGGATCGTCGGCAGGTCCTGAAACGGTCGAAGCCAAGGGCTCGCCCTGAGCCCCCATGCCACCAGCACCGTCAATCAACTCGCACATGCAGCCTCCCCTCAAACGTCTTGAAAGCGAGCATGGCAGAGCGCTCTTACACGAACCTTCCTCCCAGCAACACCAAGCTTGCACGAAGCTTTCCGGCGTGGCGGCGGTTCTTGGCAACCACAAGGTCACACGTGGCGAAGAGGGTGTTCGGTGAAGGGGACACAGATTATAAGGAGTTAAAACAGTCTCATAGTCTCCAAGAAGTTTCCACAAAAGGAGACGCGATGGATGGGCGAAAGGCCAAGGGAGCGAATCGCCTCGATATGCTCGGAAGAGCCATATCCCTTGCATGAGGCGAGGTGATAGCCGGGATACTCCTCGTCATAGCTCGTCATGAGGGCATCACGCGTGACCTTGGCCACAATAGACGCAGCGGAGATGGCCGCGATCTTGGCGTCTCCCTTGACCACGCAGCGCTCGAGGGGATGGGCGTGAACGGGATTTCCGTCAATGAGGACGCAATCGGGGCGCAAGCCCGTGTCATCGATTGCCGCGGCCATGGCCATCCTGAGGCAGGTCCCCATTCCAAGCGCGTCGATGGAGGCGGGCTCCACATGGGCGATGCCAATGGCAACCGCAACGTCAGCTATCTCGGCGGCGAGCGCCTCGCGATGGGAGGGCGTGAGCTTCTTGGAATCATTGAGCCCAAGGATTTGGGGCTCATCGGGAAGGCACACGGCGGCTACGGTAAGCGGGCCGGCAAGCGCTCCCCTTCCCACCTCGTCAACCCCAACAATGAGGCCCTCACCGCCCAAGGTGCGCTGAAGCTCGTAGAGACGATTGACGCGCTCGTGCTCCGCCTCGTCCTTTTCGATGCGTCTGCGAGCCGCCGCTACGGCCCGCTGCACCTGCTTGCGAGGGTCTTCCGCGTAGCGCTCTATGAGGGCGCGTGCCTCGTCGAGCGGGGCGTCAGAGAGAATGGCGACGACCTCTCGGGCGGTCGTGGGACGAAGCGACTCGTCACCCATCGATAGTTGTCCCTCCCATACAAGAAGGCCGCCCCCGAAGGGGCGGCCCAAAATGCGTGCTGGAAAAGAGTTAGTCGCGCTTCTCGCGAATGCGGGCGGCCTTGCCCACGCGATCGCGGAGGTAGTAGAGCTTGGCGCGACGAATGTCGCCGTGACGGACAACCTCGAGCTTGGCAATCTTGGGGCTGTGCAGCGGGAAGGTGCGCTCGACGCCCACGGAGAAGCTGATCTTGCGAACGGTGAAGGTCTCGCGAGCACCCTCGCCGCTCATGCGGATCACGTCGCCCTCAAAGACCTGCTCGCGGGTGCGGTCGCCCTCGACGATGCGATAGTGGACCTTGACGTGGTCGCCAACCTTGACTGCGGGGATGTCCTCGCGAATCTGCTGACGCTCGATGGCGCGGATGTAATCCATGTTCATACCTCGTTCTTCTCTAGAGGTGCCGACGCACGTGCGAACGACACATAGGTTTACACACAGCGGTTGATTATAGGGCACACCGGGCATTTGGACAAGAACCACACAACTTTTGTTGTGGGCGCACTACAGGCACAGGCCCACCGTCACACCCGAGGGCTCGCTCGCAAGCCCCGTGGTGGAGGGGAATCCGGACGCCATGACCTGGAAGAAGAAGCTCGCGTCCTCGCCGGTAAAGGAGTAGGGATACGAGGAGCGATACCACCAGGAGGTCTCGGACCCGCCGTACGTGAGCCGCAGCGTCCCGTTGGGGTCCGACTGGGCGCTCACACCCGCGGCAGAGAAGTACTCGTACTGGCTCCCCTCCGAGGAGAGCAGCTCGTCGTAGGGAACAAAGTTGACATAGCCGGTGTAGGCATTGGGCTCGGTTCCATACTCGTCGGTAAACCAGGTGATGGGGCCACAGACCTCAGAGCCCGAGAAGAGCCAGAGAGCGTCTGCCGTCTCGGTAACCGCTGCGGGGTCGCTGGTGACACCCGTGTTGTTGGTAAGCTTCTTGACAGGAGCAATCGAGCTCGCAAGCTCATCGGGAAGAAGTGCCATGCCCTCGGTGGCAAGCCACGAGCGAAGCTCGCTTCCCTCCCAGCCGCCTTCGTTAGTCTGAGCCGAGTTCATGGGCTGAACGGAGATCGGAGAGGCCATGAGGGTGAGTCCGGCAAACCCCTCCCCCTCCGCCAGGCGATCGGCGCGGATGCCAACAACCGTAAGAGATGCCTGCCTGCCATCGGTGAGCGTGAGGGGTCGCGTACTCCCAACGGCAACGTTATAGCTCTCGGCAATCGAGCGAGCCTCGTCCTCAGACGGGGCGTCCGAGATGAGATCGGCAACTTGAGAGAGCTCTTCCCACGTGTACTCCTCAAAGACCTTGGGACCAAGCTCGGGCGTTTGTTCGGAGACACCGGGAACATCAGGCGTCTGATTGGTGAGAACGAGATACAGCAGGCCGGCACCAAGTGCCACCACAAGAAGCGACAAAACGACGGCCACCGCCGTAAGACACCCTCCGCCACGTCTAGACATGAGTCCCTCCCTCTTTGTGCGAGTGCGGAATCATTCTACACGTACGTTGGCCCCCGTCACCAAGAGTGCATGAGACGTTGAGGCCTAGCGGCGCTTCCACGACTGGGGAATCTTGAGGTCCTCGTAGAGACGGATGGCGTAGCGGTCGGTCATACCGGAGACAAAGTCCGCAACCTGGACATCGGGGTCGTCGTCGTGCACGCGGTACTCCTCGGGAACCTCATCAAGATGCGACGTGAAGTAATCAAAGAGCTCCTCGAGCATGGCATAGGCCTTGGGCTCCTCCCACTTGGCATCACCATGGGAGTAGAGGTTCTTGAAGAGGAAGGAGCGCATCTCCATCATCGCTCGCCAGACGGCGTCGGACATTCCGACATCGCCAATCAGCTCGCTTCGAGAAACGGCATCGTGAACCATGGTCTCGATTCGCTCAGAGGAGCTCTCTCCTAGAACCTCACGAGCACCGGAGGGAAGATCGTCCTCCGAGAGAAGTCCGGCGCGCTCGGCATCGTCGATGTCGTGGCAGACGTAGGCAATTCTGTCGGCCAGGGCCACGACGCGCCCCTCGAGGGTCGATGCTCTCAAGGAGCCCGTATGATTGCGGATTCCGTCAACAACCTCACGAGTCAGGTTGAGTCCGCTGCCGTTTCGCTCGAGAAGGTCGACAATGCGCGCGCCCTGCTCGTTGTGTGCAAAGAGACGTGAGTTCTCGGGTGCCATGGGGTCAAGTCCGCGATAGCGCGCAAGGGCATGCGAGAGCGCACGCTCCCCCACATGTCCAAAGGGCGTATGACCAAGATCGTGCCCGAGGGCGATGGCCTCGGTAAGGTCCTCGTTGAGGCCAAGGGGTCGAGCAATGGAGCGAGCGACCTGACCAACCTCAAGCGTGTGCATGAGCCGGGTCCTGTAGTGGTCGCCCTCAGGAGCGAGAAAGACCTGCGTCTTGTGGGCAAGGCGCCTGAAGCTCTTGCTATGGAGGATTCGGTCTCTATCGCACTGGTAGCAGGTCCTCAGGGGGTCAGGCTGCTCCGGGACGAGCCTGCCGGCGCTGGAATCAGCGAACGCGGCATCTTCAGAGAGCGTCTCGTGCTCATGCCTCTCAAGATCTTGCCTGCTCACAACCCTCATCCAAGCTCCTCTGTCATTTGGGGACGTGTTATTTCTCTCAGAAATAATGGGACAGGTCAAGCAAGCAGGCGGTAAGGTCACCCGCAAGCAACAACTCACGTGAGAAGAAAACCTGTCCCAAAATCTCTGAGAGAAAAAACACGTCCCCAAATGACAGGAGGGGGCGCGTGGCCCCCTCCCGTTTGAGAAACCTCAGATGACGCTCAGGTGCTTACTTGGCAACCTTCTCAGCGCCGCCGTTGGACTCGATCTTGGCCTGGGCAGCCGCGAGACGCGCGATGGGCACGCGGTACGGCGAGCAGGACACGTAGTCAAGGCCAAGGTCGTAGTACATGTGGATGGACTCGGGGTCGCCACCGGTCTCGCCGCAGACGCCGCAGACGATGTCGGGGTTGCCCTTGTGACCACCCTCGACGCCCATCTGGACGAGCTTGGCAACGCCCTTGTCGAGCGTGGCGAAGGGGTTGGTCTTGACGATCTTCTTGTCGAGGTAGAGCGGCATGAACGCGGCCTCAACGTCGTCACGGGAGAAGCCGAGACCCATCTGGGTGAGGTCGTTGGTGCCGAAGGAGAAGAAGTCGGCGTGCTTGGCGATGTCCTCGGAGGTGATGGCAGCGCGCGGAATCTCGATCATGGTGCCGACCGGGATGTCAAGCTCGACGCCGTACTCCTCGGCGGTAGCCTTGATGTTCTCCTCGACGACCTCGCGGACGAGGGCGAGCTCCTCCTCGAAGGCCACGAGCGGGATCATGATCTCGGGCTTGGGGTTGAGGCCCTGCTTCTGGAGCTCGGCGGTGGCGGAGGCGATGGCCTTCACCTGCATGACGTTGAGCTCCGGGTAGACCAGGCCGAGGCGGCAGCCACGAAGGCCGAGCATCGGGTTGGCCTCCTGGAAGGAGTCGAGCTTGGCGAGAAGGGCCTTCTTCTCGGAGACGTCCTTGCCGGCAGCCTCCTCCTTGGCGATCTCGACGTCGAGGTCGCGCGGATCCTCGAGGAACTCGTGCAGAGGCGGATCGAGCAGGCGCACGATGACGGGCATGCCGTCCATGGCCTTGAACATCTCGAGGAAGTCGCCCTTCTGGGCAGCGCCGAGCTTCTCGACGGCGTCAGCCTTGACGGCCTCGTCGTCGGCGAGGATGAAGTTCTGGATGAGCTGCTTGCGCTCACCGAGGAACATGTGCTCGGTGCGGCACAGACCGATGCCGGAGGCGCCGTTGTCCTTGGAGAGCTGGGCGTCAGCCGGGTTGTCGGCGTTGGCGCGAACGCCAATCACGCGACCGCGGTCGGCGTTGAGACGGACCTCGTCGGCCCAGTCGAGGATGGTCTGGAGGTCGCCACCGAGCTCCGGACGGACGAGCTTGACCTCGCCCATGATGACGTCACCAGTGGTGCCGTCAATGGAGATGACGTCGCCCTCGTGGAGGGTGATGTCGGTGCCGGAGATGGTGCAGACCTTGTTGACAGCGTCGATCTGGAGGGCGTCGACGCCGCAGACGCAGGGGGCGCCCATGCCACGGGCGATGACGGCCGCGTGGGAGGTCTTGCCGCCGTGAGAGGTCAGGATGCCCTCAGCGGCAACCATGCCGTGGAGGTCGTCGGGCGTGGTCTCCCAGCGCACGAGGATGCAGGGCTTGCCGGCCTCGGCATAGGCCTCGGCGTCAGCGGAGGAGAACACGACGGCGCCGACGGCAGCACCCGGGGAGGCGTTGAGGCCCTTGGCGATGACCTTGTAGTCGGCCTTGGGGTCAAACTGCGGGTGGAGGAGCTGGTCGAGCTGCTCGGGGGCGACGCGCATGACCGCCTCCTCCTTGGAGATGCGGCCCTCCTCGTACATCTGGATGGCAACCTTGAGGGCGGAGAGGGCGGTGCGCTTGCCGACGCGGGTCTGGAGCATCCAGAGCTTGCCCTGCTCGATGGTGAACTCGAGGTCCATCATGTCAGCGTAGTGGTCCTCGAGGATCTCGAAGACGTGGAAGAGCTCCTTGCCAGCCTCCTCGAGACCGGGGACCTTGGGCAGGTCGGCGATGGGCTCGGTGTTGCGGATGCCGGCCACGACGTCCTCGCCCTGAGCGTTGACCAGGAAGTCGCCGTAGCGCTCGTTGGTGCCGTCGGCGGGGTTGCGCGTGAAGGCGACGCCGGTGGCGGAGGTGTTGCCCTTGTTGCCGAACGCCATGACCTGAACGTTGACGGCGGTGCCGAGCTCGTCAGGAATCTTGTTCTGCTTGCGGTAGAGGATGGCGCGGTCGGTGTTCCAGGAGCCGAAGACGGCCTGCTCGGCGAGGCGGAGCTGCACAAGCGGGTCGTGCGGGAACTCGATCTTGCCGTCAACGAGAACCTCGGGGTACTTCTCGGCGTCGACGTTCTCGGCAAAGATCTGCTTGAACGTGGCAACGAGGTCCTTGAGGTCATCGGCATCGAGCTCGGTGTCGAGCTTGACGCCCTTCTCGGCCTTCTTGGCGGCGATGGCGTCCTCGAAGAGCTGGCCGGAGACGCCCATCACGACGTCAGAGAACATCTGAACGAAGCGACGATAGGAGTCATAGGCAAAGCGGGGGTTCTCGGTCTGCTTGATGAGGCCCTGGACGGAGTCATCGTTGAGGCCGAGGTTGAGGACGGTGTCCATCATGCCCGGCATCGAGAAGGGAGCGCCGGAACGGACGGAGACGAGCAGCGGGTCCTCGGAGTCGCCGAGCTTCTTGCCCATGCGCTCCTCGAGGTCCTTGCGGTACTCGTCGATCTCGTCGAGAACGCCCTCAGGCCAAACGTTGCCCGCGCTGGAGTAGGCGACGCAGGTCTGGCAGGTGATCGTGAATCCGGGAGGGACGGGAAGGCCGATGTTGGCCATCTCGGCAAGGTTGGCGCCCTTGCCACCCGTGATCCACTTAGCCTCTGCAACGGACTCGCCCGCGACCTCGGTCACGTTGTTGCCGTTGGCGTCGAAGCCAAAGCGGTACACATGCTTTTCTGCCATGTTTTCCCCTTGCTTTCTTGTGTCCTGACGCACCTTGTGGAGCGTCCTTACAACAGGGCCGTACGTGCACAAAACACGCACCGCAGTCATGTTAGCAAGGTGAGAGGGATGTGCAAGCCACATTCTGATATTCGGTCAGTGACGGGAGGTAAACGGTGAACGGCTCAAACGCATAAGGGGACGCACCCGAAGGCACGTCCCCCCAGAGGGCGCACTCGTTGCTTGGCCTAGTTCGCGGGGGTCTCGTCCTTGTAGACGGCACCGATCTCACGCGTCGGCTCCTCACCGGTAAGGGTGGAGATGACCGTGACCGCAGGACCGAGAAGGTCAATCGAGGGGATGCCCCTTCGGTCGAGCTCCCGGCGAATCTCACGCCTCAGGATGCCGTTGGCAAACGTGTGGAAGACGGCACAGGGGCGCTCGGGGTCGAAGTTCTCGTCAAAGAAGGTGCGAACCGTGTCGACGTCCTTCACGTTGGAGAGGCGCTCGATGTCAACGGAGCTGTCTCCAAACTGGGCGGCAGCAGCCATGACAACGGTGTTTGCGGTCTCGCCGCGTGCGTCAGAGAGCACGTAGATGAGAGGGACAACGTGACCGAAGATGTCATCATCAAGATCGAGCTTGTTCATCGCGAGTCCTCCTGTACCCCTTTTGGTGAAGCAGGGAAGCCGTTAGCTCCACCCTAGCCTATTTCTTACGCGAAAGTGCACTGATGTCTGCGACACCCACGAAGACCTCAACGAAGCGGTTGAGCAGACGCAGGCGATTCTCCCTTACCGCAGTATCCTCGTCCATGACAAGTACGTCATCAAAGAATCGGTCGATGGGCGTCTTGAGTTCGGCAAGTGCGGCAAGGGCGCCCGAGAAGTCCTTCTGCGCGAGCGCGGAGTCCACCTTGACAGACCCGGAGCCACATGCCTCGAGAAGCGCGCGCTCGGCCTCGCCCAGAAGGCTCTCGTCGACCTCGGTGCCGAGAGAGGCGTCGGTGAGGTGCGCCGCACGGGCATATGCGGTCGCCAGGGCATCGAAGAGCTCGGGACTCTGGCTACGGGCGTCCTCGAGCGCGTGAGCGCGGGCCATGAACTCGATGGGATCGATGACGCCAACTGAGCTGACCGCCTCGATCGTGTCGGGGCGCACGCCCTCGTCCTTGGCGATGGCCGAGAGGCGTCCCTGGAAGAACTTGACCACCGAAAGGGAGACTGCCTCGAGGTCGAAGTCAAGACCCTGAGCGGCGTAGGCGCCAAGGGAGAGCCCGATGAGCTCACGAAGGTTGCAGCCGGGAAGAGTCCTCAGCATGGAGATGATTCCGATGGCGGCACGACGCACCGCATAGGGGTCGGAAGAACCGGTGGGGGGCTCGTCGATGGCAAAGATTCCGCAGACGGTGTCGAGCTTGTCCGCAATGGCCACGCAGCGGCCACAGACGCCGGAGGGGAGCTCGTCGCCGGCAAAGCGCGGACGATAGTGCTCGCGAATGGCGGCGCAGACCTCCTCGGACTCCCCCGCCGCAGCGGCGTAGTAGCCGCCCATGACGCCCTGCTGGTTGGTGAACTCGACCACGGCCTGGGAGACGAGGTCGGCCTTGGCGAGGTGAGCGGCGCGCGACGCGGCGGAAACGCCGTCGTCGTCCTGACCCGCCTGCCGTGCCACCACGGCCGCAAGACCCTCCATGCGCTCCACCTTCTGGAGCATGGTGCCCAGGCGCTCCTGGAAGGTCACGGTGCCCAGGCGATCGACGAACTCCTCCATCGGACGCTTGAGGTCCTCGTCGTAGAAGAACTTGGCGTCGTCGAGGCGGGCGCGCACGACCTTCTCGTTTCCTGCAACGACAGTGGCGCTGACGCGGGGGTCGGCGTTGGAGACAACAACGAACTCACGCGTGAGAGTCCCGGAGGCGTCATAGACCGGGAAGTAGCGCTGGTTGGAGAGCATCGACTCGCAGATGATCTCGTGCGGAACGGCCAAAAACTCCTCGTCAAAGGTTCCCACGAGCACGGTGGGCCACTCGCAGAGGTTCACGACCTCGTCAAAGATGCGCTTGGGCGTGTCAACGTGCGCGCCACCGCGCTCGGCCTCGACCTGAGCGATGCCCGCGCGGATTGCCTCGGCCCTCCTCTCGGCGGAGAGGACGAAGGCCCCCTCGAGCACGCGCTCATAGTCCGAGGCCTCGGCGACGAGGTGCTCACCGGGTGCGAGCACGCGGTGGCCGCGCGTGACGTTGGAGCTTACGACGTCCGCGTAGGAGACGGGTACGACCTCGCTGCCCAGAAGCGAGCAGATCCAGCGAATCGGACGAACGAAGGTGGCGTGCGTGGAACCCCAGCGCTGACTGCGGTAGTTGGGCCACTCGAGCGAGCCGATGACGCGCTCGGACAGAGAGGACAGGATGGGAAGCGCGGGCGCGGAGGGGACGCTGCGCTCGGCGAAGACGTACTCGCGGCCGTCGGAGTCAACGCGGCGAACGAGCTCGGAGGCATCGATGCCGCACTTGCGAGCAAAGCCCGCCGCAGCCTTGGTCGGCTCGCCGGACTCGTCGAAGGCGATGCTGGCGGCAGGACCGCGACGCACCTCGTGGACCTCGTCGGTCGCCGTGGCCACGTCGGAGACGAGCGCGGCGAGGCGACGAGGCGACGAGATGACTCGGACCTCGCCGTGGGGCAGGCCCGCCTCGTCAAGACCCGCGGCAACGAGCTTGCCCAGCTGGCCGGAAGCGTTCATGAGCGGCGCCGAGGGCATCTCCTCGGTGCCGATCTCGAGCAGGAAGTCCTTGGTATCTGCCATCTAGGCCACCTCCCCCTTCTTGGCATCGCCGTCGGTCTTGCCGGCAACCTCCGCGAGATAGCACTCGCAGCAGAGCTTGGCGATGGTCCTCACGCGAAGAATGTAGTTGGCGCGCTCCGTCGCCGAGATTGCCCCGCGCGCATCAAGGATGTTGAAGGCATGGGAGCACTTCATCACGCAGTCGTAGGCGGGCAGCGGGAGCTTCCTGTCAAGACAGGCGTGGCACTCGCGCTCGTAGTCGTCGAACTTCTCGCGCATCATCTCAACGTTTGCCACCTCGAAGTTGTAGGCGGAGAACTCGCGCTCGTTCTCGAGGAACACGTCGCCGTAGGTCATGGGAGTGCCGTCGGGCAGATAGCTCCACACGAGATCGAAGACGGAGTCGACGCCCTGGATGTACATGGCGATGCGCTCGAGGCCGTAGGTGATCTCAACGGGCACCGGGTCGACCTCGATGCCACCCACCTGCTGGAAGTAGGTGTACTGGGTGACCTCCATGCCATCCATCCAGACCTCCCAGCCAAGGCCCCAGGCGCCCAGAGTCGGGCTCTCCCAGTCATCCTCGACGAAGCGGACGTCGTGCTCGTTGGGGTCGAGGCCGATCGCCTTGAGCGAGCCGAGGTAGAGGTCCTGCGAGTCGGCAGGGCACGGCTTCAGGATGACCTGGAACTGATAGTAGTGCTGCATGCGGTTGGGGTTCTCGCCGTAGCGGCCGTCCGCGGGACGGCGGCAGGGCTGGGGGTAGCAGGTTCGCCAGGCCCCCGGTCCAAGGGAGCGCAGGGTCGTTGCGGTGTGGAACGTGCCCGCGCCAACCTCGGAGTCGTAGGGCTGCATGATGGTGCATCCCTGCTCCGCCCAGTAGTGCTCGAGCGCGAGGATCATGTCCTGGAAGGTGAGAACGTTGTCGTTCATGGTCGTCCTTCTCTCGTCTCGCAGGGACGCTACAGGGCGCCAACGTGCGAGAGCGGCCAATAGATGAAAAGCACCCTCGATGTTACGTCATCGACGGAGACGGGGCCAAAAAAGCGCGAGTCCTTTGAGTTCGTCCTGTTGTCGCCCATGACCCAGATCGTTCCCTCGGGCACCTCATAGGGATACTCGATGCCCTGGGACCCGTCGAACCCGGAGAGCGACTCGGTGGGCTTGCCGTCGGTGTAGGGCTCGTCAAGCGGCTCTCCGTCAACATAGAAGCGACCGCCCCTGAGGTCAATCGTCTGACCCCCAACGGCAACAACGCGCTTCACGAGGGTCTCCCCCTCCTTGAGCGGGCTGTCAAAGGTGACGACGTCACCAGGCTCGGGGTCACTGAAGTTGAGCGACAGCATCTCGCCGAAGATGAGGTCTCCCTCGTGGATGGTCTCGAGCATCGAGCCGGAGGGGACATAGAAGACGCCGATGACAAAGAAGCGCAGCAGAAGGGCTATGCCCACACCGGCGATAAGGCCGCTCACCGGCCAGGGAAGGCCCCTTCGCCGAGGCCGGTACTCGTCCTCACGGCTCGGCGCGGCGTGTCTGGGCTCGTAGTCGTCACTCATGGCGATCATCTCCATCGGAGCGCAGGACGTCCTGCGCAAAGAGGCGTTCCTCGTCGGTCAGTCTCGCGGACTCAAGGAGATCGGGACGCCAGAGAGCGGTTCTCTCGAGCGCGTTTCTCCTTCGCCACTCGCGCACCTTGGCATGGTCTCCCGAGAGCAGGACCTCGGGAACGTCCATGCCCCGATAGCTCGCGGGGCGCGTGTACTGCGCGTACTCGAGAAGTCCCTCAGAGGAGAAGGACTCGTCGACGGCGGAAAGCTCGTCACCAAGCGCCCCGGGAAGAAGTCGCACCACGGCGTCCATTACCACAAGCGCAGCGAGCTCCCCTCCGGTGAGCACATAATCCCCGATGGAGAGCACGTCGTCGGCAAGGGTGTAGACGCGCTCGTCGATGCCCTCGTAGCGACCGCAGACAAACAGGATGCGCTCTTTTGTTGCAAGCCGCTCCGCCACGCGCTGGTCAAAACGCTGTCCGCAGGGCGAGAAGAACACGACGTGAGGGGAAGAGGAACCGTTGAGTGAAAGCTCGTCAAGCGCCTCGAAGATGGGAGCGGGCTTCATGAGCATCCCCTGCCCCCCGCCAAAGGGTGCGTCGTCGACGGTGCGATGCCGATCGTGGGTCCAATCTCGCAGGTCGTAGGCCTCAAAGGAGAATACGCCGGAGCGTTGCGCCCGACCCATGATGGAGGCATCGAGATAGGGCGAGAAGACCTCGGGGAAGACCGAGAGTGCCTCGAATCTCACAGCTGGTCACGCTCCTCCCACTTGAGCCCACGGGGAACCCTGACGGTGATGGGCCCTGTCTGCGGGACGTCGCAGACCACCTCGTCGACCACGGGAACCAGAACCTCAAACGAAGAGTCGCGCAGGACCCAGACGTCGTTTGCGGGGCCCGTCAGAATCTCGGAGATGACGCCCGAGCGCCCGGAGCACTCATCGAGGACCTCGCGGCCGACAAGACGCCCCCGGTCGTGAAGCGCTAGGTCGTGGGGCAGGTCTTGCTCGCGTGCCAGCAGAAAGCGGCCAACGAGGGGCTCGGCGTCGGCCAGGGAGCATACGCCGGAGAGCGCCGTCAGCGATCCGGCGCGGCTGTCATGAGAGACGCTCGTCACCGTGTGCCACCGAGAGCCCTTGAGGCGTGGCGGCACAACGGCGACCTCGAGTCCCTCGCGAACAAGAGAAGGAAGGCCGTGGACGGGAACCGTCACGACCTCCCCTCTTCTTCCGTGTGATTTCTCGACACGGGCTATGCAGCGATAGCGGGCCTTCATCCGAACTAGCCCACGACCTCGACCTCAACAGAGGTGCCGACGCGCTGCCCGAGGGCACGGGCGAGCGTGCGGATTGCCTTGATCGTGCGGCCCTTGCGACCAATAACGCGACCAGCGTCCTCCTCGGAGCAGCTCACCTCGATGAGCGAACCCTCCTCGGAATCGGTTACGTCAAGGGAGACGGCAGTCTCATCGTCAACGAGCCCGCACACGATGTACTCAACGAGATCGGCGACCTTGTCGGAGGGCAGCTCCTGCCCCTCGGTCTCGACGAGACCGCTTTCCTGGGTCTCCATCGCAGGGCCTACTCGGCGTCGGCAGCCTCGGCAGCAGCCTCAGCAGCAGCGGCGGCCTTGGCAGCGGCCTTCTTCGAGATCTTGGTCTTCTTCTCGACGACAGGCTGGCCGTTGCGGGCAATGTCGATGAGATGGGAGACGGCGTTGGTGGGCTGGGCGCCCTTGGCGACCCACTCGTCGACCTTCTCGAGGTTGATGTCAATCACCTTGGGGTTGGTCAGCGGGTTGTAGCGGCCGACCTCCTCGATGTAGCGACCGTCACGCGGCATGCGGCCGTCGGCGACGACGACGCGGTAGTACGGACGCTTCTTGGCACCGTGACGGGCCAGGCGAATCTTGACTGCCAATGAAAACTCCTTCGTACGTGCGGTGCGCGCGGTAGATGTGAGGTGGTCGCACCGCTTGACCACAAACAGTTATTCATCATACGACTCTTTAATGTGGTCGCAAGGTGCAGTTTTTGTGAATGACCCATGCCCGAGCAAGACCGGCAGCGGAGCTTAAGATGAATTTCAGCGACCCTGGGTAGGATACGAGCCAGTAGCGGGCACGGCAACCGTGCAACCGATCGACAAGGAGCACCCGTGAACATTCTGGTCGTTGAGGACGAGCGTAACCTCGCGGACGCCATCGTGCACATCATCGAGGGAGACGCTCAGCATGCAGACGCCGTCTATGACGGCAGGGCGGGACTGCGCGCGGCACTTTCCGGCGCCTACGACGCCGTGGTAATGGACATCATGCTTCCGGGCATGGACGGCAACGAAATCGTACATGAGATGCGCAGGCAGGGCGTCTCCGTTCCCGTTCTCATGCTCACGGCGCGAACCTCGCTAGACGATAAGGTCAAGGGCCTTGACGCCGGCGCCGACGACTACATGACCAAGCCCTTTGAGGCGCCCGAGCTCCTCGCCCGCCTGAGAGCACTCACCCGCCGTCGCGGGGACGTGCTCATCGACGAGGTGACCTTTGCCGACGTCAAGCTCGACCTCTCCACCCACGACCTGAGCTGCCGCGACGCCGTCGTCCACCTCTCGGGCAAGGAGTTTGAGGTCATGAGCATCCTCATGACCTCAAGTGCGCGGGTCGTCTCCAAGCAGGACCTGCTCTCGCGCGTGTGGGCGGATTCGGAGGCATCCGAGAACTCCGTCGAGGCCTACGTCTCGTTCCTGCGCAAGAAGCTTGCCCACATTGGGTCCAAGGTTCAGATTACGACCCTCAGGATGCTCGGCTATCGCCTCGAGGTCCTAGCCGACTAAGGGAGTCATCGCATGCTCGCGCGCCTCAGAAGAGAGTTCATCGCCATATCGATGCTGCTCGTCGGCCTCGTGCTTCTTGGTGTGCTTGGCTCCTCGCTGCTCTCCAACGCGATGATGCAGCGTTCCTTTACGCTCGAGCTGCTCCAGCGGGCCATCGACGGCCAGATCGAGGACATCACGCTCGGCGACACGACGGGCGAGCAGAGCGCCGACCTCATGCTCGCCGTCGTCGTCGAGGTGTCACCGGACGGGACCCCGTACGCGGGATACGGCAACACGGCGATAGAGATTCCTGACGACATGCTCCAAGAGGTCATCATCGACGCGCTGAGCAGCTCGGAGAGTTCGGGAAACTGCAGCGAGTACCACGTTGCGTGGATGAAGACGCAGACCCCCTGGGGCTGGCGCATCGCCCTCGTCGACACGTTCTCTCGTGCGGCGAGCCTGCGCGTCCAGACGCTTACGAGCCTCGTCATCTTTGCGGTCTCGATGGGCGTGCTCTTTGTGATTTCCTACCTGCTCTCGGGATGGGCCCTCCGTCCCGTGGCGCGCGCCTGGGAGCGTCAGCGACGCTTTGTCTCCGACGCCTCCCACGAGCTTAAGACACCCCTTGCGGTCATCCTTGCCAACACTCAGATCCTCCAGGGCACCGAGGGGATCCCGGAGGAGACGCGCCGCTGGATAGACAGCACGGCAGATGAGGCGGGGCACATGAAGGGCCTCGTCGAGGACCTGCTCACGCTCGCCCGCGCAGACGAGCAGGCTGCCACGACGGCAAAGGCCGAGCGAAACCTGGAGAGCGTCGACGTGAGCGAGCTGGTCTCCCGATGCGCCCTCGAGTTTGACGCCGTTGCCTTTGAGCGCGGGTGCTCGATCGAGTGCAGCCTCGTGCCGGGTCTGCACGCCCCGGCGGACCAAGAAGGCCTCAAGCGCGTGGTGAGGACCCTTCTTGACAACGCCACAAAGTATGCGAGCGGGGGGACGCCGGTGCGCGTCACCCTCACCGGAGAGGGAAAGCACGCACGACTGAGCGTGAACAACCGCGGGGAGGTCATCTCCCCGGAGGACTTAAGCCACATCTTCGACCGCTTCTACCGGACCGACGACGCACGCGAGCGCCAGAAAAACGGTGGCTTTGGCTTGGGCCTAGCCATTGCGAAGAGCCTCGTCGAGTCCATGGGCGGAAAGATCTCCGCCACCTCTGACGCCGCCTCCGGCACCACCTTCACCGTGTCCCTATAATGGGGACATGAGCACAGCACCCGATACTCCTCGTAACGCACAGGACGGACCCCGCGCCGGTGGTCCCGATGCCTTTGCGTGGAACGGCCCCGCTGTGGGGCTTCTCGACCTTGACGCCTTCTTCGCCTCGGTTGAGCAGCTCGACCATCCTGACTGGAGGGGCAAGCCCGTCATAGTTGGTGGTTCTGCCGACAAGAGGGGCGTGGTCTCAACTGCCTCCTACGAGGCAAGGGCGTACGGGGTGCACTCGGCCATGCCCTCTGCCATCGCCGCGCGACTCTGCCCTCAGGCCATCTGGACGCAGGGTCATTTCGACCGCTACCGCGAGCTCAGCGCACAGGTAATGGGAATACTCGGCGACGAGACCCCCCTCGTTGAGCAGGTCTCAATCGACGAGGCGTTCTTTGACGTCACGCCGGGGCGCTTCTCCAAGGAGAGCCCGGTTGAGATCTGCCGTCGCATTCAGACACGCGTCGCCCAGCTCGGCGTCACCTGCTCCATTGGAATTGGCGTCAACAAAACCGTGGCAAAGATCGCCTCGGAGCGAGAGAAGCCCCGCGGTCTGACCGTTGTCCTGCCCGGCACCGAGCGCGTCTTTCTTGCGCCGCTGCCCGTAGGGGCCATGAGCGGCGTGGGGCCCGCAACTCAGGAGCGTCTAAGGAAGATGGGGATACGCACCCTGGGAGAGCTGTCCCGAGCAGACGTCCGCGAGCTCGAGCGGAGCTTCGGCGTGCTCGGACCGCGCATGGCGGAGCGTGCCGCCGGTCTTGAGCGCAGCAGCGTTGCCGAGGCCGCAGCGCCAGAGGAGGTCAAATCCGTCTCCAACGAGCGGACCTTCTCGCACGACCTGACAGAGCGTGCCGACATCGAGGCCGCCATCAAGCATGTTGCGGGCCTTGTGGGCCACAGGCTGCGAAAAAAGGGGCTCGCAGGGACAACCGTAACCCTCAAGCTCAAGTTTGACGTAAGGCAGTCCCGCACCGCACAAAGGACGCTTTCCTCCCCCACGAGCGACGAGCGCGCGTTTGGGAGGGTTGCCCTGGACTTGCTCAGTGAAATCTGGACGCAAGGAACCCACGTCAGGCTCGTGGGTGTGGGCGTGTCGGGCTTTGATGGTCCCCGCCCCTCCCAGCTCGCGCTCTTTGGCGAGGATGCCAAGCGCGAGGAGCCCGACAGATCGGGGCTCGGCCGCGTGACCGACGCGCTCAGGGAGCGCTTTGGGGACGACGCGGTGAGCTATGGAAGAGACCTGCGCTTCAGGGAGAAGACGTCCGACACGGCTCCCATGCACAAGGATGCCTGACGAGACGAGCCTACTCGAGGCTGAGCTCGACTCGCGGGGCATCTCCCCAGAGACGCTCCAGTCGATAGAAGTCCCTCGTCTCGGGCTTGAACACATGGACGACAACAGAGCCGTAGTCGAGCAGCACCCAGGAGAGCCCCTCTCTGCCCTCGCAGGAGAGCGGCGAGACGCCGCAGTTGGCACTCACCTTTGCGCGAACCTCGTCTACGATGGCGTCGACCTGACGAGAGTTCTCTCCGGTACAGATGAGTAAGTAGTCGCAGACGTCGGTCTTGGACGAGAGGTCAAGAAGGATGAGGTCACTCGCCTTCTTGGAATCTGCCGCAATGGCGGCGACCTTGGCAAGCTCAAGTGAAGTTACGGTCATGCAGTCTCCTAGCCTTTTCTTCCCGCGCGGCGCGCGGCAAGGCAATTGTACACGTCAATGGTCCCCGGAAAGAGATAGCGTCCACCCTGAAGAACGTAGACGACTCCCCCCACAAAGGACTCCCAGAAGAGGTCATCCAAGGTGGCCTTTCCCACAAGAGAGCGCGTCCTCTCAATCCCGGGCGACGACGCCCTCAGAGGCTCGATGCCGTCCGCGACAAAGAGCACCTCGTCGAGCGGTCTCATATCCGCCGAGGCGGAGGTGTGCACCGCTATGGCATGCCACACCGCAGGAGGCAGCTCGGGGTAGCGCTCAGGAAGCGTGCGGGAGGCAATGATTCCATGCAGCAGCGAGTGCACCATCTCAAGGTCTACCCCAAGGTCTATCCCAAGCTCGCGGGCATGGGCGAGCTGCTCGGCTGCCGACGACGCCTTCTCCCAGTCATGGAGAATGCCCGCGGCATGGGCGAGGAAGGGGTCGACGCCATAGATGAGCGCCAGGCGCTCCGCGGTCTTGGCAACGGAGAGCGAGTGCGCGAGGCGCCTCGGCTTCTTTGAGAGGTGCTCGGCAAGGTCGGACCGGAGCCGCGCGAGAAGGGCCTCCTGCTCGGGCGTGTAGCGAATCTTGTACTTCTTCTTCGCCATCTATGCCACGACCTCCCTCGTCTGCCCGTAGCGGCTTCGTGCCACACCATAGAGACCATGCTTGTGAAGGTATCCCGTCACCTGATCTGGCGTGAGGTAGCGAAGGCTCTGCCCCGCGCCCACCCGCTCGCGCAGGTAGCTGGAGGAAATCGCGAGCGCGGGAACCGAGAGGTAGGTAACGTCAAAGTCGAGCCCGGAGGCCGCGATCGCATCCCAGGCGCGGTCGAGGTCGTAGCCGGGACGAGTGGCCGCCACAAGATGGGCGAGACGAGCGATGTCCGCGGCGTCGCGCCAGGTGACGATCTCCGTGATGGCATCGGCTCCCGTGATGAAGTAGAACTCAACGTTGCTGGGATAGAGCTTGCGCAGGAGCCTCAAGGTATCTGCGGTATAGGTTACGCCCTCTCGGTCGATCTCAAAGCGAGAGGCAACGAAGTGCGGGTTGTCTGCCGTTGCGAGCAGCGTCATCGCAAAGCGCTCCTCGCTCGAGGTCACGTCCTTTCCCTGCTTGAACGCGGGACGACCGGCCGGCATGAACACCACGAGGTCAAGCTTGAGGTCATCGAAGGCCTGCTCGGCGGCAACGAGGTGACCGTAGTGGATGGGATCGAAGGTCCCGCCCATGATGCCGAGGCGATAGGTCTTGCCTTCATCGTTGCCCAGCACGGGAAGGTCTGCCGCGCGAAGCGCGGAAACGTCGATGCTCATCGGATCTGCCCGTCCCCGCGAACGAGGTACTTCGTGGTCGTGAGCGCCTCTGCCCCCATGGGACCGCGCGCGTGGAGCTTCTGCGTCGAGATGCCGATCTCCCCGCCGAGACCAAAGACGCCGCCGTCGGTAAAACGCGTCGAGGCGTTAGCGTAGACCGCCGCGGCGTCAACGCCCGCCAGGAAGGCCTCGCACGCGGGATACGACTCGCTCACGATGGCCTCGGAGTGCCCCGTGCCATAGCGATTGATGTGAGCGATGGCTTCCGAAACGTCCTCGACGCAGCAAACGCTCATCTTGAGGTCCAGGTATTCGCGGCCCCAGTCGTCCTCTGACGCCGCGGACATCTCAATGCCGCACGATGCCGCCACGGAGCATGCAAGCTCGTCGCCAACAAGCTCGACGCCGCGCTCGCAAAGGGCGAGAAGGACAGGAGGAAGCAGCCGGGTGGCGGCGCAGCTGTCAACGAGCAGGGACTCAGCGGCGTTGCAGACACCCGGACGGGAGCACTTGGCGTTCACCACAATGTCCACGGCCTTCTCGACATCTGCGTCGCGGTGCAGGTAGATGTGGCAGTTTCCAGTCCCGGTCTCGATGACGGGAACCGTGGCGTTCTCGACGCAGTGCCTGATAAGGGATGCTCCGCCGCGAGGGATGAGGACGTCGATGAGCCCGTTTGCGCGGATGAGCTCCTCTGTCTCGGTATGCTCCGCGTTGTCGGAGACATATTGGATGGCGTCTGAGGGAAGCCCTGTCTGAGCGAGCGCGTCGCGACATGCCGCCGCAATGGCCTCGCAGGACTCGCGCGCAGCCGAGCCACCCTTGAGGACGCAGGAGTTGCCGGAGCGAACGCAGAGGGCGAAGGCATCGGCGGTCACGTTGGGACGGGCCTCGTAGACAATGGCAACGACGCCCAGGGGGACGCGCACCTGCTCGATGCGAATGCCTGAGTCGAGCGTCCTGCCCCCCACGACGCAGCCGAGCGGATCGTCCTGTCGGGCGATCTGCTTAAGCGAGGCGGCTATCGAGGCAAGCCTTCCCTCGTCGAGCAGAAGGCGGTCCTGGAGCGGAAGGGGCATCCCGTTGGACCTTCCGCGCGCAAGGTCACGCTCGTTGGCGGCACAAATCTCATCCGATCGATCGAGGATGTTGTGCGCCGCAGCAAGGATTGCCTTAGAGCGGGTGGCGGCAGAGGCTTGACCCATGAGATAGGAAGCCTCGCGAGCAAGACCGGCTTTTCTACGTGACTCAGACATGCGGTCCCCCTTTTTCTAGAAGACGAGAAGATCGTCTCGGTGAATGGCGGGCTGAGCGCGATCTTCTCCCAAAAAACGAGAAATGACGTCGAGCTTTATTCCACGGACGCGAGACATGTCCTCGGAGGAGTAGCGGGCTATCCCGCGACCGATGAGATCGCCGGAGCTGGACTGCACGTTGATGACGTCCCCTCGCTCATACCCACCGCTGGAGGAGACGACGCCAACGGGCAGAATGGAGGCACCCCGCTCCAGGACGGCACGGGTGGCGCCCTCGTCAAGGGCAATCGTGCCGCGCGGAACCTCGGCCAGACCAATCCAGAGCTTTCTTCCGCCCTCGTGGGTCGATCCGTCGGGCGCCTCGAAGCGGGTCCCCACCGCCCTTCCTGACGCCACCTCCAAAAGAACGCCCTCGCGACGTCCGCGACAAATTACCATCGGAACGCCCGCCGCGAGCATCGCGCGGGCGGCACGGAGCTTTGAGGACATCCCTCCTGTTCCATAGGACGTACCCGAGCCGCCGGCAATGGCGGTAAGGCTGTGGTCGACCTCGCTCACATGTTCAATCAGCGTCGCCGACGGGTCGTCTTGAGGATTTGCCGTAAAGAGGCCTTCGACATCGGAGCAGATGACGTAGAGCTCCGCCCCCACGAGCGCGGCAACGAGCGCGCCGAGCATGTCATTGTCACCAAACGCAAACTCTGCGGTGGAGACGGTGTCGTTCTCGTTGACAACGGGCACCGCCCCAAGCTCGAGCAGACGAGTGAGCGTGGTTCGGGCGTTCAGGAAGGCGTCTCTGTCCATGACGTCACGGCGCGTGAGGAGCACCTGGCCACAGGGTATGCCCCGCTCCGCTAGAACGTCGGCATACGCCTGGGTGAGGCGCGCCTGTCCGGCGGCCGCACAGGCCTGTAGCGTAGCTATGTCATTGGGACGCTCGGCAAAACCGAGGATGTCACGACCTGCGGCGGCGGCACCGGAGGACACCACGACAACGCGAGTTCCCCCAGAGACGAGCGCCGCAAGCTGATCGCAGAGCGAGCGAATGAAGCCACGGTCAAGCGCACCCGTCTCGTCCACCAGCGTAGACGAGCCGATCTTTACGACCATGAGCCTCGGCGCGCCCATCTACTCCTCAGCCTCCTCAGCTGTGACCTCGAGGTCATCCTCGACGAGCTCATCGAAGTCGGGGGCCTCGTCGGCACCCTCGAAGGTAAACGTGAGCTCAAGGATGCGAACCTCGTCACCATTGACGGCGCCGGCCTTGGATAGGGCATCGTCAAGACCGCAGCGGTCAAAGCGATGCTGGAGGTAGGCGACGGCCTCGTCGTTGTCCCAGTCGGTCTGGATGACCATGCGCTCGATCTGAGAGCCCGTGACGCGCCAAGCGTGACGCTCCTCTCGGCGCACGCGAATCTGGCGGTCCCTGCGCTGGCGCTCGCGCTCCCAGCGCTCGCTGAGGTCAAGGGCAGGCGCTGCGCTTGCCGCCTCGGCGCGCAGACGGGAAACCTCCGCCGCGCAGTGCGAGACAAGCGCGTCGAGACCCACACCCGTGGCTGCCGAGACCGCAAAGAACGCATGCCCGTCACGCTCCGCCTCTGCGCGAAGACGCTCGACGGCCTCCTCGACCCCCGGCAGGTCGCACTTGTTGGCAACAACGATCTGGGGGCGGGAGGCAAGCTCGGAGGCATAGGCCGCGAGCTCGTCATTGATGGTGTGGTAATCCTCGACGGCATCCCTGCCCTCATAGCCTCCCGTCACGTCAACGACGTGAAGGATGAGCGCCGTGCGCTCGATGTGGCGCAGGAACTGATGCCCCAGGCCCTTGCCCTCGCTCGCGCCCTCGATGAGGCCGGGGACGTCGGCCGCAACGAACGACTGGCCGTTTGCGGCACGGGCGACGCCGAGGTTGGGAACGAGCGTGGTAAAGGGATAGTCGGCGATCTTGGGACGAGCGGCGCTAATGCGCGCGATGATGGAGCTCTTCCCCACCGAGGGCATGCCCACAAGCGCGGCGTCGGCCATGAGCTTCATCTCAAGCTCGATCCAGTGCTCGCGCGCAGGCTCCCCCTTCTCGGCAAACGCGGGAGCGCGACGAACGGAGGTCACGAAGTGGATGTTTCCGCGCCCTCCCGCGCCTCCGGGGGCAACGACGACGCGCTCGCCGGGCTGGGTGAGGTCGGCGATGTCATAGGCGGGAAGCTGAGTCTCGGGATCGAGCTCGCGCACCACGGTGCCTACGGGCACGCGCAACACGAGATCGGCACCGTCCCTGCCGTGACGACGGGCGCCCTGGCCATGCGTTCCGCGCTCCGCGCGGAAGTGGTGCTTGTAGCGGTAGTCAATGAGCGAGGAGAGCTGGGGATCGGCCTCCACGACCACGTTGCCACCGCGTCCGCCGTCGCCGCCGTCCGGCCCTCCCTTGGGCACGAACGCCTCGCGCCTAAAGGACATGCAGCCCGCGCCGCCATCTCCGCCCTTGACGTTGATATGAGAAAGATCGGTAAACGTGTTCTCCACGTGAGTCTCCTTTTCTAGAGCTTACATGGTACGGCAACTGCGACGACGCGTCCAACCGCCCAAATCAGGACGCACGGTAAACGGTCCCCACATGAAAAAAGAGCCCCGGTCGCGTGACCGGGGCCCGAGTCGTACGAAATGCGCGAGATGAGCTTACGCCTCGCGAACGTGCACGCGGTGCTTGACGCCCTTGGTGAACTCAACGGTGCCAGCGGTGAGGGCGAACAGGGTGTCGTCCTTGCCGATGCCCACGTTGTCACCGGGGTGGATGTGCGTGCCGCGCTGGCGGACGAGAATCTCGCCGGCCTTCACGAACTGGCCGCCATAGCGCTTGGTGCCGAGGCGCTGGGCGTTGGAGTCACGGCCGTTACGGGACGAGCCGAGGCCTTTCTTGTGTGCCATGGTAGTACCTGCCTTCTAAAACCGAGGAGAGACTTACGCGGGAAGCTCGACGACCTTGATCTTCGTCAGGTTCTGACGGTGGCCGTTGGCGCGGTGGTAGCGCTTGCGCTTCTTGAGCTTGAAGACGAGGACCTTCTCGCCCTTGAACTGCTCGACGACCTCGGCGGTGACCTTCTTGTCCTGGAGCGGGGCAGAGCCAACGATGGTCTTGTCGCCGTCGTTCAGGAGAAGGACGGGGAGCTCGACCTTGTCGCCAGGCTGCGCGTCGAGCTTCTCGACGTCGATGACGTCGCCCTTGGCAACCTTATACTGCTTGCCACCAGTTGCTACGATTGCGTACATGTGCGAAACCCTTCATTGCTGGCTGAATGCAACAGTTGCTTATATTACTAGCACCATCATGACTCGTCAACGAAAGAGTTGCCGTGACCTGCGAGGCCGTAAGGGAAAAGACGGCATCGCAAGACGCGTCACGAGAATGCGACCTTGCTCAGGATACTGATGTCTCCCCCGTCTTGCCAAACGGTCCAAAAGGTTCCACAAGACGACCATCTTCCTCGTGCCGCTGGGCGCAGCGACGGATGCGCGTCGCGGCCGGCAACTCACACCCGATCTCTCCGAGCGCCGCAGAAAGAAGGACCTGCGGACGAAGCGCTCCCGCGTTTGAGGAGCGTGTCTCCAGGTTGACGTGAAGCCCGCCCTCTTCCTCCTCGACGGCAAGAGAGACCAGCGTCGATGTCACATCGACACGCTTCTCTTTCTCGCCGCGCAGGTACGTGAGAGTGCCGCGGCCCCTCACGAGCTCCACGGCATCAAGAAGCTCCGCGGCGGTGGCCCCGCAGCCTACAAGCTCTATCTCCCAGCTCGCACGGTCAAGCCACGCCTCAAGCGCAGGAAGGCGTCCGGGGACGTAGGTCGCACGAAACGGCTCCAGGGCGCGAGGAGTTGCCCCGCGCAGCGCACCGAGGGCCTCATCGGGGTCAACGCTCTCATCGAGCCTTAGGTCAAAGTACTCGCAGGCAGAACTTGCCCCAACCGGAAGCGCGCTAGAGAACTGGATGCGCATCCGACGCGCAAAGCCGTTTCCAATGGAGAAGGGAAGGCCCGCGCGGCGCACGCAGCGCTCAATCGTGGCAATGAGGTCAAGGTGACCAAGATACGCAAGGCGGCTGTCCTTGCGATAGGCAACGCGGAGGCGGGCAAGGTCTGCCTTTACGGGCAGATCCTGCGGGCGCGCCTTCACAGGCTGCACCTGGGTGCGACTCACGATCTCACCCCCTGAATGACGTTGTGTACTCCAAGCGTGGGGCAGACCCCGCAGCCGGTACAGCTCGTGCGCGTGCAGTCCGGTGTGGTGACCTCGTCGAGCGCACGCAGCCACTCTCGCTGGAGGTAGCCCTTGTCAACGCCCGGGGAGGTGTGGTCCCAGGGTAGGCGCGCCGCAAGGGGAAAGCTCTCGCAGGCAACGTCAACGAGGTCAAGGCCAAGCTCGGCCGCCGCACGCTGCCAGAGGTCAAAGCGAAACTCGCTCGTCCACGCATCAAAGGAGCAGCCCAGCTCCCACGCGCGTTGCACAAGATCAAACCCGGGGCGCCCCATCTTCGAGAGAGCGCCCTCGACGAGCGAGACGTCGGCGTCGTGGTACGAGATGCGGATGGCGCGGTCTCGAATCTCGTGGAGCAGAAGCTGTTGCCTGCGGCGCACCTCCTCGGGGTCGAGCTGGCCCACCCATTGGAAGGGGGTGTGGGCCTTGGGAACGAGAACCGCAACGGAGATGGAGACGGAGACACCGCTCTTGACGCCTTTGCCCACCACCTCGCGGCCTATCTCGAGGGCGCGCTCCGCCATGCGGGCGATGCCAATGACGTCCTCGTCGGTCTCGGTGGGAAGCCCCATCATGAAGTAGAGCTTCATCCTTCTCCAGCCGGCCTCGAAGGCATTTCGGGCAGCCCGCTCAAAGTCCTCCTCGGACACGTTCTTGTTGATGACGTCTCTCAGGCGCTGGCTTCCCGCCTCGGGGGCAAACGTGAGCCCCCCGCGCTTTCCGCCGGCAACGGCGGCGGCCATCTCAACGCCGAAGGAGTCGAGCCGCTGCGAGGGAATGGAGACGCGAATCCCCCTCCCCTCGAGCTCCGCATTCATGTCCCGGAGAATCTCGGCGCACTGGGAGTGGTCCGTGGTGGAGAGCGAGGTGAGCGAGATCTCGTTGTGACCGCTCGTGAGAAGACCCTCGACGCCGCAGGAGACCACCTGCTCCGCTGGCCTCTCGCGCACAGGTCGGTACGTCATGCCCGCCTGGCAGAAGCGACAGCCGCGCGCGCACCCTCTCAGGACCTCGAGCGAAAAGCGGTCCTGAACGATGCCCATGTAGGGAACGATGCGCTGCGCCACCGCCGGCGTGGAGGCAAAGTCGTTGACGCAGCGCTTGAACACGATCTGGGGAGTGTCCTCGCAGCTTCGGGCGACAGCGTAGCCCCAGCGCGTCGAGGAGTCGTCAACCACCACGTCGTAGAGCGAGGGGACGTAGGTCCCGGGGACACGCGCCAGCCTGCGCAAAATCTCGCGGCGCGGCGCGCCCTCCTCGCGCGCGTCCCTGATGCAGGCGCAGACCTCGACGATCGACTGCTCGCCGTCGCCGAGAAGAACGGCGTCAAAGACGGGGGCCAGAGGCTCGCAGTTCCACGCCGAGGGACCGCCGGCCAAGATGATGGGATCATCCTCGTCGCGCTCAGCGGACGTAAGCGCAATGCCGGCAAGGTCGAGCGTTTCCAGAACGTTGGTCGCGATGAACTCGTGGGCGAGCGTAAAGCCGATGGCGTCAAACGAGGCGAGCGGAGCCGCGCCCTCAAGCGAGAGCAGCGGCACCCCTCTCTCACGCATGAGGGCCGCCATGTCCTTCCAGGGAAGGTAGCAGCGCTCGCAGCTCATGCCCTCCTCTGCGTTCACGTTGTTGTAGAGAATCGAGACGCCGAGGTTGGGCTGACCGACCTCATAGACGTCCGCGTATACCATGCAGAGGTGGAAGGGGCCGTCCTGCTCGTGTATGGCTCCCCACTCGTGGTCAAGGTAGCGCGCGGGATGCTCAACTTCAGAGAGCAGCGGCTCCAGAAGATGAAAGAGGTTCTTTCGAGCGACTCTCATGCGCCCTCCCCGGAAATGACAACATAGCCCTCGTCCCCCTCGGGCTCGTTTCGCTTTGGAAGAGAGCGCCCCGCAGGTCCAGCGGAAACCACCTCGTCCGGAAAACCCTCCTCGGAGAGGAGCTCCGCCTCAAATCTCAGGCGAAGAGCGCTGCCCAGGGCAATCGTGCCACCATAGCCAACCCCTGCCTTGAGCGCAAAGCCGAGCCCCGGAACGAGCCCGACGAGCGAGCGCGCGAGCGAGCGCCAGACAAACCCCGCGCCAAGAACGCCCGCAAGCTCCGCGGCACGCGCGGGCTCAAGTCCTCGCCCATATGCGGCAGCGATGTCAAGAGCCAGCATGGCCTGGTTGGCGCACATGATCGGGAGGTCGGACCCGGGGATGAGCGAGATGGCACCAACGGCGGCGTTCTCAACAGCGCAGCGTCGGACGAGCTCATCCACAACGGCAGCACGGCAGAACGGGAAGTTGGCAGCAAGCGCGATGCCCTTGTCAACAGATCCGGCAAGCCAGGAGGCGAGCTTGTCGGGAAGGCCGTCGGCGCTTGAGGAGGCTATCACACCCACGAGGGAAAGGGCCTGCTCGGGAAGGTCGATTCCGGGCACGTCGAGCGCCCCCTCCACGATGAGGGCAACAGGCACCCCAGAGCGGACATAGCGCGAGACGACCTCGCTGGGATCATCGTCTCCCACGAGCACGAGGGCTGCGTCGGGAGACTCGGCGCCAGCGATAGGGGCAGCATCGAGTGCGCAAACCTCGACGGTCCCCCCGCTCCTCTCGGCGCTCAGCACACGCTTCACCACGAGCGCAAGGTCACGCGGACAGCCGTGGCCAACGCAAACGTGAAGGGTGACCTTCTCGTCAATCCCCTTGAGCGCATCTTTTCCTGAACCGATGACTTCGGCGATTCTCGCAAGGGTCCAACCTCTACTCGCCATGGTGCCCCTCTCGGTACGAGCCTGCAAACAATCGATCGACGCGCGACCTCACGCTAGGCCGCCTTCTGGCGATGCCGCCACACGGACTGAGCCAGTCCCACGGACACGAGCTGAACGACCATAGAAGACGATCCGTAGCTCACAAAAGGAAGCGGGATGCCGGTGATGGGCATGATTCCCAAACACATGCCCACGTTCTCGAGCACCTGAAACGTCCACATTGCCACACAGCCTACAAGAAGGAGGCGCGAGAAGATCGACTCGGTCCTCATCGCAAGAATGATGGTCGAGAAGATCATCCATGCAAAGAGCGCAAGAAGCACGATCGATCCGACAAAGCCAAACTGCTCGGCAAAGAGGGAGAACACGAAGTCCGTCTGGGCCTCCGGGACAAATCCGGAGAGCGCCTGCGAGGCGTTGCCAAACCCCTTGCCAAAAAGGCCGCCGGAGCCCACGGCAATCATAGCCTGCCTCAGGTTGTAGCCATCATCGGTTGGGTCGACGTCCGGGTTGATGAACACGATGAGGCGCTTGAGCTGATACTCCTGAAGGATGTGAGGGATGCCCTCGATCTGCGATTCTATGATCACGAAGGCGGCGACAAGAACGATGAGGGCAATCGTGGCAAGAACCCATGACCTGGGCGCCCCCGAGCAGATGATTATCGCGGCGCCGATGAAAAAGATCACAAGGCCGGTACCAAGGTCAAGGGAGAGGATAAGCAGCAGGGGGACGAGGAGCGTCCCGCAGAGCTTTGCGTAGTCCCTAAAGGTCTCGATCTTGCCGTTGTACTGGGCGCAGGCCGCCGCCATGAGAAAGATGGTGACGATCTTTCCGGGCTCGGAGGGCTGGAAGCGCAGAGGTCCAATCCGGACCCATCCGACCATGCCGAGTCCTCCCTCAACGCCAAGGCCGGGAATGCGGGGCAGAACCATGAGCACGCACGCAAGGACAAACAGGGCGGTGGTCATGTTGGCGAGAACGCGGTAGTCGTAGCGCCACACAACAACCGCGGCGACAAGGCCGATGGCCACGCCGGCAAGATGGCTCGCGAAGTTGGCCTCAGGAATGGAGAGCGAGGCAGACCAGATCGTGATAATGCCAAGGATGACGATGAGAAGCGACGGGATGAGCTGAGAGAAGTAAATGTCGTCGAGCGGCCCCTTTCGCCTGCCCACGCGGGAGTGAGCGCCGCCTCCGCCAGAACGAGTCCCCAGCGTCGGCAACATTCCGGTTGAGGTCGCGCCGGGACCTGCCATCTCAAGTGCCATGTCGCCTCCCTTCTAATCGGCTATGCTCGTGGTCTCGGTTGACGTGTCGGGCTGACCATAGATCGCGCCAAAGACGTCTCTAACGACATACATCGCGGAGCTTGCGCCCTGGAGAACGCGATCCATGTTGCCTCCCACCACATACTTTGGATTATCGGCGGGAGCGTAGGCAATGAACCAGCCGATGGGGTCGCCTCCGGGCTGCTCCGCGGTTCCCGTCTTTCCTCGCACGGGGATGTCGAGGTTCGTCCAGTGCGAGGCCTGCGTGGGATCCTCGCGGTAGATGACGCCCTCCATGCCCGTCGCAATGACGTCACGGTAGGTCTCATCCTCCTCGACGTCTCTAATTGTCTCGCAGCGATACTCGGACACAAAGCCCTCTCCGAGCTTTGCCCGCACGCCCTTCATGAGATGAGGTCTCCAGACGGGTCCCTTGTTCGCAATGCTGCAGTAGGCGCACACCATCTGGATGGCGGTAACGAGCATGTCACCCTGACCGATGGAGATGTTGGCGTTGTCGCCGCCCTTCCAGGTTGCGTCCTCTTCGGAGTAGCCGAGCTCACGGAAGTAGTTGAGCTTCCACTCCGCATCGGGTATGCGGCCGGCAGCCTCTCCGGGAAGATCGATGCCGGTGGTCTCACCGAGGCCGTAGCGCCTGAACGTCTCCTGCATGCCCTCGGGATTGTCGGAGTTCCAAAATCCCTTTCCTATCTCATAGAAGACGACGTCGCACGAGAAGGTGATGCCGTCAGAGAGGTTCATGGGGCCGTGGCCCGTCTCCCACCAGCACTTCATGACCGGAAGGCTGTTGGGGTTGCCGTCCCAGGTCCACCATCCCGAGCAGTTCCAGCTCGATGAGGGGGTGGCGATTCCGTAGTCGAGAGCCGCGAAGGACGTGAGCGGCTTGATGACCGATCCGGAGGGATACTGTCCGGCAATCACGCGGTTCATCATCGGGTAGTGCGCGCCCTCGTCCTGGAGCGCCTCCCAGTCCGCCGTAGAGATCCCGCCGGTAAACACGCTCGGAGAGAAGGTGGGCGCGCTCGCGAGCGCAATGACCTCACCGTTGGTGCAGTCAACGGCAACCACGCAGCCGCCGGTGGCGGAATAGCCCGTCTCGCGCAGCTCGCTCATGACGCGCTCAAGGGATTCCTCCGCCGCCCTCTGGATGTCCATGTCAATCGTGAGAACGAGGTCGGACCCGCTCTGGGGTTCGATGTTGGTCGAGTAGTCAAGGACTCGCCCATTGGCATCGACAAAGACGGTCTGCTCGCCTCTGACCCCCTGAAGAACGCTCTCGTACTCAAGCTCGATGCCCGTCTGGCCAACGATGTCACCCGAACGATAGACGACGTCGCCCTCCCGGGCATTCTTGCTCGCCTCGAGCTGTTCCGCCGTGACGGTGCCCGTATAGCCAACGATATGGGCGGCAAGCGAGCCGTGAGGGTAGGAGCGCTGCGTTCTCTCCTGGACGTCAACGCCCGGGAAGATCTCCGGGTGCTCGCCGATGAACGCGACGACGCGGCGCGAGACGTCAACCGAGACGGTCCTCAGGCTCTGCTGGCCCTCGGTGGTGTCCTGGATCTTTCGGCGCACGGCCTGAAGTGGCATGCCAACGAGGTTGGCAAGAAGGTGCATCTCGACCTCGTCATCAAGAAGGTCGGAGCTCGCAACAACGGTGAGGCTCGAGCGATTGCCCACGATCTCCCGACCGTTCCTGTCGAGGATGCGTCCACGAGGCGCTTGGGTGTAGACGGTGCTCGTCCGGTTGCTCTCTGCCTGCTCCAGATACTCCTCGCTGGAGACGAGCTGCATGGACCAGAGCCTGGCAAGAAGCGCGGAGAAGGTGGCGCCCACCATGACGAGAAGCCCCACGAGCCTCGACGAGGTGGTCTTCTCGGGAGAAGAGTCAGACCCTCCCGAAGCCCTCGGGGACGCGCCGCCAATGTCAAAGGTGAAGTTTGCCTCCGAGCGCCCGAAGATGATGAATACGATCACAAGGGCAACGGCGACAACGCCACACACAGCGATGATGATGAGGGAGAGGTCCATGGGTCCCCTAGAGCCCCCTCATGTTGAGGTGGCTGCCCCTGTCCCCACGACCTCCCAGATTGAGGCCCGCAGCCCTCACGCGCGCAAAATAGTAGGCAAACGGCAAGAAGAACACAAAGGTGAGCAGGGCCGTCGGGAGCGTTCGGAGGAACAGGACGTCGATGATGGAGCTCGCCTGCCCAACGAGCAGCATGGCAAGGTGATAGACGAGGGAGACCCCAAGGTCTGCCGCGATGAAGAGCAAAACGGACGTGCCGAAGTCACCCGCCATGCGATCGCGCCCCTCCATGCCCAGGACATAGGAGGACACGGTCAGGCAGAATGCCATGAGGCCAACCGGACCCGTTGTGGAGAGGTCAAAGAACAGTCCGGAGACAAACCCGGCGATGACCCCGCGCGCTCCGCCCATGAGCATGGCAATGAGCGCCGAGAAGATCAGGGCAAAGTTGGCACGGCCGTTGCCGAGGGCAAGGTTTGGGGCAAGCACGAGCTGAAGGACGGCGCACAGCACGGCGAGGACGACAACGGTCCGGGCGTCACGGTTCTTGTCGGCTACGATCATGGTCCCCCCTACTCGCTCTCGACGTCCGTGTCCTGGGATTCATCCTGCTGCTGTCCCTCGTCGCCGGAATCGTCGGCTGAAGAGAGGTCGGTCTCCTGCGCGTCCGCCTCGGCAATGTCTTCGACGCTCGCCTGCTGCTCCTCGGTAAGCGAGGTGATGATAAGGACCTCGCCATCGTTTTCCGGGCTCGCATAGAGCTCGACGACGATCTCGAGGTACATCTCGCCGGGATTGTTCTCGACGCTCGTAACCTGACCGAGGGGAAGTCCCTTGGGGAAGACGCCCCCAAGGCCACTCGTGATGACGACGTCACCGATGGCAACATTTTGGTTCGTTCGAACAAGCCGCAGGGTCACCTCTCCTGTGGCCGAGCCCGTGAGCATGCCCTGGGCCCTGCTCGACTGAACCATGGCCGAGATGGACGAGTTCTCGTCAAAGAGGAGACGAACCGTTGCCTGGTTTGCTCCACAGGAGATGACCTGACCGATCACGCCGCTTGAGGAGGTGACGGGCATGCCGGGGCTCACGCCATCAGCCGAGCCCTTGTCGATCGTAACGGTTGACGACCAGGAGTCGGCAGCGCCCGAGATGATGCGCGCCGCCGTCGACTGAAGGTTGTGCGTGTCTCTCAGGTCGAGAAGGTCCTGTAGGCGCTTGACCGACTGTGCGGACTCCTCGAGCTCAACGTTTCTCGCGCGAAGCTCACCGTTTTCCTCCTCGAGCTCCGAGAGCGTTGCCTGGTCCGCCGTGAGGTTCGTCATGATGTTGCCAAAGCCCTGAAAAGGAGCAGAGGCAAGGGCACCGATGTGGCGAACAGGAGAGGTGACGGTCTGGAAGGCCCCGCGGACGACGCCCAAGGGACCCTCCTCCCCCGTTCGGCAACTAAGGGTGAAGAGCACAATCGAAACGATTGCACAGACGACGAGCGCCCTACCTCCCGTCGAGGTTCTGCTGTTTCCTAGGGTCGGAGACGGTGTGCGACCCGGTCCGGAGAGCGGCACGCCCACTAGCCCGAACTCTGGACGAACCCGCCGGAGAGCGCATTGGCCTCCAGCACCTTGGCGCATCCCGTAACGACGTTCTCGAGCGCGGTGGGGCTCACGTTGACGGGAACGCCCGTCTCCTCGCGCAGGCGCTGGTCGAGGCCGCGAAGCAGGCCACCGCCGCCCGTGAGGAGAATGCCGTAGTACATAAGATCGGAGGCGAGGTCAGGAGGGGTCACGTCAAGGGCATCCTTGACGGCCTTGGTAACCTCATCGAGCGGGCGGTCGAGGGCGCGGCGAATCTCCTCGCTCTCAATGCGCACGGTCTTGGGAAGGCCGCTCATGACGTCACGGCCATTGACCTCGACGTCAAGTTCCTCAGCAAGCGGCGCCGCAGAGCCGACCTTAATCTTGATGTCCTCGGCCGTCCTCTCACCGATAGAGAGGTTGTACGCGTCGCGAACGTGCTGAAGAATCGTCTGATCAAACTCGTCGCCGGCGGTGCGAATCGACTGGGAGACGACGATTCCTCCCATCGAGATGACAGCGACCTCAGTCGTGCCGCCACCGATGTCAACGACCATGGAGCCGGTGGGGTCCTCGATGGGCAGATCAGCTCCGATGGCCGCAGCCATAGGCTCCTCGATGAGATAGGCCTGTCGGGCACCGGCCGAGATGGTCGCCTCAAAGACAGCGCGCTTCTCGACGGACGTGACGCCCGAAGGGACGCACACGACAACGCGAGGTCGGGGCGACCACGGATAGTGCCTCTGACGAGCCTTCTCGATGAAATAGCGAAGCATGACCTCGGTCACGTCGAAATCAGCGATGACGCCGTCCTTGAGAGGCCGCTCGGCAATGATGGATCCGGGGGTGCGTCCAATCATGCGCTTTGCGTCCGCGCCAACGGCAAGCACGCGACTCTCGCTCTTGTCGATGGCAACGACGGAGGGCTCATTGATGACGATGCCTTGGCCACGCACGGCGACGAGCGTGTTAGCGGTGCCGAGGTCGATGGCGAGGTCGCCACCGTACTCGCCAAAGAGTGAGTCAAAGAGAGACATACCCGCCTCCCCCTAGTCCGTCGTGGACGAGGAGCCGTCCTCAGAGAGGTAGCTAACGTCAACGGCACTGACCTTCCAGCCGATGCCGTCACGGACAAGCTCGATGGTGTAGCTCTGCTCGCCACTACCCGCAAGCGCCGCGGTCGCGTAGACCGTGGACTCCGTCATGGAGCGGTCGCAGCCGGTAATCTCGACGTCGGCACCAATGGGCAGAGAGTCGGAGATCTCCTGGAGCTGCGTGGAGGAAACGCTGCTGGAGACAAGGGAGGAGAGATCGGTCCCGTCGGTCTTGGCCTGGAAGAGCTGCTCGGCCACGGACTGCTGGGTGGGCCAGCCGTATCCGTTGATATAAGCGTAGACGGCGCCGCCAACGAGCAGGATAAGCAGAACCAAAATGGTGATGAAGACCTTGAGGCCGGTGTGACGGTGCTTGCGACGAACCTTGCGGTTCACCTTGTCCTGCTGGACGAGGTCCTCCTCGCTCACGGAGAAGAAGCCCGTATCCTCAGGCGAGGGCATGAGCTCACCGGACTCGCCCATGGGGTCGAGCGGGTCATACCCGCCGCCGTAGCCTGCCGCGGCAAGAAGCGCATCGGTCTCGGAGGGGCGACGGGAGGAAATCGAGGAAACTGCCTTGCGGGCGGCCTCGTAGGAAGCCTGGGCCTCGGGAGAAAGCTGGAAGTTCTCGTCAGCTGTTGCGTGCGCAAAGGCATCAGCGGCCTCCGCCATGCGGTTTGCGGCAACATAAGCGAGACCAAGATCGCACCAAATCTGGCTCTGGCTCTCGAGCGGTGTCGTAAAGTCGAGCGCGGTGCGATACGCCTCGACAGCGTCAACCGCCCTACCAAGCCTCATGAAGCAGCTGCCGAGATTGGAGAGGGCAAGGGCCGGAGACGGGTTGGACTCGTCGATCGCGGCGGCACGATACGCCATACCGGCGTTGCGGATGTCACCAAGGCTCTCGTAGGCCGCACCAAGCGCCATGTAGGCCTTGTAGGGAGTCTGATATGCCTCATCGGAGACCGCGGCAGTGAGCGGTCCCACGGCGTCCTGCGGACGACCGGCGGCAAGAAGGGCGCGGCCACGGTTGCAGGAGAGGGCGCCAAAGCGGCCGTAGGAGCTGTCCGCGAGGGCGGCCTCGTAGGCGTTTGCCGCCGACTCGTACTGCCCGAGCTTCATATAGGCGTTGCCCCTTAGGTGGTCAATCTCACCCGAGACCTCACCGGCACCCTTGGCCTCCCCAAGGAAGGTCACCGCACCGAGCCAGTCAGCGCTCTGATACGCCTGCTTTCCAGATTCATAAGCTTGCTGATTCACGTTAGCCTCCTAGAACGCGCGCCTAGCGAGCGGCCGCGTGCTCGATGGTAATGGAGTTGATGACGTCGCCCTGGCGAAGCATGCCAACGACGTCCTCCCCCTCTATCGTCTGACCAAAGACGGTGTAGCCGGAGTCAAGGCCGTGCTGAGGGCCAAGGCAGAAGTAGAACTGAGATCCCGCGGAGTTGGGGTCCATGGAGCGGGCCATGGCAAGTGCGCGATCGTTGTGCAGGTTGCGAGGGTTGGTGCTGAACTCCTCGCGAATGCGGTAGCCCGGACCGCCCGTCCCGGGGCGTCCCGTGGGGCCAATCTCGCCACGGGCGACCTGCTCAGATGACATGTCGAGCGTGTTGGGGCACCCGCCCTGAATGACAAAACCGGGAACGTAGCGATGGAACTTGAGGCCGTCATAGAAGCCCTTGAGCGCCAGCTCGCAGAAGTTTGCCACGTGAACCGGGGCGCCCTCGCCGTCAAGGCGAACGCGAATCAGGCCCTTCGAGGTGTCGAACACGGCGACCTCGTCGCCAACTACCTCATAGGTGGGCGTGTAGAGCTGCTCTGGCATGAAGCCCATATTCGTCCTTCCGAACGACAGCGTAGTTGCTACCCATATTCTTCAACTCAGTAATTCTATCAGGAAGCAAGGCCGTTCACATATTCGGCAGACGGGATTCAGCCTTCGTTCGAAAGGCTCCAGCCCTCGTACCCCTCGTCAAAGAGGCGCGCGTAGTCAGATGCCCCCTCAACGGGAGCGAGGATGTCCTCCTCCTCGGCGGCGGGGTCCTGAGAGCTCGCGGAGCGCTGCCAGGACTCAACGAGCGCGTCGCAGCGATTGCGCAGCCAGCTCGCCATCGTGGCAAGCTCCGAGGCGCTCTCGTCGTACTCGCTTCCGCCGCCGCACATGCCCTGAATCGACGTCACGAGATTGGAGAGCTCAACAGCAAGCTCCTCGGCGCGCTCAAGGCCATCGGCGCGTTCCTGCGAGGAGCCCGAGACGCCCACCGAGCGCAGATCTCCCTCGCTCTCGCCGATCTTCTCGGCGAGCTCACCGAGGCTCTCGTGATCTGCCGTCAGAATCTCTGCGAGGTCCAGGGTCTGATCGGACACGTTCTGCTCGCTGTCCTGACCACTCAGCGAGTCGAGGGCGCCCGGGAACCCCGACATCGAGGTGTCGGCTGGCTCCTTGGCCCTCATCACACCGGCCGTCGGGTCCCAGGGGTGCGTGATGAGCAGCGCGGCACCGCCAACAACAAGCAGGGCGAGAAGCCCCGTGAGGGCGAAAAACCTCGTTCGGGGAATGCGGTCCCTGCTCGCCGAGGGAGACTCCTCGCCGCTCACGGGCGGAATGGCACTCTCGATGCGTGTCACCACGCCGGCGTTTCCCTCATCGGGAACCAGCGCATCCATCGAAGAGGTGTCACCAATCTCAGGAAGCTTGAGGTCACGACGTGAGCGAGGTCGCCTTTCCTCACGGACGGACGAGAGGCACTTGGGACAGATGTCCGCGCCCGGCGGCACGAGGGCGCCGCAGGTCGGGCACCAAGTGGCGCCCGAGAGGCTGATCTTTCGCGTAACGTCGACCGACGAGTGGCAGCGAGAACACACAAGCGCGCTGTCGCTCAGCTCGGCTCCACAGGTGGGGCACCTCATCGCAGACCGGTCCGTCCTTCCTACTCTGCAAGGCTCTCGAGAACGTAGGGCAGGATACCACCACTCGAGATGAAGGCACCCTCCATTGGCGTGTCCACGCGAACCACGCACTCAAAGGTGCAGCACGTTCCATCGGCGCGCGTGGCGCGCACACATACCGTGCGCGAGGCGGGAAGGCCACCGGAAAGGTCGACCGGCTCGATGTCAAAGACCTCCTCGCCGCAGATCTTGAGGGACGAGGCACTCTGACCCTCCTCGAACTGAAGCGGGAGCACGCCCATCTGAACGAGGTTCGAGCGGTGGATGCGCTCGAAGCTCTCGGCGATAACGGCGCGAACACCGAGCAAGAGAGGTCCCTTGCCCGCCCAGTCGCGACTCGAGCCGGAACCATAGAGCTTTCCCGCCACGACCACAAGGGGGACGTCCTTCTCGCGATACCGCTCAGAGGCGTCAAAGATGGACTCCACCTCGCCGGAGAGGAAGTCCTTGGTCCATCCTCCCACGCGGCCCTCAGCGAGGGCGTTTCTCAGCTTCACGTTGGCAAAGGTCCCGCGAGCCATGACCTCGTGGTTGCCGCGACGGGAACCGTAGGTGTTGAAGTCAGCGGGCTCGACCCCTCTCTCAAGGAGATAGCGCGCCGCCGGAGAGTCCTGTGCGATGGAGCCGGCGGGCGAGATGTGGTCTGTGGTGACAAAGTCGCCGAGAAGTGCGAGCACGCGGGCGCCGCGGACCTCCACGACCTCCTGGCGGCGAGCGATCTCGAAGTAGGGCGCACGACGAACGTAAGTCGAGCGGGGATCCCACGGAAACGTTGCGGACTCACTCGAGGCGATGGAGCGCCAGACGGCAGGGCCCTCGAAGAGGTCGCTCGAGCCCTCCTCGAAGAGGTTCTCGTCGCAGTGGGCGCTCAGGAGGGCACTGACCTCCTCATCGGACGGCATGATGTCCGAGAGCATTACGGGAGCGCCGTCCGCCCCCGCGCCCAGGGGCTCTGCGGTCAGGTCGACGTCCATCGTGCCCGCAATCGAGTAGGCGACGACGAGCGACGGCGCACAGAGATAGTTCTGGCTCACATCCGGGGAGATGCGACCCTCGAAGTTTCGATTGCCGGAAAGGACGCTCGTGAGCTCGAGCTCGCCAGCATGAGGCTTCAGGCAGGCCTTGATCTCTCCGGAGTTGCCGATGCAACTCATGCAGCCAAAGCCGCAGGTGAAAAAGCCAAGCTCGCGCAGGGGCTCCACAAGGCCGCAGCGCTTGAGCAAAAGCTCGGTGGCATGGCTGCCCGGCGCGAGGACCTTCTTGACCCATGGCTTGGGGGCAAGCCCCCGCTCGACGGCGTGCTTGGCAAGAAGGCCCGCTGCGACCATCATCGCAGGATCGGTTGCCGTCGTGCAGCTCGTGATGGCGGCAATGGCAATAGAGCCGTGACCGAGCGGACCCACCCCGTCAACCTCGACGAGCTCCGAAAGGTCTCGTCCGGCGGAGAGAGCCGCGGACTCAAATCGCTCCTTGAGCTCGGAGACGCCCACGCGGTCGTGGGGGCGCGAGGGACCGGCGAGCGAGGGCTCCACGGAAGAGAGGTCAAGCTGGATCGAGCGGGAGTAGACGCGCTCGCCAGCATCTCCATAGACCCCCTGCTCCTTAAGGTAGGCGCGGGCAAAGGCCATCTCGGAGGGGTCCCTTCCGGCCATGGAGAGATAGTCGAAGGTGACGTCATCTGCCGGGAACAGGGTTGCGGTGGCACCGTACTCGGGCGTCATGTTTGCGACGCAGGCGCGCTGCGTGGCAGAAAGGGACAAGACCCCCTCGCCCGTCACCTCAACGATGGTTCCGACGACGCCCTCAGAGCGCAGGAGCTGCGCCACCGTGAGCGCCACATCCATGCCGGAGACGCCCGGACGAAGGGAGCCGGAGAGGCGCAGCTCGACCACGGGAGGCACGAGCAGGGAGATGGCTTGGCCGAGGGCGGCGGCCTCCGCCTCGATTCCGCCCACGCCCCATCCGAGCACGCCGACACCGTTTGCCGTGGTCGTATGAGAGTCAGTCCCCACGAGGGTGTCGAAGCACGCAACATCGCCGGAGGAGCTCGAGAGCGCATCCGTGGTCACCACGTTGCAGAAGCGCTCGATGTTGAGCTGGTGACAGATGCCTCCGCCGGGAGGCACGATCTCGACGTTTTGGAAGGATCGGCTCGCCCACTTGAGGAATGAGAAGCGCTCGCGGTTTCGCGCGGCCTCAATCTCCTGGTTCTTCTCGACTGCCCCGGAACACTCGGCAACGTCGGCTATGACGGAGTGGTCCACGATGAGCGTGCAGGGAATCTGGGGGTTCACACGCATCGGGTCGCCGCCGCGCTCGAGCATGGCGTCGCGCATCGCGGCAAAGTCAACAAACACGGGGACACCGGTAAAGTCCTGGAAGAGAACGCGGGCGGGCATGAACTCGATCTCGTCGCCGGCAGATCCCGACGTTCCCGCCTCCACGATGGCCTGGGCCATGCGAACGGCGTCATCGTCGGTGGAGGCGCGGCGAACCACGTTCTCCAGAAGCGTCACGAGCGCGCGGGGAAGCCGGCTCGCACCCGGGATCGAGGAGACCATATATGAGTGGCGCGTGATTCCCTCACACGTAAGGGACACGGGACGGCGGGCCTCGAGAACCGCTGCCCTGAACTCAGCTGTTGCCATGCTTACCCTCCACCTTTCTCACGAGCCTGGAGAAGCGCTCGCTGTTCTCGTATCCCGAGAGAGAGCGATTGTACATCCAGTTGAAGAAGGCCACCGACACAAGGCCGGCAACCAAGATCACAACGCCCATGCTACCGGTTAGGTCGACGATCTCGAAGAAAGAAGCAAAGAGCGTACATCCAAGCGCAACAATGGAGATGACGACGACCAGGAGCGTGACGCGAAGCGGTGTCAGCGGCTGAGAGATCCGCCAGATAAGCGCCACGCCCACAAAGGCGACAAGCACGGTGCAGACCGTCGATATCTCGTCAAAGGAGTGGTTGAGCGCGCGCCCCACAATGAGCTCCGAGAAGAGCGCGGCGAGAATCGCCGCGGACGCCGGAAGGGAGCGGGCCAAGACGTTGGCGAGGAAGCTGCCTCGAACCCGCTCGTGGTTGGGCTCGAGGGCAAGCACAAACGACGGGATGCCGATAACCGCAGTGGAAAGCAGCGACATCTGGATGGGAATGAAGGGATAGGGCGGCATGACGATGCAGATGAGGGCAAGAGCCGCGGTAAAGACCGTCTTGACGAGGAACAGAGAGGCCGAGCGCTGAAGGTTGTTGATGGAGCGGCGACCCTCGGCGACGACCTCGGGCATGTGGGAGAAGTCGTTGTCCGCAAGGACGATCTCAGAGACGTTGCGCGCTGCCGCGGAGCCCGAAGCCATGGCAACCGAGCAGTCGGCCTCGCGAAGGGCCAAAACGTCGTTGACGCCGTCGCCCGTCATGGCAACGATGCGGCCTCGACGGTGCAGCGCCTGAACGAGCTCGCGCTTCTGCTGAGGGGTCACGCGCCCGAACACGCGCGCCTCGTCCACTGCCGCGTCGAGCAGCTCGGGCGTGGTGAGAGCTGTGGCGTCCACGTACTTATCGGCGTGCGGCACCCCCGCGCGCGATGCGATCGCCGAGACCGTCCTGGGGTCGTCGCCGGAGATCACGCGCAGCTCCACGCCCTGCTCGAGGAAGAAGCGCATGGTGTCGGGGGCGGTGGCGCGAATCTCGTCTCTGATGGCAACGTAGCCGATGAGCCGGACGTCGCCCAGAAGCGCGTCGTCCTCTGAGAAGCCTTGGGCCTCCCCCACAACGAGCACGCGCTCAGTAGCGTCGAAGGCCGTAGCGAGCGCGTCCGCCTCGTGGGCCCTGTCTGCACCGAGCACAAACGCGGCCGCGCCCATGACGAGCGCGTGGCCGTCTGCGGTCACGCAGCCCGAGAACTTTCTCGCAGACGAGAAGGGGACCACGCGCACGACGGACTGGGCCTTAAGGTCCTTCTCGGCCGAGTAGCGAAGGATCGCGCGGGCCGTCTCGTTGGCGTCCGCCTCGTTGGCGCTCACGATCGTGGCAAGCGCTCCGGCAACGTCGGCGGCCTGTGCGCCAGGCGCAGCAACAACCTCGGAGACCTCCATCTCCCCTGTGGTGATGGTGCCTGTCTTGTCGAGGCAGAGCGTGTCGACGCGCGCGAGGGTCTCCACGCAATAGGCCTGCTGCACGAGCACCATGCGACGACCGAGGCGAAAGGTTGCGATCGCGAGCACAGAGGACGTCAGAAGCACGAGACCCTGGGGAATCATCCCGATGACCGCGGCAACGGACGTGAGGATGGCATCGTTGAGACTGCCGCCGTCCATAAAGACGGAGCGAAGGAAGAGCCCGAGGCCAAGCGGGATGAGGATGACGGTCCCCAGGCGAATGATGGCCTTGAGGGTGTCTTGAATCTCGGAGCGAACGGCCTTGACGTACTTTGCCTCCGCGTTGATGCGCGCCGCGTACCCCTCGGCGCCCACGCGCGTAACGCGCGCGACGAGGCTTCCCGCATCCACGAAGCTTCCGGAGAGCAGCTCGTCTCCCGGGCCCTTGGAAACGGGCTTCGCCTCGCCTGTGAGCAGGCTCTCGTTCATGGAGACATAGCCCTCAACGATCAGGGCGTCCGCCGGGACCTGGTCGCCGTGCGAGAGCCTGATGAGGTCGTCCGAAACGAGCTCGGAGGGTGCAAGAAGGACCTCCCTTGCGTCCCGGATGACGCAGACCTCCTTCTGCGTGAGGATGGTGAGCTTGTCGACCATGCGCTTGGCGCGAATCTCCTGCGAGACCCCGATGACGAGGTTGGCGCCGACAACGCACATGAAGAGCATGTTTCGGTACTGCCCGGTAAGAAGCACGAGCAGGGCAAGGGCGAGGTTGACGCCGTTGAAGAGCGTGAGGGAGTGCTCCGCCAGAATCTGGCCGACGGACTTGGTGCGCACGTCGGTGTTGGCGTTCGTGCGGCCGTCCGCCACACGCTCTGCAACCTCGGCCTGCGTGAGACCTCGAAGCGCCCCGTTCTTCTCGACCGTCATCTCTCCCCTCTCGTCGGTGTGCGTGGTCATTGTGCCACGCGCGCAGGACCCTTATTCAAACCTTACGAAAAAGAGAGAATAGCAAGTCAAAAAAGCGGCCCCGGTCTCATGGGGCCGGGGCCGACACGTGGCAGCTGGTGCGCCCAGGGGGATTCGAACCCACGACCTTCTGCTCCGGAGGCAGACGCTCTCATCCACTGAGCTATGGGCGCATGCGTAAGCCAGTATAGCGGACCCGGCAGCGCCGCGCACGCGGCGCAGCCGCCTCTCGTAACCGCTCGGTCACATCGCCGTGGTATCATCGCGCGGAACTGTCCGCACCCCCGTCACGGGAGCCCCTATGATCGCAGTAGTCAAGGACTCGGTAACCACCGATCAGCTCGACCACCTCGTTCGCTGGATCGAGGAGCGAGGCTTTAAGACCAACGTCTCCCAGGGAGACAACGAGACGCTCGTCGGCATCATCGGCGACACCACGCGCATCGATCCCTTCATCCTCGAGAGCATGGACATCGTCGAGCGCGTCCAGCGCGTCTCCGAACCCTACAAGCTCGCCAACCGCAAGTTCCATCCCGAGGACACCGTAGTTGACTGCGGCTATGGGGTGCTTGTGGGCGGCGGAAACTTCCAGGTCATCGCCGGCCCCTGCTCCGTTGAGGGCAAGAACCTCATCCAGATCGCCCGCGCGGTGCGCGCGGCGGGCGCCACGATGCTGCGCGGCGGCGCCTTCAAGCCGCGCACCTCGCCCTACACCTCCCAGGGCATGGGCGCGGAGGGCCTCGACCTACTCATGGAGGCCGGCTCCGAGCTTGAGATGCCCGTCGTCACCGAGGTCATGGACCCGCGTGACGTGCAGCTCTTCCTTGACAAGGGCGTAAACGTCATGCAGATCGGGGCACGAAACGCGCAGAACTTCACGCTGCTGCGCGAGGTGGGGCGCACACAGGTGCCCGTCCTGCTCAAGCGCGGCATGTCCCAGACCATCGATGAGCTGCTCATGAGCGCCGAGTACGTCATGAGCGGGGGCAACCCCAACGTGATGCTCTGCGAGCGCGGCATCCGCACGTTTGAGACGCGCACGAGAAACACCTTCGACGTGAATGCCGTTCCCGTGCTGCATCACCTCACCCACCTGCCCGTCGTTGCCGATCCAAGCCACTCGACGGGCTACACCCGCTACGTGAGGCCGGCGGCATACGCCGCCGTCGCCGCCGGCGCCGACGCCCTCGAGATCGAGGTCCACGACTGCCCGAGCAAGGCATGGTCGGACGGTGCCCAGGCGCTTCTCCCCAACCAGTTTGCCGACGCCATGCGCCGCATAGCGCTCATCCGCAAGGCCGTGACGGCACCCATCGAGGAGGCCTAGGTGTCAGACGAGAAGAACAGGCAGTCGACGTTTGTTCCCGGTCGCTACGGCGTTGTGAGCCTCGGCCTCATGGGTGGCTCGTTTGCCAAGGCGTTTGCAGCGGCCGGCGCGGAGGTCTTTGCCTGGAACCGCACGCGCTCAACGCTCGAGCTTGCCATGATCGAGACCGTGACGGGCGAGCTCGACGAGAGCACCATCCCCACCTGCGAGCTCATCGTGCTTGCCGGCTACCCCGCCTCCACCATCGACTGGCTCGAGCGCTATGCGAGCCTTGTGTCGCCGGGCGCCATCGTCATCGACACCGTGGGCGTCAAGCGCATCATCTGCGAGAGGTGCGAGGCGCTCTGCGCCGGCTACCCCTTCACCTTCGTGGGCTGCCATCCGATGGCGGGCACCCAGTTCTCCGGTTTTGCACACGCGCGCGCCACGATGTTCAAGGGCGCCCCGATGGTCGTGGTTCCGCCCGCGATGGACGAGTTCGAGCGCGCAAACGTCCTGGAGCGACTGAAGGAGCTCCTGGCCCCGTGCGCGTTCGGAAGCTTCACCCTGGCCACGGCAGCTGAGCACGACCGCAACATCGCCTTTACCTCCCAGCTTGCCCACGTGGTCTCAAACGCATACGTGAAGAGCCCGACGGCCCGCTGCCACCGGGGCTTCTCGGCCGGAAGCTATAAGGACCTCACGCGCGTGGCACGACTCAACGCGCCCATGTGGACCGAGCTCTTCCTTGACAACGCCGACTGCCTCTCCGAGGAGCTCGGGTGCATCATCGAGAGCCTCCAGGCGTACAAGGACGCCCTCGACGCAGGTGACGCCGGTCGTCTCGAAGAGCTTCTTGCCGAGGGAGACCGAATCAAGAAGGAGATAGACCGTCGATGAGCAAGCAAAACGGCAGCACGGGGAGCGTGGTGCACGTAGGGACCGCCTCACGCTCGTATGACGTGCGCATCGGCGCGGGCACCCTCTCTGAGCTTGGATCCGTTGCACGCAAGATCGGATGCGAGCGCGCCTGCGTCATCACCGAGACAAACGTGGGACCGCTCTATGCCACGGCGGCAGAGGACTCGCTTTGCGAGGCGGGCATCGAGGTGGCAGACCGTCTTACCTTTATCGCCGGGGAGCCCTCCAAGGACCTCGCCACCCTCGGGACCCTGCTCGAGGGACTCGCCGAGCGAGAGCTGACGAGAGACGATCTCGTCATCGCCGTGGGCGGTGGCGTGACAGGCGACATTGCGGGGCTGGCAGCGGCGCTCTACCTGCGAGGGATTCGCGTCATCCAGGTTCCGACCTCGCTTCTTGCCATGGTCGACTCCTCCGTGGGAGGAAAGACCGCCATCGACCTTTCCGCAGGAAAGAACCTCGCAGGCGCCTTCTGGCAGCCAAGCGCCGTCGTCGCCGACGTCCGCTGCCTCGCCAGCGTGCCGCACGCGCTCTTCGTAGACTCCTGCGGTGAGGTAATAAAGCACGCGGTTCTCGCTGATGCTACCCTGCTCGACGAGCTCACGCTGACCCCGCTTTCCGACGCCGCCCTCGACGAGCAGCTTCTAACACGCGTGGTCACAAGAAACATCGTGATCAAGCGCGACGTCGTGGCAGCGGACGAGCGTGAGCACGGGCTGCGGCAGACCCTCAACCTCGGCCACACCATCGGCCACGCCATCGAGGCCGCGAGCGACTTTGCGCTCGGGCACGGGTCATGCGTGGCGGCTGGCCTCTGCATAATGGCCCGCGCCGCCGCGTGCAAGGGCTGGTGCGCGCGCGAGACGTGCGAGCGCATCGTGCGCTGCGTCGCGGCCCACGGCCTGCCCACGGGCTCTGACCTCGAAAGCGACCTGCTGCTCCACTATATGGCCCATGACAAGAAGCGCCACGGGGACTCCGTGAACATCGTCGTGCCCGCAGAGATCGGGCGCGCCGAGGTGAGGCGCGTCTCGCTGGGCGAGCTTCGCGAGCTCGTCGCGCTTGGGTGCGAGGGGGAGAAGCGATGAACATCACCGTTTCTCCCGGCGCGCTCTCGGGGGAGATCCCTGCGCCCTCGTCAAAGTCCGAGGCTCACCGCCTACTCATCTGCGCCGCGTTTGCCCCGGGCACGACAGACATCGACTGCACAACCACCTCGGAGGACATCGAGGCCACGGCCCGCTGCCTCGAGGCCCTCGGCGCCCGCATTACCCGTACAAGGAGGGGCTTTAGGGTAAGGCCCGTTCCCGGGACATCCGCCACGGACAACTTACCCGAAGCTCGGTCGGGCGCGCTTCTTGACTGCGGCGAGTCAGGCTCGACGCTGCGCTTCCTTCTTCCCGTCGTTGCCGCCCTCGGGCGCGGCGCGCGGCTCACGGGCCACGGGAGGCTCCCCGAGCGGCCGCTCTCCCCGCTCTACGAGGAGCTCGTCTCACACGGGGCAGAGCTCTCCCCTCAGGGCACCATGCCGCTCGAGGTGGGCGGCCATCTGCGCGCGGGCCGATTCGAGCTACCCGGCAACGTGTCCTCCCAGTACGTGAGCGGACTTCTCATGGCGGCGCCGCTCATGGGCGCCCCCGTGGAGGTCTGCGTACGTGAGCCCGTTGAGTCGCGGCCCTACATAGACCTCACCATCGACGCGCTCGAGCGTTTTGGCGTCGAGGTAAGCTCCGACGAGGCGGTGGACAGCTCTGGGCAAAAAGCCTGCTCGTATGTGATCTGCGCCCCGCGCGGCCTCGTCTGCCCAGGCACGGTTGTCGTTGAGGGCGACTGGTCCAACGCCGCGTTCTGGTTCGCAGCGGGAGCCCTGAGCGAGAAGGGCGTCGCCGTGCGCGGCCTGGATGCCAAGAGCGCCCAGGGAGACCGCTGCGTACTCGGGGCGCTCGCGCTTCTTGGTGCCCGCGTCCTGCGCTCGCGCGACGGCGCCGCGGTGTGCCGCGATCGCCTCGTTGGTCGCGAGCTCAACGTGAGCGATTGCCCGGACCTCGTACCGCCCCTGGCGGCGGTGGCCGCCCTCGCCGAGGGGACGACGCGCATCACCGGGGCGGCGCGCCTTCGCCTCAAGGAGTCCGACCGCCTCGCCTCCGTCTCCGCGACCCTTTGCGCCCTGGGAGGACGCGCGCGCGTCGAGGGAGACAGCCTCGTGATCGAGGGGATCGCCCAACTCACGGGCGGCGCCGTCGATGCGGCAAATGACCACCGCATCGCCATGATGGCGGCGGTCCTTGCCGCGCGCTGCACCAGCCCCGTCACCATCGTTGGCGCCGAGTGCGTCTCCAAGTCATACCCAACCTTCTTCGAGGACCTCGCGGTTCTCGGCGGCACCTGCGTGAAGGAGAACTGATGCCCTCTTCGTTTGGAACCGCGCTCAGGGTGAGCGTGTTCGGCCAGTCGCACTCCCCCGCCGTGGGCTGCGTCATCGAGGGAATCCCCGCCGGGATGCACCTTGACCAGGAGGCGCTCGCCGCCTTCGTCGCGCGTCGCGCACCCGGGCAGGACCCCTGGTCGACGCCGCGCAAGGAGCCCGATGCGCCGCGTATCGTCTCTGGCCTCAACACGCGCGGCGAGACCTGCGGCGCCCCGCTCGCTGCGATCATCGAGAACACCAACACGCGCTCCCAGGACTACGGGAACATCCTCGACGTGCCGAGGCCCGGTCACGCCGACTTCACCGCCTGGGCAAAGTGGCACGGCGCTCAGGACGTCCCCGGGGGCGGGCACTTCTCGGGCCGTCTCACGGGGCCGCTCTGCGTGGCGGGCGGCGTCACCCTGCAGTGGCTCGCCACCCGTGGCGTGTGCGTGCGGGCGCACGTGGCCGAGCTCGCGGGCATCGAGGACACGCCCTTCTCGGCACTCGACAACGCGCCAGAGGCCAATGCGCTTCTCGCCAGTCAGATGGATGCCCTTGGGGACGGGCGTCGCATGCCAACAATTGACGAGGCTGCCGGTCAGCGCATGATCGATGCCGTCATGGAGGCGCGCGCCGAGAAGGACACCGTGGGCGGCATCGTCGAGTGCGTCTGCACGGGACTTCCTTCCGGTGTGGGCTCACCGATGTTTGACGGCATGGAGAACGTGCTCTCACGGGCGCTCTTTGGGATTCCCGCGGTGAAGGGCGTGGAGTTTGGGCGCGGCTTTGCCGTGGCACGCATGCGTGGCACTCAGAACAACGACCCGTTTGAGGTTCGCGACGGTACCTGCGTGCCCCGCACCAACAACGCCGGCGGCATCCTCGGGGGCATCACCACCGGCGCCCCGTTGCTCGTGCGCTGCGCGCTCAAGCCCATCTCGAGCGTCATGGTGGAGCAGGACTCCGTCGACCTCACCACAATGGAGCCGGCCACGCTCAAGGTGCACGGACGCCACGACACCACCGCGGTCATCCGCGCGGTCCCCGTGGTCGAGGCCGTCTGCGCGCTCGCCGTGGCCGACGCCCTCCTCGCCTGGCCAGCCGAGTAGTCACCTCGGGGTTGGCGGGCGGCGGGCGGAAAGGTCCGGCGCTCAGACCGTCCTCGCCTCGCAAAGAGCGCTCGACTGCGGAACTCGCGGCGGACCTCATGGCCCGGGCGCTCTTGTGGCGTGTACGGCCCGGAAGCGCGCGTGGCAGTGCACGTTGGCGGGGGGGGGGGGGGGGGGGGCGCGGGGGGCCGGGGAGCGCCCGGCGGGGAGGCAGGGACGGCCGGGGGGGGTCGGGCGGGGGGGCCCCGCCCGCCCCCCACCCGCCCACG
>CASEVE010000007.1 GCA_949291295.1 uncultured Olsenella sp.
CGCCCTTTGCGGCGAAGCTGTCTGAGCGCCGGATGTTGGCCCCCGCCCGCTGCGGACGAGCAAGGTAGCAGGGCTACAGCCCCATGACTCCCATGCCGACGAGGGTGGGGCCGGTGTGGACGAGAAGGTCGGCGGAGAGCCCGGTCTCCAGAATCTCAACGGCGTTGCCGATGCGCTCGCGCAGCCGCGGCACCAGCTCTTCTCGCATTGCCGGGTCGTATGTGCAGACGGCGAGGCGCACCTTGGGCCAACGCGCCGCCTGCTCTGCCACCAGCGCAATCTGCGCATCGAGCGCGCGCTGCCACCCACGGGCCTTCTTCTCGATTACGTACTTGCCCTCGGGGCTGCAGGTGAGGACGGGCTTGATGTTGAGCACTGAGCCTACGCGGTAGACCGCCTCGCTGATGCGTCCGCCCTTGCGCAGGAAGTCCAGCTTCTGCACGGAGAAGAACACGCGCACGCGCTCGCTTGCCGCCGCAAGGACGCTGCCCAGGCTCTCGAGCGGCATGCCCGCCTCTACCTGACGCACGGCCTCCATGACAACAAAGCCCGCGGCGATGCCGATGCTCTTGGTGTCCACCATGACAACGGGAAAGTCCTCCATCTGCCGGGCAACCATCGATATGGTCTCAAAGGTGGCGGAGAGCCCCGAGGAGATGGTCACCACGACAGCTCCCACGTAGCCGTCGCGGCGAGCCTGCTCAAGCGTGTCTCGCACCTTCATCGGAGAGGGGAGAGAGGTGGTCGGAATCTCCTCCGAGAAGCGCTCCACGACTTCCTTGGCCGTGATGTCCACGCCATTCTCGTACGTGGAGCCGTCGGAGTAGTTGATTCGAAGCGGTATGACGCGTACGTCGTGCTCGGCGGCAAAGTCCGCCGGAGTGTCCGTTCCGGAGTCGGTGATGACGACGATGCGCTGCTCGTTCATGAATCCCCCTCGTTGCGTGACGCCAAGCGCCCCTGTCGTATCATGTTGCAAAGACTATAGTCCTCCCACGTAGTCTTGAATACTAGGTAATCCGTTTTTGGAGATATTTTGGGGTTGGGCGGTATGGCTGACAAGAACAAGGCGATCGTCGTGGCACACATGAGCCTCGAGCAGCGCGACCGGCTCGCCGAGCGCATGAGGTCGGTGCACATCTCACGCATCCACGAGATGCCGCGCATCGAGCTCTACCTTGACCAGCTGATCACGCTCGTCTCCCAGGAGCTCGAGTTCATGCAGGTGCCGGGCGAGAGCCCCGTGACGGGCTCGATGGTCAACAACTACGTCAAGCAGGGGGTCATTCCCGCCCCAAAGAAGAAGCGCTACACGCGTCGCCACGTGGCGTCGCTGCTGTTTGTCTGCGCGCTCAAGAGGGTCTTCTCCATCGCTCAGGTAAGTCAGCTCGCCGCTCTCATCTGGAGCTCCGACCTCGATCTCGAGTTGCTCTACGACCGTTCCTGCGAGGCGCTCGAGGGAGCGCTCGCGCGGCGCTTCTCGCCGCCTGCCGGCGCCGGCGCCCCGCCGACGCTCGAGCTTGTCAACCGCTTTGGTGAGCCTTCGGACCCTGAGCTCGCCTGGCTCATCCAGGCCGCGATGGAGGCGCTTGCCGACAAGGTCACGGTGGAGCAGGCGCTGCTGCTCGCCGCCGAGGAGGCTGGGGCGAAATGACGCGTCGGACCAGCATCTATCGCGAGCCTGCCGTTGTCCGGCGCCTGGAGCGCAGAGGAGCCCTGCACAAGATCACCGGAAACTCAACCGTGGCGGCCGCGGTCATGGTTGCCGCGGCGCTTCTTGCCCTGGTGGTGGCAAACACCCCGCTCTTTGAGGGCATAGAGTACCTGCTTGCCCTGCCGCTCGAGGTGGGGGTTGGTCGCCTCTCGGTCTCGCTCACCGTAGAGCAGTTTGTGAACGACTTCCTCATGGCCATCTTCTTCCTGCTCGTGGGCATTGAGCTCAAGTACGAGATGACCGTGGGGCAGCTGCGTCGCCCCCGTCAGGCAATGCTTCCCATGCTCGCCGCCGTGGGCGGCGTGTGCCTTCCGGCCCTCATCTACGTGACGCTCAACCTTGTGGAGGGAGGTCCCGTGGGCGGCTGGGCGGTGCCCATCGCAACGGACATCGCCTTCGCGCTCGGCGTGGTGTCGCTTCTGGGCGACAGGATCTCTCCTGCCACCAAGGTCTTCTTCCAGACCCTTGCCATCGCCGACGACATCCTCGCCATTGTGGTCATAGCCCTGTTCTACGGTCAGGTTCCCAATCTTGCCTGGTGCGCCGCGTCGCTTGCCTTCGCGGGCGTGCTCGCCCTTCTCAACCGGGCGCGCGTGTACTCGGTTGGCCCCTATGCGGCCGTTGGCCTCATCTTGTGGGCGTGCATGTTCAACTCGGGCATCCACGCCACGCTCGCCGGCGTCATCCTGGCCTTTGCGCTGCCGAGCCGCTCCGACGTCCGTCTCTCCGAGCTTGGCGACTGGCTCGAGCACCGCGCGCACGACCTCGACGACTCCTACGACGACGAGCATCACATCCTCGGCCAGCACGACTTCACCGAGGGCGCCTGGCGCGTCGAGCGCGTGATGCACCACGTCACGCCGCCGCTCCAGCGCACCGAGCGATACGTCACCGCGTTTGTGAACTTCGGCGTGCTGCCGCTGTTTGCCTTCGTCAACGCCGAGCTTCACCTAGTGGGCGAGAACTTCGGCGCGCTTCTCGCCAGCCCGGTAACGCACGGTGTCTACCTCGGCGCCGTTCTGGGCAAGCCGCTCGGCATCATCCTCGTGACCTACCTGCTCGTGCGCCTTGGGTTTGCGCGGCTGCCGCGCGGCATGGGCTGGGGCCAGGTGATAACCGTCGGCATCATGGGCGGCGTGGGCTTTACCATGTCGATCCTCATCACCGGCTTGGCGTTTGCGAGCCCGGACGACATGGTTGCCGCCAAGTGCGCGATTCTTCTCGCCTCGGTGAGCTCCGCCCTTCTTGGCCTGCTCTTTGCCCGTGTCATGCTGGGCCCGGACGGGCGAAGACGCGCGGGTGGCCCTCAAGCAAAGCGGACCGCTTCCCGTCCGCGCACATAAGCGTCCGGGGCAAGGGGTATCCTAGGAAACATGAGGTGTTGCCAATGCACGATTGGAGATTCGCATGAGTGGACTCAAGCGCCTGGGAACGGTCGTCTTTGTCCTGGCCAACGCGCTGGCGATTGCCGCCCTTTCCCTCACGTGGTTTGGCCCGTGGACCAAGGAGGCTTCGGCCCTGTTTAACCTGGAGCCCTATGCCGTTGCGGTGCTCGTGTGCCTGAGCGTGAGCGCCCTCGGGATGATCATTTTGCTTGGTCGGGCGCTCTTTGCCCGCCGTACCGTCCGCACCGTTGAGATTGCCACGGTTGACGGCGGCGTCATCTCCGTCACGCGCGACGCCATCGCCGCGCAGGCCTCCCACATCGTCGAGGCGGACGGAAGCTGCACGGCGGCGCGCGTGCGCGTGGACGCCAAGCAGCGCGGTCACATCCGCGTCCACGTTCGCGTGCTTCCGCACGAGACGGTTGACGTGGTGGTCAAGGGCGCGGAGCTTCACGAGGAGCTCATCGACGGGCTCGCTGCCGTCTGCGGTGACAAGGTCGAGGACGTGAGCCTCGAGTTTGTCGAGCCCGAGTCCGTGACCGTCTCGTCCGCCCAGGATGAGGAGGACGAGGCGACGGTCGAGCAGCCGCGCCGCGAGGCTCCGGTCCCGGACACCACGAGCGAGATCACGGTCTCCATGAGTCCCGCCCGCGAGGCAGAGAGGGAGGCGTAAGCCATGGCAGACGAGAAGACCCCCAAGCCCAAGATCGAGCTGGACGAGAAGGACCGGCAGACGGTGCCCGAGGCGTCGCCGGAAGCCAACGAGGACGCGCCCGCTTCCGAGCCTCGCTCGGCGGGAGATGCCGTGCGAGAGGGCGCGAGCCGCGTCTCCGCATGGGTGAGCGGGACGTTTCCGGGCAACGAGCGGGCGTTTTGGGGCGGTGTCGTGGGGCTTCTCGCGGCGCTCGTGTTCTTTGCGATCGGGTTCTGGCGCACCGTGGTCATTGCGGTGCTGGTTCTGGTTGGCATTGCCGTTGGGCAGGTCCTTGACGGTGATCCCAAGATCGTGAACGCCCTTCGTCACATCTTCACGAGAAACAATCAGTAACGTCACGCGTCCCGATGAGGGCGCGCTGGGAGCAAGGAGCAAGACATGGGCATGAGTGAGAGCACCAAGACCGACCAGGCTGGTGAGAAGACCGAGATCGCCAAGGTTGAGGAGCAGGCTGAGCTCGCGGAAGTTCCCGAGGAGGGCCAGGACATCGAGGCCCTGACCGATGATGAGGACGTGGACTCCGAGGACTCGCTCACCTTCTCCAACGGGGTCATCGAGAAGATCGTGGCCATTGCCATGCGCGGCGTGCCCGGCGTGGTGGGCATGAAGGGCAACTGGTTCAATCGCGTCCAGGATGCCTTTGGCGCAAGCGACTCCACCAAGGGCGTGACCGTCGAGGTGACCCCCGAGAGTGCCGTGCGCGTGAACATCTCCGTGCTCATCGAGTACGGCGCATACGCCCCGCAGGTCTTCGAGGACGTCAAGCGCGCCGTGGTCAAGCAGATCACCGGCATGACGGGCCTCGAGGTTGCCGGCGTCAACCTGCGCATCGAGGACGTGCTCACAGCTGAGGAGATCGAGCAGCGCAACCGCCGCGCCGCCAAGGCCGAGAAGGAGAAGGCCGAGAAAGCGGAGAAGGCGGAGAAGTCCGAGAAGGACGACGAGGAGTAGGTCTTCTCCTTCGCGCCAACCGTGGACGCGGGCCGACGGTTTTTCTCGCCAAAGTGTCGTTGTTGGTCCCCGTTCTGCAAAGCGGGGACGTATGGCGACACTTTCCCGAGAAATACCGTCGGCCCGCGTCCCCATATGAAGCGGGGACCCTACCCGACACGTTCACTGCAAAATGTGTCGAGAAGGGTCCCCGCTTTACGAGCAAAGCCAGGACGTGTGGGAATCAGCGCACCTCGTAGGGGGTGTCGCCGCCCGCGGCAAACGCCATGAGCGCCTCGACGTTGCTGCGAACCATGCCCTCTACGTCCTCGTTGGTGTAGAACGCCATGTGCGGCGAGACGATCACGTTGGGAAGGGCAGCGAGGGCGGCGCGGTCTCGGTTGGGGAGCACGTCGAGGCTGCGATCGAGGTAGTAGAGGTTCTGCTCGTGCTCAATGGTGTCGAGCGCGGCTCCTCCCAGCTGACCGGACTCGAGCGCGTCGAGAAGTGCCTCGGTGTCAACCAGGTTCCCGCGCGCCGCGTTGACGAGGATGGCCCCGCGCCGCATGGTTGCAAGCTCCGCCGCGCCGATCATGTGATGATTCTCGGGGAGCCCAGGTGCGTGCAACGTCACCACGTCAGACGAGGCGAGAAGCTCGTCCAGGCTCACGTAGGTGGCAAGGCTGCGCAGCTCGTCCTTCTCGACAGGGTCGTGAGCGAGGATGCGGCAGCCAAAGCCCTGCAGATGACGCACCACGCATGAGCCGATGGCGCCCGTGCCCACCACGCCCACCGTGCAGCTTGAGAGGTCGCGTCCAATCTTGCCCTCGAGGTCAAAGTTCTGAACAGAGGCCTGAGTCATGAAGAGCTTGACCTTTCGTAGGGCCATCAGCATGAGCATGATCGTGAAGTTGGCAACGCCCTCGGGCGGGTAGGCCGCGTGCGCCACACGAATGCCCAGCTCGCGGGCCGCATCCACGTTGATGTGATCAAAGCCGATGGAGCGCGTGGCAAGCCCGCGCACGCCGAGCGCGCGGTAGCGGGAGAGCAGCTCGCGCGACATGGGGTTGGTGATGATGCACACGCCGTCGGCCCCGGCGGCAAGCTCCGCGTTCTCGAGGGTGGGATAGTCGGCGGTCCAACCGTAGTCAAAGCCAAGCTCGCGGCTCAGCGCGTCGAGGCAGGGGAGCTCATCGTAGGGCCGCAGGGCGTAGGCAAAGATCTTCATGGTCATCTCCCGTCTTTGGATACCCCTATCCTAGCGGTTCTTCTCGCCCCGCATTTTGCCGCGACGGCCCTGGACCCGGACCTCCCTGCCCTTCCTGCTTCCGGGGTGAGTGGGCACAACTATGAAACCAATCGTGCCCACGTAAGGTGGACCGGAAAGAAAGCCGCAGCTCAGGAGTGCCCACATAAGCCCCGTGTCTCTGATTGGTTAAAAGTCTGTGCCCACTCAGGCCGGGGGGCGGGGCGCGAGAAGGACGTCGGGCAGGTCGTCCGGCTGAGAAAACCCTGCTAGAATGGGCGGGACTTCTAAGCGAGGGGGAGGCATGCGAGAGAGTGTGAGCATCGGCGCCGTGGAGACGGCGGCACGCGACTTCAACCAGCCGGGACCCAACCACATGAACTGCGGCGAGTCCGTGATCGCTGCGCTCTGGGACGCCTTTGAACCGGACTTTCCGCGCTCTGTGGTGGCGATGGGTGCAGGGATGGGCGCGGGCGTGGGCGGCTCGGGCTGCATCTGCGGCGCGCTCGCCGGCGCCGTGGCGTTTCTCGGCCTTATGGTGGGCACCAAGGAACGTGCCAAGCCCCTTGCGGCAGAGCTGCACAACGCCTTCCGCGACGGCACCGCCAAGCACGTGACCTGCTGCCGCGTACTCACGCGCGGGATGGACTGGTGGGGCGAGGAGCGCGTCTCCCAGTGCCAGTATCACTGCGCGCTGGCCGCCGGCGCCGCGGCGCGGATCCTCTGCCGCGAGCTCGGCGTGCGTGTGGAGGACTAGGACGGTCGCGCGCCGTTAGTTCATCGATTGCCACGGGACGGTCGCGATTGTAATAAGCATCCCGACGAGGCAGTAGGCTATGGTGCTCAAATCCGCCATTTGAGTAACGCTCCTGCTCAAATGGCGGATTTGAGCACGAGTGCGTCGACGCGAGGTCCTTCTCGCCCACAAAATCCCAGTTGGCGAGAAGGACGGTCGGGCTGAGGCCCAAAAATCAGGTCCTCTGAGACGCTCCTGACACTCAAATCTTCCATTTGAGTGCCACGTTTGCTCAAATCCAGTTTTGTGCACCGAGAGGGTTGGGAGCGTCAGTGCCGGGACACCCCGGCGCGTTGTCTTCAAGACTCAGGTCCCTGCAGTTCGTCTCCTCGCAGCCGCAACAATAAGGCTTTCAGCTCACTTCCTGTTTAGCGTGCTACACTACCTAACGACAACGGGGGGCTGGCGCACGCCGGCTGAGATTGGGCCCAGGATTGCGGCCCTGACCCAGAACCTGATCCGGGTAATGCCGGCGTAGGGAAGAGCTTCGCGCGCAACGAGGCACCTACGAGAGACGGGGCGCCTTGGGGCACCCGGAAGGGAGGGCGCGTGAACTGCTCGGTTGCCATTCAGTTCCTGCCCATGGACGCCACCACGGACGACGCTACGTGCGACGCTGTGGATGCCGTCATCGCCTACATCGACTCCACGGGGATTGACTACTTTGTCGGTCCCTTTGAGACGGCGATCGAGGGCGACTACGAGACCTGCATGGAGATCCTCAAGAACTGCCAGCTCGTGGGTGCGCGTGCTGGTTGCCGCCACATGATGACCTACGCCAAGATCAACTTCCGTCCCAACGGCGAGGTCATGTCCACGGAGCGCAAGGTCGGCAAGTATCACCCCGGTGACCCGGAGTACGCTCCCAAGGCAGCCGACACGGCGGCCTAGCATGGCGCGCCCCGTCACCACAGCAGCGCCCACCCGCGCACGTCGCATCCTCACGCCGCTTGTCACCATCCTGGCGCTTCTCGCCATCTGGCAGGCCGTGGTTGCTGTGGGTCTTGTCCCCAACTTCCTGCTGCCCACGCCAGTGCAGGTTGTCCAGGCCCTCGTCGAGGATGCGCCGCTGCTTGCGAGCCACCTTGTGACCACGCTCGCCGAGGCGGCGGCTGGCCTTGCCGTAGGCGTTGCCCTGGGCTTTGTCTTTGCGGTGCTCATGGACCGCTTTGAGGGCTTCTACCTGGCCTTCGAGCCGCTCATGACCATCTCTCAGACCATCCCCACCGTGGCCATAGCCCCGCTTCTGGTGCTGTGGCTCGGCTACGGGGCGCTGCCCAAGATCGTGCTCGTGATCATCTCGACGTTCTTTCCCATCACGGTGTCTCTGGCCTCGGGGTTTCGATCCGTGGACCCGGATGTCGTTGACCTCATGCGCACGATGAACGCCTCGCGCTGGCAGATCTTCTGGTACGCCAAGCTTCCTGCCGCGACGGAGCAGTTCTTCAGCGGCCTCAAGATCTCCGCCACCTATGCCATCGTCGGTGCGGTCATTGCCGAGTGGCTCGGCGGCAACGAGGGCCTCGGCGTCTACATGACGCGCGTGCGCAAGTCCTTCTCGTATGACCGCATGTTTGCGGCAATCATCGTCATCTCCGCGCTGTCGCTTGCCCTCATGAAGCTCGTGGAGCTGGTTCAGCGTGCGTGCATGCCCTGGAAGCGGGCAGAAAGGAACAACAATGAGCGATAAGATCCTCGCTAAGAACCATGACAAGAACCTCAACCGCCGTCAGTTTGTTGCCGTTGCCGGAGCCGCCGCGGCAAGCGTTGCCCTGGCAGCCTGCGACAACAACTCAACTGAACTTGAGGGCCCGAACGGTACGGCCTCCTCGGATGACAACGCCCCTACCGAGAAGACCAAGGTCTCCTTTGTCCTGGACTACACCCCCAACACCAACCACACCGGTATCTACGTGGCGCTCGCCGAGGGCTACTTCGCCGATGAGGGCCTGGAGGTGGAGATTGTCCAGCCGCCCGCAGATGGCGCAGATGCGCTGATCGGTGCCGGCGGGGCCCAGATGGGCGTCTCCTACCAGGACTATATCGCCAACAACCTGGCCTCCGACCAGCCCATGCCCTACTCTGCCGTGGCCGCGATCATCCAGCACAACACCTCCGGCATCATGAGCCGCGAGGAGGACGGCGTCACGCACCCGGCCGCCATGGAGGGCCACACCTACGCCACCTGGAACATGCCCGTCGAGCAGGCTACGGTCAAGCACTGCGTGGAGACTGACGGCGGCGACTGGTCCAAGGTCGAGCTCGTGCCGTACGAGGTGGACGATGAGGTGAGCGGCCTGCGCGCCAACATGTTCGACACCGTGTGGGTCTACGAGGCCTGGGCCGTCCAGAACGCCGTGGTGCAGGACTTCCCGTACAACTACTTCAGCTTCATCTCGGTGGACCCGGTCTTTGACTACTACACGCCGGTCATCGCGGCCAACGACGACTTCGCCAAGGAGAGTCCCGAGGCCGTGAAGGCCTTCCTGCGCGCTGCCAAGCGTGGCTACGAGTACGCCGTGGAGAACCCCGATGCTGCGGCGGACATCCTGTGCGAGCAGGTGCCCGAGCTCGACTCCGCGCTCGTCCACCAGAGCCAGACCTACCTTGCCGACCAGTACGTTGCCGACGCCGAGAGCTGGGGCGTCATCGACCCCGAGCGCTGGGCCGCCTTCTACCAGTGGCTCAACGACAACGACCTCGTTGCCAACAAGCTGGACGTCAACGCCGGCTACGACCTCTCCTACCTGGAGTAGGCGTGGGCGCTGGCGAGAAGAACGAGCCCCCCGTGGCCGTGGGCGCGCAGGCGACTCCCGCGCTCGCGGCCGAGGGGCTCACCCTCTCGTGGGACGGCGAGCACGTGGTCGTGCGCGACGTCGACGTGACCGTGGCGCCCGGCGAGGTCTGCTGCCTCGTGGGCCGCTCCGGCTGCGGCAAGACCACGATCCTGCACGCGCTCGCCGGCCTCACGACCCCCATGGCCGGCCGCATTCTCCTGCACGGGGAGGACGTGACCGGCCGGCCGGGCCGCGTGAGCTACATGCTCCAGAAGGACCTGCTGCTACCGAGCCGCCGCATCATCGACAACGTGTGCCTGCCGCTCGTGATCGCGGGCATGAAGAGGGCGGAGGCGCGCGGGAAGGCCGCGCCGCTCTTCGAGCGCTTTGGCCTTGCGGGCTGCGAGCACAAGTGGCCGTGCGAGCTCTCCGGCGGCATGCGCCAGCGCGCGGCCTTCCTGCGCACCTACCTCATGGGCGCGGATGTGACCCTGCTCGACGAGCCCTTCTCGGCGCTCGATGCCCTCACGCGCGTCGACGTGCGTCGCTGGTTTGTGGATGTGGTCGCTGAGCTGGGGCTCTCTGCGCTCGTCATCACGCACGACGTGGACGAGGCCGTCTCCATGGCGAGCCGCATCTACGTGCTCTCGGGCGCGCCGGCCGCAGGCGAGCCCAGCCACGTGGCGGGCATCGTGAGCGTTGACCGCGTGGCCAGCGAGAGCTTTGAGCTCACGGACGAGTATCTCGCCGCCAAGCGCCAGGTCATGGCGCTTCTGGGGTAGACCGTGACGCCGGCGCGCATCGGGCTGCGTTATGCCCCCGTAAATCATCTGTAAGGCTCACGAAAGGCCGCTCCGAGCAGATGGGGGAGGGGCCATCTTCGGACGTATCGTTGTGCTATGGATGCGTTCGAAGGGGGTTAGGTGGGCTCGAGAGCCAAGACATTGGCGGCAGGCGTGGTCCTCATCCTTGCTGCGATCGTGGTGGCGGGTGCCATCGCGCTCGGCCCGGGGGTGCTTGGGGAGAGCGCGCCGGAGGGCGACGCCCCCGTCGACCAGACCCAGGAGCTTACGACGGTCCGCGGCGTCATCGGGTCGGAGAAGGAGTCGCTCTTTGCCGACCCCGAGGCCAAGGAGATCTTCGCTCGCTACGGGCTCGACGTTCAGGTCACGACGTCGGGCTCCTGGGCAATGGCGGAGCGCGAGGGCATCGAGGAGTCTGACTTCGCCTCGCCCTCCTCTGAGATCGCGGCCGCGCACATCGAGGACGTCCACGGCGCCGCCGTCCTCTCCACCACACGCCCCTTCTACTCGCCGCTTGCCATCGCCACAGGCGAGACGGTCCTCTCCGTTCTCGAGCAGAACGGCATCGCCGAGCAACGTGACGGCGTCTGGTATCTCGACATGGCCGCCTACCTCGATGCCGTCGCCAACGGTAGGCGCTGGACGGACCTTATTGGCTCCGAGGCCTATCCCTCCAGCAGAAACGTCATGATCACCACCACAGACGTGCGCTCCTCGAACTCCGCCCTCATGTATCTCAGCCTCGCGAGCTACGTCCTCAACGGCAACGCGGTGGTCACGGGGGAGGATGCCGCCCGTCAGCAGGCGACCGAGTCCCTGGCACGTCTCTTCCTCGACCAGGGCTACTCGCAGTCCTCCTCCGCGGGGCCGTGGGAGTCCTTCCTCTCCAAGGGGTCCATGAACCAGCCGCTCACGCTCATCTACGAGAGCCAGTACCTCGAGGCCCAGATGAACGAGCCCTCGCGCGTGACCGACGAGATGCGCATCTGCTATCCCGCCCCCACCATCTTCTCTGACCATGTGGTCGTGGCCTTCTCCGAGGCGGGGCAGCGGGTCCAGGACGTGCTGGACAACGACCCAGATATGGCGCGCGTCATCGCCCGCCACGGGTTTCGCCTCAACGGGCCCAACTCGGGAGCCTTCTCCGAGCGGGTCAGCGAGGCCGGCCTTGCGGGCTACGCCGAGGACGGCACGTTCATCGATGCCGCCCAGGCCCCCAGCTACGAGGTGGCGGATGCCATGCTCCAGGTCATCGAGGCGCTCTACTAGCGCCGGGAGGGGAGGAACCATGCTGAACGCACCCGTTACGCGCCGTCGCTGGCTCGTCGTTCTTCTCGCCCTTGGCTGCGCCCTTGGCGGCGTGGCCACCCTGCCCGCATGCACGGGCGGCGAGCCTGCGCAGAGCGAGCCCCAGGGGCAGCCTGCTGGCACGGGCACCGACTCCGAGCCCGCGCCCGACGTCTCGGGTGCGACGCTGCGTGTGCTCGCGGGCTCGGAGGTCCGGGACATGCTGCCCATCCTGGAGGATGCCGAGGCGGAACTCGGCATCTCGGTTGAGCTCGAGTACATGGGGACGCTCGACGGCACGGAGGCGGTCATGGCGGGCGAGGGGGACTACGACGCCACGTGGTTCCCGTCCAACGCCTACATGAGCCTCTTTGACGAGAAGGGCTCGCTCGTCTCGCAGGAGACCTCGATCATGCGGACGCCGGTGGTGCTCGGCGTGAAGGCGGATCGTGCTGCCGAGCTTGGCTGGGACGAGGAGAGCCCCACGTGGGCCGAGGTCGTGGACGCCGCGGCGTCGGGTGAGTTCTCCTACGGCATGTCCAGCCCGGTCTCGTCCAACAGCGGCTTCTCCGCGCTGGTGGAGCTCGCGACGGCGCTCTCGGGAACGGGCGTCGCCATCTCAGCCGACGACGTCTCGGTCGTGGCGGCGGACCTCACGAGGTTTGCCCAGGGGCAGGTGCTCGCGAGCGGCTCGTCGGGCTGGCTCATGGAGGCATACGACAAGGACCCAGACGCCGTTGACGGCATCTTCAACTACGAGTCGCTCATCCTGCAGGACGAGGGGCTCGTGGAGGTGATTCCACAGGACGGCGTCATCACCGCGGACTACCCGCTCACGCTGCTCTCCGGCCGCGGGGAGGATGCCGAGGCGGCGTATCGGGCGCTCGTGGACTACCTGCGTCGCGATGACGTGCAGCGGCGCATCGCGGACGAGACGTTCCGCCGCACGGACGCGACGACGCCCGACGACGCGCGGATGGCCTTTGAGATCCCCTTCCCCAACCGCCTCGAGGCAGTGCGCGCCCTGCTCTCCAGCTGGGTATCCGACGTTCGCAAGCCCGCCAACATGGTCTTCCAGATCGACACCTCGGGCTCCATGGAGGGGGCGCGCCTCGACGCGCTCAAGGCCGCGCTCGTCTCCCTCACCGATACCGGGACGGGTGGTACGACCTCGCTTCTCACGTTCCAGCCGCGAGAGACGGTGCACTTCGTCGAGTTTGGCTCGGAGGTCAAGAGCGAGAGGGATCTCGAGGTGGCGGCGGACGGCGACCTCTCCGACGTGCGAACCTATGTGGAGGGACTCCGCACGGAGGGAAACACGGCAATCTACGGCACTTTGCAGCACTCCCTCGAGCTGGCGGCGCAGAGCCGTTCGGATGACAACGTGACGTCGGTCGTGCTCTTCTCGGACGGGGAGAACACCGACTACCCGGGGATCGCGGAGTTCTCCTCCTGGTACGAGGCCACGCCCGAGGTCCAAGGCATCCCCGTCTACGCGATTCTCTTCGGCGAGGCCAGCGGGGCGGAGATGGAGCGGCTCGCCCAGCTGACGGGCGGGCGGACCTTCGACGCCACGGGCGGCGACCTTACCGCCGCCTTCAAGGAGATACGAGGCTATCTGTAGGCCGGGGGCAGCCCCCAATTGGCGCAGGCGGTTTGGAGGGAGGGCAGATGCAGGGCGACAAGGGCCTCGTGCTCGGCATATCCGCAGCGGTGCTCGTGGTCTTCTGCTGCGCCGCCGCCCTTCTCGTCACCGGCGCTGCGGCCCAGGTGGCGCTCGTGGCGGCCGGCGCCCTCATGTCGGCGGGTTCGTGGCTGCTGCTCACCTCGCTCAACATGCCGCGCCACGTGGCGGCGATAGACCTGGACGCGCTCGTCGGGGCCGACCCCACGCTCAAGGAGTCCGCCGAGGCCGTGAGCGTCATGGCGGGCCGTATTGATGAGGCGTGCGCCGCGGACAGCCCCCGCGGCATCGGGGCGGAGTCCGAGCAGCTGCGCACCCTCGTGACCTCCATGGCGGAGCTCGTGGAGCTGCCCGAGTTTGCCACGGCTGGGGCGGAGGAGGACCGGCGCCTCGTTCTCTCGCTTGCCACCACATGGCTGCCGGGCGCCTGGGACCAGCTCGTGACCAATGTTCGGTACCTGGGGTTCGGCGGTCGTGCGAGCTCGCGCGCCAGGCGGAACGTGACCGCTCTCGACGAGCAGTGCGCAAGCGTCGCAGGTGCGCTCGACCGCATACGGACCAACATCGTCGACGGGGCCTCCACGAAGATCGAGACCGGCTCCGACTACCTGCGCCAGCGTCTTGGCCATCGGTCGCCCGAGCTCTCCCTGGGGGAGCCGCCCGATGACTTGTCGTAATCGAAGGAACGACCTGACACTTGGAGAGGAGCCGCTATGGCCCACGAACTTCTCGACGCTCCCGACGACAACTTCGACCTGAAGGTGACGCCGGCGCCCGAGCCCGTCAAGACCGAGGGCGCCCTTGCGCAGGTGCCCGCGCCAAGCTCCGAGGAGCTTCTTCGCCTGAGTGACAACGCAAGCTCCTGGGTCTCCAAGGTGGCCGCTCTGCCGCCTCAGAGCCTGGAGTTCAAGCAGGAGGTTGACGCGATCTTTGAGGTGGGGTCCGACGCCTTCCGGGAGACGGCCAGCACCTCGAGCCGCTTTCTCGAGCAGTCTTTGGCAACGTCGAAAAGCGGCGGTGCCCAGGAGCAGGTCTCCAAGAGCCTCGTGGACCTGCGAAATGAGGCCGACGAGCTTGCGCCGGGGGAGGACACCTTCGCAGATCGTCTGCTGGGCGCCCTGCCCTTCGCCAATCGCGTTAAGCGTTACTTCAAGCGATACGAGTCCAACCAGCAGCAGCTCAACTCCATTCTGCTGTCGCTTGGCAAGGGTCAGGACCTGCTGCGCAAGGACAACGCCGCCCTCAACGTGGAGCGCCGTGGCCTCTGGGGCAACCTGGACACCCTCAAGCGCGCCTACGAGCTGCTTACGAGCATCGATGATGAGCTCGTGGCGCGCATCGACCGGGAGCGCGCGGCGGGCAACGCCGAGCTGGCATCCTCGCTTGAGAAAGACGCACTGTTTGCGGTGCGCCAGCGTCGCCAGGACGTGCAGACGCAGGCGGCCGTGACCATCCAGGCCTACCTCTCGATGGGGATCATCCAGCAGAACAACGACCAGCTCGTCCGCGGCGTCGAGCGCGCCAAGACCACTACGGTGACCGCGCTGCGCACGGCCGTGATCGTGGCGCAGTCCCTCGAGAACCAGAAGCTCGTGCTCGACCAGATCGACGCGGTCAACAGGACCACTGACGCCATGATCGACCGCACGAGCAAGCTCCTGCAGGACAACTCCCTGCGCACGCAGCAGCAGGCGGTCTCGAGCGGCGTCTCCCCGGAGACCTTGCGACGCGCCTATGACGCGGTCTTCTCCACGCTCGACAGCATCGACAAGTTCCGCGAGCAGGCGAACGAGTCCTTCTCCAAGACGATCGACGTGCTGAGCGACCAGCTCGAGCGTGCCCGCGCCTATGCCGAGCGCATGAACCGCGACGGCGAGGGTGGTGCGGCGGAATAGACCGTGACGCCGGCGTCACGGGCCCGCCCTACGCGCAGGTGAGCTCCACGCGCAGGTCGTGGCCCGCGACGTCGAGGGCATGGTCGCCGATGGTCGTCGTATCGTGGCCGAGCTTGGCGAGAGCACCTTCCCCAAGGTCCCGAGCGTCCCCGAGGGCTTCAAGGCCATCCGCATGCTCGCCGCCGAGGGTATCCGCACCACCGCCACGGCCATCTACACTCCGATGCAGGCCTTCCTTGCTGCCAAGGCGGGCGTCTCGTATGCCGCGCCCTACATCAACCGCATCGACAACATGGGCTATGACGGCGTGGGCGTGGCCATGGAGATCCACGACATCTTCCGCGCGAACGACCTGTCCTGCGAGGTGCTTGCCGCGAGCTTCAAGAACTCCCAGCAGGTCCTCGAGCTCGCCCGCTACGGCGTGGGCGCCGTGACGGCCGCCTCCTCCGTGATCGAGGGCCTCGTCAAGAACGCCGCCATCGACGCCTCGGTGGACGCCTTCACTGCCGACTTCGAGGGCCTCGTCGGCGCCGGCAAGACGATGGCCGACCTGTAGGGGCGGGCGAGAAGAACCTCGGCCCCGGGCCTCCACGCGCAACCGGGGATTTCCAACATCCGCGTCTGCGCGTGACAGAAGTTGAACTACCGAACGCGTAGCTTGGGAAATGCGGCCGTCTGGCCGCAAAATCCCGAGCTACGCGTTCTTCTCGCCATGCGCAATCCGAGATTCCGGCAAAGGGTCCTGCCCGGCCCGGCCGCCCTGGCCCGCGACGTAAGCGTTGCGCAAGGGATGCCGGCCAAGCCAACATTTCCCCTTGCGTCAGGCTAACGTTGTCCTGAGAGCAGAGGGGGTATATGGAAGCGCACGAGGACGATACGTACGCGAAGCTCAAGGCGGCGATGGAGGAGGCGGAGGCGAGCGAGTCCCCCGTGGAGTCCGCCCGTGACCGCCGGCGCCGCTATCTGGCGATTGCCTTGATTGTGATTGTTCCCCTGGCCGTGGTCAGCTACGTCGTGTGGGGGCTCATCGGCCTTTTTACCTTGGGCAAGACGGACGAGGGGCCGATTGCGGTGGTGTATCGGCTCGTGGGCGTTCCAGGCTGGCTTGCCATCTTCTCCTTTGGCGTCGTGGCGGTGGCGCGGCAGCTGCGCGACGACTTCAAGGGCGTGGGCGAGCGCATCTTCGGGGCGGTCATCATCGCGCTCATGGTGGTTACCTGCTACGTCTTTGTGGGGCAGCCGCTGCTGGACGTGCCGTACCTCTTCGACCCCGTGCGCGTCGAGCTGCACGATGTCGAGACGAGGGACGTGAGTGGCGAGAGCGGCGCGACGTACTACCTCAGCGGCGTCGACGAGGCCGGCAAGGAGTGGGAGTTCCGGATCAACAGCGATACGTTCCTCAGCTGGGACCGCGACCGCACCACTGCCACCGTGACCGGCCTCCCCAACACCCAGGTGACGCTCGCCATCGAGTGACCCTCCCCGCGCCCTCCAGAAGGTGGAGGCCCTGAGCGACGGCCGCCAGGAGTTCCTCACGTGTCGTCGCATCCAACCGCTCACGCAAGAGGCCGCCCCTCCGACCTGCTAAGCAGAATCTTCCGCGAAGCGCAGTTCTGCGTGCAGGTCGGAGGGGCGGCCGTCGTGGCTGCGAGTCAGTCCGCTACGCGAGCTTCAGGAACTCCTGGTAGCCGCGGTACGCCTCGTAGACGTCGGCCTTGCTGGTGGTCTCCCACGGCGCGTGCATGGAGAGCACGGGCACGCCGCAGTCGATCACGTTCATGCCGTAGGTGGCCAGGATGTAGGCGATCGTGCCGCCGCCACCGGCGTCGACCTTGCCGAGCTCGGCGGTCTGCCAGGAGACGCCGCCCTCGTCCATCACGCGACGGATGGTGGCAACGTACTCGGCGTCGGCGTCGTTGGAGCCGCCCTTGCCGCGCGAGCCGGTGTACTTGTTGAACGTGAGGCCGTGACCCAGGTAGCAGCTGTTCTTCGGCTCAAAGACGCTCGCGAACGTGGGGTCAAAGCCCGCGGAGACGTCGCTCGAGAGCATGTTGGAGGCAGCGAGGCAGCGACGAAGCGCCAGCGCACCGGTCTCGCCGGCGAGCTCGAGCACCTCGGCCATCGCGTCCTCGAAGAAGTGGCTCGTCATGCCCGTGGCACCCACGGAGCCAATCTCCTCCTTGTCCACGAGCAGGCACACGGCCGTGCGCGCGGGCGTCTCGCAGTCAAGCTGGGCGATGAGGCTCGTGTAGGCGCAGACGCGGTCGTCCTGGCCGTAGCCGAGGATCATCGAGCGGTCGAGGCCCAGGTCGCGCGCCGCGCCGGCGGGGACGATCTCAAGCTCGGCGGACAGCAGGTCCTCCTCGTCAATGCCGAGGGAGTCGCGCAGGATGGCGAGCACGCCAGCCTTGACGGGGCTCTTCTCCGCCTCCTCGTCCTTCTCGGAGCCCTCCTCGATCACGAGCGGGCGGTTGCCCACCAGCACGTCGAGCATCTCGCCCTCGATGACCTCGGAGGCCTTCTTGGACATCTGCTGCGCGCCGAGGTGGGGGAGCAGGTCGGTGATGCAGAAGACGGGGTCGGCCTCGTCCTCGCCGATGACCACGTTCACGACGGAGCCGTCCTTCTTGGCCACGACACCGTGGATGGCCAGCGGCAGGGTGACCCACTGGTACTTCTTGACGCCACCGTAGTAGTGGGTGTCCAGCGTGACGAGCTCGTTTTTCTCCTCGACGGGGTCCTGCTTGATGTCGAGGCGCGGCGAGTCAATGTGCGCGCCGAGGATGTTGACGCCGGCCGTGAGGGGCTCGGTGCCCATGTGCAGCAGCATGAGGCTCTTGCCGCGGTTGACGGCGTAGACCTTGTCGCCGGCCTTGAGCGGCTCGCCGGAGGCGATGCGCTCGGAGAGGTTCACGTAGCCGGCCTCCTCGGCCATGGTCAGGGCGGCGGCGCAGCACTCGCGCTCGGTCTTGTTCTCGGAGATGTAGGACTTGTAGCCCTCGCAGAGGTAGTGCAGCGCGTCAAGCTGCTCGGCGCTGTACTTCTTCCAGGCGTTCGGACGCTCCATTCGGATGCTCCCTTCTCGCGGCTGACACAACGGCGCAAGATTCTAGCGCAACGGCGCGAGCTGACGAACCCCTCGTAAACCGTTCCCCCAAAAAATGCGGCTGAGACCGATTTCCGCCAACCAACGCGCTATTATTTAGGCGTAATGCACTTCCGGTTTTCCAACCACAATGGAGGTCAACATGCTCGTTAACGCTACTGCTATGCTCAAGGCCGCCGAGAAGGGCCACTACGCCGTTGGTGCCTTCAACACCAACAACCTTGAGTGGGCAACCGGCATCCTCATGGCCGCCGAGGAGCTCCAGTCCCCGGTCATCATTCAGTGCACCGCCGGCGCCGCCAAGTGGCAGACCAGCTACAAGGTCGTCGCTGACCTTGTCAAGAACCTCGTCGAGGACATGAACATCACTGTTCCGGTTGCCATGCACCTTGATCACGGCTCCTACGATGACGTCTTCAAGTGCATCGAGGCGGGCTTTACCTCCGTCATGTATGACGGCTCCCACGAGGAGAGCTTTGAGATCAACCTCAAGCGCACCGAGGAGGTCGTCAAGGCCGCCCATGCCAAGGGCATCTCCGTTGAGGCCGAGGTCGGCGGCATCGGTGGCACCGAGGACGGCGTGACCGCCAAGGGCGAGCTTGCCGACCCCGCGCAGTGCAAGGCCATTGCCGACCTGGGCGTTGACTTCCTCGCCTGCGGCATCGGCAACATCCACGGCATCTATCCCGACAACTGGGAGGGCCTGTCCTTCGACCAGCTCCAGGCCATCAAGGCCGTTGTCGGCGACCTGCCGCTCGTCCTTCACGGCGGCACCGGCATCCCCGTTGACCAGATCCAGAAGGCCATCTCCCTCGGCATCTGCAAGATCAACGTCAACACCGACCTCCAGCTCGTCTTTGCCGAGGCCACGCGCAAGTACATCGAGGCCGGCAAGGACCAGGAGGGCAAGGGCTTTGACCCGCGCAAGCTCCTCAAGGGTGGCCGCGATGCCATCGTCGAGCGCACCAAGGAGCTCATGGAGGAATTTGGCTCCAACGGCAAGGGCTGGGCGTAGCGAGAAGCGCGCGTCCGCCGCATAGGTATGCCGACGCCCGGTCCCGCAGCGTGCGGGGCCGGGCGTATTTTGCGGTACGAGGCTCTTCTCGGGTGAGTGGTTCTTCTTGGCAGGGCTACATCGGGCGCGCGGTGCAGGGCGCGGACTCGGCGTCGCCTGGGTCGCGCACGAGGTCGGCGAGGGTCTTGCTGTCCAGGTAGCTTGCCGTCACGCGGCCGAGGTCGCGCCAGACGCCCACGGTAGGGCAGGTGCCCACCTGCGGGCAGATCTCCTCGTTGGTGCAGTCGAGGCAGCTTACGGGTGCAAGGGATCCCTCCGCTGCGCGCAGGAGCTCGCCGAGGGTGTAGTCCTCCGGCTTGCGCGTGAGCTTGTAGCCGCCGCCCTTGCCGCGCTGACTCTCCACGTAGCCGGCCTTGTGCATGAGGGAGATGACCTGTTCCAGGTACTTGCGCGAGATGTGCTGGCGGCGCGCCACGTCGCCGAGCGAGACCCAGCCGTCGTGCGCGGCGAGGTCCGCCATCGCGCGCAGCGCGTACATTCCCTTCGTCGAGAACATCCCAGCCATCGTCACCTCCGATGTTACGAAGGGACAGTCCCTTCGTAACATTCAATTACTTATTGCGAGCCTCGAGCATTTCGTCGAGGGTGCGCCAAGCAAGCTCGGCGCACTTCACGCGTGCCGGCATGTGCGCGATGTCGCGCAGCAGCACGCCGTCTTCGAGCGCCTCGAGCGCGGTCTCGTCGGTCTCCTCGCCGCGGACCATGCGCATGAACAGGGCACAGAGCTCGCGCGCCTCCTCGGGCGTCTTGTCGATCATGAGGTCGCTCATGATGTCGGCGCTCGCCTGGGAGATGGCGCAGCCGTGGCCGGTGAACGCCGCCTCCTCGATGGTGCCGTCGTCGGCAAAGCGCACGGAGAACGTGAGCTCGTCGCCACAGGAGGGGTTCACGCCTTCGTGGCTGCAGTCGGCGCCCTCCATCTGGTACTTGTAGTCGGGGTGCGAGACGTGGTCCATGAAGGCCGCGTTGTAGAGGTCAGTCACTGCCATGGAAGATCCCCCAGACTTGGGCCAGGCCGTCGACGAGGCGATCCACGTCGGCGGCATCGTTGTAGAACGCGAGGCTCGCGCGGCAGCAGGCGAGGTTCTCCACGCCAAGCCACGCGAGCAGCGGCTGCGCGCAGTGGTGGCCGGCGCGGATGCACACGCCGGAGGCGTCGAGGATGCTCGCCACGTCGTGCGGGTGGACGCCGCGCACGTTGAAGCTGATGACGCCGTGGTGGCGCGCGGCCTCCGCCGGGCCGATAAGATCGATGAAGTCCAGCTCTCCCAGACGCTCGAACGCGTAGGCCACGAGTGCGGCCTCGCGCTCGGCCACGGCGTTGATGCCCACGGTCTCGGTGAGGTAGGCGAGCGCGGCGCCGGTGGCATAGATGCCGGCGGCGTCCTGCGTGCCGGCCTCGAACTTCTCGGGCACGGGCGCCCACGTGGCGTCCTGCTGGCGCACAGAGTCGATCATCTCGCCGCCGGTAAGCATCGGCGGCATGGCCTCCAGAAGGTCGCGCTTGCCCCAGAGCACGCCCACGCCCATCGGGCCCAGGGCCTTGTGGCCGGAGAACGCGAGAAAGTCCGCGCCCAGCTCGTCCACGTTCACGCGCAGGTGGGGCACGGACTGAGCGGCGTCCACGACCATGACGGCGCCCACGGCGTGCGCGGCGTCCGCGAGACTCCGAACGGGCAGCTCACAGCCCATGACGTTGGAGACGTGCGCGGCGGAGACGATTCTGGTGCGCGGCCCGATCTTCTCGGCAATCTCTGCGTCCGTGAGCGTGCCGTCCTTCTCGGGATAGAGGTAGACGAGGCGCGCGCCGGCGGCGCGGCAGGCCTCCTGCCACGGGATGAGGTTGGAGTGGTGCTCCATAATCGTGATGGCCACCTCGTCGCCGGGCCCAAGGACGGTGGGCGAGAAGGACTTGGCCACGAGGTTCAGGCTCTCGCTCGTGTTGCGCGTGAAGACAACGTCGCGCGCGTCAGGGGCACCAATGAGGGCCGCCACCTGCGCGCGCACGTCGGCGATGGCCGCGGTGGCCGCCACGGAGAGGCTGTAGAGGCCGCGCAGCGGGTTGGCGTTCATGGTCTCGTAGAAGCGGCGCTGGGCGTCGAGCGCGCAGGCGGGGCGCTGCGCGGTGGCCGCGCTGTCGAGAAACGCGATCTCGGGGTGGCCGGCCAGCAGCGGAAAGTCCGCGCGGTACGGATTCTCTCGGATGTCCATCACGCCTCCTCGATGTTACGAAGGGACTGTCCCTTCGTAACATTCTCGACGACGGCGCGGGCCTCGGGGCAGGGGGCGTGCATGAGGGCGTCCTCGTAGAGGGCGCGCACAAAGAGCTCCTCGGCGTCCTCGCGGGAGAGGCCGCGGCTGGCGAGAAACGCCAGCTGCTCGGGGCTCACGGAGCCGATCGTGGCGCCGTGGTTGCCGGCGACGTCGTCCTCGTCGCAGAGGATCGTGGGCAGCGTCTTGTTGACCACGTCGTCGCCCAGCACGAGCACGGTCTCGGATTCGTTCCCCTGTGCGCCCTTGGCGCCGTGGATGAGGTCGATCGTGGTGCGCAGGCCCTTGTGCGCCGCGTCCTCGAGCACGCCGTTGTAGGCGAGCTCGGAGCGCGTGTTGCGGCCGCGCTGGCGCACGACCTCGTTGATGTCCAGGACCTCCGTGCCGTCGGCGTGGTAGCGGCAGCCCAGGTCCACGCGCGCACGCTCGCCGGCGAGGTCGCAGGCAAAGCCCAGCGCGACGGTGCCGCCGCCGAGCAGGTACTGGTGCACGTCCACGCGGGCGTCGCGCGCCGCGGAGATGCCCACGCTCTCGAGGTGCTGCTGGTCTGCGCCCACACCCACGTACTCGTGCAGGTGGACGCGCGCGCCGGCCTCGACGATGATGCGCACGAGAGACGCGGACGTGCCGGCCTCGCCGTCCTTCTCGCCCGCGCCCGCGGCCACGACGATGGTGGCCTCGGCGCCGGAGCGCACCATCACGCCGGTGTCGGCGACGTCGCCCGCGCCCACGGCAACCACGATCGGCTCCTCGCGCTTCTCGCCGCGCGGGACCTCCACGTAGCGCGCGCCCTTCGCCTGGGACTCCACCCAGTCGGTGACCTCGCGACCCATGCCGCACTCCACGCCCTCAAAGAGGCGCGGTAGCGAGAAGTACACGTCGCCGGCACGGCTGTGCGCGGGCACCGTGAGCGTGATGTCGTTCGTGCGTAGGCGGTTCCACGTCTGCGCGGGGGCAACGTTGACGCGCTCGAGGGTAATCTCGGGCGTCGCGGCGCAAGCGGCCTTCACAGCCGCGTTCTTCTCGGCCATCATCCGATCGCCCCTTCCATCTCGAGCTTGATGAGGTTGTTCATCTCCACGGCGTACTCCATCGGGAGCTCCTTGGAGACGGGGTTGGCAAAGCCGTTGACCACGAGCGTGCGCGCCTCGGCCTCGGAGCAGCCGCGGCTCATGAGGTAGAGCACCGTGTCGTCCGAGATGCGGCCGATCGTGGCCTCGTGGCCCACCTGTGCGGTGGCGTTGCGCACGTCCATCGCGGGGATGGTGTCGGAGCGGGAGATGTCGTCGAGCATGAGGCTCTGGCAGCTCACGCTGCAGCGCGCGCGGTCCGCGTGGCGGCCAATGACCACGGAGCTGCGGAACGTGTTCACGCCGCCGTCCTTGGAGATGGACTTCGTGGAGACGGACGCCGTCGTGTCCGCGCCGTTCATGATCACCTTGCAGCCGGTGTCCAGGTCCTGCGTGGCGCCGGCGAAGGTGATGCCGGTGAACTCGCAGATACCGCGGTCGCCCGCCATGATGGTGGTGGGGTAGAGGTAGCTCACGTGGCTGCCAAAGGAGCCGGAGACCCACTCCATCTTGGAGTCCGCGCCGATCCTCGCGCGCTTGGTGTTGAGGTTGTACATGTTCTTGGACCAGTTCTCGATCGTGGAGTAGCGCAGGCGCGCGCCGTCCTTCACGAAGAGCTCAACGGCGCCGGCGTGGAGGTTGGCCTCGTAGTACTTGGGCGCGGAGCAGCCCTCGATGAAGTGCAGGTCGGCGCCGGGCTCCACGATGATGAGCGTGTGCTCAAACTGGCCCGCGCCCGCGGCGTTGAGGCGGAAGTAGCTCTGCAGCGGGTAGGGCAGCGTCACGCCGGCGGGCACGTAGACAAAGGAGCCGCCCGACCACACGGCGTAGTGCAGCGCGGCAAACTTGTGGTCGGTGGGCGGGATCAGCGTGCCAAAGTACTCGTGCACCACCGGCTCCCACGTGGGGTCGTGGAGGGCGTCCTCGATCGTGGTGTAGATGACGCCCTGCTCGGCCACCTCCTCGCGCATGTTGTGGTAGACGATCTCCGAGTCGTACTGGGCGCCCACGCCGGCGAGGCTCTCGCGCTCGGCCTCGGGGATGCCCAGGCGCTCGAAGGTGTCCTTGATGTCCTCGGGGACGTCGTCCCAGCTCTTGGCCTGCTTGGTCTTGGGCGAGACGTACGTGGAGATGTGGTCCAGGTCCAGGCCTTCGATGCTCGGGCCCCAGTTCTCCGCCATCGGGCGCGCGTGGTAGAGGTCGAGCGCGCGCAGGCGTATCTCGAGCATCCACTCGGGCTCGTCCTTCTTCGCGGAGATCGCACGGACGATCTCCGGCGTCAGGCCGTCGTCGTAGCGCTCGTAGCCCTCCTCGGACTTGGTGAAGTCATAGAGGGAGCGATCGACGTCTGCGACCTGCGTGCGGTTCTTGCTGCGCTCGTCGCTCACTCGGCATCACCGACCATGGGGCAGCCCGGACACTCGGCGCAGGCCGCGTCGTCCTTCTCGCCCGCGCGCTCAAAGCGCTCGAAGCCGTTCTTGTCGATGTCCGCGATGAGGTCCGCCGGGCCCTCGGCCACCATGCGGCCGTGCACCATGACGTGCGTGCGGTCCACCTCCAGGCGCTCGAGGATGCGCGTGTTGTGCGTGATCACGATCAGCGCGCCGCCCACCTGCTCGCGGTAGGCCTGGATGCCACGGGAGACGATGCCCAGCGCGTCCACGTCGAGGCCCGAGTCGGTCTCGTCGAGGATGGCCAGCTTGGGCTGGAGCAGCAGGAGCTGCAACATCTCGATCTTCTTCTTCTCGCCGCCGGAGAAGCCCACGTTGAGCTCGCGCATGAGGAAGCCCTGGTCGAGCTCAAGCTGGTCGGCGATGGCGCCCACGCGCTCGCGGAACTTGCGCGCGGTGGTCTTGAGCTCCGGGCGCATCTGGCAGATGGAGCGCAGGAAGCTGTAGAGCGGCACTCCGGGCACCTCCACGGGCGCCTGGTAGGAGAGGAAGATGCCGGCGAGCGAGCGCTTGTCGGCGGAGAGCTCGGTGACGTCCGAGCCGTCGAACTCGATGCGGCCCTCGGTCACGTGGTAGGCGGGGTCACCCATGATGACGTGGCCGAGCGTGGACTTGCCAGCGCCGTTGGGACCCATGAGGACGTGGCACTCGCCGGCGCCCACGGCCAGGTCGACGCCGTGCAGGATGGGCTTGTCCTCGGTGCCCGCAGAGAGGGCGCTCACGTTGAGCAGCTGAGATGCCATGTCAAAGCCTTTCTTGTGCAAATGCGTGCAACGGGCCGACCCCGCGCACGCGCTTCTCGCGGGCTCACCCGCGTCTTGTTTTGCCTAATTCATAGTAATGAGTGGGGAATTAAAGACAAGGCTCCGCCGAGAAAAAACTGCCCGTTCATGATAAATCCTACTTGCTTGGAGGTATTTCAACCGGGACTTTTCCGCCGCGTTACGTAAGCGTCCTGCGCGAGCGGCGAGAATTACGATGTCGCGGGGCGGTCGTTGGGAGGATTTTGTCGCATGGATGCTTGGAAGCGGCTGGGAGGCTTCATCGGGAGCCACATGGCGTTTGTCTCGCCTGCATGCGTGGTGCTTGGCGTGCTGTTTCCCCAGATTGCGATCATGAGGCCGCTTGTGACGCCGCTCTTTGCGTTCATGACGTTTCAGAGCTCGCTTTCCAACACGTTTGGCAACCTCTGGCGGGCCCTGCGCCACCCGAAGCCGATGCTCGTCTCGCTCCTTCTGGCTTCTGTGGCCATGCCCTGCGCGGCGTGCGTGCTGGGAACCCTGCTCTTTGGGGGCGATCCCAATCTTGTCTGCGGTATCGTTCTCGAGTACAGCGTGCCTGTGGCGGTGGTGTCTGCCATGTGGACCAACATGCTCGGAGGCGACCCGGCGTTGTCGCTGGCAACGATTCTTCTCTCCACGGTTGCCGCGCCCGTCACGATTCCCGTGACGCTGCACGTTCTTCTGGGTCAGACGGTCGAGGTGGACGCCGCGCGGATGATGGGGGAGATGGCCGTTTCCATAGCGCTGCCGGCGCTGATGGGCACACTGCTCAACGACCTCTCGCGTGGCCGTGCGGCACGTGAGGTCTCCCCGGTGATTGCCCCCGCGGCAAAGATCGCCCTTGTGCTCGTCATTTTGTGCAACTCAACGGGCGTGGCTCCCTATGTGCGCGACCTTACACCGACGCTTGTTGGAGTGGCGGCGTTTATCTGTGTGTTCTCTGCGTTTGGGTATGTGGTTGGATTGCTTGTCGCTCGCGCGATGCGTCGGCCGCACGACCAGGTGGTCTCGATGACCTATCTTGTGGGAATGCGCAACATCTCTGCGGGCGCGGTCATCGCTGGGGAGTACTTTCCCGGGGAGGTGATGTTTCCCGTGGTCATAGGCACGCTCTTTCAGCAGGTGCTTGCGGCGTCGTTTGGTTCCGTGCTGCGTCATGTGCGGACGGGAGGCCCTTTGGCTGGGTGGGGCCAAAATTAACGGACATTGGTTTACTGAAAAATGAGAGTCAACTGGGCTTTTGTTGCCAAATTGCGGTTTTTCAGCTAACCAATGTCCGTTAATTATCAAGGGGGTCGACTAGCGGTGCGTGCGATGGCCGCGAGGCCGACCGCTGTCGAGGATGACGGCGAGGCCGGCGAGCACCACAACCGCGATAAAGATGACCTTCTTCATGGAAACCTCCTTTTGGCCGCTGTTTGACTACCATCCTCGCGTTTGGCATGACGAGGGGCCATCGAAGCACCTTACTGCTGGCTTTCGGTTTTGTAAGGTTCTGCCTTCATCCGCGTGGGACACAAAAGCGGTTGTGAGGCCGAAGTTGTTTTGGGTCCGTACGCTATACTTAGACGCCGAAAACGACGAGTTGTGAGAAGGGACCCGCGATGGGACAGAAGGTTCAGGGCACCGAGGACCTCTATGGTGGCTACATGCGCGCCTGGCAGCGCATGCAGGACGTGGCGCGCGAGCTCTTTGGCGCCTACGGCTTTGACATGATCGAGACGCCGGCCATCGAGCAGGTTGACACCTTCGTGCACGGCATTGGCGAGTCCACGGACGTGGTGCGCAAGGAGATGTTCCGCGTGGTCTCCGGCGCGCTCTTCGGCGACCTTCTGGAGAAGGGCACCGAGGCGGGCCTCAAGCCCCGCCAGCGCATGGCCATGCGCCCCGAGGGCACGGCCGGTGTGGTGCGCGCCGCGGTGGAGAATAACTTTGTGCCGCAGGGTGCCGCTCCGGCCAAGCTCTGGTACGCCGAGGCGATGTTTCGCGGCGAGCGCCCGCAGAAGGGCCGCCTGCGCCAGTTCCACCAGGTGGGCGTCGAGTGGCTCGGCGCGAGCGATCCGGCGGCGGACGCCGAGTGCATCATCATGCTCATGGAGTACTTTGAGCGCCTGGGCTTTGCCCGCGAGAACATGCGTCTTGTTATCAACTCGATGGGCGACGCCGCGTGCCGCCCCGCCTATCGCGAGAAGGTCCGTGCGTTCATCCTGGACCACAAGGACGAGATGTGCGAGGACTGCCTCGAGCGAGCGCAGATCAACCCCCTGCGCGCCTTCGACTGCAAGAACGACCACTGCCGCGAGATTATGAAGGACGCGCCGCTCGCGCCGGACAACCTCTGCGAGGAGTGCGCGGCCCACTACGCTGCCGTCAAGCGCTACCTGGACGCGGCCGGCGTGGCCTACGTCGAGGACCCCACGCTGGTGCGCGGCCTTGACTACTACACGCGCACGGTCTTCGAGGTGGAGGCCGTGGGCTCGGGCGTGGGTGCCATCGGCGGTGGCGGTCGCTACGACGGCCTCATGGAGCTCGAGGGAGGCAAGCCCACGCCGGGCCTGGGCTTTGCGGTGGGCTTCGAGCGCATTGCGCTCGCGCTCGCGGCGGCGGGCGTCGAGATGGGCGGCGAGGAGCCGACCTGCGTCTACGTGGCCACGACCGGCGGCGAGGCGGAGCGCGCGGCGGCCTTCGAGGCGTGTCTCGCCCTGCGCAACGCAGGCGTTCGCACCGAGGCCGACTACCAGGGTCGCTCGCTCAAGTCCCAGTTCAAGCAGGCCGACAAGCTCCGTGCACGCCTCTGCGTGGTCATCGGCGGCGACGAGGTAGCCGCCGGCGCGGCAACCCTTCGTGACATGGGCACGCACGAGCAGGTGCAGGTGCCCATGACTGAGCTGGCGGACGCGGTTCTCGCCCGCTTGGGCTAGGGGTGCTTGGGCTCGGGGTCCTTCTCGCCGCGGTGTCTAGCCAGACTGTCGGTTTGGGTCCACTCCCTGAAATCTGGGGACGCTTCCCGACGCTTTTGCGTCGCAAGACGTCGGTTTGAGTCCACGCAAGGCAGCCCGGGGACGCTTCCCGACGCTTCCAAGCCACAATCTGTCGGCACGGGTCCACAAACCTGAGGTGTGGTACGGCATGGACGATCTGCGCGTCATATACGAGGACGAGGTCCTTCTCGCCTGCGACAAGCCGGCGGGGATCATCGTGCACGCCGACGGCACGGGCACGCGCACGCTCACGGACGCCGTGGCGGCTCACCTGGCCGCCGAGGGCCGCTCCGACGTGCGTCCACAGGCGATCCAGCGACTTGACCGCGAGACCACGGGGCTCGTGCTCTTCTCGCTCGACTCCGCCCTGCAGCCGGCGCTCGACGCGCAGGTGGCGGGCCATGACATGCGCAAGACCTACCTCGCCGTGGTGGCAGGCCGCGTTCCCTGGGCCGAGAAGACCGTGCGTGCGCCCATCGGCCGCGACCGCCACGATGCGCGCCGCATGCGCGCCTGCCGCCCTGGCCAGGGCAAGCCCGCCGAGACCCGCATCTGGCGCGTTGCCGAGAAAAACGGGCGCACGCTGCTCAGGGTAGAGCTCGTGACCGGGCGGCGGCACCAGATTCGCGTGCACTTGGCCTCGATCGGGCACCCCATCGTGGGCGACGCCCTCTACGGTGGTGCGAGAAGCACCGCGGGCCTTTTGCTCCACGCCTGGCGCGAGGACGTGGTGCATCCCGTGACCGGGGAGCTCCTTTACCTTGAGACCCCCTGGCCGACGCGCCTCTGGCCGGAGCGCGACCAATAAACTTGTCGCCAGCGTCACATATAAACTTGGCGCCAGCGTTACATGCGCTGTGCGATACTAGACAGTTAGAGATAGCGCTTCTGAGGGGGAGCGCCGGACGGCACACGACTCATGAGAGGGGCAACGATGGCCGACACCATGCGTGGCGTGTACACCAACCTGACCGAGATCCGCCGCAACGTCTTTTCCAACGTGGCCAAGATCGCCTATGACATGAAAGACGATGACGAGAAGACCACGCGCAAGAAGATTCGTGACCTGCCGTACCAGATCATTCCCGGCGACGTTGCCACCTACCGCGAGTCGGTCTTTCTGGAGCGTGCCATCGTGGAGCAGCGCATCCGCCTGGCTATGGGCCTGCCGCTGCAGGGCGTTGACAAGCGCGAGAGCCTGACCGACGGCCTCGCCGACGCCGCCGTCCCCGAGACCTACTATGAGCCGCCCCTGATCAACGTCATCAAGTTTGCCTGCAACGCCTGCGATGACAACGTCTACCGCGTGACCAACGCCTGCCAGAGCTGCCTGGCGCACCCCTGCCGCGAGATCTGCCCCAAGGGCGCCATCTCCTTCCGTCACAAGAAGGCCTACATCGACCAGGAGAAGTGCATCCACTGCGGCATGTGCTTCAACGCCTGCCCCTACCACGCGATCCAGCACCACGTGCGCCCCTGCGCGGACGCCTGCGGCATGCACGCCATCGGCTCCGACGAGCACGGCCGCGCCCAGATCAACTACGAGAAGTGCGTCTCCTGCGGCCAGTGCCTCATCAACTGCCCGTTTGGCGCCATTGCCGACAAGAGCCAGATCTTCCAGGTCATCCAGGCCATCAACCGCGGCGACGAGGTCATCGCCGAGGTCGCGCCGGCCTTCGTGGGCCAGTTCGGTGGCAAGGGCAACGTGGACAAGCTGCGCCAGGCGTTCTCGATGCTCGGCTTCTCCGGCATGGAGGAGGTCGCCGTGGGCGCCGACCTCTGCACCGTCCAGGAGGCGGAGGACTTCATGGAGGAGGTCCCCGAGAAGATCCCGTTCATGGGCACCTCCTGCTGCCCGGCGTGGTCGGTCATGGCAAAGACCGAGTTTCCCGAGCACGCCGAGTGCATCTCGATGGCCCTCACGCCCATGACGCTCACCGCGCGCCTGCTGCGCCAGCAGCACCCCAGCGCCAAGATCGTCTTCGTGGGGCCGTGCTCGGCCAAGAAGCTCGAGGCCATGCGCAAGTCCGTGCGCTCCGAGGTTGACTTCGTCCTCACCTTTGAGGAGATGGCGGGCATGATGAAGGGCGCCGGCATCGACGAGTACACCAAGCTCGAGGGCGAGGGCAGCTCGGACTTTGAGGTCGCCTCCGCGGACGGACGCGGATTTGCCGTGGCGGGCGGCGTTGCCAACGCGGTGGTCAACGCGATCAAGGTGATTGACCCCGAGCGCGAGGTCAACGTCGTCAACGCCGAGGGCCTCGAGAACTGCCGCAAGATGATGAAGGACGCCGTCAAGGGCAAGTACCCCGGTTACCTGCTCGAGGGCATGGCCTGCCCGGGCGGCTGCGTCGCCGGCGCCGGTACGCTGCAGGCGATCAACAAGACCGCCGCGGCCGTCAAGCGCTACGCCAAGAAGTCCCCGCACACCAACGCCACCGAGAACGTCTTCCGCGACAAGATCCCCTCGCTCGAGCGCGCCGAGGACGGCAAGTAGGCCAAAAGGGGGGCAGCTCCCCTCGCTACCCTTTCATCCCATTTGGTGGGGCAGGCGCCCGGAAGGCGTCTGTCCCACTTCCATCAACCGAGAAGGAAGCACATGCTCAAGGTAGACCGCGCGATCCTGCACGTCTTTGACTTCGACTCCGGTTCGACGTACCTCTCGGAGCGCCCGCTCGACCTCACCGTACGGGCAACGCGCTCCTATGTCCAGCGCCACCTGCGCAAGATCTCTTCCAACGCCGAGAGCCGCCACGGCGAGTTCTCCCCGGACTCCGGCTTTGCCGCGGAGCTGCAGCGCTACCTGGCCGGCGACCGCGAGTTCGTGGAGTTCTCCTGCGAGATCGCGCAGTGGTTCTGGGAGGAGCTCCGCCGCGCGGAGGACCTCGAGCAGTGCGACCTTCTTGTGGCGGACTTCTCTGACACCGACGCGGGCGCCGTCGACGGTGCCTCAACGGACGCCGAGGTCGAGGCCGCCTTTGACGGCCCGGCGGGCAAGCGCTTCTTTGCGGTGGTGCTGCTTCCGCGCAAGCAGGCGTTTGTCCACGAGGTCGCCGGTGACGCCAACGACATCTCCCGCGTTGACGCAACGCTTCCCAACCCGTCCCAGAAGGTGGCGAGCTACGTCCTCGTGGACGCGGAGACGGGCGCCATCGACTTTCATGACAAGGAGCGCTCCGTGGGCGGCTCGAGCGTGATGGTGATTCCGGAGCGCTTTCTCCAGTGCACGAGCAGGGCGTCGAGCCATGAGGTCATCGATGAGGTGAACGTCATCGTTCGCGACGTTGCCGAGGAGTTTGGCCTCGAGCCTGCCGTCGAGGTCTCGCGCGCCAAGGCGCTCGTGGCGAGAACCGCCGACGTCGAGGAGTCCTTCTCGCCTGCGGAGGTGGGAAAGGCCATCTTCACCGAGCGACCGGAGGTGGCGGAGCGCTACGAGGAGCGCGTGCGCGAGGCGTCGCTTCCCGAGGAGGCGCCCGTGCGTCGCGGGGTGGCAAACCGCCTCACGAAGAGCCACAAGATCCGCACGGACACCGGGGTCGAGATCACCTTCCCATCCGAGCTTGCCGAGAAGCCCGGCTACCTCGACTTCTCCACCGACGCGGAAGGCCGCATCACGATTACCGTGGGAAACGTCGCTAAGATCGAGAACCGCTGAGGCTCTCGTGTTCATCTCGTGACCTTCGCGATTTACTACTAAAATGTGAGGACGTGTCATTTGCACCCCATCCGTACCCGAGGAGACGTCATGTCCCTGAAGCACGTTCCTACCGACACACCGTGCCTCCCGTCGCGCAGCGTGACGCGTCGCGATGCGCTGAGGCTCTTTATCGGCGCCGGCATCTGCGCCACCATCTATCCCGCCGTTGCCCTGGCGGAGACCACCCAGGAGAAGCTCGACGCCGCCCAGCTCGACTACGACGAGGCCCAGGCGGAGCTCGAGGCCATCGGAGCCCAGGTCGAGGAGGCGGCGTCCGCACTCGGCCAGACCCAGGGCCAGGTGCTCGACCTCTCCCAGCAGATTGGCACCAAGGCGGAGGAGATCGACGCCAAGCAGGCAGAGATCGACACCAAGCAGGGCGAGATCGACACCAAGCAGGGCGAGATCGAGTCCAAGCAGGAGGAGATCGAGCAGAAGCAGGCCGTTCTCGGTGAGCGCATGAGCTCCGCCTACAAGGCCGGCTCCTCCTCCACGCTCGACCTCCTGCTGTCTTCGGCGACCATCGAGGAGCTTACGAGCAACATCTACTACCTCGACAAGGTCAGCGAGTCCGACCGCGACATGATTGACGAGGTCAAGACCCTCAAGGCCGAGCTCGAGCAGCAGAAGGCCGATCTTGAGGTCGAGAAGGCGGACCTTGAGGTCCAGAAGGCCGATCTTGAGACCCAGAAGGTTGGGCTCGAGGACGAGCGCGCGGACCTTGAGGTTCTCCAGGCCCAGCAGCAGGAGCAGCTCGCCGAGGTGCGCGCCCGTCAGGCCGAGTCCGAGGCGCTCGTGAGCAACCTCTCCGACGAGGTGCAGGAGCTTCTCGCCCAGCGTGACGCCGAGCTTCTCGCCGCCCAGCAGGCCGCCGAGGAGGCGCGTCGCCAGCGCGAGCTCGAGGAGCAGCGCCAGCAGCTCCAGCAGAACCACCAGACCAACTCCGGCAGCTCCTCCTGGACCGGCGGCAATACCGAAATCCTGGGAACCGGCCCGCTCGCCTCGGTGGTGAGCGCCTCCTACTCCACGCCGTCTCCGGGCTCGGGCCTGTGCGCCGCGTGGGTCTCCACCGTCTTCCAGCGCGCCGGCGTGGGCACCTTCTACGGCAACGCCGACGACATGTACTACCAGTGGTGTGGCTACTCGGTCTCTCAGATCAAGCCCGGCATGATCGTTGCCACCTCCTCGGTGCCCTATAGCGCCGCGGCTCTCATCTACGGACACGTGGGAATCTACGTTGGCAACAACACCGTGCGCCACAACCAGAGCGGTGTCGTCAAGACCGACTCCCTGGACAGCTGGGTGAGCATGTACAGCGTCACCGTTCCGGTCCGTTGCGGCTGGCTCGGCGGGGTCGCGCTCTCCTAGGGATTCTCGACAGACGAGACGGGGCGCTTTGACGGGTGGTGAGTCTGCCCGTCAAAGCGCCCCGTTCCTTTTTCGCTTTACTGTCTTGTCACCTGTAAAGTTTACTGTCATACTGTCGTGGTTTGCTGGGGAAGGGGAGCGAGCATGCTTACAGAAGAGCTTCGCAGTGAGGTCGCACGCCTCAAGTCCGAGCGCGATGCCGTTGTGCTGGCGCACTACTACGTCAATCCCGAAGTCCAGGAGCTCGCAGACCACGTTGGGGACTCCTTTGCCCTTGCCAAGCTGGCAACCACGCTGCCGGCATCCACGCTCGTGTTTGCCGGCGTGAGCTTCATGGCCGAGAGCGCCAAGCTCCTCTCGCCCAACAAGACGGTTCTCATGCCAGATCCCGCTGCCGACTGCCCGATGGCGCACATGGTGCTTCGCAAGACCGTGGACGCCGCACGGGAGCGCTATGGTGACGACCTTGCGGTTGCCTGCTACGTCAACTCCACGGCGGAGGCCAAGTCGTGGTCGGACGTCTGCGTGACGTCATCCAACGCGGTCAAGATCGTGCGCGCGCTTCCCCAGGCCAACGTACTCTTTGTCCCCGACCGTCACCTCGGTCGGTATGTGGCGAGTCAGGTGCCCGAGAAAAACGTCATCTTGAATGACGGGTACTGTCCCATCCATCAGGACATCTCTGCCAATGAGGTCCGGGCGCTCAAGGCCGCACACCCGGACGCGCCTGTGCTTGCGCACCCCGAGTGCGGCCCCGAGGCGATGGCGCTCGCGGACTTTGCGGGTTCGACCTCGCAGATCATCGAGGCGGCGGTTTGCGGGGCGGCGCTTGACTACATCGTTCTCACCGTGGACGGGGTCCGCGGCGAGCTTGAGCGTCAGACGGCCGGAACTGGCAAGCGCTTTCACTTTCCGGCAACGCGTCCCGTCTGTCCCGACATGGACCGCATTACCGTTGAGCGGCTCGTTTCGTGCCTTCGCGATGGCAGCGGGGAGGTTGGCCTGCCCCCGGCAGACGTTGCCGAGGGGGCCCGCGCCGCGCTCGCCCGCATGCTCGAGCTGGGGGCCCGCTGATGCCCCCGCGTCAGGTGGCTGGAGACGGCGTCTGCGCCGCGGGAGCGTTCGACACGGTGATCGACTGCGACGTGGTGGTTGTCGGCTGCGGCGTGGCCGGCCTCTATTGTGCGCTCAACCTGCCATCCGCGCTCTCGGTGGTTCTGCTCTCCAAGGAGTCCGTGGACCACTGTGACTCCATGCTCGCCCAAGGCGGCATCTGCGTCCTGCACGATCCGGGCGACTATGAGTCCTTCTTCGAGGACACCCTGCGCGCCGGCCACTACGAGAACCGCCTGGAGAGCGTGGACCTCATGATCCGCGCGAGCCGTCCCATCATAGATGACCTCATCAAGCGTGGCGTGCGCTTCGCGCGCAGGCCAGACGGCGAGCTGGATTACACGCGCGAGGGCGCGCACTCTCGCCCGCGCATCCTCTATCACGAGGACGTCACGGGGGAGGAGATCACCACGCACCTGCTGGCGTGCGTGCGCGAGCTGCCCCATGCCCGCATTCTCGAGCACACCTGCATGACCGACATCCTCGAGGGCTTTGAGGGAAGCGGCCGACGCGTGTGCCGTGGCGTCGTGGCCACGGGGCCAGCTGGCGAGAAGATCGAGATTCGCGCGGATGCCACGGTCTTTGCCACCGGTGGGGTGGGTGGCCTCTACTCGCGCTCCACGAACTTCTCGTGTCTTACCGGGGACGGATGCCGCATTGCCGCCGAGCACGGCGTTCTTCTCGAGCACATGGACTACGTGCAGGTTCACCCCACCTCGCTTTGGAGCGAGAAGCCCGGGCGCGCCTTTCTCATCTCTGAGTCTGCGCGCGGGGAGGGCGCGGTTCTGCTGAACGACGACGGAGAGCGCTTCACCGACGAGCTGCAGCCGCGCGACGTGGTCTCTGCTGCCATCTTTGCCGAGATGCGCCGGACGGGAGCGGAGCACGTGTGGCTCTCCTTTGAGCGCGTGCCCCGCGAGGTCATTGAGGGTCACTTCACGCACATCCTGGAGCGCTGCCTCGAGGAGGGCTACGATATTCGGGAGCAGCCGATTCCCGTGGTTCCCGCGCAGCACTACTTCATGGGCGGCATCCACGTGGACTCTGATTCCGAGACCACGCTGCCGCACCTCTTTGCCTGTGGGGAGACCTGCTGCAACGGCGTGCACGGCAAGAACAGGCTGGCCTCCAACAGCCTTCTTGAGTCGCTTGTCTTCGCGCAGCGGGCGGCCGACAAGATCATGCGGGACCGCTTTGCCGAAGACACTGCCGCCCAGCTGGCCTCTGCCGCCAAGGCGCGCTCCCGCTTTGTGGCGGGCTCGCGCGACGTGACCGACGTGGCGCTGCTCACCGGCGCCGTGTAACGATGATGACAAACTACCCTGTCACTTTTGTCATCATCCGAGAGGAGAGAGCATGACCGATCCGATGATTCAGATGCAGATGGACGACCACATTCGAGCCGCGCTGCGCGAGGACATGCCCTTCGGGGACGTCTCCACAACGGCGGTCATGCCCGACGCCCGACCGGGCCGCGTTCACCTCATTGCCAAGGCACACGGCGTTGTTGCGGGTCTCTCGGTCTTCTCGCGCGTCTTTGAGCTGCTCGATCCCGCCGCGCGCATCACGGCCAGCGTGGTTGACGGCGAGGAGGTTGAGCCCGGAGAGCATCTTGCCACCGTGGAGGCGGACGTCCGGGTGCTTCTTGAGGGGGAGCGCACCGCCCTCAACTACCTTCAGCGCATGAGCGGCATCGCAACGTATACCGCCCATGTGACGGCGGCGCTTGCCGGCACGTCGACCCGTCTTGTGTGCACCAGGAAGACCACGCCGGGAATGCGCCTCTTCGAGCGTGAGGCGGTGCGCCTGGGCGGTGCCTCCATGCATCGCTTTGGCCTCTCGGATGGCGTGCTCCTCAAGGACAACCACATCGACGCCGCAGGAGGCGTGGCCCATGCGATAGAGTGCGCCCGTCGAGCCGCCCCCTTTGTCGACAAGATCGAGGTTGAGTGCGAGAGTCTCGACATGGTACGGGAGGCGCTCGAGGCTGGGGCGGACATCATCATGCTTGACAACATGTCCCATGACGACATGGCCGCAGCCGTTGCGCTCGTCGACGGGCGCGCCCTGACCGAGGCCTCGGGCAACGTGGATGCCGCCAACGCCTCCACGTATGCGGACCTGGGCGTCGACTTCGTCTCGTGCGGCGCACTCACGCACTCCGCGCCGATCCTCGACCTCTCCCTCAAGCACCTGGAGGTCCTGGGGTGAGCGCGGGCTCGGGGGACGCGCGTCGCAAGAGCATCCTCAAGGTCCTGAGCGGTGCCGATGGGCCCGTCTCAGGGTCTTCACTGGCAGAGAGCTGTGGCGTGAGCCGGCAGGTGGTCGTGACGGACGTCGCGCTCCTGCGAAGCCAAGGGGCGCGCATCGTCTCGACAAACCGGGGGTACGTGCTTCTTGCCGATAAGTCCCCCTTGCGGCCGACGCGCCTCTTCAAGTGCCGTCACACCGCAAAGCAGACCGCAGACGAGCTCACCTGCATGGTTGACCTGGGTGCCTGTGTTGAGGACGTCTTTGTGAACCACCGCGTCTACGGTGTGGTGTCCTCTGAGCTGGGCATCTTCAGTCGTCGCGACGTGGAGCGCTTCATGGGCGAGCTTGCCTCGGGCGTGTCCGCGCCGCTTCTGGAGGTCACGAGTGGGTACCACTTCCATCATGTGAGCGCTCCGAGCGAAGAGGTCCTCGACGAGGTCGAGCGGGCCCTCGCTGAGCGCGGATACCTCGCCGAGCTCACCGAGTACGAGGCCGCCTCCTTTCAATGACGCGGCGCGGGCGGTCCGCCTCCTTCGGTCGTGCGCTCCTGACGTTTGGGTATACTCCTTTCGATTGGCTGAGAAGGGAGAAACGCATGCGGGACCTTGAGCCGTCCGTTCCGCGCACCCCTGCGCAGGCGGTGCTGCGCATCGTCTCCATCCTCATGGGAATCATGGGTGCGCTCGTTCTTGTCGGCGGTTTGCTCGTGCTTGTGCCGGGAGTGGTCGGGGGCTCTGATTTTTGGGCGTCCGTGACCTTTGGCATCATGATTCTTGTGGTGGCGGGCCTGCTCATCCTCACGGCCGTCCTTGGCATTGCCGCCTCCAACAACTCCGCGCGCGTTGGGCCCTACCGGTTCCTGTGCTACCTCGTTGGCCTTGGCGTGCTCGTGGCAATTGTCTGGGGCTGGGGGATGGGGACGTTCATCCTGTTCAATCCCATCGTGCTCACCACAACGATCGTCTACGTGCTCGTGTGCTCGCGCCTTGCGGACAAGGTCAAGGAGGAGCATGACAACGGCGTGCGCGGCGAGACGTTTTTGAGGTCGCGCCACCAGCGCGTGCTGCACGTGCTCTCGGAGATCATCATCTTGAAGGGCGTGTTTACCATCGTGGTTGCCGTGGTGGTTGCCGCCGGTCTTGCCGTGTATGGCGAGGGTGAGCGCGCCCTCATCTCCGGTATCCCCGTGACCGTGAGCGGAACGCTCTTTGCTCTGCTGCTGGTTGCGGGCATCTCCTCGGCGTTGAGCATGCTTGCGGGCTGCCTTGGCGTGCGCGGCTCCAACAGGCCCGATAAGATCGTGCCCTTCCTGGTGATCGCGGCACTTGCCTGCGCGTTCGATGCCTGTCAGGCCGTGGCGATGTTTGTCGAGCGGGGGCTTCACGGCATCACGTTTGACCTCGTCCTCGACCTCTTCTTCATGGGCACCTGCCTCTACCTCGCCGTTCGCGTGCTGCGCCAGCCCTCCCCGGAGGAGCTTATGACAGAGGCCGTGGGGGCGGCGACGGTTGCCGCCGAGGAGTAGGGTGCGGACGGGTCGTCCTTCTCGCCGCCCTTCTCGCTACGTTGTGGGGACCCTTGCCGTCACTTTGAGGCCGGATTCTGTCGGCGCGCGTCCCCGGGTTAGAATGTGTGGACCGTAACCGACGGATTCTGCAAAGAAAGTGTCGCTGCGCGTCCACGCGTGAGTCGCACCCACCGTGATGCCGGACGCGCGCCACAAGAAAGGACATCATGAACGGAATCATGCTCCAGGGCTTCTCCTGGTATCTGCCCGCGGACGGCTCGCACTGGCGCCGCATTGCCGAGCAGGCAGCCGACTTTGCCTACCAGGGCATCACCGCCGTCTGGCTGCCGCCCGCCTATAAGGCCGAGAAGGGCGCGGAGGACGTGGGCTACGGCGTCTACGACACCTATGACCTCGGTGAGTTTGACCAGAAGGGGGCCGTCCGCACCAAGTACGGCACGCGCGCGGAGTACGAGGTCGCGGTGCGCGCCCTGCAGGCAAACGGCATCCAAGCCCTGGCGGACATCGTCTTGAACCAGCGCCTCGGTGCGGACGGCTGCGAGGACGTGGTTGCGCGCGAGGTGCAGTCCAACAACCGCGAGGTCATGCTCGGGGACGCGCAGACCATCTCCGCGTGGACGCGCTTCTCGTTCCCCGGTCGCGCGGGCGCGTACTCGGACTTCACCTGGGACTGGACGTGCTTCCACGGCGTGGACTGGGACGACAAGGCCAAGCGCAAGGCCATCTTCCTCTTTGACGGCAAGCACTGGGACAGCGCCGTGGACCGCACGGAGAACGCCAACTACGACTACCTCATGGGCGCGGACGTGGACGTGAACGACCCGCGCGTCTTTGACGAGCTCGTGCGCTGGGGTTGCTGGTACATGGATGCCTGCGGGCTGGACGGATTTAGGCTGGACGCGCTCAAGCATATCGACCGCGGCTTCTACCTGCGTTGGCTCGACGCCGTGCGCAAGCATGCGGGGCGCGAGCTCTTCTGTGTGGGCGAGTACTGGGGCCGCACGGCCGACGAGCTCACGGCCTATCTCGGCGACGAGAAGGCACTCTCGCTCTTTGACGTGCCGCTGCACTACAACCTCTACCGCGCGAGCTGCTCCAACGGTGACGTGGACCTCTCCAAGATCTTCTCGGGCACGCTCGTGGAGCGCGACCCGGTGCACGCCGTGACCTTTGCCGAGAACCACGACACGCAGCCCGGCCAGGCGCTGCAGTCCTTTGTCCAGACGTGGTTCAAGCCTGCGGCCTACGCGCTGATCCTCCTGCGCGAGGCGGGCTACCCCTGCGTCTTCTACGGTGACCTCTACGGCATGCCCAACGACGGTAACATCCCGGCGGTGCGTGAGCTGCCGCTCATAATGGAGATTCGCCGCCGCTTTGCCTACGGAGCGCAGCACGACTTCCTGGACGCGCCGGACGTTATCGGCTGGACGCGCGAGGGCGACGCCGAGCACGAGGGCAGCGGCGTGGCCGTGGTCCTCACCGACCGCGACGGCGGCGAGAAGCGCATGTTCGTGGGCGAGAAGCACGCGAGGGAGACCTGGAGCTGCGTCATCGGCGAGCAGGACGACGTGGTGGTGGACGCCGAGGGCTGGGCGACGTTTCGCACGCTCGGTGGGCGCCTCTCGGTCTACCTGCCTGAGAAGACCGCCGACGCGTTGGAGAACGACCGCCAGCTCCACCGCATCGCGCGCGAGATTGCCGAGGACACCGAGGAGATGCGCGCGTAAGACAGAAAGCATCCGGCCGATTGGTGACAGAGGTGACGGGGCTGACAAAGGTGACAGGGTAAACTGTCATCATCGAAAAGATGATGACAGTTTACCCTGTCACCTTTGTCAGCCCCGTCACCTCTGTCACCACCTCTGACTCGGGGGTGAGCGGCGGACCGCTACAGCTCAAGCTCCATCAGGCGTGCAATGGAAACGATGTAGATCTTGAGCGCGCGGCGCAGGCTCTCCTCGGAGATGGCCTCGTCGGGACCGTGTTCCATGCCCGCCCACTCGGGCATCTGCTCGGCGGGGTCGTGCGGGCCAAACGCGCAGGCGCGCTTGAAGTGGCGTGCGTAGGTGCCTCCGCCGATGGTGAAGGCCTGAGCCTCCTGCCCGGTGTACTCGGAGTACGTCTTGAGAAGGGCCTCGATCTCCGGGCTCTCGGGGCTGATGTAGAACGGTGCGTCGCTGGAGGTCTGCTCGTAGGTGCAGCTGTGGGCACGGGCGAGCTCGCAGAGGCGTGCCGTGATGGCCTCGTCCGTCGTGGTGGTGGGGTAGCGCGAGTCCACGGTCTGCGTGAATCGGCCGTCAACCGTGCGAATGACGCCGGCAACGCAGGTGAGCGCCCCAAACTTGTTGTCCTCCGCGGCAATGCCGGAGGCCTTTCCGTAGGCGTCCTCGGTGAGGGTGACGAGAAGCTCGAGGAAGCTGCGCTCGCCCTCGCCCGCGAGGTCCTGGGCGAGCAGGTAGCGCGCGAGCGCCCCGATGGCGTTGACGGTACCCTCGGGCATGGAGGCGTGGCCGCCGATGCCGCTTGCCGTGATGCGTGCGAGGCCCTCCTCGGCGGGCTCGACCGTGATACGCTCGGCTGCGGGAAGCGTCGCGGCGTCGGCGCGCACGACGGCTGTGGCCTGGCCGCAGATGGCGTTGGGCACGGTGCCGCCGTCAAGCTCAACGATCTTCTCGCCAGCAACAGGGCCAGAGGTGAAGCGTCCCTGGTAGAGACCCTTCTCGCCGCAGATGAGCGGGAAGTCGGCGTCGGGGGAGAAGCAGAAGAGCGGCTCGGGGTAGCGCTCGAGGTAGTAGGGCACGTCGCCCATGCCCGTCTCCTCGTTGTTGCCGATGATGCAGCGCAGCGTGTACGGAAGCTCGTGACCGGCGTCCACGAGGCGCTGGAAGAAGTGAGCGGCGTAGAGCGAGAGCACGAAGGGGCCCTTGTCGTCCTGGACTCCACGGCCGACGAGATAGCCGTCCTTGCGCGTGACCTCAAGGGCGGGGAAGTTCCAGCCCAGGCCCAGCGGCACGATGTCGGTGTGGGCGATTGTGGCGACGTAGCGATCCGGGCCAGAGGTTCCCGGAACGTCCGCAAAGCCCAGATAGCCATTCACGTCGGTTACGTCAAGACCCAGACGCTGGGCGATCTTCTCGGCCTCGTCGAGCGCGCCCCAGGAGGCGGGGCCCCAGGGCTTGCCGGGCTCAGCGGCGGAGAGGTCCTCGACGGACTCGTGGCGCACGAGGCGATCGATGTCCGCCACCACGTCCTCCCACACCTCGTCTACAAAGGAATTGACATCACGCTTAAACTGCTCGTCTACCATGTGCTCTCCCGGGGTCATGCGACGCGTACGTCGCGAGCCGTTTCAGCGTCCATCTTAGCTCAGGACGCGAGGTTGGGTGTTCTGCGGACGCTCTGCTGGCGTTGTCAGACCACGAACAGCAGCGCGGAGAGCGTGATGCAGACGCTTCCCGCCAGCGTGAACAGGTGAAAGACAAAGTGCAGGTACGGCACCTTCTTAACGGCGTAGAAGACCGCCCCCACGGTGTAGCTGAGACCTCCTGCCAGAAGCAGCCAGAACGCGGGCGGCGCCAGAAGCTCCCAGAGGTCGCCGATGTGAAAGACAACGAGCCAGCCCATGAGCACGTAGATGATCGCCGTGAGCCAGGCGGGCTGTCGCTCGCGCAGCAGGCACTCGGCAATGATGCCCACGATCGCGACTCCCCAGACGGCACAGCAGAGCAGAAGGCCGCCGCGATCGGCGAGGGTTATGAGGGAAAACGGAGCATAGCTACCAGCGATGAGCAGGTAGATGCCGCAGTGGTCGAGAACTCGAAAGACGGCCTTGGCCTTCTCGGGCGCAAGCGCGTGATAGAGGGTGGAGAAAAGGTACTCGACGATGAGCGATATGCCCATGATGAGGGCGGCTGCCAGGCGCACGCCTCCGCCGTGGGAGACGGCCACCACGATAAGTAGGACAAGGGCCGCAATGGCAAGGAGCACTCCGACCCCGTGACTGACGGAGTTTGCTATCTCTTCTCCAAGCGAGTAGAGCCTCTTTCGAACGGACCTTACGGGACCCTTATTGACCTGCGACTTTGTCATGACAGCTCCCAACTATCTGAGTGCTCGGACGCGCGGTGGGTATAATCACTTCCGTATACGTCGGGGAAAGCATACCCTTCCCCGCATCAAGAGAGGATGTCATGAAGAAATCTACGTTCATCGGAAACCTTTTGGCCCTCATCGTGCTGGCGGTTGCCAGCACGGCGTTTCTGATGTGGTACCACATGACCGACAAGAACCTCGTTGACTCCGCGATCTCAAGCCTCGCGGTCGTCCAGGTGGGGGCGATGCTTGCGGCCCCCGTGCTGCTCTATGCTATTGGTGCCATCATCGGCCTTGTGTTCGTCTGGCTCAAGGGCATCACGTTTGGCAAGAGGGCGAGCACGGCGCTTCGCGTGGTGAGCGCCCTGGTTCTCTTGCTGTTTGTCATCACGATCGTTCCCGTCTTTGTGCCCGGCTCTCTTGAGCTGCTCATGGGACCCGTCGTGGTGGTGCTCTTTGTCTCGAGGCTGGCCCCTCTGTTTCTGGTCATGCTCGGGTTCCTCTTTGCGATGGCTCTTGCGCCGGCGAGAGGGGCGGAGGCGTCCTCGAGCTTGTCGGAAGACTCGGACGGCTGGGCTGCGTAGTCGCCCGGCGGCCTCGTTGTCATGCCCGTACTCGGCTCTCAAGTTTTCGTTGAGAGCTGGGCGAGAAGCGCCGGAAGGTATCATCAAAGGGCTGTTTAACGTGTGAAAGGTGTCCCATGGAATTTGTGATTCTCTATCTTCTCGTTAACATCCTCGTCGGAGGCGCGGCCTGCTTCTTTGGCAAGAAGATCTTCTATGTCATGCTCGGGTTACTTGTGTTTCTCGGCGTGTTCAACGTGGCGCTCTCCACAACCGAGGGGTCGGTTGTTGCCGTTGCCGTCGCGGCGGTTCTTGGTGTCGTTGCCGCACTGCTGTCCAAGTACGTCTACAAGGCGGGCGTGTTTCTCGTTGGCTTTGTTGCCGGAGCGGCGCTCGGCTTTGTGATAACGATGCTCCTTCCGTCCGAGGTCACCAGCTACCTCGGCGTGATCATGATCGTTGCCGGCCTGCTCGTCGGCCTTGCCGCCGCGCACTGGACCGACCTTGCCGTGCGCGTTGGTACCGCGTGGACGGGAGCCTCCTTCGTCGTTCCCAACCTGCTTGCGACCGTGCTCGCGTTTGGCTCTCTTGCCGAGCTCGCGGTCCCCGGCGACTCCCTTGCCACCTACGACGCGCTTTCGGCCTTCATCGGTGGCGAGTTTACCGCCGCCTACAGCGTGCCGGTGCTCTTGGGAACAATCGTACTTACGGTTGCGGGCGTCCTCGTCCAGGGCCACCTCGAGGATTAGGCCAATCTGATACATCTTTTGGCTCTCTCGCCGCTCAGCCGCCGGATCAAATGACCTTTGATCCGGCGGCTCGCGTTTCGCCTGTGTAACGCCTCGCGTGGTGGAGACTCGCCGCTGCTAACGTATCCCGCATGAGTAAAGCTGCCGCACATATCATGATGACCATGGAGATGCCCAAGCCCGGGCACTCTGATGCGCTGCGCCGTGAGGGCGCGCGCTAGGAGACCGGGCGCCTTCACTGGGCCGCCCTGGCAGGGGCGGGCCCGCACCCATCCCACTCATCGAGCGGAGCCTTTCGCATGATTCAAATCAAGAACCTGAGCAAGTCCTATGGCGCTCAGCCGGACGCGCCGCATGCCCTCGACAATGTCTCCATTGACATCGCCGACGGCGACATCATGGGCATCATCGGCATGAGCGGCGCCGGCAAGTCCACGCTCGTGCGCTGCATCAACCTGCTCGAGCAGCCCACTTCCGGGCAGATTCTCGTGGACGGTCAGGACGTCACCGGGCTTACCGGCGCGGCGCTTCGCGCGTATCGCCGTCGCGTGGCGATGATCTTTCAGAGCTTTGGGCTTCTGGCTCAGAAGACCGTCCTCGCCAACGTCTGCTTTCCGTATCTTGCCGCTACGGGCCGTGTGACCGCAGAGAACCGCGAGCGCGCCCTTCAGCTCTTGGACCTCGTGGGCATGGCCGACCGCGCCGACTCCTACTCGAGTCAGCTCTCCGGCGGCCAGCAGCAGCGCGTGGCGATTGCCCGCGCGCTTGCGTGCGACCCGGAGTACATTCTCTGCGACGAGGCAACGAGCGCCCTTGACCCCGCGAGCACCAACACCGTCCTCAAGCTTCTGCGCCAGATCAACCGCGAGACCGGCGTCACGGTCATCGTGATCACGCACTCGATGGGCGTGGTCGAGAAGATCTGCAAGAACGTTGTGGTGCTCGAGCACGGGCGCGTCGTGGAGCGCGGGAGCGTGGCGGAGGTTTTTGCCAACCCGCAGTCCCAGGCCGCCAAGGTTCTTCTCGAGAGGGTTGATTGGGATGCCTAATGTCGTGAATTCCTTTATCGCCGAGTATGGCGAGCTTCTCGCCGAGGGTACGCTCTCCACCATCGTCATGGTGCTCGTTCCCACGGCCATCTCCTACGTTCTAGGCCTTGCGCTCGGCGTGGTGCTCTACCTCACCGCGCCGGGGTCGCTGCGCCCCATGCCCGTCCTCAACGCTGTGCTCGGATGGGTCGTCAACATCCTGCGCTCCTTCCCGTTCATCGTGCTCATGGTGTTCATCATCCCGTTTACGCGCGTGATCATGGGAACGGCGTCGGGGCTCTCGGGCATCATCCCGCCGCTCGTGCTCGCCACCACACCCTTCATCGCGCGTATGATCGAGCAGTCGCTCGCCGAGGTTCCGCGCGAGAGTGTGGAGGCGGTCGAGGCCTGCGGGGCGAGCGTCCCGCGCATCGTGTTCTCGGTCCTTCTGCCCGAGGCGCTGCCCTCGATCGTTCGCGGCGTGGCCGTCGTGCTCATCGCCGTTCTCGGCTACACCGCCATGGCCGGCGCCATTGGCGCGGGCGGCCTTGGCGACATTGCCGTGCGCTATGGCTACTACCGTCGCGTGGACGAGGTCATGATCGTTGCCGTCATCGTGCTCGTCGTGATCGTTCAGGTCATCCAGAGCGTCTGCGACCTCGCTGCCCGCAAGGTCGACCACCGCACCCAGAGCTAGCGCCTAGCGTCTCTACCAACCTCTTTCGTATCCTAAGGAGAATTGCCATGACTAGCATCACCCGCCGTTCGTTCCTCTCCGCCAGCGCCCTTCTCGCCGTCTCGTCCCTCGCCGCCTGCGGGGGAGATGTGCCCGAGGAGGACTCCGCCACCCTCACCGTGGCGGCAAGCCCCAGTCCCCACGCCGAGATTCTGAGCGAGTTTGCTGCGCCGCTTCTTGCCGAGCAGGGCATCACGCTCGAGGTTAAGGAGTACACCGACTACATCCTGCCCAACCAGGACACCACCTCCGGAGAGGTTGACTGCAACTACTTCCAGCACCTCAACTACCTGAACAACTACAACGAGGAGAACGGCACCGACCTTGTGAGCGTGGGCAAGATCCACTTTGAGCCGATGGGCGTCTTTGCGGGTAAGTCCAGCGACCTCGCCGCCATCGCCGACGGCGCCACCATCACCATCCCCAACGACGCCACCAACGAGGGCCGCGCGCTGCTGCTGCTCCAGGAGCAGGGCCTGATCACGCTCTCCGAGGATGCCGGCATCACCGCCACCCCCAACGACATCGTTGACAACCCGCATAACATCAAATTCATCGAGCAGGAGGCGGCGATGCTGCCGTCCACCCTCGCCGACGCCGACTTCTCCGTGATCAACGGCAACTACGCCATCGACGCGGGCCTCACCCTCGCCGACGCCGTCGCCCAGGAGAGCGCCGACTCCGACGTCATCCGCAACGAGTACGCCAACGTCATCGTGACCACTCCGGACAAGGAGTCCGACGAGAAGATCGCGGCGCTCGTGGACGTGCTCACCACGGACGACTTCAAGGCCTACCTCGAGGAGACCTTCGGCGACTCCGTCCAGGCGGCCTTCTAGCGCCTTTCCGTTGCATCATTTCTCATGCGCTTTTGCTCCGGCCGGGATCCGTCCTCCCGGCTGGAGTGCGTTTGGCCTGGCAGCGCCGGCGAAGCGCTGCGCCTGGCAGGGTGCGGCTGGCTCTTTCTGGCGGCAGGAACGCTGACGGGCCAGCTGCGTTGAGGGCATCTGCCCCGGTATGGCGTGTGGCGCGAGTGGTGTACGATTGATTCCCGGTCAATCATCTGGAGGGGAGCGTTGGAATGGGCTGCCTGAGCGTCGTCTTCAACATCATCTGGATCCTCACGGGCGGCTGGTTGACGGCGCTCGCGTTCTTTCTCGCGGGCGTGCTCTGCTACATCACGATCATCGGCATCCCCCTCGGCAGGCAGGCGTTCAAGATGGCCCATCTCACCCTCGCGCCGTTTGGCAAGCGATCACGTATGGCGGCGGCGCCCCCTCGCTCATCGCCAACGTCATCTGGGTGGTGCTCGTCGGGCTCTGGACGGCAATCGGCTACGTCATAGAGGGCGCGCTCTTCTGCTGCACCATCGTCGGCATCCCATTTGGCCTGCAGCTCTTCAAGATGGCCAAGCTGGCCCTCTGCCCGTTTGGCGCCACGGTGAACTAGGGCCGACAGGGGCCGGGGCGAGAAGGAACGTTTCCATAGGCGCCGCTGCGGAGGAAGTCGTTCTCGGTATGCGTGGGCAGGGACTTTGAAATATCACGGTTGGAAGCGTGTTCCTACCGGTACGTCACCGTCTCTGCGAGCGGCTTGCGGCTCTCGTGGTTGGGCAGCGGACCCGTGCCCTCGGCGGCGTAGCCGAGGTCGAGCAGCATGAGGAGCTCCTCGTTCTCGGGAAGGCCCAGGCGCACCTTGGCGACGTCCGGGTCAAAGCGGTTGAGCCAGCAGCTGTCCACCCCAGCGTCGCAGGCGGCCAGGACCATGTGCGTGGCCACGATCGCGGCGTCCTCGATGCCGGAGTCGCGCGCGTCGCCGGGATAGAGATAGACGTTCGTGGTGTCGAAGGCTACGGCCAGGACCGTGGGCGCCCCGTAGCGGCAGGGCGTGAGCTCGTCCACGACGGCGAGCGAATTGGCGCTCTGGAGCACGTAGACGTGCTGTTCTTGCAGGTTCTTGGCGGTGGGGGCAAGCCGTCCCGCCTCGAGGATTCGCTCGAGCGCCTCGGGCTCCACCTGACGGGTCTCGTCGTACTTCTTGCACGAGTAGCGCTTGGCGATGACGTCTCTGAACTCCATGCTTCGTCACTCCTCCGGTCGCGGCGGGCTTTCCCTGCCCCCATGATACGTCTGTCCGAACGTTACATGTTGCTCGCTGTACAATGACCGCGCCGGAATCGCCGAGAGGAACGGACCAACTATGATTGCGCTCGATCTCATGCGCTCAGACGCGTCATACGCCGTGAGCTACCTCGACATGCCCAACGACCTGCAGCCACGCGCTCAGCGGCTCTGCTGGCGCTTCAACCAGCTGGACCCCGCAGACACCAAGACGCGAGTGGAGATCTTGAACGAACTCTTTGGAACGTGGCATCCGCGCGCAAACGTCAAGCCCATGTTTCGCTGCGACTACGGCTTCAACATTCACTTTCACGGCTTTGCACTCGTGAACTACAACTGCGTGTTTCTTGATACCTCACCCATCAACATCGGTGAGGGCGTGTTCATTGCTCCCGGCTGCGTGCTTGCCTGCGCGGGTCACGCGGTTCACCCCGACCAGCGCTCGGAGGGAGTTCAGACCTCTGCGCCCATCACGCTGGGCGACAACGTTTGGCTTGGTGCTAACGTTACCGTTTGTGGCGGCGTCACCATCGGCGACGGAAGCGTCATCGGGGCGGGAAGTGTTGTAACTCGCGATGTTTCCGCAGGTGTAATTGCGGCTGGAGTGCCCTGTCGCGTGCTTCGCGAGGTGGGTGAGGCCGACCGAGTGACGCTCACGATGGCATAAAGCCAGTTGTAGGTTGTTTTTCAGAGAAAGCAGGAGTATCGAGTGATTTTGCATCAAGAAGTCGCAGGTAGAAAAATGCTACTGGGCAGGTGATACTTGACCCATCTCACGAAAACGACCTACACCCGAAAAACCAAGGTGATGACGCTGTTTTTGAACCGGCATTCGCCCTGGTTTTGCCTAGGTTCGTACGCGCCACTGGTCGGGAACCATAAACATTGCCTCAAGGCTGGCAAGAAGGTCGTCGCGCCAGTTGGTCTTTCCGTCACGAATGCACCAAATGAGCTCGTAGCCGCTGAACATATGCGAAGCCGCGTCGTAGAGCCGCTCGGCGGGGGAGGGATTGCATACCTGACCGCTCTCCTGGGCACGCCGGATAATCCCCACCATCACCTCGGTGAGATAGGGTCGCAGGTCAAAGGTGTGACGGTCTTCCTGGAGGTTGGCGATGATCGCCTGGCTGAAGATGCCCGGCCCCAGCCTCGAGCTCTCCTGATAGAGCGTGTCGAAGCAGATAACGAGCTGTTCCCAGTGATTTCCACTTCCGGCAACCCGGAGCAGCCGCTGGGAGAGCTGCATCGTGATGTCGTCGTAGACGGCGACGACGATGCTCTCCTTTGAGGGTACGTAACGATAGAAGGTGGGCTTGGTGATGCCGCACGCGTCGCAGATGTCCTGTACGGTAACGCTCTCATAGCCACGCTCCTGAAAGAGCGCGAGTGCCTGTGATGTGATGGTCTCTCTGTCCATGAAGTCCCTTTGTCGCGCAGGGCGAGTTGGCGATTGTCAGCCTCTCTTTATACCGCAGCGAGCTGGGCGGTGCCTCGCACGTCGTTCCCCGGCTAAAACTCAGCGTCTGCCGACGCGTCTCGAGGTAGTCCCCTGAGTGAGTTAGGCTTTACTACGGTAACGAAAGTCGTTACTAAGGTAATAATCAGGTTGGAACGGGAGAGGAGAAGCATGGCAAGCAGACTGTTTGAGAAGACGCAGATCGGGAGCATGAGGCTCAAGAACCGCATCGTCATGGGTCCGATGGGCACTACCGGCGAGGCCGACGGTGCCTACACCATGGACGGCGTCTACTACTTTGAGGAGCGCGCCAAGGGCGGCTGCGGCCTCATCATCACCGGTGCCAACGTGGTCTCCACCAAGTACGAGCCGCGTCCCTGCACCGAGCTCAGCAACTTCCACCACGTGGAGCGCCTCAACATGCTCGTTGACCGCTGCCATCACTGGGGCGCCAAGGTGTGCGTGCAGCTCTCGCCTGGCCTCGGTCGCCAGCAGTTCACCGACCCCTTTACGCCTCCGTACTCTGCCGGCGCGTGCTCTTCCTTCTGGTTCCCCAACCTCATCTGCAAGCCCTTTGCCAAGGAGGACATCGCCTACATCGTTGACCGCATGGGCTACTCCGCGTCTCTCGCCGTTGCCGCCGGCGCGGATGCCATCGAGCTGCACGCCTACGGCGGATACCTGCTCGACCAGTTCCAGTCCACGATGTGGAACGACCGCACGGACGAGTACGGCGGCTCGCTCGAGAACCGTATGCGCTTCACGCTCGAGTGCATCGAGGCCATCAAGAAGAACGTTCCCGCGGGCTTCCCCGTCCAGGTGAAGTTCACCCCCTATCACGGCGTCCCGGGCGGCCGCGAGCTTGATGAGGGCGTCGAGATGGCCAAGATCCTCGAGGGTGCTGGCGTTGATGCGCTCCACGTTGACGTGGGCTGCTACGAGGCATGGTACAAGGCGATCTCCACGGTGTACGCGCCGGAGGGCCACCAGCTCCACATCGTCCGCGCCATCAAGGAAGCCGTGAGCGTGCCGGTCTTTGGCCAGGGCAAGCTGTTCGACCCCGCCCGCGCCGAGGCCGCCGTTGAGGACGGCAGTCTCGACTACGTGGTTCTTGCTCACCAGACGCTCGCCGACCCCGAGTGGGCCAACAAGGTTCGTGAGGGTCGCATCGACGACATTCGCCCCTGCATCGGCTGCAACGAGTGCCTGCTCGCCGGCTTCTCCGGCAAGCACTACTACTGCGCCGTGAACCCGCAGTGCTACGCCGAGCGCGACTACGCGCTGCCCGCGCCCGCAGACACCATCGACGATGTGCGCAGCGTGCTCGTCATTGGCGGTGGCCCCGGTGGCATGGAGGCTGCCATCACGGCGGCTGAGCGCGGCTATGACGTCGAGCTCTGGGAGAAGAGCTCGCGTCTCGGCGGAAACCTCTGGGCCGCGGGATCTCCCACCTTCAAGCACGACGTTCTGCGTCTCATCGACTACATGAAGACGCAGGTCAACAAGCTCGGCGTGCGCGTTGTCTATAACAAGGACGCCAGCGCGGAAGAGATCGTTGCCTACGACGCCGACAAGGTTATCCTCGCCTGCGGCTCCCACTCCGTCGTGCCGCCCATTCCCGGCATCGAGCACGCCGAGGTCTCCGACGGCTACCTGCTCGGCACGCGTGAGCCCGGCAAGAACGTCGTGGTCATCGGCGGCGGCCTCGTGGGCTGCGAGACCGCGGCGTTCATGGCCGAGAAGGCCGAGAGCGTGGCTATCGTTGAGATGCTCGGTGACGTGCTCCTCACGGCCGGTCACTGCCTCAACAACGATCAGGCGCTCAAGGCGATGCTCGACGAGCGCGGCATCGCCAAGGTGTGCGACGCCAAGGTGACGCAGGTCACTGCTGACTCGCTCACCTACGAGAAGGATGGCGAGACCGTCACCATCCCGGCAGATACCGTGATCATCGCAGCCGGCTATCACTCCAACAACCAGCTTGAGGACGAGCTCGACGGGTACGTCAACGACCTCGCCGTGGTTGGCGACGCCGTTGCGCCCCGCAAGATCCTCACTGCTGTCCACGAGGGCTACCACGCCATTCGCGTGATGGAATAGCACAAGCCTAGCGAGATGAGCGGGGCGGGAGGAACCACGCGTTCCTCTCGCCCCGCCTCTCGATTTGTTTGGCGCGGGTCTTAGTTGTCGCTGCGAGAAAAGCCGTTTTTCATGCCCATGCTGGCCTCGTAGAGAACCTTGTCAAGAAGGTCCTCGGTGGCGCGGCGGCACTCGTCGGCGATTGCCTCGTTGCAGAAGACGAGATCTCCGCCCTCGGCGTCACAGGCCCTTACGAGCGCCGCGCAACGGGAGGCGAGGGCCTCCTGATAGCGCTCAACGTGCGGAAGGCAGGCACCATAGGCCGCATCCGCGAGTGCCGCGACAAGGCGGTTGGCCCAGTAAAAGTTCTCGCTGGTCACGCGGGTGGTGGTGTTCTCAAGGTAGGAGGGCGTCTCGTCAACGTTGGCATAGAACGGCACGAGGGCGTTGAAGACGTTGGAGCCATACGCTATCCACTGCAGTGCCGCTCGCTCCGGTGCCACGTACGGACGCAGCTGGAGCACGGCGAGCTGACTGTTTCGGTTGATGCCGATTGGGCGATAGCGTCCGCGCGTTGACGCCGTGCCCGCAGAGCCATAGGGGTCATACGGTGTGCCCTGATAGTGCAGGGAGAGCACGTACTTCACGTCCTCGACGGTGAGCTTGCGCTCCGGCTGTCGGCACCAGGGGATGCAGTTGCTCTCGGGGCCAAACTCTGCTGCGGGGGCCGCCGTGTCCCAGGGGCCGGCGTGGGGGTTGAGCGCGCGCTGCATGGCCCAGGCACGCGGCGTGTTGTAGACGTGATCGGAGTCCGAGTGGCTGCCGAAGGCGTCGCGCGGATTGAAGTGTCCTGCGGAGACGCCAAGCGTGAGGTCTAGGTGATTGGCCTCCATCCACTCCCGTAGATCGGCCGAGCAGAGGTGGTCGTGCCGCTCGCCAAGGGCGTCCGTCAGGTCGAAGTCGTCAATTCCGAGCTGGTTGGGCATGGTGACGTAGCAGTCGTCGGGCACGCGCCGTGCGATCCAGTGGTGGCCGCCCACGGTTTCCATCCACCAGATCTCGTCGGCGTCGGAGAAGGCGATACCGTTCATCTCATAGGTGCCATAGCGCTCGAGCAGCGCGCCCAGGCGTTCCACGCCGTCGCGGGCGCTCGTCATGTAGGGGAGGACGAGCGTGACCATGTCCTCTTCACCGATGCCGCCGGGCGCGCCTGTCTCTTTGTCGTAGCGCACAAGCGGATCGGCGGCGAGTACGCGCTCGTTGCTGGTGAGCGTCTCCGTGGCGCTCATGCCAACGTTTCGGGCGTTAAAGCCTGCCTCCTCCCAGAGGCCCTCCTTGAGATCTGCGTTGGGAACGGCGGTGTAGCGAACGCCGTCCTCGGGAAGCTCGATCTCTAGGTGCGAGATGACGCTCCGGTATATGTCTCCCGCCTTGGGGGCCGGGTGCGAGACAAAGCGCTTTGGACAGAACTCGCCGTTCGAGGAGTCCTCGTTGCGAGCGACGATGGTTGATCCGTCGTAGCTGGCCTTCTTGCCAATGAGAATGGTGGTGCAGGGCATAGTGCCTCCTCGTTTTGCCTCATCCTGTCCGGGCATGGTTATCATAGCGCTGCCGTTAGGTTTGCGGGCAAGGTTTGCCGCGCTTGGGATGGTGCTCAGGTCAGTGTGCTGCGCAAAAACGCTACTCGTACCACATTTCCGGAATCCGCTGTGCAAAACTGCCGCTCGTGCCACATGGTTTTGAGGGTGTCACGAGTATCTGGCTGGCATTATCCCAGTTAAGAAATAAATAGATGAATCAAAATACTGCTTGAGACGCAAAATGGCGTGGCACGAGTTCGGTTTTTGCGCAGCGGAGTCCGGAAATGTGGCATGAGCGGCATTTTTGCACAACACGTTACAAGCCGTTGTGCCAAAGCATTCCCGCGCGCGATAATGCGGGAGCACGCACACGAGTCGTTCGGAGGATTCCGTATGTCCATGAAGTTCAAGCGTCTCCTGCCCATCCCCAAGGACATCCGCGCCGAGATGCCGCTCTCGGACGAGATGGTGGCGCGCAAGGCGGCCTTTGACGAGCGAGTTTCAGCAGTGCTGACCGGCCACGATAACCGTCGCCTGCTCATCATTGGCCCCTGCTCGGCCGACCGCGAGGATTCCGTCCTTGATTACGCAAACCGTTTGGCAAAGCTTGCCGAGACCGTCGAGGACAAGCTTGTCGTCATTCCCCGCGTCTACACCAACAAGCCGCGCACAAAGGGCGTTGGCTACAAGGGTCTCCTCCACAACCCCGACCCCGAGGCCGCGGACGACCTCCTCGAGGGCGTGAAGGCCATCCGTCACATGCACCTTCGCGTGGTGGAGGAGACGGGGCTCTTCACGGCGGACGAGATGCTCTATCCGTCCAACTACCAGTACCTCATCGACCTGCTTGCCTACATTGCCGTCGGCGCGCGCTCCGTCGAGAACCAGGAGCACCGCCTCGTCGCCTCCGGCGTCCCCATGCCCGTGGGCATGAAGAACCCAACGGGCGGCTCCACCGACGTCATGCTCAACTCCATCTATGCCGCGCAGCAGTCGCAGACCTTCATCTTCCGCAACTGGGAGGTTTCCACGACGGGCAACCCGCTCGCTCACGCCGTCCTTCGCGGCTACGTGGGCCTCGACGGAATCAACTACCCCAACTATCACTATGAGTACCTCGAGCGCCTTGCCGAGAAGTACACGGCGGCGAGCTTTGAGAACCCCGCGGCGATCATCGACTGCAACCACGATAACTCTGGCAAGCGACCGTTCCAGCAGATTCGCATCTGCCACGAGGTGCTCGACTCCATGAGCCGCTCCGAGACCATCGACCGCCTGGTCCGCGGCTTCATGGTGGAGTCCTATCTCGTTGACGGTAACCAGCCCGTGGGCGGTGGAACTTACGGCCAGTCCATCACAGATGCGTGCCTGGGCTGGGACAAGACCGAGCGTCTCGTGAAGGAGATTGCCGAGCGCGTGTAGCGGTCAACAAAGAAAGCGTAGCGGCTGCCCGGGGTGTCTTTCCGGGCAGCCGCCTCGTTTATCGCCGCTAGTTTTGGCGTTCGGCCCTGCGCCTTGCGCGCGCGAGAAGGGCTACCTTGCGCAGCTCCTTGGCCCGCGCGGCACTCATTGGCTTCACGCCGTCAAGCGGATATGCAATGCCGAGCTTCTCATACTTTGACTTTCCGAGGGTGTGATAGGGGAGAAAGTCGAGCCCCACGACGTTGTCCCAGTCTCCAATGATGCGCCCAACGTTTGCGCACTCCTCCTCGGAGTCGGTGAGGCCGGGAACGATGACGTGGCGAACAAGCGTTGGAATGTTGCGCCGGGCAAGCTCGTCGCCCAGCTCGAGCGCATGGTGTGCGGGCATCCCGCAGAGCGTCTCGTGCAGCTTGGAATCTGACGTCTTAATGTCAAGAAGGACCATATCGGTTTCATCGAGAAGGTCCGAGAAGCGCTTCGCATGCTCCTTGGTAAACGTTGCGGCTGAGGTGTCGAGACACGTGTGGATTCGACCTGCCGGAGCGTTGTGCGCGGCGCGGAAGAGGGCTGCCACGAAGTCGGGCTGCGCCATAGGCTCGCCGCCCGTGACGGTGATGCCACCGCGCTTGTAAAAGGGGCGGTTGCGCTCATAGCGATTGAGGAGCTCGCCCACGCTCACGCTGGTGCCGGGACCGGAGCCGTCCGCGCGCGCAAACTCCCAGGTGTCGGGGTTATGACAGTACTGGCATCGCATGGGGCATCCCTGGCAGAACACCACAAAGCGCGTACCAGGTCCGTCGACCGTCCCAAAGCTCTCGGTAGAGTGCACCCTCCCGATCACGTCAACGTCACGACCACGTTCCCCGGTAACCACAGTCACAGCCACCCCTTCCCCAGACAGGCAACAATGTCATTCTAGACAGAAGACGGGCCGGGATGTTGCGTAGCAGAGTTTCTGAGCGCCAAAAGGCGCGAAGCACTCTGCGGAGCAACTTCCCGGGCCGTCAGCCTAACAGGTCAGGTAGACCTTACATCGCCTCGTGGAAGGTACGGGAGATGACGTCGTCCTGCTGCTTCTTGGTGAGGGAGTTGAACTTCACCGCGTAGCCGGAGACGCGAATGGTCAGCTGCGGGTACTTCTCGGGGTGGGCCTGGGCGTCAAGCAGGGTCTCCTTGGTGAAGACGTTGACGTTGAGGTGGTGGCCACCCTCCTCGACATAACCGTCGATCATGTTGACGAGGTTGTCGACCTGCTCGGGAGCAACGGTAGCGCTCATGTGAGTTCCCTTCTCGTATGGGCTGCCCCGGCGGAGCAGCCCTTCTTGTCTCTCACAGTGTACCCGAGAAATGACACCAATCAAGTGACATTTATCGGATTCCCCAAATGACCTAGCAGCAGCCGCAGTCGGGGGCGGGGTTCTCGATCTGAATGTCAACGTCAACGCCGAGAGCGTCGAGGTCGAGCTCGCCGAACATGACCTCGCCGTCCTTGCCGAGGGCGTTGGGGACGATGGAGAACGTGTTGGAGATGCCGTCCTGGGCGTCCTTGAACGGGAGCTTGGCGACGGAGGCCAGCGAGGCGACGGCGCCGTGGGTGTCACGACGGTGCATCGGGTTGGCGCCCGGGGCGAAGGGCTCGCCGGCGCGGCGGCCGTCGGGTGTGTTGCCGGTGGCGTTGCCGTAGACGACGTTCGAGGTGATCGTGAGGATCGAGGTCGTCGGGACGGAGTTGCGGTAGGTGTCGGTCTCGCGGACGTACTTCATGAAGACCTCGACCACGTCGTGGGCGAGCTGGTCCACGCGGTCGTCGTCGTTGCCGTACTTGGGGAACTCGCCCTCAACCTCGTAGTCGGTGACCAGGCCGGTCTCGTCACGGATGACCTTGACCTTGGCGTACTTGATCGCGGAGAGGGAGTCGGCCACGACGGAGAGGCCGGCGATGCCCGTGGCAAACCAGCGGTGGACGTGCTCGTCGTGCAGGGCCATCTGCAGGCGCTCGTAGCAGTACTTGTCGTGCATGTAGTGGATGATGTTCAGCGCGTTGACGTAGACCTCGGCGAGCCACTGCATCATGTCGCGGAACTTGGAGACCACGTCGTCGTAGTCGAGGTAGTCGCCCTCGACCGGACGGAACTTCGGGCCGACCTGCTCGCCGGTCTTCTCGTCACGGCCGCCGTTGATGGCGTAGAGGAGGCACTTGGCGAGGTTGGCGCGGGCGCCGAAGAACTGCATCTCCTTGCCGATGCGCATGGAGGACACGCAGCAGGCGATCGCGTAGTCGTCGCCGTGGTAGACGCGCATGAGGTCGTCGTTCTCGTACTGGATGGAGCTGGTGGTGATGGAGATCTTGGCGCAGTAGCGCTTGAAGCCCTCGGGCAGGCGCGTGGACCAGAGCACCGTGAGGTTGGGCTCGGGGCTGGTGCCCATGTTCTCAAGGGTGTGGAGGTAACGGAAGGCGGTCTTGGTGACCATGGAGCGGCCGTCGACGCCCATGCCGCCGAGGGACTCGGTGACCCACTGCGGGTCGCCGGAGAAGAGCTCGTTGTACTCCGGGGTGCGGGCAAACTTGACCATGCGGAGCTTCATGACGAGGTGGTCGATGATCTCCTGGGCCTCAGCCTCGGTGATGACGCCGTTCTTGAGGTCGCGCTCGGCGTAGATGTCCAGGAACGTGGAGTTGCGGCCGATGGACATGGCGGCGCCGTTCTGCTCCTTGACCGCGGCGAGGTAGCCGAAGTAGAGCCACTGGACGGCCTCCTGGAAGTTCTTGGCCGGCTTGGAGATGTCGAAGCCGTAGATCTTGCCGAGCTGGTTGAGCTCCTGGAGGGCGCGAATCTGCTCCGCGAGCTCCTCGCGGTGACGGATCGTGGCCTCGTTCATGGTCTTCTGGGTGCCGGCGTGCTCGGCCTTCTTCTCCTCGATGAGGCGGTCGACGCCGTAGAGGGCAACGCGGCGGTAGTCGCCGATGATGCGGCCACGGCCGTAGGCATCGGGCAGACCGGTGATGATGTGGCTGTGACGGCATGCGCGCATCTCGGGCGTGTATGCGTCAAAGACGCCGGCGTTGTGGGTCTTGCGGTAGTTCGTGTAGATGTTCACGATCTCCGGGTCAACCTCGTAGCCGTTCTGCTTGCACGCAGCAACGGCCATGCGGATGCCGCCGTTGACCATGAGGGCGCGCTTGAGCGGCTTCTCGGTCTGAAGGCCAACGATCTTCTCGAGGGGCTGGTCGATGTAGCCAGCGGGGTGCGAGATGATCGTGGAGACGAGATCGGTGTCCATGTCGAGGACGCCGCCCGCCTCGCGCTCCTTGGCAAAGAGGCCCATGACCTCGTCCCAGAGCTTGGTGGTGTTCTCCGTGGGGTCGGCGAGGAAGGACTCGTCGCCGTCATAGGGGGTGTAGTTCTTCTGGATGAAGTCACGAACGTCGATCTCGTGCTCCCAGTTGCCGCCTACAAAGCCCTGCCATGCTTCCTGACTCACTGCTCACGCTCCTTTTTAGGGGTGGTCGTTGCATGCGCCGTCGATTAACGGCTTCCTAAAATTACCAGATATGTGGAACACTGATGGTGAGAATGAGTTAGCTTAGGTTGTCGCCTTGCAATTTCCACAGCGTATTGCGCTTGTCAACACGCACTTTCCCAACGCTTGATGACGTTGTTTTGAGACCAAGAAGCCCGTGGGGCATGCGACTTTTGGCTCGCAAGGTGTGCGGCGTGACGCCCAGCCGCTACGTCTTTGGCGTGATCCAGAACTTGAGAAGCGGAAAGCTGATGACAACGGCAAGCAGCGTATTGACCGCAAAGGCGGCGGTACTGGAGAGGCTGGCACCCCAACCAAAGGTTGTCTGGCAGAAGCTCATGATGTGGCCGGGGAGAACGAGATTTGCCACAACGATGAGCGCGGCGAGGACGGCATATTTCCAAGCGGCTCTTCTGAAGGGTGCTTGGGACCTGAATACCCATGTCATCTGGACGAAGAAGTTCACAATCTGCGCCACGACCTCGGCGATGAGAAAGGTCACAAAGCCGCCCAGCCCATGAGAGCTGGGGCTTGAGTAATCAAAGATGAGAAACGAGAAGGGCTCGCTCATCTGCAGCGCGTCAACAAAGAGGGCGGTGCCGGCCCAGGTGAGGACAAAGCGGGTGATGGTGGAGACGTTTGAGAGGACGTTAAACTTGATGAACTCCCAAGCGCCCTCGTGCCTTTTGATCCATGCTCGCAAGCTCATGACGAAGGCCTCCTTTTGATTTTGCTCAGCGCGCCCTGGAGGCGCACCTGATTTTTCGCGCCAGGATTGCGTTTTTGACCAGGTTGCTGACGATGGCGGCAACGATGGGCGCAAAAACCCAGAGAAGCCAGAGCGCCGCGCCCATGCCCCAACCCCATCCGAGTGCCAGGGAGAGGACAAGAAGCGCGCCGCCTCCCCAGCCCCAGCCGCGAACCTCCCTGAGGATGGCGTCGACGACGCCCATGTCAGTGAGGCCGCTCGTCATGGTGCCAAGAGCGCGCAGCGGCATGTTCCAGACAAAGAGGATGTTGATGTTGGGAGACCCGCTCCGCTCCATGGCGCGCACGCGCCACCGCAGGATGAGCCAGACGGCCCAAAGGATGGGGGAGCGCCCGTGATTGAGGTCGCACAAGCACATGGTGTGGTCAATCGGCGTGCGGTCCTCGGGAAGCTTCCGACCGAGAAGCGCGGAGAAGCGCTCGCTGTCTACGGAGGCCACTGACGCCGTCTCGTAGGGGGCCACGTCGATGCCCTCATAGGGATTCGGCGCACCGGTGCCGGCAACGTGTACGGTTGCGGTGAGGCGGACGTCTGCGGCGGAGGCTGCCACGCGCAGCTCGTATGTGCCGCCCTCCACCTCCCAGCCGTTGGTTCTTACATTGAAGTAGCGGAAGGCCCTGTCGTCGAGGGCGATAGTCACCTCCTTGGACTCTCCCGGCTCGAGCAGGACCTTGGCAAAGCCCTTGAGCTCCTCCTCGGGACGAAAGACGTCGTGCTCGGGCTTTGAGACATAGAGCTGGGCCACCTCGGCGCCTGCCACAGCCCCGGTGTTTGTGAGGGTGAACGTGACACCGTGCTCGCTCGCCCTGAGGTTTGAGTAGGAGAAGGTGGTGTAGGAGAGCCCGTGGCCAAAGGGAAGCGCGACGGGGACGTGCGCCGTCTGGAAGTAGCGATACCCAACGTAGATGCCCTCGCGATACTCTGCGGCACGCTTCTGTGCAGGAAAGTGCGCCGAGGAGGGCACGTCCTCGAGGCGCCTCGGCCAGGTCTCGGAGAGCTTGCCCGAGGGGCAGATTGCCCCCGTCACAACGTCAAGGGCGCCGCCAGCTCCCGCCTGCCCGCCGAGCGCGCAGTAGAGGACCGCGCGAGCGTCTGCCATCCAGTCGCTCTCGACGCACGAGCCTGCGCTGAGAAGGACCACGACGTTGGGGCTGACGTCCGCCAGGGCATGGACGAGCTCAACTTGATTCTCGTTGAGCGTCATGGTCTGCCTGTCAGCGCCCTCGGTCTCCGCCGTCTCGTCGAGCCCCAGGCAGAGCAGTGCCACGTCCGCTCGCTCGGCAAGCTCGAGGGCGGCGGTGAGCTTGGCGGCGCTCTTCTCGCCGTGGCGGCAGAACCCGGGCTCGTACCCAACGAGCTCGAGCTCCGTCTCGCTGATGAGGGAAAGGACGCTCTCGACACGCATGCTGTTGACGGCCGAGGAGCCGACTCCCTGGTAGCGCGGCGTCTCGGCAAAGTCGCCGATCAGCGCCACGCGCGTGCGTGGCGCAAGCGGAAGTGTCCCGCTCTCGTTCTTGAGCAGGACGCATCCTGCAGAGGCCGCCTCTCGGGCAAGCCTGTGGTGGGCCTGTGCGTCAAAGGAGCGTGTGGCCGTGTGGGCTTTGCCGCAGGTGGAGAGGACGAGCGTGATGAGCTCGTCGACGCGTTTGTCGACGTCTGTTTCAGAGAGCTCTCCGGCCCTCACGGCCGCCATGAGGGATCGTGCCGAGCCCAGTCCGGGAGCGGGCATTTCGATGGTCGAGCCTGCGGCCACGCCGGCAACATGGTCGTTGGAGCCGCCCCAGTCGGTGACGACCGCGCCAGAAAAGCCCCATTCGTCGCGGAGGATCTCCTTGAGCAGGTGCGCGTTCTCGTTGGCGTAGGTGCCGTTTACGAGGTTGTAGGAGCTCATGATGGCCCCTGGCGCGCCCTCGCGCACCGCGATCTCAAAGCCGGTGAGGTAGATCTCGCGCAGGGTGCGCTCGTCGACGATGGAGTCGGACGACTGGCGACGAGTCTCCTGGGAGTTGGCGGCAAGGTGCTTGGGGCAGGCGGCGATGCCGTTTGATTGGACGCCGCGCACAAACGCCGCCGCCATCTTGCCGGAAAGATGGGGGTCTTCCGAGAAGTACTCGAAGTTTCGTCCGCAGAGGGGGTTTCGTTTGATGCAGAGGCCGGGGGCGAGCAGCGTCCCCACCCCCTGGACCGCCGCCTCGCGTCCCATGGCGGCGCCGATGCGCTCCTCCAGCTCAACATCCCAGGTGTTTGCCATCGTAACCGGCGCGGGAAAGCACGTGGCGGGCTCGGAGTACGAGAGACCGAGATGGTTTGCGTGCCTGCCGGATTGGTGGCGCACGCCGCTGGGTCCGTCCGAGAACTCCATCGCGGGGATTCCCGCGCGAGCGTTGGGCCACGTCCCAAAGGGGGTTGCACCTTGGAGCAGCGTGCACTTCTCGGCAAGCGAGAGCTTGGCTATGACGTCAGCGTGTCTCATGAGTCCTCCCTCTAGCCTCTATTGAAGAAGACTACAGGGAGGATGCTCAAACTGGGAACGATGTTTTCACAATCTGCGCCTGGGGGCGCAAAGTGTGGGGGGGAGCGGTGGGCTACTGTGCGTTGTGCTCGCGAATCGCGGGGATGATGCGCTTGACGACCCAGAATGCCGCGGCCACCACAACAAGAGCGATGATGACGTACTTTACCAGGTCAGAGACCCACTCGGCTTGCGCGGTGACGGTCTCCCACGCGCTTCCGGCGGCGGCGCCGAGCGAGCAGAGAATCGTGTTCCACACGGCGGAGCCCAAAAGCGTGTAGAGCGAGAAGCGCACGACGTTCATCTTGGCTGTGCCCGCCGGAATGGAGATGAGGCTGCGCACCACGGGGATGCAGCGGCAGATGAGGACCGTCACCTGACCCTTGCGGTCGAACCAGTCCACGGCGCTGGAGATGTCCTCGGGCTTAAAACCCAGAAGGCGCATCGGCCGCGTGCCAAAGAACGTCATGAGGCGCTCTCGGGAGAGGATGCGGCCTACGCCATAGAGGATGTAGGCGCCGGTGATCGAGCCAATCGTGGCAGCGATGATGACGCCGGGAAGCGTGAGGGACGTTGTGGTGGTAAAGAAGCCGGAGAGCGGAAGGATGAGCTCGGAGGGGATTGGCGGAAAGACGTTCTCAAAGAAGATGAGAAACCAGACGCCAAAGTAACCAAACTGGCTGATGAGTTGAGTAAACGCGTCCTCCATGGAGCTCCTTTGCTCGAGTATCCGTAAGTGCTCATTATCCCTGTCTTTGCGCTGGTGGCGAGAAAAACAACGTTTGCACAGAAGTTTGCGCGACGGGCCCGTTGGAGGAGCGGCCGCCGGACCCGGAGTTACGGGGTCCGGGCCCGGCGGAAACGCTAGCGTTCTCCCGCGTATCTGGTGCGCCTGAAGTGGACGATGGCGCAGGACGCGAGAAGGGCGCCCGTTGCTGCCAGGGCGGATGCCGCCTGGGGCTGCTCGCCGGCGCTCGGGACCTTCTCGGGAGGGTTGTCCTGGGGCTCCGGTTCGTCAGGTTCGTCCGGCGGGGTTGTTGGCGGCTCCTCCGGCGGCGTCTCCGGCTCATCCGGCTCCTCGGGTGGCGTCTCGGGCGGGTTCTCCGGCTCTTCCGGCTCGCTTTCCAGCAGCACGGTTTGGCCCTCATCGCCTATGTCAGCATGCTCGGCCACAACCACGCCCGCTCGGTACAGCGTCTCAAAGGCAACTACGCCGTCACCCTCGATGAGTGCCGCGTCTATCTCAAAGAGAACCTCGACGGTCCCGTTGGGGTGTTCCGGAACAAACGTCGTCGTGACCGCTGCGGGCTCTCCGTTGGCATCCGTGAGGGTTCCCTCGTCAGACGCTGAGCCGTTCTCGTTTCGGCTCATCACGTGGAGCGTTCCCTCGAGAACGTATTCCTCTCCTGCCAGCAGGTTCTCATAGGAGACGGTGTCTTTGAGCGTTACGGGCGCAGACCCACCCTCATCAGGCGAAGCGACGATGCTCTGCTCACCGGTCTTCTCGTCTGTGAGCGTTGTCCCAATCTTGGGCACGTATACGGTTTGGTTCTCGTCGTCCATGTCCGCATGTCGGACGAGCTCGCCGTTGGCGTTGGCAAGCGTGGTCACGGCAACGATCGTTGCGCCGGAAAGGCGGGAGGTGGGCGCCTCGAGGCTCAGCTCGATGGTCATGGACTCTGCCTCGGCCACAAACTCCTCCGTCGCGCAAGCGGGCGCGCTCTCATCATCGCTTGCAGGGCCGGCGTCGTTTCCGTCCGCGTCGCGCAGGCGGAGCTCATCGGACACGGTGTAGCGCTCCCCGGGAACGAGCCCGGTTAGTGTTACGGTGTCGCTCAGCGTGGCGTCTGTCTCCGAGGGGGCGTCATGACCGGAGGTTGCCTCACAGAGAAGAGTGGTGGACACACCAGGAACGTAGAGAGTCTGGTCCTTGTCATTGGGGTCCGCGTGTTCGGCGACGAGCGTGCTCTCGTCCTCGCGGAGCAGCCGCTCAAAGGCAACGATTCTCTTGTCGGAGAGCCCGGTCGTGTCAACAGAGAAGCGCACCTCGGCCTTGCCGGATGAGACGCTGCTGCTCAAAGGGAGCGTTTCTGAGGCTATGGCCCCCTCGTCCATACCGTCTGCGCCAAAGGCGTGGAGCTCTCCGACAAGCACGTAAGAGGCGTCTGTCTCGAGTCCCTCAAACGTGACCGTATCCGTTACCTCTACCTGTGCGCCCACCGGAACGCTTCTTGACGATCCGTTCCCATAGCTGAGGCTGGTATCGATCAAAAACGCAGCGTCATCAAAGGTCCCGAGGTCGAGGGTTACGTCGTTTCTCGTCACATGGACGCGTGTCGACACGAGCGACATGTCCTCGTTTGCCTCGCAGCGAAGCTCCTCGAGCCGGTACCAGTCGTAGGGGAGCGCGCCGAGGTCGTCGTTGGGCGTGGTCTTATCGTCAGCACTTCCAAAAAACCAGATGCCCGCGGAGGGCTCGAGCCCACCGTCTTCCACCGACCCGTCGGCGAGAAGGGCAGCGTCGTTGGCGTTGGTGTTGCGGGAGTGGGGGTTCCACTGAGCCGCGGTGCTCGCCATGCCGTTTTCATCGGTCACCAGCACGTGCCACTCGCCTGTGGTCTCTGAGGTCAGCTTGAAGGGGATCCCCGCCAGGCGCTCAGATCCGGAGCTTGACTTCTGAAACGAGATGTCCCCTCTGATCACCTGCTCTGGTGTGCGATCTGCCTCGGCGGTGAGATGGGTCATCCCTCCTTCGACCTGCGCCAGGGCGGACCACTCCTCGTTCACGAGATAGCCCATAGACGGGGTTGCCTCAACGACCTCGTAGGTGCCGTAGGGCAGCAGGTCCTCCCTCGTCCTTGCGTAGCCGCTTTCGTCTGTTGTCATGGTTGCGGGCACGACGAGCTCTCCCGGCTGATAGGTGGCTCCCTCGACCTCCACCTGATGCTCGGAGCGGTTGTAGACGTGGAAGACGGCGCCCTCGAGGGACGCACCGCCGAGGGGTCTCGCCGGGTTCTCGGAGCCCGCCTCGTCGAGCTCGCGGTCTACCTTCTGAAGGTCGATGCCGCCCCGCACGACGGGCTCAGGGGCGCTTCGCTCACCCTCGATTGCCACAATGGCGCCATCGGTGCGAATCTGCACCGTCTGGGACCAGCTTTCGGGCATGTCGTAGCCCTGCGAGGGAGAGGCCTCGATGATCTCGTAGGTTCCATAGGGAAGGTCTCGCTCCGCTGTCGATGCCACGCCCTTCTCGTCTGTGGTGATGCTCTTGACGACCTCTCCTGGCTCATGCCACGATCCGTCGACCATGACGCCGTTCGCGGAGCGGTTGACGATGGAGAAGACTGCGCCTGCGAGGGTCGCGTCGCCCTGCGGGCTATTCTGTCCCAGATCAGCGTCGAGCTTCTGCACCAGGATTGCTCCGCGTATGGGCTCGTCGGCAAGGTCGATCTCTGCCGTCTGAGCGTCTCTGCGGATCGTGAACGACTGCGACCATCCCTCATTTGGCTTGTAGCCCGTGGGCGCGGCGTGCTCGACGGCCTCATAGGTTCCGTAGGGGAGTGCCATGGGCTCGGTGGACGCCCATCCTGACTCATCCGTCACCATCGTTGCGGCATCGATTCGCTGATCCGGCTGATACGTCACGCCGCCAACTACCACGGGGCCGTCCGATCGGTTGTAGATCCAGACCTCTGCCCCCGCGAGCGTGGCATCTCCCTGGGGTCGAGCGTCTGCGAGCTCGGCATCGTGCTTCTGCAGCTCTCCCTGGCCCCGCACGGGCGTCTGGGTAAGCGGCTCGTCTGTGAGGTCGACGGTCGTCCCGTCCTCGCGGATCTCAAACGTGACCGACCACTCGGTGTTGTGTAGGTAGCCCTCGGGCGGCTCCTTCTCCCTTATCTCGTAGGTCCCGTAGGGTAGGTCTCTCGTTGCCCCCTGGGCAAGTCCGCTCTTGTCAACCTCTACGGTCGAGCACTCCTCACCCGGTTGAAACACCTTTCCGCCCACGGTGACGGGCCCCTCGGAGCGGTTGGTAACGGAGAGGACGGCGCCCTCGAGGGTGGCGTCGCCCTGCGCGCTCGAGACCAGGAGGTCCCCGTCAACCTTTTTGGCGACGTACGTTCCGCGTTTCGCGGGCTCGTCGAGCGCCTGGTCCTCGGGAACGGCGACGATCTTGCCGTCCTCCTGGATGGAGACCACGGCGAACCAGTCCTCGTTTTTGAGATAGCCCTCGGGTGGCTCGAGCTCGCTCAGGCGATAGGTTCCGTATGGAAGCTCGTGCGCGCCGGTCGACGCTGTTCCGTCGTCTTTGGTGACGAGCTTGACGGACTCGATGAGCTCCCCCGGTGCATAGGAGACGCCGCCGACCTCCACTGCGGAGCCCGACGCGTTGGCAACGCCGATAATCGCTCCCTTGAGGGTTGCGTCGCCCTGCGCGACGCCTTCTTTGAGGTCGTGGTCGATCTTGGGGACAGAGACGCCCCCTCGAAGCACCGAGTCTGCGATCGCCCCGCCAAGGTCGTCGAGGTAGTCGATGTAGTATCCGTGCCAGTTGTCCCCGATCCTTCTGTGGGTTGCTCCGCTGCGGCTCTGTGCGTCTTCGACGAACTGGATGAGGTACGGGGAGTCGTCCTTGATCGAGTATCCCTTGGGAGGCCTGCTCTCCCTGACCGTCATGGTTCCGAGGGGGAAGAGGGCCTCGCCGCCATCCGTGGTGTCATACCAGGCGTCCCCTCCCACCTTGAACTCGTTGGTGGGCTGGGCGATGCCTGCGCCCCCATGGTCCTTCGTCTCGATGACCCAGCTGCGGTCGGGCTCGAGCCCAGAGAGCTCCGAGGCGCTCTCGGCAAAGACGCCGGGGTAGAAGTCGAGGGTGAACTGCGCCCCCGCGAGGGAGGCGTCGCCTTGGGCGGAGATGCTCTCGCCGTCTGCATCCACCTTCTGGATGTAGAACCAGGCGGGGTCGTAGACGGGCCAGTCCTTCACGTCAACGCGGGTGGCGACGCCGGGGTTTCCCACTTCGACCTTGTGAATTGTTTCGTCGGACGCAAACCCCGCGGGTGGGATCTCCTCCTTGAGCCAGTAGGTCCCCAGGTCGAGCGGGACGCTGATGGCATGGCCCCAAGGGTCGGTCGAGAGCTCGCCCACGCGTGCGCCTGCGGGGCACTCCGCGCTCGTATAGATTCCATAGACCGCGTTCGCGAGGCTGTAGGCGTTGTTGCCCTCGCTGAGAGCGGGGTTGGCGCTGCCCTTCCAGAGCTCGATGGTTCCCTGGGGCTTGGAGCACGTCACCATGTTCTGGTTGGCTCCGTCGGTGCTCGGCCACACCACCGCGCAGCCGGCCTCGGGCCCTCCCGCGCCGCTCTCCGCGTAGGTCTGCGCCGCCCCCACGAGAGCCCAGAACGCCTCTGCGGCCTCGGGGTAGTAGCTCTCGAGCTTGCCGACCTCCTCGAGGACGCGCTCGTGGGAGTTCTGCGGGGAGTCTGGCATCGCGTACCAGACGGCAAATGTCGACGCCATGAGCCAGCGTCCCTCCGACACCCCCGACGGGTGGTCGTCCCCCGGGCCGCCCCAGCCGTGATACAGGACGTAGTCGAGGGTCGCGTTGCCCGCCGGGGCGCCGCCCTCGTAGACGGTCCCCGCCCCTGGTGTGTCCATCTGCATGGAGCCGCAGTATGCCCTTCCCTCGTAGGCGTCCCCGCCCGTGACCTCAAAGGCGTAGAGGTGGGACCACAGCTCGGTGTCCGGGTACTCGTCCTTGATGGGAAACACGCGGTCGATGGTCATGGAGCTGGGGCCTGCCGCCTCTGCCGGGCCCGGCGCGTAGCCAAGCGCAGCGAGGACGTTGGTAAGAACGAGCGTGAGGGCCATGAGGGCGGCTCGTATGCGTCGGGCGGGCCCTTCTCGTCCAACCTGTCTGCGGGTCTTTGCCGGTCTTGTCTGCTTCTTCATGTGACCTTCCTCTCAATGGACTGAATATGTGGTGCTCCTTTTGCGGGGTGTCTGAGCGGGGGCGGGTGACACCTCTGAGGCGGACTCATGGACATGGCTCAGGCTCCCTGGGGATCGGGAAGCTCCCCCTGAACGATCGTGCGCTCGCCCGGTACCACGACATTTCCCTGATGGTCCACGACCTCGCCTATGACCTTGGAGACAACGAGATCGTTGGCGAGGCTGGCGGCGGCGCTCTCTGCGGACACCCGCCTTCCGCACGCACAGGCATATCCAACGATCGATGCGTGGTCGTCTGACCAGGCGTAGTGCCACTCGTGGTGATGCACGCCGCGGGTCTCTTTGCAGATCGCGCATGTAAAGCCCACGAGCACGTCTCCCTCGTAGGGTCCCCATGAGGCGTCCTCGTGCGCAAGGGTCCAGTGCACGCCCCATTCCTCCGTCGTGGCAAAGAGCCTGTTGCAGGTCTCTCCCATGACCGGGTCCCTGCCGTTGCAGTTGATAAGCTGACGCCTCTGCCAGAGGGGCTCCCATACGTGTTCGTGGACGTTGGGCTCCGTCTGACCTGAGTCGTCTTCGCGCTCCGGGACGCTGCTGGCTCCGTACCAGCCCACGCCCTCGTTGACCCACCCAAGTCGCACGAGCTCGTCTCTCTCGTGCGTATCAGGCGTGTAGTTGTGCGATCCGCTGCTGGAGTTGGGGTTGTACTGGCGCCATATCGTGACGCCCCCGTCCTTCTCGGCAGATCTCCACCCCACGCCCTCGCCCCTCCAGCCGAGCCTCTGGAGCTCAACGTACTCGTGGTGGCTCATGGTGTAGTGATGGTCGCCGCCCGCGGCAAACGGGTTGTACAGGCGCCAGACCTCGGTGCCTGACACGGGTGCCGTCCACCCCACGCCCTCGAGGTGCCAGCCTAGACGCCCCAGTTCGTCTCGCTCGACGACGTCTGCGGTATAGAAGTGCTCGCCGGTGTAGGGGTTGTAGAGCCGCCACATGTCTAGGGCCTGCTGGGCCTTAGCTCCTGCGGGTGCAAGAAGGCAGGCGAGAAGGGCCGTGCAGGTGACAAAGACGCCTCTCATGAGCGTGCCCCCTTCCCATCTTCCTCTGACGGAATCTCGTCCCGGTAGGTGCTCTCCGTGGTGAATTCGACGGAGCTCTCCTTTTGCTCCGCAATCTGGATGCGCTGCTGCCATGCGGCGCGGTCATCCTCGAAGCTCGCAAGCCGTCGTCTCACGGTTGCGTGGTCAAAGGGCGAGAAGCCCCTCTTTCCCGCCTCGGCAAGCGCCTCGATGAGCGTGCGCTCGCTTCCGTAGAGCTTGTCTCTGAACGCCTTGAAGTCCTGGGGCGACCTGGTCCATTCCGGCGGCGCATCCCCGGAGCCGTCGAGCAGCTGGGGTCCCAGCTTTGCGAGCCCAAGCTCGGTGGAGACGAGCGAGACGGAGTGGATCCAGTTGGTCTGCGTGCCGTAGCGATAGATCGCCTCGCGGGTCTTGGGGAACACCTCGTTGAGTCGCAGCGCGCTCGCCCGGGTCTCAACGATCTTTCGCTTGCTCGTCTGCGGGAGCGCAACGTCTCCGCAGGCTCCGCGCTCTCCGATGAGGAGGTTCTTCTTGTTGCTGGTGAGGAGAAACCCAAACGGCTGCTTGTCCTGCCAGCTCAAGACGTCCTGAATCGCCACGTGAAGGTCAAGGAAGGTAAACCCCGCAGGCACGAGGATGGTTCTCCAGCATTGGTAGTACGAGCGGTAGTAGTAGCTGCTCAGGGGGATGGAGACGCTGACCTTGAAGCAGAAGGACCGTCTGTCGCCCATGTCCCTGCCGTAGGCTTCCGGCGGGTTCTCGAGTGCGGTGGGCACGGGCGCGGGATTGTTCTTGTGCGCCTGGCTCGTCACGCCGGCAAGGGCGTAGACGAGCTCCGTCGTGGTGAGGGGACCGGCGCCAAACGCGGCGTCCTCAGCAAAGAGCTCGGGCTCCGCCTTCTGTATGTCAAGAGCGCTGGCCCCAATACGCGGCCCGACCTCCACCTGCAGGAACTTGAGGACCCCGCGTGCCTCAACCACCCCCTCGGGCGTAAGAAAGACGGAGTCGCCCTGGGGCGAGAAGCGAACAAGGCCGTAGTCCTCGAGCTTTGACAGGAGGGCGGGGTCATATCTCTGCGGGCTCTCATAGGAGGAGTACCGCTCTGCCTCAAAGTCTCGATTGAGGTAGATGAGCGTGAGGATAAAGAGGCAGCTGAGTTTTTCGTTGAGGTCGTAGCAGGTCATGGCTTCTCCCTTCTTTGGATACGCGTTGGAGGGCGAAGCCTAGCAGGGGGACGCTTTCCGTTGTCTTGCACGTGGCTGCCAGCTGTTTTACACCGCAGCTCGGAGGCGGTGCCGCGCGCGAGGGAGGGGGTGATTTGTCGGTGTGCGGTAGGTTGGGCGCCGCAGGCGTTGCAAATGACCGCAAAGGCGCGACAAGTTTTGCTCAAGCAATGGGGTGAGACGGTGGCGATTGGCCGTGTCTACGTCTTGGCCTGCGGCCCCTCGTCTGACGCGTGGCTCCCGTGGGTAGCATGACTGCAACCCAACCCAAGAGGAAAGGACAGCCCATGTGCACGGCAGTTCGCTTCACCGATCCGTCCGGCAATCTCTTCTTTGGCCGCAACCTCGACTGGACCGTTGGCTACGGCGAGCGCGTGGTGGTGACGCCTCCCGCCGCTCGCGTTGCGCCTGCCTTCGAGCGCCCGACAGATCCTGAGACCGGCCACGCCGTCATTGGCATGGGAATCGTCGTAGGCGGACTGCCGCTCTACTTTGACTGCGCCAACGAGGCGGGCCTTGCTGTGGCCGGGCTCAACTTCCCCCAGAGCGCGCGCTACGCGTCTTCGCCCGTGGAGGGCGCAACCAACGTTGCCGCTTACGAGTTTCCGTTCTGGGTAGCTCGGAACTTCTCGTCTGTGAGCGAGGTCCGCTCCGCGCTCGGACGGGTGGCGGTTGTTGCCAAGCCCGTAAACGAGCAGCTTCCTGTGGCAAAGCTGCACTGGATTATCTCGGATGCCCGCGAGAGCGTTGTGGTCGAATGCCTTGAGCGGGGCCTCGTTGTCTGGGATAACGACGCGGGCGTCCTTACCAACGAGCCCGACTTTGGCTGGCACCGGCAGAACCTGCGCAACTACCTCTCGCTCAGCGGCGACGAGCCCGCGGCGGGGACCTGGGGCTTGCCGTTTGGCTCCGGCTCCGGAACGCAGGGCCTTCCCGGAGACTACAGCGGCCCCGCCCGCTTTGTGCGCGCCGCCTTCGTAAACGCGCACTATCCCGCAAAGACCGCCGAGAAGGACAACGTGACCAGGCTCTTCCGGACGCTCGGTGCCGCTGCCGTGCCGGAGGGCTGTGCGACGATGCCCGATGGCTCTCAGGAGCGCACCCTCTACACCTCGGGCTTCTCGGCGAAGACGCGCACCTACTTCCACGCCACCTATGATGATCCGGCGATTCTTGCGTATCCGCTCGATGCCTGCGACCTTTCCGGAGACGCTCCATTCTTTGCCGAGCCCGCTGCCTAGCGCGGTCTTCTCGCTTCGCCCCCTCCCCGGCGGCCCTGGCTCGCGTTCGAGCCGGGGCCGTTTGCTGATGCTGGTTTGACAATTACCCCTCGGGGGTATAGTCTGTTCAAAACAAACCCCGTAGGGGTATGTGCTCAAGGGAGGAAGAATGGCCGAGAACAACGACTGCCCGTGCCGTGGGGCGCTCAAGCACACGCCGCGCTCGCCTGAGCTCAAGGCCAGTGTGACGCGCCGCATCAACCGCGCCGTGGGGCAGCTGAACGGCATTCGCGCGATGGTGGAGGAGGATCGCTACTGCGGTGATGTCCTCACGCAGCTTGCGGCCGTGGAGTCGGCGGTCAAGGCAATCTCGCGCGAGGTCATGCGCGACCATCTGGAGACCTGCGTCGTCGAGCGCATACAGGCGGGCGACACCGAGGTCACCGATGAGGTCATGGACCTCTTCCGCAAGTTCATGTGAATGATACGAAGGGACAGTCCCTTCGTATCATTTGGAGGCGAAGATGAGAGAGACCTTCGACATTACGGGCATGACCTGCGCGGCGTGCTCGGCGCGCGTGCAGAAGGCGGCAGGCGAGGTGCCCGGCGTGGCTTGCGCCAACGTGAACCTGCTCAAGAACTCGATGGAGCTCGACTACGACGGCTCGCCCGAGACGGCCGCCGCCGTGGTGGAGGCCATCGAGAAGTCCGGCTACGGGGCCGCCCGTCGCGCGTCGGCTGGCGAGAAGGGCCGCGTCGCCGCGTCCGCCGAGCGCCCCGGTGCGGCCGCCGAGAAGGCCATCCGCGAGAAACGCAACCAGTTGATCATCTCCGCGGTCTTCTCGGTCCCGCTTTTTTACGTGGCCATGGGCCCGATGTTCGGCTGGCCGCAGCCGCCCGCGCTCGCGGGGGAGGCCAACCTCGAGGCGCTCGGCCTCACGCAGCTTTTGCTCTGCGCGCCGATCCTCTTTGTGAACCGCCACTACTTCATCACCGGCTTCAAGACGCTTGCGCATCGCGCACCCAACATGGACTCGCTCATCGCCCTGGGCTCGGCGGCGTCTGCTGCCTGGAGCATCGCTCAGCTCTACCGCATGGCCTGGGCTGCGGGCGCGGGTGACATGGCAACGCTGCACGACGCCGCGCACAGCCTCTACTTTGACTCCGCCGGCATGATCCTCACCCTCATCACGCTGGGCAAGTTCTTCGAGGCGCGTGCCAAGGGCCGCACCACGGACGCCATCACCGCCCTCATGGACCTTGCGCCCAAGACGGCCACGGTCGTGCGCGATGGCGAGGAGATCGAGGTTCCCACCGAGGATGTGCAGGTAGGGGAGCGCGTGATTGTGCGCGCCGGCGAGTCCGTGCCGGTTGACGGCGTGGTGGTTGAGGGCGCCGCCGCCGTGGACGAGTCTGCCATCACCGGCGAGAGCGTGCCGCGGGAGTTGGGTGTGGGCGATCGCGTGACCGGCGCCACGGTATCCACGCGCGGCTGGTTTGCGATGGAGGCGCGCGCCGTCGGCGACGACACCACGCTCGCCGGAATCATCCGCCTCGTGGACGAGGCCACGAGCTCCAAGGCCCCTATCGAGCGCATGGCAGACAAGATCGCCGGTGTCTTCGTGCCCGTGGTCATCGCCATCGCAGTGGTGACGTTCGTGGCGTGGCTCGCGCTCGCGGGCGACGTGGCCACGGCGCTCACGCATGCCATCTCGATCCTCGTGATCTCCTGCCCGTGCGCGCTCGGCCTGGCCACGCCCACGGCCATCATGGTGGGCACGGGCCGCGGCGCCGCCAACGGCATCCTCATCAAGTCCGCCGAGGCGCTCGAGACCGCCTGCAACGTGGACGCCGTCGTGCTGGACAAGACCGGCACCGTGACGGCGGGCGAGCCGCGCGTGACGGACGTCCTTCTCGCCCCCGGCGTGACTGAGGCGGAACTTCTGCGCGTGGCCTCCTCCCTCGAGCGCAAGAGCGAGCACCCGCTGGCAGGCGCCATCTGCACCTACGCGGACGAGAAGTGCCCGGATGCCGAGAAGGGCATGCGCGTCGAGAAGTTCGAGCAGGTTGCGGGTGGCGGCCTCTCTGCGATGGTGGACGGTGCGCCCGCGCTTGCCGGCAACGCGCGCCTCATGGCCGCGAGCGGCGTTGGGCTCGGCGAGCTTGCGAATGCGGCCGCAGCGCTCGCAGACGACGGCAAGACCCCGCTGTTCTTCTCGCTTTCCGGCCGCGCGCTTGGGATGGTCGCCGTGGCCGACCCCGTGAAGCCCACGAGCGCCGCCGCGATCGAGCGCCTGCGCGCGATGGGGGCCCGCACGGTGCTGCTCACCGGCGACCAGGAGCGCACCGCCGCCGCCGTGGCGCGCCGGGTGGGCGTGGACGAGGTCATCGCCGGCGTGCTGCCCGCGCAGAAGGAGGCCAAGGTCCGCGAGATGCAGGAGGCCGGACGCACCGTCGCCATGGTCGGTGACGGCATCAACGACGCGCCGGCGCTGGCGCGCGCGGACGTGGGAATTGCCATCGGTGCCGGAACGGACGTGGCCATCTCCTCGGCCGACGTGGTGCTCATGCACTCCGACCCGGCCGACGTGGCCACTGCCATGGAGCTCTCCCGCGCCACGATGAGAAACATAAAGCAGAACCTCTTCTGGGCGCTCTTCTACAACGCCATCTGCATCCCCGTGGCCGCCGGAGCGCTCTCACCCTGGGGCGTGACGCTGAACCCCATGATTGGCGCGGCCGCCATGGGCTTCTCGTCCGTCTTTGTGGTGACAAACGCGCTTCGTCTGCGCACCTGGAAGCCGAGCGAGCGCACGGCGTCCGAGGCAACCCCGGCCGCTGACGTGGCCGTGTCCGTTGAGAGCGTCGCTGGCGCGCCCGCGTTCGCGACCGAGAGAAGGGAACCAACCATGACCAAGACCCTGAACGTCACCGGCATGATGTGCCAGCACTGCGTCGCGCACGTGAAGAAGGCGCTCGAGGGCGTCGACGGCGTGAGCGCGGTTGACGTGAACCTCGAGGCTGGCACCGCGACGGTCGAGGCCGCCGACTCCGTGACTGACGAGGCCCTGGTGGCTGCCGTCGTGGACGCCGGCTACGAGGCAGTCGTCGCGTAGAAGGCCGCGCGGTAGGTACTACAATGGGTCGGCTCCAATCGCACGTCAGAAGGACCGACCCATGAATCTCACTCCCGACCAGAGACGCGTCGTCTACACGCTGGGCTTCTGCGGCCTTGTCTCTGCTGCCGACAACTGGTTTGTCTCGCCGGCGCTGCCCGCCATCGCAAACGCGATGGGCGTGGCGGCCTCCGCGGCAGCTATCGTGCTCACCGCATACCTCGTTCCGTATGGCCTGCTCCAGCCCGTGTGCGGCACGCTCGGTGACCGCTTTGGCCGCCTGCGCGTGCTCCATGTGATCGTGGCTGGCCTTGCCGCGGGGACGTTTCTCTGTGCCGTGGCTCCCACGCTGCCGCTGCTTGTGGCGGCGCGCGTGCTCACGGGCTGCTTTGCCGCGGGTATCATCGCCGTCTCTCAGGCACACGTCGGAGACGTGGTTGGCCCTAAGCGTCGCGGTGCGGCGGTGGGCGTCCTCATGGGCATCACCTTCACCGGCCAGGGCCTCTCCTCGGGTCTGGGCGGCATCATCACGGACCTCATGAGCTGGCGCGCGGCCTTTGCCTGCTTTGGCGTGCTTGCGCTGGTCGCGCTCGTGCTGCTCTGGCGGCTTCCGCATCCCGTGGCGTCGGCGGGCGATTCAGGCACCGCGCCTGCGACCGCAGCGCCCCAGGGCAACTTCTTTGCCCGCGCTGCGCGAATCTTCTTCGGCAGCCATCGCGCGGTCTATTTCGTCGCTTGCACGACGGGCCTCGTCTTCCTGGGCGTCTATGGCTTCATGGGAACCTTCCTTGCTGAGCGCTGCGGCCTCGGCTCCACGCAGGCGGGCCTCATCATGATGCTCTACGGCGTGATGTGCCTGGTGGGTGGTACCGTCTCCGGTCGCATTGGGGCAACGCATGGCCCGCGTGGCGTCATCTACGTTGGTGAGACCTCGGGGCTTCTCGCCATTGCGGCGCTTCTTGCGGTGGGTGTCACGGGCTCCTGGGTGCCGGCGCTTCTCGCCGCGGGCGCGCTTGGCTTTGGCTACATCCTCACGCAGCCCACGCTCGTCTCGCTCTCCATGGACGCCGACCCCGCACAGACCGGCCTTTGTACCGGACTCATTGGTCTCGGCGTCTTTGCGGGAGGCGGCGTGGGGTCTGCCATGGGCGGTCAGCTTGTGGCGTTTGGTGGCTATCAGCTTCTGTGGATTGCGGCGGCGCTGCTGCTGGTGCTGCAGCTCGTGGTTGGCGGCCGAGCGCTTGCCGCTCTGGGTCGCAGCTCGCGATAACGCCGGACACTCCGTTAAAGCGATCGCGTCTGTGAGTTGGCGAGCCGTCCGGTCCATGCGCTACCATGAGGGGCCGAGAAGGACCGCGAGGCTGGCAAGGAGCTCCCATGGCAGACGAGAAGAACGCGCAGGCCCAGATGTCACTCTTTGGCGGCGGGCAGTCACCGGAGGGCGAGCCTACCGCACCCGCGCCGCAGTCGCCGCGCGCCCGCCACGCGGAGCTCAACCGCATCCTCGCGCACGCCGCGTATGCCTACTATGCGCTCGACAACCCCGAGATGACGGACGCCGAGTTTGACCGACAACTTCAGGAGCTTCTCGCCCTCGAGGCCGCGCACCCTGAGCTCGTTACGCCCGAGTCCTACACCCAGCGCGTGGGCGGCTACGTCTCAGAGCAGTTTGAGCCCGTGACGCACGCGGCGCGCATGTACTCGATGGACGACGCTATGGACCTCTCCGAGCTGGACGAGTGGCTCGCTCGCACCGACGAGGCCCTCGGCGCCACGCCGGAGCGTCCGGTCGCCTACACCTGCGAGCTCAAGATCGACGGCCTCGGTGTGGCGCTCACCTACAAGGACGCCCAGTTCGTTCGTGCCGCCACACGAGGTGACGGCACAACGGGGGAGAACGTCACGGCGAATGTCCTCACGATCGGCGACATCCCGCGCTCGCTCGCGCCGGCCGGTCTCGCGCGCCTGGCCGACGGCGGCCTCGGCCGCTCCGTCGAGGTTCGCGGCGAGGTCTACATGCCGCGCCACTCCTTCGTGCGTCTGAACGAGGATGCCGACGCCGCCGGCACCGCACCCTTCGCCAACCCGAGAAACGCCGCCGCGGGAAGCCTTCGCCAGAAGGACCCCAAGGTGACGGCCCATCGCGATCTCGAGACCTTCATCTATGCCGTTGCGGACGAGGCGCCCATTGACGTCCACACGCAGCATGACTTCCTCCAGTGGCTCATCGACTGCGGCTTCTCCGTTAACCCGCACTTCAAGCGCTGCACCTCGGCTGCCGAGGTGCACGCCTACTGCGAGGATGCCCTTGCACACCGCGACGACCTGGACTACGACATCGACGGCGTGGTCGTGAAGGTGGACTCCTTCGCTTCCCAGGAGGCGCTCGGCTTCACGGCGCGCGCCCCGCGCTGGGCCATTGCGTTCAAGTTCCCGCCGGAGGAGAAGCGCACCGTCCTGCGCGAGATTCGCGTGCAGGTGGGGCGCACCGGCGTGCTCACGCCCGTGGCGGAGTTTGACCCCGTGACCGTGGCCGGCTCCACGATCGCCCGCGCGACGCTGCACAACGTGGATGAGATTGCCCGCAAGAATGTCCGCGTGGGCGACACGATCGTGGTGCACAAGGCCGGCGACGTCATCCCCGAGGTCGTGGGTCCGGTGCTGGAGCTGCGTCCCGAGGGCGCGCCCGAGTTCCGCATGCCCGAGACCTGCCCCTCCTGCGGCAGCCCCGTCGTGCGCGAGGAGGGCGAGGTCGCCTACCGCTGCGTCTCAATCGACTGCCCTGCGCAGGCCACCGAGCGCCTCATCCACTGGGGCAGCCGCACGGCCATGGACATCGACGGCCTCGGTGACGAGCTCGTCTCCCGCATGGTGGAGCAGGGGATTCTCGCTGACGTGGCCGACTTCTACGACAAGCTCACCGAGAAGGGACTCGCCGAGGTCTGGACCGGACGCCAGACCGTCGACGGCGAGGACATCGTCGTGGGTCCCGTGATCGCGGCCAAGATCATGGCGCAGGTCGTGGAGTCCCGTGGCCGCGGTCTCGCGCGCGTTCTCTTCGGCTTGGGCGTCCGCCACGTCGGCGCCACCGTGGCGCGCCAGCTCGCCGAGCACTTTGGCTCCATGCAGGCGCTCGCTGCCGCCACGGAGGAGGAGATCGCCCAGGTGGACGGCATCGGTCCCAAGATCGCCGCCAGCGTGCACGGGTTCTTCTTGGTGCCCAAAAACGTGGCCGTGGTGGAGCGCCTGCGCGAGGCGGGCGTGGTCCTGGAGGAGGAGCGCACAGAGCCCGAGCGTCCGCAGACGCTCGCAGGCCTTACCTTCGTGCTCACGGGAACGCTTGAGCGCCACGCGCGCGACGAGGCCAAGGCGGCGCTTCAGGCCCTTGGCGCCAAGGTCACCGGCTCGGTCTCAAAGAAGACGAGCTGCGTCGTGGCGGGTGAGGCGGCCGGCTCCAAGCTCACCAAGGCCCAGAGCCTTGGCGTCCCCGTCCTTGACGAGGCCGCCCTCGACCACATCCTCGAGACCGGCGAGCTCCCGGCGTAGCCGCCGATTTGGCGGTTCTTGAGGCGGGCTCCACGTCGTGTTCGTTCCAGGTTTCCGCGGGTACACTAAATCTAAGCGCAGGAGAAAGGTTAACGCTCATGATGTATCCGTACATGACGCTTGCTGACGGGACGGAGGTTGTCCACTCCCAGATTATCGAGAAGAACGGCGTGCAGACGGTGCTCGTTCATTTTGAGCGTCCCGCAGAGGGCGGTTTTGACTCGGCGCGCTGCGAGCTCCCTGAGTACTCTTGGACGTCCTGGGAGGGACACTTCTCTGATGAGGATATGTCATTCTTTAATGAGTATCTGCGCAACAATGCGCACCTCATCTACCGTTACGCCGCGAGTGGGGGAGTCAGGGTTGCCTAGTCTCTTTCTCATTGGCGGTTACCGCGTGTTCTTTTGGTCGAACGAAGCGGGAGAGCCCGTTCACGTGCATGTGTGCAAAGGCTCGCCTTACGCGAGCATTATGACGTCTGCGTATACTGGGGCAGCGGCGCCAAAACACAACGAAAGGCTTGTATGCAGCTCACAGATTTGCGACCCAACTATGGTCGCATTGACTTTGAAGGCTTGCCCAACACGCGTGACCTCGGCGGGCTTCCCGGCGCTGAGAGCAGGTGCGTGAGGCGCGGCCTGCTCCTTCGCTCGGGCACGCTCTACTTTGCCACCCGTGCGGACTGCGAGCGCCTTCAGGAGGAGTATCACCTTCGCGCGGTGGTTGACCTGCGCGGTGAGGACGAGCTCGCGGAGTATCCCGACGGAATGGAGCGCCTTCCCGGCGTGCGCTACGTTCACGCCGATGCGCTCAAGGGCACCGTTGCTGGAATCTCCCAGAACGCTGAGGCCCGCGCCCAGCTTGAGGCGGCCCGTACCAACGACGACGATCCCGCGAGCTTCATGGAGATGGTCTACCCGCACATCCTGCTGGGGGAGTCCGGCATTGCCGCCTATCGCGCGCTCCTGCGCACCATCCTCGAGACTACCGACGGCGCCGTTCTCTGGCACTGCCACTTTGGGCGCGATCGCTGCGGCATGGGGAGCATGCTCGTCGAGGCGGTTCTCGGTGTGCCAATGGACGCGATGGAGAAAGACTACCTTGCCACCAACCGCTTCAACCCCGATCCAGCGGACGAGCGTACAGACGCCAACCTGCGCTTTATTCGCGCTGCGGTGGCAGCGGTGACGCGCGAGTTCGGCGGAATCGAGGGCTACGTGCGCGAGGCGTTGGGCATTACGGACGCGGAGATTGCAGAGCTGCGAGCTCATTACCTCGAGCCGGTGGTGCACCCGTAGGCGCGTCCCCAAAAACGAAGCTGTGGCGCGTTCTTCTCGCTTATTTGTGCCACAGCTTAGATTTTGGGGACTAATTGAGGGGATCTCGTGCCACGGCCCCACTTTCGGGGACGCTCATCAGACGCCCCTGCCACAGCCTCACTTTCGGCAACGTGCAGCCAAACGCCGTGCTGCAGCCTCACGTTCCGGGACACAGCGCGAGAATGGCCACCACCTCACACGGGCGCGTTCTGGTGGCGCCAATCGCGCGGCGAGACGCCGTAGACGCTCTTGAAAGCGCGCGAGAAGTGCAACTGGTTGGGATAGCCCACAGCGCGTCCCACCTCGCCAACGGGCAGTGACGTGAGTTTGAGCAGCTCGGTTGCCTTGAACATCCGGTGCCCGATGAGGTACTGCTGGGGAGACTTTCCCGTTGCCGCCTTGAAGACCTTGCCAAAGTAGCTTCGATTGAGCCCGGCACGCTTTGCGATGTCCTCTACGTTGATGTCGCTTTGATAGTTGCCCTTTATGAAGTCGATCGCCTCGCGGATATAGAAGCCGTGAATCTTGCTTCCCGCCTGCTCCGGCTCGTGGTCAACGGAGCGCAGCAGGTAGTCAAGAAAGAGGTAGGTGTGTCCCACGAGGTGAAGGGCGGAGGAGTCCCGGTTGGCAACGAGGTAGCGCATCTCCTCGACCATGCGCGCGCGGCGCTCGCTTGACAGCGACCGGTAGACGGGGGAGGAGGGCGTGAGTCCAACCATCTCAAGCTCGTCGGCTACGCGGATACCGTCAAACTCGACCCATATGTACTCCCATGGATCGTCAAGGTCGGCCACGTAGGTGTTCACCTGATTGGGAAAGATGAGAAACCCCTCTCCCTCCGAGAGGCGATGATCGCTCTTGACGCCGTTTTCATCCGTCGTCATGAGAAGGCCGCGCCCGGAGATGATGTAGTGAAAGAGGTAATGGGACCGTCGGGCGGGGCCGAAGGCGTGCCCTGGCTCGCAGGCCTCACGCCCGTATTGAAACGGCATGAGGTCAACATAGTGACCATGGGGAAACGTGGAGAACTCAAGCTCGTGGGTAGTCATATCTTTCTCCCTTATGAGCGTTGCGTAAGCAACTCATGACCCTATGTCGCATTATGCATGGTTTGTAGCAATCACATCATATAGAAAAACGGTAAAGCGAGCAAAATGATAAAAATAAACAGCGAAAACTGGAATCGATACCGTATGTCCAGAATCCTAAAAATAGCCATGTACCTGCGCATTTAGAAAATGGAAAAACCACTCGCCAGGAAAAGAAATCCGTTCGGCGAAATCATGCAATCTTTGTGAAAACTGGAACTACCTGATTATACAGACTAAACGCGCAAAACAATATAAACCATACCAAATCGAGTATATTTTCGCCGAAAAATGCAAACCTAGAATTAAGACAACGTAAGGTGGGGCCCGAGCTAGCGTGTGCGCGCGTTAGCTGGGCAGGGAGAAAGGTTGCGCAAATGGCGAGCCTCACACTCGAACACGTAGGGAAGAAGTACCCCAACGGCTATGAGGGGGTGAAGGATTTCAACCTTGAGATTGCCGACAAGGAGTTCATCATCTTCGTCGGCCCCTCTGGCTGCGGCAAGTCCACGACGCTGCGCATGATCGCCGGCCTCGAGGACATCACCTCCGGCACCCTCAAGATCGACGGTCGCGTGGTCAACGATGTTGAGCCCAAGGACCGCGACATCGCGATGGTCTTCCAGACGTACGCGCTGTACCCGCACATGACGGTCTACGAGAACATGGCCTTCCCGCTCAAGCTTCGCAAGGTCGACGCTGACACCATCGATAAGGCCGTTCGCGAGGCCGCCCGCATCCTCGACCTCGAGAAGCTCCTCGACCGCAAGCCGTCCGCCCTCTCCGGCGGCCAGCGCCAGCGCGTTGCCATGGGCCGCGCCATCGTCCGCGCCCCCAAGGTCTATCTCATGGACGAGCCGCTCTCCAACCTCGACGCCAAGCTCCGTGTCCAGATGCGCGCCGAGATCTCCAAGCTGCACGACCGCCTCGGTGCCACGATTATCTACGTCACGCACGACCAGACCGAGGCCATGACGCTCGGTACCCGCATCGTCGTCATGAAGGACGGCGTCATGCAGCAGGTGGACACCCCCACCAAGCTCTACAACGAGCCCTGCAACCTTTCATCGGCTCCCCGCAGATGAACTTCATCGACGTGGCGGTGGCCGAGAAGGGCGCGGGCGTCACGCTCTCCTTTGGCAAGAACGTCATCACCGTGACCGGCCCCAAGGCCGACGCCCTCAAGAAGGGCGGCTACGTGGGCAAGACCGTCGTCATGGGCATCCGTCCCGAGGACGTGGTGGAGGAGCACGAGTACGCCGAGGGCCGCACCCTCTCCGAGACCTTCCCGGCAACGGTCACGGTCTACGAGCTTCTGGGCTCTGAGGCCATGATCTACGCCGACGTCGAGGGCGGCCAGATCTCCGCGCACCTCTCCGCCGCAAGCTCCGTTCGCACCGGTGACAAGATCAACTGCTCCGTTGACGTGGACAAGATCCACCTCTTTGACAAGCAGACCGAGCTCGCCATTGCCCACTAGGGAAGGAGGGCACACCTTATGCAGAAAAGAGCACTGACACGTCGCTCCTTCCTCGGGCTCTCAGCTGCCGTTGCTGCCGGCCTCGCGCTCACGGGCTGCGAGGGCGAGCGCTCCGACGGCAGGACCGAGGTGGAGTTCGTCTCCTACAAGCGCGAGGCCGTGAGCATCTTCGATGCCCTCACCGCTGAGTTCAACGAGACCAACGATCACATCTACCTCAACTTCAACAGCCCCAACGACGCCGTCACCATCATGAAGACGCGCTTTGTGCGCGAGGACTACCCCGACGTCGTGGCCATCGGCGGCGACGCCTCCTACGCGGACTTCGTGGACTCCAACATCCTGTCGGACATGACTGACTATCCCGGCATGGCCAAGGTTCAGCCTGCCTACCAGGAGATCATGAAGAGCGTCACCTACGTTCCGATGGACGGCATCTACGGCGTCCCCTACATCGCCAACGCCGCGGGCATGCTCTACAACAAGGACATGTTTGCCGAGAAGGGCTGGGAGATCCCCACAACCTGGACCGAGTTCTGCGACCTCTGCGAGAAGATCAAGGCCGAGGGCGAGGTGCTTCCGCTCTACCTGGGCTTCCTTGACACCTGGACGATCCTCTCGCCGTGGAACTCCATGCTCGTGGAGCTTGTTCCCTCTGACCACATCCGCAAGGTCAACGCAGGCGAGGCCAAGTTCGCGGACTACTACCGCGAGCCTGCCGAGAAGCTCTACAAGCTCCTCGAGTACGCTGAGGACGGCCCCATGGCCTACAGCTACGAGGACGCCTGCACGGCCTTTGCCCGCGGTCAGTCCGCGATGTTCCCCTGCGGCTCCTTTGCCGTCCCGCAGATTCTGGGCGCCAACCCGGACATGAACATCGGCCTCTTTGCCATGCCCGCCTCCGATGACCCCGACGACCGCATCGTCGTCTCCGGCGTCGACCTGTGCTGGAACATGACAACGGCCAACGAGGACCATCGCGAGCTGGTCTACGAGGTCATCGACTTCCTCAACCAGCCCGAGAACCTCCAGACCTACATCGACGACCAGAAGGCCATCCCCTGCATCGAGGGTGACTTCACGCTTGACCCGCTCTTCGACGACATCCAGGAGTTCCTGGACGAGGGCAAGGTCATCGACTACCCCGACCACTCCTACCCGTCGGGCATGGCCTGCGATGCCCAGCTCCAGGCCTTCCTCATGGACGGCGACGTGGACGCGTTTCTCGCCAACTGGGACAACCTCTGGCAGCGCTACAACAAGACGGTCATCCGCAAGTACAACGAGTACATGGCGAATCAGGGATAAGGAGGGAAGCACATGGCAAGCATCGCTGTATCAAAGGCGGGGTCTGATAGGAACCGCACCTTCCTCGCAATCCTGATCCCCGTTCTGATCCTGTTCATTGCGTTCAACACCATTCCTCTGCTCACGGGCTTCTTCTACAGCTTCACGGACTCCAAGGGCTACGGTGCCTTTGAGATCGTGGGCCTGCAGAACTACATCGATCTGTTCCAGGACGCCCGCGTGGGCAACTCGTACCTGTTCACGTTCAAGATCGCCGTCGTCTCGACGATTCTGGTCAACGTGATATCGCTCGTCCTGGCCATTGGCCTCTCGAGCAAGATCAAGTTCAAGAGCGCCCTGCGCGGCATCTACTTTGTGCCCCGCATCCTCGGCGGCCTCGTCGTTGGCTATGTGTTCAGCTACTTCTTCACCTATATCGTGCCCGCCCTCACCGGGACCACCTCGATGCTCGCGAGCACCGAGTGGGCATGGGTGGCCATCGTCGTGGTTCTCGTCTGGCAGGCCTGTGCGCAGACCACGATCATCTACATCACTGGCCTCTCCTCGGTTCCTGAGGACGTCTACGAGGCCGGCGCCCTCGACGGCGCCACGGGCTGGGACAAGTTCCGCTACCTCACGTTCCCGCTCATCATGCCGTCCATTACCACCAACATGGTGCTCGTCATGAAGGACATGCTCATGACCTTCGACCAGATCGTGGCCATGACCTCCGGCGGCCCGGCGCAGTCCACCGAGTCCATCTCGTACCTCATCTACCAGAACGGCCTCAACAACAGCCAGTTTGGCTTCCAGTGCGCCAACGCCGTGATCTTCTTCATCGTCATCGCCGTGATCTCCATTGCCCAGACCAAGTTCCTGAACAGTAAGGAGGAGCAGCTCTAATGGCTAACAACACTGTTCCTGCCAAGGTCAAGGAGCGGGTCAACTGGCCCATCACCATCCTGCTCATCGTCGGCCTCATCACCATCATCTTCCCGCTCTACATGGCCGTGGTCATCGCCTTCAAGGATCCCTCCGAGATGACCAACGACATCGCGGGCATCCTGTCGCTGCCCTCCACGTGGTCCCTTGACAACTTCATCGAGGCCATCCAGGTCACCGACTTTGCCCACTCGTTCATGAACTCGCTCATCATCACGGTGGCCGCGGTTGTGATCTCTGTGCTCGTTCACAGCCTCGCGGCCTACGCCATCGGGCGTAACATGGACTCCAAGAAGCTCTTCAAGGCGTCCTACTACTTCATCGTGGCTGGCATGTATGTGCCCTTTGCCATCCTGATGATGCCGCTCGTCAAGCAGACGGCCATCCTGCACCTGGACAACATGGTTGGCGTCATGATTCTCTACGTCGTGTTCTACATGCCGATGAACATGATGCTCTACACGGGCTACCTGAGGAACATCCCCACGGCCCTCGAGGAGGCGGCCCGCGTTGACGGTGCGTCCACCTGGACCACCTACTGGAAGGTCATCTTCCCGCTCATGAAGCCCATGCACGCCACGGTTGCCGTCATCACCGGCCTCGCCGTGTGGAACGACGTCATGACTCCGCTCGTCATCATGGGCGGCTCCGGCGTCAACACCCTGCCGCTCGCGCAGATGAACTTCCAGACGGCGTTTGCCACGAACTACAACCTGGCCTTTGCCTCCTACCTGCTGGCGATGCTTCCCATGATCATCTTCTACATCATCGCCCAGAAGCAGATCATCGGCGGCGTCACCAACGGTGCCGTGAAGTAGCGGCTGTTCGCCCAAAGGCCTGCTACGTCCCCCTGGCGCCCGGAATCCATCTGTTTTGTGATGGGTTCCGGGCGTCCCCAGAGCGAGCATGATTGCGCTACACTCTGGCCGACCTTTTAGTGACGAGAGAAATTGAGGAGCCATGTCCCTGTCGTACAACGCCTCCGATCGCATCTTCACGCTCTCGACGGAGCGGTCGACCTATCAGATGAAGGTCGATCAGTATGGTTACCTTCTTCATCTCTACTACGGAGCCCGTGCGGAGGGGGACATGTCCTACCTCCTCACCTATTGTGACCGTAGCGGCATGTGCGGCTGCCCCCATGACGTGGCAGACCGCCGCTACTCCCTGGACTTCCTTCCCCAGGAGTACCCCTTCCAGGGTGAGGGAGACATGAGAAGCCCGCTGCTGCTCGTGCGCGGTGACGACGGAACCTTCGGCTGCGACCTTCGCTACAAGTCGCATGAGATTCGCGGCGGTAAGTACGCCCTCCCGGGTCTTCCCGCCGTCTACTCAGAGGAGGGTGACGGCTCCGAGACCCTCTCCATCACGCTTGCCGACGAGCGCCTGGGCCTTGAGGTCGAGCTGCTCTATGGCATCATGCCCGCCTTTGACGTCATCACGCGCGCCGCGGTGATCAGAAACGTCGGCGAGGGCCGTCTTACGGTCGAGAAGGCCCAGAGCGCCTGCCTCGACCTCGTTGCCGGTGACTTTGACGTCATCACCTTCGACGGCCGTCACGCCATGGAGCGCCGTCCTTCTCGCCGCGCGGTCACCAACGGGTCCATCTCGGTGCGCAGTCGCCGCGGCATGTCCTCCAACCAGTACAACCCGATGATGATCCTCTGCGACCATGACGCCACCGAGACCGCCGGCCGCTGCTGGTCCATGAGCTTTGTCTACAGCGGAAGCTTCCTTGCGGAGGTCGAGCGCGACCAGTACGAGCAGACCCGCATGCAGATGGGCCTCGAGCAGGACCTCTTCTCGTATCCGCTCGAGCCGGGAGAGCAGCTTGTGGCGCCCGAGGTCATAATGACCTTCTCTGCGGCCGGTCTCGAGCGTATCTCCCACAATCTGCACCGCTGCATCCGCAGGCGCGTGTGCCGCGGTCCCTGGCGTGACAGCCCCCGCCCCGTTCTCATCAACAGCTGGGAGGCGTGCTACTTTGACTTTACGGGCGACAAGCTCGTGGAGCTTGCGAAGAAGGCCGCTGAGCTCGGGCTTGACATGCTCGTCATGGACGACGGCTGGTTTGGCGCCCGAAACGACGACCACCGTGGTCTGGGTGACTGGAAGCCCAACATGGAGAAGCTCGGGGGCTCCGTGGCCGACCTTGCGCGCCGCGTGAACGAGCAGGGTCTTGGCTTTGGCATCTGGGTGGAGCCCGAGATGGTGAACGAGGACTCCGACCTCTTCCGTGAGCACCCCGACTGGGCGCTCACCATTCCCGGAAAGCCGCCGGTGCTCGGGCGCGACCAGCTGGTCTTGGACCTCTCCCGCAAAGACGTGCGCGACAACCTCTTCGAGCAGCTCTCCGCCGTGCTTGACCAGGGCGGCATTGACTACGTGAAGTGGGACTACAACCGCTCGATCGTTGACGTTCACTCGCGCGTGACGAGCGACCAGGGCAAGGTCCTCTACGACTACATGCTCGGACTCTACGATCTTCTGGAGCGCGTGCGCACCCGCTATCCCGAGCTCCTCATCGAGGGGTGCTCTGCGGGTGGCGGCCGCTTTGACGCGGGCATGCTCTACTACACGCCGCAGATCTGGACCTCGGACAACACCGACGCGCGCAACCGCATGGAGATTCAGTACGGCACCTCCTTCGGCTACCCCTGCTCCGCAGTGGGCGCGCACGTCTCCGCCTGCCCCAACGAGATTACCGGCCGCACTATCCCGCTCGGTGCGCGCGGCACCGTGGCCATGGCCGGTGGCGCCTTCGGCTACGAGCTTGACCTCATGGAGCTGAACGACCGCGCCTGTGAGATCATTCGCACGCAGGTGGGCACGTATCGCAAGATCGAGCACATCGTGCGTGAGGGTCTGCTCTACCGTCTCTCCGACCCCAAGGACGCCGATGTCTCTGCATGGGAGTTTGTGAGCGAGGACGGGCGCGAGGCTCTTGTCTGTGCCGTCGTCACGCGCGTCGATGGCTACGGGAAGGCCAACTACGTGGTCCCGCGCGGGCTCACGCCGGGTGCCACGTACCGCATGGTGAGCAACGGCACCGAGTTCTCTGCGGACGCGCTCATGAGCATGGGGCTTCCGCTCACGGTTCCCGCTGGCCCGTACGAGAACTTCATGTACCGCTTCGAGAGGGTCGACTAGTCGCGCAATTGCGGGTGGGCCGGACGGGCATTCCTTCGAGAGATGCGCTTTGCGAAACCTCTCTACGGAATGCCCGGCCGGCCGCTCTTGTGACAAAGGTGATGACAAAGGTGACAGGGTAAATTGTCATCATGGAGCTCCATGATGACAATTTACC
>CASEVE010000008.1 GCA_949291295.1 uncultured Olsenella sp.
AACCTGTCCCAAAAACTCTGAGCGAAATAACCTGTCCCCTTTTGCCTCCCCTTTGCCTGGCCGAAAAGCCCGCCGCGCGCCCCACATCCACGGACTCAACACGTCGTAACTCCCTGGCGAGAAGTACGGGCGCACAGCACCTATAATGTTGTTCGACTGTGGACGCATGTTCCCTGAACAGGAGGAGTACATGGGGATCAGGACCCGCAGGGCGCGCATGCATTCCAAGACCCACTTCGTGGGCTTTGGCATCGCCGGCGTGTTCGGTTTCATAGCACTGCTCATCGTGACGCTCGCCCTCTCTCTGGGCGCGGTGGTTAGCACGTGGCTCGAGAACCTGCCCGACTACACCTCGGCAGACGCCTTCCTCGTAGCCGAGCCCACACGCGTCTACGATGCGGACGGCAACGAGATCGTGGCCTACTACCTGCAGAACCGCCGCTCGGTCACACTTGACGAAATCTCCGACTACGTCAAGAAGGGCACGATCGCCACCGAGGACAAGCGCTTCTACCAGCACAGTGGCGTCGACCCTGAGGGCATTGCCCGCGCGGCTGTCGGTCAGATCTTTGGCAGCGGCGAGCAGGGCGGTGGCTCAACGATCACCCAGCAGCTCGTCCGCTGGACGGTCCTTTCTGACGAACAGTTTGAGAACTCGCTGCGCCGCAAGGTCCGCGAGGCGTTCATCGCCATCCAGATGGAGAAGACGTACACGAAGGACCAGATCCTCAACATGTACCTCAACACCATCTTCTACGGCAACGGCGCCTACGGCATCGAGGCAGCCTCCATCACCTACTTCAACAAGCACGCCACCGACCTCACACTCAACGAGGCGGCGACACTCGTGGGCATCCCCAACTCCCCCACCTACTACGACCCCTTTGTGAACTACGACAACTGCAAGAGCCGTCGCAACCTCGTCCTCTCGCGCATGCTTGAGGCGGGCGACATCTCGCAGGAGGAGTACGACACCACCGTTGCCGAGGAGATTCCGCTCAACCCCGGCGAGCTCACCGACTCCACAAGCGACTACCCCTACTTCACCGACTATGTCCGCGACCTGCTGCTCCAGGACTTCTCGGCCGACATCATCAACCAGGGCGGCCTCAAGGTCTACACCACCATCGAGCCCGACAAGCAGAAGGCCGCTGAGGAGGCGGCGGAGACCGTCTCCAAGATCGGCGACGACGGGGTTTCCGCCGCTCTTGTCTCCATTGACAACTCCAACGGCTACATCGTTGCCATGGTGGGCGGTCAGAACTACGGCTACGACGCGGAGGCGGGCCAGAGCGCCGTCAACATGGCGACGAGCCTTCGCCAGGCGGGTTCGAGCTTCAAGACCTTCACGCTCATCGCCGCCATGCGCGAGGGCATGAGCCCCACGGTCCTGCTGAACTGCTCCTCCCCCATGCAGATCACCGCCGAGTGGAACCCGCACAACTACAACAACAACCAGTACGGCACCATCACGCTCGCGCGTGCGACCGAGCTCTCCTCAAACACCGCCTACGCGCAGGTCATCATGGCCATTGGCGTCGACAAGCTCCAGGAGACCGCGGCGCTCATGGGCATCGACACGCCCGTCAAGCCCGTGCCCGCCTCCACGCTCGGCGCAACCGAGATCACGCCGCTCGAGATGTGCGAGGCGTACTCGACCATCGCCTCCGGCGGCCTGCACCGCAACCCCGTTGCGATCTCTCGCATTGAGGACCGCAACGGCAACGTGGTCTACGAGCACGAGGACGATGCCGAGCAGGTGCTCGACTCCGCCCTCGCCCAGGACGCCACCGAGGTGCTCGAGGGCGTCTTCCGCGCCGGCTATACCACGAGCTACGTCAACGCCTACTTTAACGCCGACCAGCCTGCCGCTGGCAAGACCGGTACGGCGGACGAGGCGAGTGACCTTTGGTTCTGCGGCTTCACTCCGCAGCTCACCACCGTCACCTGGGTTGGCCACCGTAGCGGCAACGCACCCGTCTACCTGTGGGGCTCCTACGCCGGCACCGAGAGCACCGCTCAGCCCATCTGGACCGCGTACATGAACGCCGTCCTCGAGGGCGTCGAGCGCGGAGAGTTCCCGACCTCGGACCACGAGGCTACCTACGAGCCCAATGGCAGCTGGGAGTTTGTGGGCACCCCCGCCTACGTGAACGGCGGCACGGGCAGCTACTACACCCCGCAGTGGTCCTACACCGACGACTACTACTCCGATGACTACTATTCGGACGATTACTACTCCGACGACTACTCTGACAACTCCTACGATGACTCCTACGACTCCGGGGGTGACACGAGCTACGTGGAGCCGCAGGAGCCCGAGACGCCGAGCGAGCCCACCACCCCCACCACGTCCGAGGAACCCGAGACTCCGAGCGAGCCCACCACTCCCACCACTCCCACCACTCCCGAGGAGCCGAGCACGCAGGAGCCCTCCCAGTCAGAACAACCAAGCACGTCCACGACCCCAACCACCCCAGACCCGCCGAGCGGGGATGACTAGAGCTCTTGAGGGGCGCGTCTCACACGAGGCGCGCCCCTTTTCTTGCGCCAAAGCCCTGTCGATGGCTCAATGACAGATTGCACCCGGTACCACTCCCCGATTTAGCCCATACATAAGAGAACTAAACCAATTTGCTGCCGTATCATGCGATAGGTAGCATGCTGTGAAATTGTGTCACGGAGGACCTATGGCATACGGAGATCGGGGCAAGCTGTCTCACACAGACTCGGGAAGACCCGTCAACCTGCCCAGTCACAACCAATACGGCACACGCCTCCGGACAACGCTCGAGGGGACCTACCACGGACCGCGCGGAACTGCGAAGAGGGGCAACGGCCTGCGCGGACCATCTCGCGGCAGAGGCGGCTACCCGCTCAGGGAGCGAAACATCAACTTCCAGAGCGGTCGCGCGCGCAAGGTAAGCGACAACAGGCGTCTTTTGATTCTCGCCGCCCTCGCGCTCGTCCTTGTCATCCTGATTGTTGTGGGCATCTCCAGCTGTATGCGCGGCAGCGCGGCCAACCAGGACACAACCAGCACAAACCCCGTCGACACGCGCGTTGCCTCCGGAGTCGACGAGGAGCTCACCGGGGAGTTTGCCGTGGAGCTTAATCGCTACGAGAAGCTCGCCAGCATCGCCGCTAACGCCGACAAGTACTCTGACCAGGGACTTCTTGAGCTCGCCCTCAGCGAGCCCGACGCCATAGACTTTGTCGCCGCCTATCCGGACGCCGAGAAGGACGCGCAGCCCTATGGTGATGCCGTCACAAAGGGAGCCGCACCCGAGCTCTACTGCTGGGACGCCCGCTGGGGCAGCGTCACCTACGTCGGCAGGCCCCTGGCCCTCACCGGATCTGGCCCCACGGCGCTCTCCATGGCCTATATGGGACTCACCGGAAAGAATGACCGCACGCCCGCTGACATCGCAGAGCTGGTAACCACTGCCGAGAAGACCAACGAGACCTCTGGGATGTCAGGGTCCTTCCTCGAGGAGTCACTAGCTGACCTGGGTCTCTCGTGCTCGACCTCCACCTCAAACGCCGACAACCTCTCCCAGGTGCTCGACACGGATACGTACGTGCTTCTCGAAACGACCGCAGGGTCGCTCACGGATACCGCGCACTGGGTCATTGCGGTCAGCGAGAACGAGGACGGCTCCATCGCGGTCTTTGACCCCACATCCAGCCAGATCAGCGCCCATCCCTGGGATCCTGCGACGCTCGCCTCGTGCACCACGACCCTCTACGCCGTCAGCGCCGCGGACGCGTCTGGCGGTGGGGAGACATCCGAGTAGCCGGAGCCCAACCTCCGCCCGCTCTTCTCGCCCGACTTTTGTGGACCCGCGCCGACACTTTCTCACGAAGAACTGTCGGCGCGGGTCCACGCTTCTATCTACGTGGACCCAAAGCGACACTTTCAGCCCAAAAACTGTCGCCACGGGTCCCCACTCCCCACTCTCCCCTCTCCCCAGCCGAGGAGCCAATCGACATGCGAGGAGCCCCGCCGTTTCCTAAGAGGAAGTTCCGCGAAGCGCACTTCCTCGTGGAAACGGCGGGGCTCCCACCTGCACATGAGGGCGTGCTACGAGAGAATCTGCTCCGCCGCCGCCTGGAGCTTGTCACGCACGGCCTCGGAGTCGGCACGCGTGGCGCCCTTGGAGAAGAGGTACGCCTTGACCTTGGGCTCGGTGCCGGACGGGCGGAAGATGACCTTGTTGTCGTCCTCGAGGCGGAACTCGATGACGTTGGCGGGCGGCAGCGTTTGCGGCGCCTCCTTCTGGAGACCCGAGACGCGCGGCATCTCGGGACCGGTAGCGTAGTCGGTCATGCCAATGACCTTGTAGCCGGCAATCTCCGCGGGCGGGTTCTCGCGTAGGTCGGTCATGATCTGGGCCATGCGGTCGGCGCCTGCGGCACCCGGGAAGGACGCATTGACGGTGCCATTGAGGTAGTAGCCGTACTTCTGATAGAGGGCGTCCATGGCCTCGTAGAGGTCCATGCCGCGCTCGGCGTAGTAGGAGGCCATCTCGACGCAGAGCATGGTGGCGACGATGGCGTCCTTGTCGCGGGCGTGCGTGCCCACGAGGTAGCCGTAGGACTCCTCAAAGCCCATGAGGTAGCGGTCCTCCTCGCCGGCATCCTTGAGCTGGTCGATCTGGTCGCCGATGTACTTGAAACCGGTGAGGACGCGCCTCATCTCAAAGCCCCAGTCACGGGCGAGCGCATCGGGCATGGAGGACGAGACAATCGTGGACACGGCCACCTTGGAGGCAACGTCCTCGCCGCGGTCGCGCGCCATCGTGGCGAGCCAGTCCATGAGAAGGACGCCCATCTCGTTGCCGGAGAGCAGGACGTAGTCGCCGTCGTGCGGGATGGCCGTGCCCATGCGGTCGGCATCGGGGTCGGTGGCCACAACAAGATTGGGCTTGACCTCCTCGGCAAGCTTGAGGGCAAGCTCAAGCGCGGCGCGGAACTCGGGGTTGGGGTAGGTGCACGTGGGGAAGTTGCCGTCGGGGTTGGCCTGCTCGGGCACCACGGAGACCTTCTCGACGCCGATCTCCTTGAGGATGCGGGTCACAAGCTCCATGCCCGTGCCGTTGAGCGGGGTGTAGACCACGGAGTAGTCATCGGAGGCCTTGAAGCCGGGGACGGAGACCTTCTTGATGTTCTCGATGAAGGCGTCCAGAACCTCCTCGGGCGTCCACTCGATGAGGCCCTTCTCGACGCCCTCGTCAAAGTCCATGATCTTGACGTTAAACGGATCGGCCTTGGCGATGTTCGCGGAAATCTCGGCCGCCGCCTCGTCGGTGATCTGGCCGCCGTTGTCGTTGTAGACCTTATAGCCGTTGTAGGGCGCGGGGTTATGGGAGGCCGTGAGGACGATGCCCGCAGAGGTGTGCAGGTAGCGCACGGCAAAGGACAGCGTGGGGACGGGCTCGATGCGCGGGTAGACGTAAACGTGAATGCCGTTGGCAGCAAGCACGCCCGCAGCCACGCGCTGGAAGTCCTCGCCCTTGTTACGCGAGTCGCGCGCGAGGGCGAGCGTGGGGTTCTCGTAGTGTGCGTTCAGGTAGTCCGCCACGCCCTGGGTGGCCTGGGCCACCACATACACGTTCATGCGGTTGGTGCCCACGCCCAGCGTGCCGCGAAGTCCCGCCGTGCCAAAGGCCAGCTCGCGATAGAAGGCGTCAAAGAGCTTGTCCTCGTTGCCCTCCTTGGTGAGCTCGGCGAGCTCGGCCGCAAGGTCGGGCTCCTTGACGTTGTCCTGCCAGGTCTTGACCGTGGACTCAATGCGTGCGTCCATTGCGTGTCCCCCTATTGCTCGTGGCGCTACAGCTCGCGCCTTAACCACACGTATGGGACGATTTTACTCGCAGCGCAACGCGTGGAGACCAGCCAGTACGCAGACGGAAGACGGACACCGACCAGCGGCAGACAAGGCGAACTAGTGCGCCTCGAGCCAGCGCTTGCGTGAGCAGAAGTTCCACAGCATAACAAGCGCCGTGGCAACAACCTTGACGAGTACGTAGTTAAGGGAGAGTGCGCTGGTGCCAAGCCACATGAGCGCCTCGTTGATCAAAAGGCCCACCACAGAGAGCGCCACAAAGATGACAAGCTCCTCCGCGCGCCCCAGATCTTCTCTTCTCGTAAAGACAAAGCGCATGGACGCCACGTAGTTGAATACCACGGAGACCACAAAGGAGACTGCCGCGGAGAGCACCGGGTCCCATCCGCCGAGCTCGGTGAGGGCGATAAGCACGACAAAGTCAATGAGCGTGGCAAGGACGCCCACCACGCCAAACTTGGCGAGCTGTGCTAGGAGCCCCCTCATCGGCTGCCGCCTCGCGGCGCGTGGGTGGGCTCCAAGGCCGGCGCGGCGCCGCTCTTGTTGCCCTTGTCGCTCTTGTCGTCCTTGTCGCTCTCTCCGCGCTCGCGCACCAGATAGAGGGGACGCTGCTTGGTCTCGAGGTAGGTCTTTGCCAGATACTGGCCGATAACCCCCAGGCAGAGAAGCTGGACGCCCGAGACGAGAAGGACAACGGTCATAAGCGAGGGCCAGCCAGAGACGGGATCGCCAAAGAGTGCGGCGCGCACGACGACAAAGACGGCAAACGCCAGGGCCACCACGCACAGGACCATCCCCACAACGGAGGCGAGCGCGAGCGGAGCCGTCGAGAACGCCGCTATCCCGTCAAGGGCATAGGCGGCGAGCTTGATGAAACTCCACTTGGTCTCACCCGCCACACGCTCCACGTTCTCGTAGGGAAGCCACTCGGTCTTGAACCCAACCCAGCCGTAGATTCCCTTGGTGAAGCGGTTTCTCTCGCCCAACGAGAGAACGGCGTCGACCATCGGGCGCGTCATCAGGCGAAAGTCGCGCGCACCGTCCACGATGTCGGCATCAGATATCTTATTGATAATGCGATAGAACAGGCGGGCAAAGGCGGAGCGGATGGCCGGCTCTCCCGCGCGCGTCACGCGACGGGTGGCAACGCTGTCGCAGCCGCCCTCTTGGATGATTCGATACATCTGGGGCAGCAGCGAGGGCGGATCTTGCATGTCGGCGTCCATCGTTGCCACGAGGTCTCCGTCAGCCGCCTCAAGGCCAGCGTAGAGCGCCGCCTCCTTGCCAAAGTTGCGGGAGAAGGAGATCCAGCGAACCTGAAACGGCAGGTCAGAGCGCGCGGCAAGGGACCGCATTACAGAGAGGGTGTCGTCAGAGGAGCCGTCATCCACCAAAACGAGCTCAAAGCGCAGGTCCTTGTCGCCCCTCATGCCAAGAAGCACACAGGCGAGCTCCCTGGCAAAAATGGGAAGGCTCTCCTGCTCGTTGTAGCAGGGCACCACAACGGAGAGGTCGATGGAGGGGGCTTTGGACATGGGATTCTCCTTTGCGTCTGGAGCCGAGTGCGAGACCATAACCGCACGGGGCACCTATACCCGCTCCACAAGATAGGCGTGGTGGATCTTGCGGTTGCGCGAGAAGTCCTCGGGGATGGTCTCGTCGGTTATGTCCGTGAGGCGCACGCCAGCACGCTCGAGCTTCTCTACGTCGGGCTTGAAGGTGCGCAGGTTGCACGAGAAGATCGCGGTGCCCCCGCGCACGAGCAGGCGCGAGACGCCAATGATGAGCTCGGCGTGATCGCGCTGGACGTCAAAGGATGCCTTGCGCATGCGCGCCGAGTTGGAAAACGTGGGAACGTCGCAGAAGACGAGGTCCCAGCGGTTCTTTGTGTGGCGCTGCTCGCTGACCCAGGCAAGGACGTCCGCCTGGACAAACTCGTGCTCGCGGCCGTCAAAGCCGTTGCGCGCCATGTTGCGGCGCGCCCAGTCGAGGCTCGGGCGGGAGAGGTCCACCGTCGTGGTGTACTTGGCCCCGCCATCTGCCGCGTAGCAGGTGGCGGTGCCCGTATAGGCAAAGAGGTTGAGAAAGCGCTTGGAGCCCTTGGTCTGCTTCATCATCTCGCGAATACGGGAGCGGGTCTCTCGGTGGTCGAGGAAGATGCCGCAGTCATGGCGCGCGTCAAAGTTGACCTCAAAGGTGAGTCCGCCCTCATCAATAAGATGCGAGCCCGCCGGCAGCTCAACGGCACCCCGGCGACGAGAAGAACGCGCATCACGCGCGTTGCGACGGGAGGGACGCGCCTCATCCGCATACTGCGAGCCGCCCCGGGCTCGCGTTCGCACGCGCACGCTCACGTCCTCCGGCGCCACGCCGAGCACGCGCGGGGCAATGGCGAGCACGTCGAGGAGGCGGCGGCGCGCAAGCTCCGGGTCAACCCCACGCGGGGCGGCGTACTCGGAGATCTGCAGCCAGCGGCCGGGCGTCTCCGAACCCTCGAAAAGCTCAATGGCCACGGCGTAGTCGGGCAGGTCGGCATCGTAGACGCGGTAGCAGGTCACGTCCTCGCGACGCGCCCACTTGGCGCGAAGCTTGGCCACCTTGGCAAGGCGGCGGGCAAACTGGTCCGAGGCGCCAACGAGCACGGTGACGCGCTCGCCGCCAGGAAGCTCAACGGTCGCGGGTTCCACGGTCTCGGGAGATGCCTCGTAGACGCGGATGCTCGCGGGGTCCCTGCCGACGATGACCTCGTGTTTCTCGGCAGGCTCCGCGCCCAGGGCACCGTCTGGCGCGGCATCGCGGGAGAGGACGGTCACGCTGCTGCCCGCAAGGCCGGCAAGACTCGCAAGCGCCGAAGCCTCAGTCGCAAGCGCATCATCCCCGATCCACGACAGGTCGGCCACAGCACATGCCGAGGGAACGGGTTCCTTTGCAACCCGCAGGTCAACGGAAAGCCCCGCCGCACGAAGGGCCTGGCGGCAAGCCGCCTCCGCGCCAGCTCGGGTGTCTACGAGCGTGAGCGAGCAGGGGTTCTTCTCGCCCGCCTCCGCACGTGCGTCCGCCTCCTCGAGAAGGGAGTTCCAGGCAGCGGCATCGTGCCCTGCCCAGCCCTCAAACCCCCAATGCGTGCGCAGGAGTCCCGGCGCTCGGTCGAGCGCCTGCTGCGCCGCTTCAACGAGCACGCTGCCCTGGCCGGCCCAAAGCGCCGTCAGGGACGGGTCCTGCGAGCGCGCCGTGCTATCCCAGCCCGCCGCAGCGAGCAGGGCCGCCGCGTAGTCGGGACGAAGCGGGGCCACGCGCGCATCCGTACGTGAGTCGTAACCGCGCCGGAAGAGCGGCACTCCGGCAAGGTCGATCGAGATCGTGGCGCGCTGGCCCGAGAGCCGCACGGAAACGGTGAGGTCAGGACGGGTGGTATCTGTGAGCGGACGCGCCCCTCGGACGGAGGTCAGGCGGTCGACAATGGCGTCCTTGGAGCGCAGGGCAACAAACTGCGTGTTTCTGAGCTGGGCATTTGTTCCGTGGGCATCGATGGCAAACGTCGCGCCCGCGGCGAGATGGCTCTCCCAGGCGATGGAGGACACGCCCTCGTAGAGCGCGTCGGAATCATGGGCGTCCACGCGCGCAAGCACGAGAAGCACCCGCGAGGCAAGGCGAGACCACAGGCAGGCGCGGTACGCGTCCACCAGCTCGCCGCCAAAGCTCACCTTGCCCGCCAGCGGCCTTACCTGCGGCGTCTTGAGCCGGGTCAGCTCATCTGCCAGCAGCCGCTCAAAACCCTTGGGACACGTTGCCACAAACTCCATCGGGTCACCTCTCGCCCGTCACACATCTTGTCTCGAGCATTCTCCCACGAACGGGCACACTCCACAGGTATCCCATCGTCTACGGCAAGCTGGGTACCGAGAAAACCCCACCTCTGTACCAGATTCAGAAAATGCCGCCGAGAAAAACCGTCCCCTGTACCACACCCCTGGGCTGCCTGCCGATAAAACCATCCCCCTGTACCACGAGACCCCTCCCCAGAGATGTCAGAGCGGTACAAAGGGCTAGTTTTATCGGCGCTTTATCCAGAATCTGGTACAGGAGCGGTGTTTTTCTCGGCGCGTACCAAAGATGCTGGTACAGAGGCCAACATTTCTCGGCGCGCTTTTCAAAATCTGGTACAGAGCCCGGATTCTCCCGGCATCCCGACATCCAGCCCTAACAGCAACGTCAAGTCCCACCCGCACTACGGCCAAAAGCCGCCGCCGGTCGGGGCGAGAAGGTCCGCCGCGAGTTCTTGCCGCGCATTCCCCGGCCCCTACGGTCAGAAGCCGCCGGGCGCTGCGCCGCACAAGTCCGCCGCGAGTTCTTGCCGCTTCCCCGGCCCCTACGGCCAGAAGCCGCCGCCGGCCGGGGCGAGAAGGTCCGCCGCGAGTTCTTGCCGCGCCCTATGCGGCAAGCTGTCTGAGCGCCGGACCTTCTCGCCCCGGCTACCGGCCTAGCGCTTCTCGTAGAACTCGTGGAGGTCGCGCCCCATGGCCTCGAGCGTGGGCTCATCGACGTATGCCATGTGGCCGCAGCCGTAGCGATACCAGCTCACGCGGCTCTTGAGCTCGGGCGAGAGGAACTGGCGGCTCATGTCGTGCACGACGTTCCACCACGTGGTTGCCGCGTCATAGCGCCCGCCGAGAATGGCCAGCTTGCACGTGGGGTTGCGCTTCAGCGCCACCGCAACGTCGAGAGAGACGTTGGGCGCGGAGACCTCGCCCAGGCCAGGCTCCTCGTGACCCCAGTTCCAACTTGCGTTGACCTTATCGTAGTTGTTGGAGAGGTAGCGCGCCGAGCCCTGATAGCCCAGCTCGTCCGCGCAGAAGCGCCTGAACGCGCGCACCCAGGCGCCCTCGAGAGCGTCGTCTGCCGCATCTTCGCCGGCAAGCCACATGTCGTAGCTCTGCATCGGGGAGGCCTCGTCGGAGCAAAAGCGCGTGTCGAGTCGGCCGCACACGCGTCGCTCGCTCGCCAGCAGGTGCGTGCGGAAGTCAAGCAGGTCTATGCGCAGGTGGTGCGCCATGATGTGCTCGGCAGGAAGGCCAATGAAAACGGACATCTTCTCAGCCACGGCACGCTCGCGAGACTCGCCCAGACGGTCACCGCGCAAAAGCGCTGGCGCAAGCTCGTCCTCGGCAAACTCCATCGCGCGATCGAACCACTCGTCCTCGTCCACGCCCGCGCCGGCCTTGCCAAAGAACTGCGCCGTGGCGGCGTAGGTGGGCATCATGCCCAGGTAGTAGAGGTCGTCGCCCGGGCAGAGCAGCTGCGGAATGTTAAAGACCGCAGACAGCATGACCACGCCCGTGAGCTGCACGCCCCTCTCGCCCAGAAGGCGCATGAGCACGGAGTTGCGCACCGTGCCATAGGACTCGCCGTAGAGGTAAAGCGGGCTGGACCAGCGACCGTTCTCCGTGAGCCACGCGCAGATGGCACGGGCAAAGGCGTCCGCGTCACCATCGGTGCAGAAGATCTTCTTGGGGTCGGCATCCTCGGCAAGCACGGACCAGCCGGTGCCCAGGGCGTCCAGGAACACCACGTCCGAGTCCACGAGCAGCGTGTGCGGGTTGTCCACCACGGGGGCATCGGCGCGAACGTGGCGCGTGCCGTCCGTGCTCACGTGCTTAGGGCCAATGCCACCAAAGTTGATGGGCACCGAGCTCGAGCCCGGACCGCCGTTGTACGCAAACGTCACGGGACGCGACGGGTCTGCGTGACCCTCACCGTCAACGGCCACATAGGAGAGCGAGAACATCCTGCCGAGAAGTACCCCGGCATCGTCACGCACCTCGAGATGGGCTGCCCGCGCCTCGTAGTCAATCGAGCGCTCGCCGTCCGTCCACGTGAGGCGCGCCGCAGCGGCCTCGGGAACGCCGTTTGACCTGTTCGCGGGAACAACCGCAAAGCCCTTCGTCTGAGCCTGAGCCGCCGCGGCGGCCTTCTCGGCCGAGCCGCACTTCTCCTCGTCTGCCACTGACCCACTCCTTCCGGTTGCCTTACTCCTATGCCCATTCTATCCGTCGACAAAAGTGATAGGCTGAGCTATCGGCCACACGGCCCTTTTCTGTAGGTTGCGAGTTTGGAGCATCATGGTAGCGAAGACCAGCCCGCTGGCGCAAAAGGCGCGTAAGGCCAAAAACGCCGGCATCCCCCTCTCTGCGGGAATGATCCTCGTCACGCTGGGCGTCGTGTACGGAGACATCGGCACGAGCCCCATGTACACCCTGAAGGCCATCATTTCCGGCAACGGCGGCCTTCCCACCATGTCGCAGGACGTGGTTCTCGGAGCGCTCTCCCTCATCATCTGGACGCTCACCCTCATCACCACCGTCAAGTACGTGCTTGTGGCCATGAAGGCCGACAACCACAACGAAGGCGGAATCTTCGCCCTCTACAGCCTGGTCAAACGATGCGGGCGGTGGCTCATCATCCCCGCCATGATCGGAGGCGCGGCACTTCTCGCCGACGGCATCCTCACGCCGGCGGTAACTGTCACCACCGCCATCGAGGGCCTGAGAACGGTTGACTTCATCTATTCCGTGATTGGCGACAACCAGAGCATCGTGGTGGCAATCGTCATCGCCATTCTCTGCGTGCTCTTCTTCCTGCAAAAGGCGGGAACCTCAACGATCGGCAAGCTCTTTGGCCCGGTCATGACGGCGTGGTTCCTCTTCCTGGCCGCAGCCGGCATCATGAACATTGGCCTCGACCTCAACGTCTTCCGCGCGCTCAACCCCGTTCGCGGCATCACCTTCCTGTTTAACGGAAACCTCAACGCCGCCGGCCTCATGGTTCTGGGCAACGTGTTCCTCTGCACCACCGGCGCCGAGGCGCTCTACTCCGACATGGGCCACGTGGGTAAGCCCAACATTTACGCCACCTGGCCGTTTGTTAAGGTATGCCTCATCCTCAACTACCTTGGCCAGGGCGCCTGGATCATCGCCAACCAGGGCAACGCGGGCCTCGCGACCATCGAGGACCTCAACCCCTTCTTCCAGATGCTGCCCGAGCAGATTCGCGTGTTCGCCGTCCTGCTCTCCACCTTTGCCGCGATCATCGCCTCCCAGGCGCTCATCACCGGCTCGTTCTCCATCGTCTCCGAGGCGGTGCGCCTGGACCTCATGCCCCACATGCGCATCAACTACCCCTCCGAGACCAAGGGTCAGATCTACATCCCCATGGTCAACAGCGTCATGTGGATCGCCTGCATCTGCGTTGTCCTGCTCTTCCAGACCTCCGCGCACATGGAGGCCGCCTACGGTCTGGCCATCACCGTGACCATGCTCATGACCACGATCCTGCTCACGGTCTACCTCTCCCACATCCGTCACAAGGCTCCGCTGGCGGTTCCGTTTGCCATCTTCTTTGGTGCCATCGAGTTCATGTTCTTCTTCTCGAGCCTGACGAAGTTCTTCCACGGCGGCTATGTCACGGTGATCATCAGCTTCCTCATCTTTGTGATCATGTACGTGTGGCGTCGCGGCACGGCCGTCGAGCGCACCCAGACCGTGTTCCTTCCGGTCAACAAGTATCTTGACCAGCTCTTCGACCTGTCTCACGACGAGTCTTACCCGCTGCTGGCGGACAATCTGGTCTTCCTGACCAATGACTCGTCCTTTGACAAGCTCGACCGAGACATCCTGTACTCGATCCTGGACAAGCGACCCAAGCGCGCCCGCGCCTACTACTTCCTCAACGTCCAGGTAACCGACGAGCCCTACACCCACGAGTTCATCGTCAACAACTTTGACACCGACTACATCTTTAAGGTTCAGCTGCGCCTTGGCTTCAAGGTCAACCAGCGCATCAACACCTACCTCTACCAGATCGTGGCCGACCTCGTGGAGAAGAAGCAGCTCGCCCCGCAGAACCACAAGTACTCAATCTATCGTGAGCGCAGCTCCGTCGGTGACTTCCGCTTCTGCCTCATCCGCAAGATGCTCTCCCCCGAGACGGATCTCTCCGGCTTTGACCAGCGCCTCATCGAGCTCAAGTATCTCATCCGCGGCTTCTGCGGCTCGCCCGCCCGCTGGTACGGACTGGAGAACTCGAGCGTCATCTTTGAGTACGTCCCCCTGTTCTCAAAGACCAAGCGCCAGCACAAGCTCTCCCGTCGTCCCCTCGAGGAGGTGGCGCCTCAGGTTGCAGCCAAGCTCGCCGAGAGTCGCGAGAACAGCGACGACGAGGACATTTTCTCCGTCCAGATGAAAGATGAGCGCGACGCCCAGGCCGAAGAGGCCATGCGCGGCCTCGTGGGCGGCGACACCGCCAGCTTCCGACCGCTCGTCATGGACGAAGAGGGTGACGAGGGCGCCGAGGAGTACCAAGAAGGCGAGGAGTAGCTCACCTCACTCCCCCACCGGCGGACAGACGCGGGGCTGCGGTGATGATTTGCCGCAGCCCCGCTGCTTTTTTGTCCCTAAAATGGGTGGTCTCAGAGTTGTAGGTCGTTTTCACTCAAATGCCCGAGTATCGAGCATTTTTCCCTCACAGAACCGCAGGTAGAAAATGCGACCTCGTAGGTAGTACTTCACCTTCTTCCGAAAAACAACCTACAACTGTCTCAGAGGCGATTTGCGTGCATCCTAGCGCTCGTTTAGGGGCACATATTCGCCGTTGTGGGGCATGATGGAGTTGTACGCCGGGCGGATAATGCGACCCGCGCCATAGAGCTCCTCCATGCGATGCGCCGTCCAGCCGGCAAGGCGTGCCATGGCAAAGATGGCGGTATAGAGATCCGGCTCGATTCCCAGCATTGAGTAGATGAAGCCCGTATAGAGGTCGATGTTGGCGCAGATGGCCTTGCCAGAGCCCTTGACGTCATGCATGACCTGGGGCCCCAAGCGCTCGATGCCCTCGATGAGCGCCAGACGCTCCGACTGACCCTTCTCGGCGGCAACCTTGCGCGCATACTTCTTTACGAGCTGCGCACGAGGATCAGAGAGCGTGTAGACGGCATGCCCCAGACCGTAGATGAGCCCGGTCTTGTCAAAGGCGTCCTTGCGAACAATCTTCTCGAGATAGCTGGCAAGCTCGTCTTCGCTGTCCCAGTTGCGCACGTGGGCGGCCACGTCATCGATCATCTGCGAGACCTTGAAGTTGGCCCCTCCATGCTTGGGACCCTTGAGCGAGCCGATGGCCGCAGCATAGGCGGAGTAGGCGTCGGTCCCGGAGGACGAAAGAACACGCGTGGTAAACGTGGAGTTGTTACCGCCGCCATGCTCGGCGTGCAGGATGAGCATAACGTCGAGGAGCATGGCCTCCTCGTGCGTGAAGCCCTCCTCGCTGCGCAGGACATCGAGGACGACCTCCGCCATCGAATACCCCTCTCGAACGGGGGGCACCATGAGCTTCTCGTCCGAGAGCTCGGCCTTGTGAGCGGCATGCGCCACGGCCGCCGTACGGGGCCAGCGGCCAAGAAGCGAGAGCGCCACGTCGATCTCGTGCTCGGGCGAGGTGTCGTCCGGGTTGGGATCAAAGGCGTAGAGCAGCAGCGTCGCGCGCTGCAGCACGTTCATGATGTTGTGGCTGTACGTGGCGCGCGGGAAGATGCCGAGGTAGCCCTCGGGAAGCTGCTTGCGCGCGTCGATGCGGGCGCGGAAGTCGTCAAGCTCCTCGCGCGTGGGAAGCTTGCCGGCAATGAGCAGGTAGGCAACCTCCTCGTAGCCAAAGCGGTCCTCCGCCTGCGAGTGGTCGATGAGGTCAGCCACGTGATAGCCACGATAGATAAGGTCGCCATCGTCAGGCTCCACCCCGTGATCGGTCCTGTTGTAACCGTGCACATTGGAGATGGTGGTAAGGCCGACGAGCACGCCCGAGCCGTCAGCGTTGCGCAGGCCGCGCTTGACGTCGTACTTGGCGTAGAGCTCGTTTGGCACCACGTCCACGCTCTCGTAGCCGTGATAGAGGCCGTCCGAGACGGGCGGCAGCCCCAGGCTCACCGAGGGCATGGGATAGGCATCGGCAACGTGGTCGAAGGCGGGGGTGTCACGCGGCGTAAGAATGGGCCAGCCGCCACCCTTGGCGAGTCTTATCATGGGCTACCTCCTCGCGCCGAGAGCCCCTCTCGGCCTCGTCTTGCCCCTAGAGGCGATACATGTACCTAAAGACCTCCTCGCGCTGCATGGTGATCTGCACGCCGAGGTTCTCCGAGAGCTCATCGAGACAGGCCTTGAGCTCGGAGAAGCTCGCGGAGCCAAGATCAACGAGCATGGTCATCGTAAAGATGCCCTGAAGGATGGTCTGGGAGATGTCGAGGATGTTGGCGCTGCGCTCAGAGAGGGCGCCGGCAACTGATGCAACGATTCCGGGGCGGTCGCTGCCCAGCACGGTGATGATGGCGCGGCTCTCGGCGGACTCGTTCGTCTCCAGCTCGTTTGTCGCCATGGTTCCTCCTTGGGTAGGCTCGGATTAAGCGTTCACCCATTCTAGAGGGAGTCACCAAGAACACGCAGAACCAACATGAGACTGAGCGCAACAAGTAACGCGCAGCGGGGGGACGAGAAGCGCCTAGTTCTCGCTTGCCTCGCCCATGCGCTCTTGGAAGAGCAGGACAACGTCTTCCGGAGTGCAGCCGAGTGCCACGGCGAGCTCTGAGCACGAGCGCTCGTGCGCCTCCTTGAGGATGCGCTCGTAAGCCACTGGCGGCTTCTTGTTGCGCGACGAGAGGTCCGCTATGCGGGCGCGGAAGGTCTTGACGATGCGGACGGAGTCGCGACACGAGCCCTGGCGCATCTCGTTTTTGAAGTGCTCCTCCTCGAGGGAGTTGTTGCGAGCCGTAAACTCCTCGATCTGGATGGCGGGGTACTCGTCGATGATGCGCTGCGCCTCGTCGCGCGTGAGCACCGGACGCAGGCGTGCCTCGTTGGCAACGGGAAAGCTGATGTGAACCGGATGGCGCTTGCCCACGGGGAGCAGCTGATAGACGGCATGGGCCCCATCGGTCACATCCTCCACGCGACATACACCCTGTCCCGGATGAACCAGATACTCCCCAATGGCATACATAAGCCGCTCCTTTCACGTTTTCCCAGTATATCACGCAAAAAGAGAAAATCACGCCGTTTACGGATAGCCTATTGAAAGCTTACACAGGGCCTCGTATCTTTATGATTTTTTATGTTTGTGAACGCAGTGCGGCGAGGCAACGGATTTCACGCGTTGCCCCGCCGCACTGGCTCAAGACGCACAATGAGGACGCGAGAAGGACGTCGCTTAGTCAACCAGCGTGATGCTCGTGATGACAGGCTGATCCTCGGTGTTGACGTAGCCGCTCTGCTCGTCCGCCACGGGGACCTTCTCGCAGATGGCATCGACGACCTCCATGCCCGAGGTCACAGAGCCAAAGGCAGCGTACTCACCGTCGAGATACGACGCGGTCTCCTGCATGATGAAGAACTGGGAGCTTGCGGAGTCGGGGTCGCTGGCGCGCGCCATCGAGATGGTCCCGCGCACGTGCGGAATGGAGTTCTCCACACCGTTTGACGAGAACTCGCCCTTGATGGTGTTCTCGGAGCCGCCCGTTCCGTTACCCGCGGGGTCGCCACCCTGGATCATGAAGCCGGGGACCACGCGATGGAAGGTGAGGCCGTCGTAGAAGCCGTCCTCCACAAGATGGCAGAAGTTGGAGACGGTGATGGGCGCCACGTTGGCGTTAAGCGCAACCTCGATGGTGCCATAGCCCTCGACCTCGATAACCGCATGATGCGTACCGGTGGCGTAGGGATCGTCCGGATCAACCTCGGAGACGGCATCGGAGGCGGTGTCATCGGCCGCAGGAGTCTCCTGGGACTGCTGCTGGGTCTCCTCCCCCTCCGTGGAGCAACCGGCAATGACGCCTACAACGCAGACAGCCAGGAGCACGGCGAGCGTGCCAAGAACGGCTGAGCGAATCAGGTTCCTACGCTTCATGAGAGTTTCCCTTCTAATCAGGCAACCGATCTTCCATCACGAGTATGGAGCAACGACGAGACAAGGGCGACCACCAAGGCGACAAGGGCAGTCGGCACAACCCAGCCCAAGCCCAAATCGGCAAGGGGAAGGCCGTCGAGAGGCAGGGTAAGCCCCGGGGCAAACGCATCCCGAAGCCCCGTTGCGGCACTCACCACAACCGCCGTGCCAACGGTCCACGACCAGATGGCGGGGACGCGGTCACATACGCGGCGAAGCATCCCCATGACCACAAGCACAATGGCAGGCGGGTAGAGTATGCCCAGGAGCGTGGCCGAGAAGGACAGGATGGCGTCCAATCCCAAGTTTGAGAGGGCGCAGGAGAAAACGGCAAAGGCTATGGCGCAGGAGCGGTAGGACAGGCGGGGCAGCTCCTCGGAAAAGTACGTGCCGCAGCAGCTGATGAGACCCACGCACACGTTGAGGCACGCAAGGAGAAAGATCGCCGCAACCACCACGGTTCCGGCCACACCAAAGTGAAGCGACGCGGACGCCGTAATGACGGCGGCTCCGTTGGAGACGCCGGCAAGCTGGTCGCACAGCTCAAAGCCCACGGCGCAAAGCCCGCCGTAGATAGCCACCATGAGCGCTCCGGCAATGGCCCCCGCACGGCACACCTCCCGCATCACGCCCCCGGAGTCCACAACCCCCAGAGAGCGGACGTTTTGAGAGATGACGATGCCAAACGTAAGGGACGCGAGAAGGTCCATGGTCTGATACCCCGTCAGGAACCCCTGAACCGCTGCGTTGTGGTCGTACGGAGCGACAGGCGCAGCCGACGGGAGAGAGGGCAGGCAAAGAAGCGACGCCACAGAAGCCCCCACCACCGCAACGATGAGCAGTATGAGGGCGGGTCCGGTGAGCCTGCCGAGAAGCTTTGTGAGGCACCCGGGCCGCATAGCAAGCGCGTATGCAACCACAAAGAACGCAACGGAGAAGACAAGACGCGCCACCTCGGGAGCAACCATGTCCCCCAGAAGCGGCGAGAGCATCTCAAACGCCGTGGAGGCGGTGCGCGGAATGGCAAGACAGGGTCCGATGGCCAAATAGACCAAGGCGACAAAGACGCGGGAGAACATGGGGTGAACGCGAGCGGCAAGGTCACGAAGCGTTCCGGCGAGAGCCACCGCAACTATTCCCAGAACTGGCAGCCCAACGCCTGCAATGAAGAAGCCCACGATGGCAGAAAGGCTGTCCCTCCCCGCCTGAACGCCCAGAAGCGGGGGCAGAATCAGGTTTCCCGCCCCAAAGAACATCGAGAACAGCGTGATGCCCACAAAGAGCGTCTCTCGAGGCGCCAGCGACCGAGCCACGCCCTCATTGGCGGGCGCCGCGCCAACCCTATCGATACCCAAGCGAGCGCCCCCTATCCGGAGCAGCAGGTCGTGACCCACTGAATCAGATTGGTGGTTGCGGAGCCCGTGCGCTCGGCGAGCACGTGGCCCTGGCCCCAGACCGGCGTATGGGAGACGTCCGCCACGCCATCGTACTTGCGGAGCGCAAACACGATGTTGGATGCAGTTGCCAGCGAGGTGCTCGAGTCAAAGAGGCCCTCGTTGACTCGCCAGTGCGGAGCAACGCTCGCCTGGCCGTACCCCTCGTAGTGCCCGCTCAGCCAGTAGAGCGGGTTCATCATGGCAACGCGGGTCGCCATGTCGGTCTCGAGCGCATCGACCTTCTCGAGGTCGGTCTCCCAGGCAGTCTCGTACTCGGGGTCCCAGTCGTCAAACTTGGCGTAGGTGTCCACGTTCTTCTCGACAATCTCTGCTGCCAGGGCGTCGAAGTGGAGCGTCGACTCCTCGCCGATGCCAAAGAGCTGGTTGCTCTTGGAGCTTCGGTCCGGAAGGTCAAAGGCCGAGGCAGCAAGCGTGGCGGGCCTCAGGTGCAGGACAAAGTCGCGCAGGCTGGATACGGTAACGCTCGTGGTGCCATGGCTGTAGTTGATCCACCAGGTGTCTGAGTTGAGGTCGGCGAAGTAGCTCTGGGGAGAGTCGTAGATGGTGGACTGGACCTGGGCAACGCCGACGAGCGGGGCAGGTGCCATGGGGGCAGAGGTCGCCTCGTCATCGGTGTTTATGATCTCGGTCTTGGCGTCATCGGGGGTCTTCCCTGCCTCGCCCTCGCCCGTCCCGTCGGCCTGAACTCCGGCAGAGGAGGACTTAGCGGAGGTTGCGTCCGCGGCGCGAGCCGTCACGAGGTTCGGGTCACCCGGGAAGGTGGGCTCGTCAAGGTGCTGGGGCGTGTAGGTGTACGGGAAGGTCGTGTTCTGAACGAAGTACGTTGCCGCCTCGTCGAGGATGCCCGTGAGCGCCGTAGCATAGGAACCCATCGAGTAGACGCCAGTCTCGGTCTCCTCGAGCGTGAGCTGCACGTCATCGTTGTCGCGCAGGTCCATCTCGTTGACCCATGCCCCGTAGGCGCTCGCAAGCTCGCGCGAGAGCTGCCTTGTCCAGGTGCCCTTCGCGCGCGTGGCTTCATCGGAGTACTGGCCCTGGCACCACTCGTAGGCGGCACCGGCCGTGTCAAACGAGGTGATCGGGCACCACGAGGCGCTTCCCGCAATGGCGTCCGAGATGGACTCTCCCTTCGCGTCGTGGGTCACGGCGCCGATGGAGCTGAGATAGGGCTCAAAGAGCGTCGCATCTCCCGAGGCGCCAAGAACCGCGCTCACGCCGCCGCCCGCACCAAAGCCAAAGACAAAGACGCGCTCGGCGTTGCAGGGCAGGGATTCGGCGTTATAGCGCAGGTAGCGAATGGCGGCCTTGAGGTCCACGACGGGCCACGGCGATCCGCCGGGAAAGAGCTCGCCTGTCCCCGACGAGGTGTCGTAACCGGCAGACCTACCACGAAAGCCCGGATAGACGTAGATGCACCCCGCCTCAAGATAGGGCGCGAGCCCGTCGTAGCCGTACGCGGTGGGGCTCGACTGCGCAGCGAGCGTGCCGGTGTTGATCGGCATGAGGATGGGCGCGGTGGACGGGGTAAAGTTGCCCACGACGGCCTTCTTGTTGACCGTACAGGAATACGTGGAGCCGTTCTTCTCGGCGGTGAAGTAGGCGCCGGGAACAAAGATGGCGAGAGACTCGTAGGTTGTCGTGGCGGGAGACTTGCAGTACGTCAGTCCCAGCTGGTAGTAGACGTCATTCTCCTCGTCATAGCGCCACGCGCCCGTGTCGAGGGCGAGCGACTCAAACTCAGAGAGGTCAACCGAGGGGTCCGGGGTGACGGGGTCGTCTGACGGAGCGGGGTCCGCAGGTCTGGATGGCGTGCAGCCCGCAATGCCAACCGCCGCTCCCATGGATGCCAGAGCAAGAAACTCTCTTCTTGTGCAGCCCATTGTCCCTCCTTGTGCACGAGCGCTCAGCCGCGGGTATTATTGTACGCATCAGAGCGGCCCGCGCGCCTGCGCGGGGTCAGCGACCATCATTTGCCAACAGCGAGACGCGGGAGGAAACATGTTCGGTTTTAGGCAGAGGGAACAGGAGCCCGAGCCCACGTCCTCGCTTCCCAGCGACACCAAGCGTCTTCACCTGCGGTTTGTGGGAGAGGTGCAGGGAGTTGGCTTTCGCTGGACAGCAACGCTTGTGGCAAAGAACCTGAATCTCACTGGATGGGTGAGAAACGAGTACGACGGTTCGGTCACGGCAGAGATCCAGGGCAGCGAGGCACATGTTGGCGCGTTCTTCCCACAGATGCTCGAGCAGTACCGGCACCGCCCCATCCGCTACGTTGTGGACGAGCGCAAAGAGATCGAGCCCATTGAGGACGAGAAGCGCTTTGAGGTGCGCTACTAGCCGCCTCCGTCCGGTGAGGCGGACGCGCCAAGAAGCCACATATAGCAAAGCAGGCCGGAGACACATGGCCTCCGACCTGCGAAAGTTCTGGTGGCGGGGAAGGGAGTCGAACCCCTGACACGGGGATTTTCAGTCCCCTGCTCTACCAACTGAGCTACCCAGCCATTTGGTGCGGGAATTACTATACCAAACTCGCTGTTCTTGTCAAAGCCTTTTTTCTCTGATGCGAGAAGAACTTCTTGGCCCCGCAGCGCAAGCTCCCCGAAAGCTCAGCACGAACCTCCCGCGCCCCCTAATCCAGAGGCGGCTCAAACGAAACGGGGCCGGTCATGGTGAGCCTACAGCCGCAGATGTCTATGGTATCCCCGTACGAGACGACCACACGGTCTCGTATGTCCCTCCCTCGATAGCGTGCGGGATTGTTGGACCCCAGGTCACAGACCTCCATACCGTCGGGCGTCGGAACAACGCGCAGGTGCCTCTCGGAAACGGCGGGAGAGTGCAGGACCACGTTGTTCTCCACCCCTCTTCCGATGGTAGCCCCGCCGCTGGAAACCGCCGTCCAAACATCGACGACGGGGGTCCGCACCAGCACGCCCACCTCCGTGACGACGCGCCTTTCCGGCGGCGAGGCGCCAGCACCGACGTCTTTGCCCCCTATCGTTGGCACGTCCTGGGCCCGAATCTCCCGCTGCCTCTCTCGTGAGAAGTCATACAGACACTCGTAGCACACGCACATGTCCGCATAGAGCTCCGCGCCACACCGCGGGCACGACTTTGTCTCAAAGCCCATAAGCAACCCCTCGCTTTCTTCCATGGTCCTTCCCTCTTGCTAGGTACCCGCACTGCTCGCACAGATGGCAACCACCCACAGATGCTCCCCCTCCTCCAGCCAGGAGCCCTCCTGGGCCGGACGCTCCACCACGCAGCACGCGTCTCGGTTTGAGGCAAAGACGCCTGGCGCAAGGGCACGTCTCACCTCAATGACCTCACCCAGCTCCCCGACAAAGGCAACGTCGATCGGGTAGCCCATGCCAAAGGTGTGAATCGACCGACAACGCGTGAGCATGACGGGCGAGGCGTTGGGCGACGTTGCGAGCAGCCCCCTCATCCGCTCAAACCATGTGTTGAGAATCAGTAGCTCGTGAACCTCATCGGGACGCTCATCCGAGGAGAGCCTTGCCGTCACCACCTCAGACCACCACCCCGGAGCGATAGCGGTCGACCACCAGCTCGCACTCATGCGTAAGCGAGAAGGGCGCTCCATAGGCAACCCCCGGCATCCGGACCACCATCGGCCACGGATGGTAGACGAGGGTGCAGACGTAGCGCGTCAGCAACGCCGAGACCGCAAACGAGCCGCCCTCGCCGCCCTCGCCCACCCGCTCGGCGCGCACCGAGACCTCACAGGAACCGTAGTCAGAAAGTGCCGCCTCAAGGGCGGAGCTCACCTCGACAACCGCCGAGTCTTCGCTCTGCTCGCCGCTCGGAGATACCCCATGGGCAATCACACAGTCAAGTGCGGCCTGATCAAATGCGGCGCACGCCTCGATGAAGCCCATCAGGTTCAAGACTACGAGCGCAACCACAATGACGACGGGCGTCACCACCGCAAGCTCAACGGTCATTTGGGCCTCCCTTCCGGTGGGAACCCACGGAAAGAGCTGCCCGCTCATGCCGCATCACCCAGCCCAGAGAGGTCAATGGTCAGAGGGATCGTCAGGCTCGTCCCCGGAACCGTGAACTCCGCCACCGTAAATGACCCGCTGCCCGTGGCATCCACGAGCCTCATTCCCAGAGCCTGTGCAAAGTCTTGCGCCGAAGAGGCATCCGGGAGCGCGGAAACAAGCTCCTTTACCGTAGTTGCCTGCTCGATACCCGCTTGGCCAAACACGTCCTGGGAGTTGACGAGCGCGGGCTTTCTCAGGCGCATGTCAACCGGCTCGAGTCCCGTATCGTGAAGCACCTCCTTGAGCTGGCCCTTAAGCCAGGAACCCACGGAGCCCCCAAGGACTCCGTCCACCTTGTCGAGAAACGCGCCACCCGTATCCGCAACGCTTCCGTACGCCGATCCATAGCCCACAAGAAGAGACCCCCAGAGGTCCATCACCCCGTCAGCGGCGCCCGCCAGCAGAGATCCACTTGAGGACAGCCCGTCAAAGAAGCGTGCGAGCACGTTGTTTTCCTCGGTCTGATTGTCGGGGGCGAGCGCGGCAGCAGAAACCGCGGCACCTGCCGGAAGCTCGGACGAGGAAAGAAACGCACGCGTCAGCTCGGTGGGAACCACCTCACCGTCCTCGCGTGTCACAACCGCGACGCATCCCCAAGCGCCGGGAGGGCAGAGCGTGGGGCGCGTTGTGGCAAGTTGGTCCAGCGCAGCAGAAAACGACTCCTCGCCCCGCTCCGCGAGAGACTGAACCTTCTGCTCGGCAACCGCAAGCTCAGCTCGGGCCCGCTCGTAGTCCTCACCCGCCTCCACGATGAGGCTCCAGTAGTACTCAAATCCGTTATCGATCGAGGTCGAGGCAGCGGCAACGCGCCCGAGGTCATCAACGTCCATCTGACAAACCTCGCAGTGAAGGGCACCCCCTCCCTCCAGCTCCGAAAGCGACGCCGTGCCGGAGGGTGACCCCGCGGCCCCCGGGCAGTCCAGCGAGCAGTGCAGTGTGCGACCAGCCTCCTCGTTGGTGCACGGCCACACCTGATCGGTGTAGAGACGCGTGGCACGCGTCTCGTCGGCGTTTCTCGGCAACGAGGGAAGGTCTATGTGCACCGAATCATCAACGCTCACCATATAGGAGCCGTGCAGCACCTCGTCGAGCGCATACTCGTAGAACGCCTGGCGGCACGCGGAGTCCGTCAGCTCCTCAACGCTTGGGCCCTCCGGCTGCTCCGCCAACAGACGGGCGGCATAGTAGGCTCGAGCACGCAGGAGCGGGGCACCAAAAGACCAGTTCGCAACAGACGAGTAGTGTGGGTTATCTGTTGCAGAAAGCCCAGCCAAAGTGGACGCGCGCTCCCTCAAGCAGTACGGGGAGGAGCCGCAGTCGGCCATCCATCCGCGCAGAAGCGCGTCATCTGACTCCCGTTTGAGCTCCTCCGCCTCAAGTGACGCATCGCGCATCTCCCCCGAGAGGGAGTCGAGGCCGGCGTCATCAACCTCGTTTGCGAGGGCTGAGAAGTTTGACTGAGACTCGGTGGGAAAGGGAAGCGCGCAACCCGTGTACGAAAGCCCCTCTTCCGAGTTTGCCGTCACGCACGATGATGAGTTTGCGACCACGAGCAGCGGAAGCGTCTCCTCGAGCCTCTCGATGCCCCGTGAGGCGCTGCTCACGAAGTCCCTTCTCGCCTGCAAGACGCTGCTGCCGGTAGAGCAGAGCTCGGCGCCCACACTGCCAAGCCCAGGCACGCATGACGCCACTATCCCGGCGCCGTAGGAGAGAATCCCCGTCAGGCCAAGGCTCAGCGCGCACGCATCAACCACCTGAACAACCGTTGAGAAGGCAGCGACGGCGTTTTCGCCCGCAAGGGCGGCGGCATCGGCAACGCGTTGCACCTCGGAGGAGCGAGCAGAGACCCACCCAGCGGCGGCAGCCGAAAACACAAGCGTGAGGCTCAACAAGAGGGCGAGCGCGACGGCAACGCTCGTAAACCCGTCCTCGTTGTCCCTGAAAAGCGACAGCGCGGGCGATTCAAAGGCAGCGCCCCTACCCCCACATGTCAAGCCAGTCCTCATAGCTCCCTCCTATCCACTCCGCCCTCAGGTCCTCCGACCTCTCCACCCGTATGACAACGTCCCCGCCCTCGACGGTCCCCAGCGCCAAGACGATGGCGCCAAACAGCGGCAACGGGCGCACGCGCCCCTCAAGGGAAACCGTCACCCTCCCCGTGTCATCCGGCCCAGCGCAGAAGACCCGCCACGCGGCAGGACCTCCCACATGAAAGATGGGCACGTCCGGCACGGCCGCGAGCCTTCTCAGCGCGTAGTCCCTCAGCTCCTCCTCCCCGTCTTGCGACGTAACAACAAGCCGCGCGAGGTCGCCCGCCGTCGCGGCCATAACCGACCGCGTGTAGAGCACGCACGCCGGCTGGACAAGAAGGGCAATGAGCGTGAGAGCCGCTGGAATGAGCACGGCTGCCTCCACGCTCATCTGGGCATCCCGCCTCAGGAGAATCGACATCTCAGTACCCCACAACGTCCTTGAGCAGAGACACGGTTCCTCCGCCCGCCCCGTGCGACGCCGCCCTTGTCACCCCATCAACGAGCGCACCGTCGCGCACCCCGTGCCACAGCAGTCCCATCGTCGTGATGACAGCGAGAAAGGCGACCAAAACGAGGAGGTATTCGACGGTCGACTGACCTGTTGTGGTCGCTAGCAGAGCTCCTGCAGGCTTCCCAGCTCCTCCGCGCTCATACGAGATATGACGACGTCGCACCCGCCTCCCGCCGCGCTCTCGCTCACAATCAGAATCTCGGCCCAGTCGCCACCCTGAAGCACGCATCCCCATACCCTTCCCGTCAGATCAAGAAAGCCCGATCGCACCACAACGCAGTCTCCGCGGTCACGTCGCTCCTCCAAGAGCCTCGACGCCTCCTCGGAGACCTCGAGCTCGCTTTCGTAGCGCACCGGCGAACGGTCCCACACCACGGCAGAGATCTCCTCGGCAAGCTCGACCTCGTCCGGCTCGTTGCCCACCTCCCGCCCCTCGGGAGGGGCGCCCGCGCTTGCACCCATCGCAAGGACAACAAGCCCCGCCGCGAGAAGGACAAGCACGAGCGCGACCCTGCCCCTCACAGGGAGTTGATGCCCTCTGCGATGGCGTTCCACAGCTCAGCGACCTTGTCCCTGAACAGGACGATTGCCAGGATGGCAATGACGACGAGCACGCCCACGAGGATGGCGTACTCGGTGGTGCCCTGGCCCGACTTGTCCGCAAGCACCTCTCGACCCCACCTGTAACCACGCGCAATGTACTGACCCATGCCTTCTCCCTTCTCTTAAGGACGAACGTCCTAACCAACCGTCACCGTCGACCCAAGCAGCGGGCCAAGAATTGCCAGGAGCATCGCGGGCACGATGAGCGTCCCGAGCGGTATCAGCATCTTCACGGGGACCCGCTCGATCTCTTCCTCAACCTGCGAGCGCTGCTCGTCGCGAAGAACCTGTGCCTGACGCTCAAGCGCCTCGGCAAGCGGAGTCCCAAAGCACAACGACTCGCTCACCACGGACGCAAACCTCCTGAGGGCGGAGACGCCGAGCTCATCCGCCAGGCCCCACAGCGCCGACTCCCTGCTCGAGGCGCCGATGCGCCAGCTGAGCATGGCCTCGGAAAACGCGCGAGCGAGCTCGTTTTTATAGCGAGAGCAGTAGAGCTCGAGCGAGGCATCAAAGGAGAGCCCCGCCGAGAGCCCAAGCGTTACGACATCCAGAAGTGCCGGGAGGTCCCTCAGGCACTCCCTCCTCCTGCGCGAGAGCTCCTCGGCTCTTCTGACGCGCCTGACGAGCGGGTTTTGCGCAGCGCGCTCCATCAGGAAGACCAGCCTCTCAGGGGGTCTCACCAGATGCCCCTCCCGTATCGTCGACCACCGGACAAGGACGGCGGCACAGCCGGCGGAGGCGGCGCAGAGGCAAACGAGCAGCACGTTCCCGGGACTCATGCAATCACCGACCTCACGAGGCGTCTGATGATTGCCAGCGCAAGGGCATCAAGCACCGAGGCAAGAAAGAGGCATCCCATCCCGGCAGGCGTCAGAAGCCCGCTTTGAAAGTCCGGGGATATAACCGCAAGCAGGCAGACCATAACGACAGGAAGCAGGCAGACGATCTTCACCGAGAGCCTCACCTGGGCGGTCTTTACCGCAAGCAGCCTCTCGAACTCCCCCTGCCGCTCCGCGAGCCGCGCCGAGCTCATGAGCAGCTCCCTCAGCGGACTTCCCGTCCGGTGCGAGATTACCAGAGCGGTGGCAAGGAGGTCCGCACCCGAGACGCCCAGCTCTCCGGCAAGCCGTCCCACGGCCTCCTCCGTGCTCATGCCGCACCTGAGCCGAAGCGACATTCTCGAGAAGACGGCGGCAGCGGGCCCGCGCTCGCGCGTCCCCACATAGTCGACCGCTTGCGAGAGCGTCTGACCGGAGCCGAGTGCCACGGAAAGCGTCCTGTAGATACCCGGCATTGCCGCCGAGATCTCCTTTCGCACGCGCTGCTCCTTCGCCAGGTGTCGAGCTGCCACAAACATCACCAGGAAGACCCCAACGGAAACCCCCGCCACCACAGACGAGAACACGAGGGCTGCCGCCACAACGAGAAGTACCGCTCCCACCATCACAAGCGCCGTCACGGCCAGGGGGTCAGAGCCTAAAGCGGCAACGACACCGCTTCCCATCAGCTCGTCGACAAGCCCTCTCACCTGAGCGACCTCAAAGAGCCGTCGCACAGGCCATGTTCTTCCCAAGCTCCCCAGACACTGGGACGCGCGACTCACCGCCCTTCTCGCGCGCCCGATCGTGAGCAGCCCAAGAAGATCCTCGCCACCCCCAAGCAGGACGAACGTCGATGTTCCAAGCCCAAGAATCGACGCTAGGAGCAGAGGTTTCTCCATTGACCCACCTCCTCCTCGCTCAGAAGGCCGTCCTTCATTGCCCGCCCCACGAAGGAGGGCTCGCACACCAGATGCCAGCTTCTAGTGGCCCGCTCAAACGAGACGCACTCCTCTAGGACGACCTCCCCGCCCGCGCCCCGAGAGACCTCGGAGAGCGACGAGACGAGCCTCGTTCCGTCAGCAAGACGACGCATGACCACGATGAGGTCGATTGCCATGGATATCTGCTCCTCGATGAGAGACGTTGGGAGGTCCATTCCAAAGCGGGCCATGAGGACGAGGCGCATGACGGCCTCCTCGGCACTTCCGGCGTGCAGCGTGGTGAGCGAGCCGTCGTGTCCCGTGCTGAGCGCGTTGAGCATGTCGATGCACTCCTCGCCGCGTACCTCACCCACAACAATCCTGTCGGGCCTCATGCGCAGGGCGTTCTTGACAAGGTCTCTGATAGTGACCTCGCCGGACCCCTCTATCGAGCTATCTCGAGCCTCGAGACGAACCACGTTTGGGTGCGCGTCAAAGCGAAGCTCGGCAGAGTCCTCGATGGTGATGATTCGCTCCCCCACGGGAATCTCGCACGAGAGCGCATTGAGCAGCGTCGTCTTTCCCGATCCCGTGGCGCCGGCAACCGCAATCGAGCGCCTAAGCCGAACCGCCCATGTGAGCAGGTGCGCATACCACGACGGCAGGGCACCGAGCTCCACCAGGCGCCCGAGGGTCCGGACGCTGTCGGAGAACTTTCGTATTGTCACCGCGGGTCCGTCTATCGCCACCGTGTCGGCAACGGCATTGACACGGTCTCCGTTTGGAAGGCGAGCGTTGACGATGGGGTTTGCCCTGTCGAGCCTTCTTCCAAGAGGGGCGAGGATACGGTCCATCACGATCATGATCTGCTCGGGCGAGTCGAAGACCGCCTCGGCGGGATGAATCTCACCCTCGCGCTCAAAGAAGAGAGCGTCGCAGCCGTTGATCATCACCTCGGTGATCCGCGTGTCCTCGAGCAGGGGCTGGATGGGTCCGAGCCCGCAGATCTCGTCGACTACCTGGCGCAGAAGCGCCTCGCGGTTTTCCTCGGTGGCCTCGCCGCCCTGCTCGGTGTTGAGAATTGCCTCCAGAACCACCCTGAGCTCTGATCGGACCTGCTGAACGTCCTCGTGCGCAAGCATTCCCGCTATCGTCGCAAGACCAAGCCGCTCGATCAGACGGGCTTTGAGCACCTCTCTGTCGGCGCGCGCAACAGCGGCGGCATCCGACGAGAAATTGGCACGCTGAGAAGACTCAACCTCGCGAACACGCTCAAGAACCGTCATCTACCTCGCCGCCCTTCTCAGCCCAAACAACGAGCGCGGCCTGCGTGCGGCCTCGCCCTCGGCGGCAATCTGGGCCTCCTCGCACTCGGGCAAACACCCCAGCTCCGCAAGGAGCTGGGCGAGCGTGGTGCCAACGGAATCCGAGAAGAGATAGCCCGGCTCAGAGAGGTCATATGCCTGTCCGGCGGCTAACAGATCGGCCACCTCGCGCCCACCGTCAAAGACCCGATAGGCGCGAGCCGCCTCTAGGCCAACCTCCGCTCTCCCAAGCGAGTAGTCAATCTTCGAACGCGCATCTGCCCTGTTCTCAAGTCGCGCGACCTTTGTCCGCGCGACCCCAAGCCTGATTGCAAGACCGCTCATGCGAGCAAGCGAAGACACCGCTCCCGAACCCGGACCGGAAACTATGACAAGGCGGTCCGCAAGCTGCACCGCTTGCGCAACAGCGTCGGTAAACGTCGTGGACGTATCAACGATCACGAGGTCAAACTCGCGCGCGGCAAGCTCGATGACCGCCGATGCGTACGGTGCGGCAAGCTCGGCCGTCTCGGGCCTGTCGCACGGGCCGACAACGCTCACGCCGGGAGCAGCGGGCACGCAGAGCCTCCTCAGCATCTCTGGCGCAACCTCTGTAGTCCCCCAGAGCGAAGACAGGTCGGACCTTCCGGAAGACCCAAAGCAGTTCTTTGCGTTGCCACAGGAAAGATCGAGGTCAATGAGGCAGGGACGCATCCCCCAGCGAGCCGCGACACACGAGGCGACAGCCGAGAAGGTCGTCTTTCCCACCCCGCCCCTTCCGGAACAGACCACAAGGACCGGTGCGGCGGACAGGGCGTCCCTGCCCGCCGCTGACGCAGGGGTCCAGGGGGCATCACGAAGCGACGGACCCCCATCCGCGCCATCGTTGTGCCCCCTTTCGGGTTCGGGCGGAAGCTCAGAGGCATCGATCACCAGGTCGATTCCCGCACGTGCGGCACGCGACCGCACAGATCCCGACGCCCGCTCCTGAACAAGGACGACGCAGCGCGCGTTGCCGTCGTTGGCGACGGCCGCCGCAAGGTTGATGTCGGACACGCCGTCTGACGTTGGCCCAACCACGACCCCAAGCTGCCCTGGAGCCGAGCGGGCAACGCGCACCCGCAGGTCATCCGAGCCCACGGCAACGAGCACCCTGGCATCCGCGTCTATTGTGGAGAGTGCCCGCGCAACGGTTCCGCGGCTCTTCTCGGCACAGCACAGCATCCACTCGCTCATGCGCCCTCAGCTCCTTCCGATTGCTCTGCCGGCACCTCGGTCGGTGCCTGCGAGGACCCCTGCCCAGAGTCCAGCGCACCTTCTCCGGGAAGGACGAGGCGAAGGCTTCCCCTCCCGCTCGAGGCCAGAATTGACGCCACCTTGTCTGGAGATGCCGAGACGGTGACGGACCCCGAGGAAAGAACGCGCCCCGACTCAAACGGCACGGCAAGCACCTGGAGGTCATCAGCAAGAAGGTTTACGCCTGAGTCAGAGACCTCGTAGGCCGCAATCATGGTCCCCACCGCCAGGGAGGGCGCAATGCCCGCATCGTCGCTCAGGGGAACGGAGAGCGCGACGCGCCCCGCGGGAACGTCCACGGTGTCCTCCTCGTCTCTGAAGTTGAGCTCCGTCAGAGGCGTCCCGGCAGAGACGGGCACGCTCACCACGGCCCCCTCAACATCATCCAGAGCGGTTATCGCCCCTGAGGGGGCAAGGTCGGACAGCCAGTCCTTCTCGGTGACATTTGTTGTGTTGACGGTCTCCCCCGCCTCGATCGTCTCTTTGGCAACGACAAGGCGCACGACCTCGCCGCCATAGCGAGCAAGCGCCTCGGCGCGCTCACGCTCCGCCTCCTCTCTCGTCTGCTCCCCATAGAGCAGGCACGAGACAGCGGCGAGAACGGCAAACGAACCCGAGATAAGCAGCCTAAAACGACGCCTCATCACCACGCCTCCCCACGAGCGTCACATCCGCAAGCAGTGAGGGCATTCTCGCCCCTGGGAGGCGTGGGAAAGCGAGCGCGGTGAGAAAGTCAGACACGAACCTTCCACCCAGCTGACACCAATTTGTCAGAATTGTTGTCCGTGCACCAAACGGGTGGTGCACCTTCGCTCAATTTATATCATTATATTAACTTATACGTCCACAGTTTCTTCATGGAGGCAACGGCTACGCACCGGTGGTTGTTTTGTTTCTTATCTATATGACGATGTCGGGGTCAAGGCTCTGGGCACTCGCGCGCATTTGCTCGAAAAGTGCCAGGTAGCAGGAGAGACGCTCGTCTGATATGCCTCCCGCCTCGTGGAGGGCACGCACGCCGCACCCAGGCTCGTGCACGTGCGTACAATCCCTGAAGCGGCACTCCTCGGCCGCCTGCGCAATCTCAGGGAAGGTAAGCGCGAGGCCTCTTTCGTGACCAACGAGCGGAAGGCTTCTCAGCCCGGGCGCGTCGGCAATGGTTCCGCCGTCCGGCAGCTTTACCATCACGCGCGCAACCGTGGTGTGGCGGCCCCGGTCATCGCGCTCGCGGACCTCGCCCGTTGCAAGCGCCTCGTGTCCCAGAAGCTCGTTGAGCAGAGTGGACTTTCCCGCACCAGACTCTCCGAGAATCATCGCGCACGTGTGCCTTGGCACACACGAGCGGACCTCCTCAAGCCCCTCCCCCGTGGCAGACGAGGTCACAATCACGCGGACCCCCTCGCCAACGAGAGCGCGCACGTGATCGAGATCCCGGTTGAGCTCGTCCTCTGAGCAGCGGTCGGCCTTGGTGAGCACCACGATGGGCGTGGTTCGGCAGTCGTTTGCCAGCACGAGGGAGCGAGCAACGCGGTCAAGCAGAACGTCGCCTCCGCCGAGCGCCTGCACAATCAAAATGACGTCGACGTTTGCCGCCAGAACCTGCTTCTCACCGCGCGCCCTGCCCCGCCAGCGCTCGAAGGAGGTCCGCCTCGGAAGCACGCGCTCGATGACGCCCATGTCGTGGCCGGGAGCGCGGCGAACGGCAACGCAGTCACCCACGGCGGGCAGAAGGCCGTCGTCCTTCTCGGCATTTTGCTTTGCAAACGAGACTGCGTGCTCGGCACGAAAAACGTCGCCCTCGGTAACGACCAGGGGAAAGCCACGGTCCAGACGCACAACAAAGCCCAGGTGCATCTCATCCGCGTTTTCCGACGCGGCGAGAAAACCCTCAAACGCAGAGCGCTGGCCGTCGTCCAAGCGAAGGTCCTCGAAGGCGGGCAGGTCCCGAAGGGCGTCAATCGAAGGAAGCGTTATCTGCTGCGCACGGTTCTCGCGCCGCTTGCGCATCGACTGGTTTCGCTGACCACGCTTTGCCACTGCTCACCTCGTTCTTATCGCCCTGCCCCCTGGATTATATCCGGCAGGACGCCGCTCACGCCACACCCAGAAGCCCGAGCGCCATGCCCAGAAGCGAGACTGCCACCGGCATGAGCGCGCAGGAGATGAGCACGTAGCGATACGTATCGCGAACCTCGGTATGGGCCGCCTGGTTGGCAGCAAGCATGGCAGATGTGTGCGGCAGCAGCGTGGCCGGACCCACCGACGCCATGCAGAGCACGCGATGGATCATCGCCGGATCGAGTCCCGTGGCAAGAAGCGCGCCCGCTGCGCTGGAGAAGTAGATGTTGAGCGCGCCGATGGCAGAGCCCGTGATGCCGGCGATGGCAAAGATCGTGATGAACGCCTGCCAGAGCGGGTTTATGCTCGTGTTCATGAGCGCCTCGACAATGCCCTGGTAGGCCGGAGACGCAACGACCACACCGCCAAACCCCATGATGGCCGCCACGGTGATAAGCGAGTTAAGCCCGCTTGCGCACGACTCGCCGAGCGCACGGCGCAGGTTGTCGATGCGGTCTTTGTAGAGCAGACAGGCCAAGGCCACGGCCGCCACCATGGAGACGCTCACCGCATCCGTTGCCGTAAGCGACGCCACGCGCTGCAGCACAAAGACCAGCACCACAAGCAGCACGATGGGCGCAAAGCACGCCCAGGTTGCGGGCGCCTCGGTTTCCGCTGCGTCGCTTGCGGAACCGATCTTCTCGCCGGCGCTGGGCGAGAAGTGCTCGCCGCGGCGGCGGCAGCGTCCAATCTCCCACTGGAGGTAGGCATACGACATTGCAAACATCACAACCGAGCAGATCACACCGAGAAGCCCACCCGCATAGGCATCCGTTCCCAGGTAAGACGTGGGAATGAGGTTCTGCGTGGAGGGGATGCCCGGCATCATGACCATACCGAGCGTGGCCGGGCACACCATGATGGCCGCCACGATGAGCTTCTTGGGAATGTCCGCACGCTGGAAGAGCTCCGCGGCGATGGGATAGACCGAGAAAGCAATGATGAAGGCGCTGATGCCGCCGTAAGAGAGCACGAGGCCCGTGATCATGATGACGAGAAGCGCGTGCTTCTCGCCCACGAGGTGCAGCATGCTAGAAGCGATGCCCGCCGACGCCCCAGAGTCCCCCATCACGCGCCCAAAGACGGACCCCAGGGCAAAGAGCAGAAACCAGCTGCCCACAAAGGCGGACATATCCCCCATATAGGAGACGTTTATGCTGCTCAACGGGTCCATTCCGTTGGTTGCAACAACAATGAGCGAGGCAGCAAGAGACACGATGGCCATGTGCCAGCCGCGCCACACGAGAAACACGATGGCGACAACGGCGAGAACGAGTCCGGCGAGTCCAATCATGGGAGCTCCAATCCGTGCGGGTTTCTCGCCAGTGTACGGGCGAGAAACCCGCACGGGGAGAGCTCGTCGCAAACGCGTTACACGCCAGAATCGCACACGTCACATGTCACGACAATACGCCGCGCTACTTAGAAGAAGCTTCGAATCACACTCTGGATGTTGGACATGAACTCACCCTCTTCATCCAGATCGCCGCCGCATGCGTGTTTCTTACCTGTCAGAGCCGCAGCAATCCCAATCACTGGGGATGGTTGAATTGAACCGGCGTAAGACAGTCTTCGTCTACCTCGGGACCCAGTATGCCTCTCCCGCAATCTCCCCACATCCAGAGGACTCCATCCTGGGTGAGCGCCGAGGAGCTGGAGCCTCCAAGAGACACCGAGGCGACGCCCCCCATGACCTTAACGGGCCTCAGCACCTTCTCCGTGGTTCCGTTGCCAACCTGTCCATTTTCGTTGTAACCCCATGACCAGAGCTCGCCGGTAGTGGTGACCGCGGCAAGATGGTGATATCCCAGGGCATACGAGGAGACACCATCCATGATCTTTACGGGAGCAAGGCAGTCGTTCTCCGTGTCGGCGTCAAGATAGCCGCCAGAGTTGCTCCCCCACCCCCAGAGACCTCCGTCTTGGTCAAGCGCAAGGAGCCGCCATTGCTCGCTGTCGGCGACGGAGACCATGCCGGACATGATCATCACAGGGCTGCTGCTGTCCTTGGTGGTCCCGTTGCCCAGCTGGCCGAAGCCGTTACTACCCCATGTCCACAGGGTCCCGTCGCTCTTCACAACGGCAACGGAATCCATGCCCGCCGACACCGAAATGACGCCGTCCATGACCTTGCACGGCTTGGTAACCTTCTCCGACGTCTCGTGAAGAATCTGACCGTAGGTGTTGTCCCCCCACATCCAGAGCGAGCCGTCCTCCATGATCACCGCCGTCGTCCCAATCGAGCAGATCTTGGCGACCCCTCCGTCAAGGACCTTGACCGGCGCGCGCCTCGTTGTCGTTGAGCCGTCACCCAGCTGACCGTAGGCGTTTGCCCCCCACATCCAGAGCGAGCCGTCCTTCTTGATGGCCGCCGAGCTGGAGCTCTCGAGATAGACGGACTCAACGTCTTCCATCACCTTGACGGGGTCGACGCCGTAGTTTTGCGTCGAGCCGCTACCAACCTGACCGTAGTAGTTGTTTCCCCAGAGCCACAGGGACCCGTCCTCCGTGATGGCAGCAGCCGTATCGGACCCCAGGGACACCTGGGTTATTTTCTGCCCGTATATCTCGTCGCCCGGTTCTAGGGGTGTATCTGGGTCGTCAGGACCCTCCGGCACGTCGGGCTCATCCGGCTCAACCGGCGTCTTGCCCCAGGTACACTCGTCAACGCGCACGCCGTCCTCGAAGTGCCAGGCAAGTTTGAGCGGGGAGTTCTTCTCGTTGATGACCTCCTTCTCGAAGGTCCAGCCAAGCTTCTTGAGGTAGCCGGTGCCCGTACCCACCTCCACATCGGCATAGCCGTACGCGGAGAGGTCGTTGCACACGAGACCGGTGTCGCGCACCTTGCTGCTTATCTCGCCGTCGGCGCCCGCCTCAACCGCTGCGTCGATGAGCTGGACCTCGAGGCAGTTAAGCTCGGCCCCAACCTTGCCGCCCAGGCGCAGGTGGATGGCGGCAGAGAGCTCGGCGTCAAACTCGCTCTTGTCGGTAACCACCCACTTATCGTCCTTGAGGCGCATGTTGGTATCCATGTCGTAGCCAATCTCCACGGAGAGGTCGCCCTCGGCAGTCACGCACACGTAGAGGGGGACGTCCACCGAGAAGCCGTACGGCAGCGGCACCTTAACCTCGAGGACCTTGATGTCCTTGCCGGCGTTCTTGTTCTGCACGTGTACGTCAACGTCGATGGCAGCGCGGCCGTCAAAGTCCAGCTCGCAGCGCTCGAGCCCGCCAAAGAGCGTCCACTTGATGTCGTAGCCAATCTTGGGCTTGACGCTGAACTCGCCCTTTATGTAACTGCCGTTCTTGTCGAGCTTGGCGTTGAAGTCGGCCGAGAGGGCACCCTTGCCGGGACTCCACGTATCGCTCACGCTCACGCCGGCGCCCGCAGCGTCCAGCGCGCCTCCCGCGCCCGAGGCGCCGCTCACCACCGTGGCAGAGGAGTCAACGGTCACGCCCGCACCCACGGCCTCGAGGCTGGTAAAGACCTCGGCGGGATCGGTTGCCTGCTTGAAGGTGGCAGTAACGGAGCCATTTGCGTTCTTCTTGACTGAGGTGACGGTGCCCGCCGCTCCGTAGGGGTTGGCATCCGTGGCTTCGAGCACGACCTTATCGCCCGCCTTGAGCGAAGTGCCCGACGGAGCCGTGAAGGAACTCGCGTTGGAGGATGTGTAGCCGCCAATCTCCTTGACGCCATCCTTGAGCACATAGCTTTGACCGCCGCCCGAGCCCATACCATACCAAGCTATGCCCTCAGCCTTCCAGCCGAGCTTCTTGAGTTGGTCGCGCTCGTTTGCGTCCGCCGTGTAGTGGTGCGTTCCGGTGGTGGCGTAGGGGTTGTAGAGGCGGTAGAGGGCCTCGCCGCGGGCGTCGTCGGAGTACCAGCCCACGCCCTCCTTCCTCCACCCGGCCTCCTTGAGGGCGGCGTACTCGTGGGCGTCGGTGGTGTAGTGGTGGTCTCCGCCGTCGACCCAGGGGTTGTAGAGGCGGTAGACGGGGCTGCCCGACCTCCCGGGGGCCGACCAGGCCGCGCCCTCGTAGTCCCACCCAACCTTGGAGAGCGAGTCCCTCTCTGTGGCTGAGGCGGTGTAGAAGTGCTCGCCCGTCCACTCGTTGTAGAGGCGGTACATGACCTTGGTCTCGGCGGCACCAGCGACCGACGGCGCAACGAGACAGGCGACTATCGCGGCCGCCACCGCAAGAAGCGCGCTCACTCGGCGGCGTCCCATGGGAAGACTCCTCTCCTCGGGGTTTGTTTTCAGGTTTATGTTAGGCGAAAGGGCAGGCGACACCCCGCCCGCGGCGACCGCCTTCGGCAAGCGGTACCGCGCCCGCGACGGCGACCGAGAATCCGGCCACCAAAAAGGGCGGAGGCCCAAGCTGGACCTCCGCCCCGGCGGAACTATGGAGAGAAAAACTACTCGCGGTTCTTCTCGATCGAGCGCATGATGGCCTTGTAGACCTCCATGATCGGGATGATCAGGAATGCCAGGCCGACAGCGCAGGCGAGCGCCTCGAGCGGCAGCTCCATGAAGCCGAACATGTTGGCCAGGAACGGCACCTCGACCACGATGACAGTGAGGACGAGCGCGAGCACCGCGGCGCCCCACAGCCACACGTTCTGCTTCTTCATGGAGAACAGCGACGCGCGGCGGCTGCGCATGTTGAAGCAGTGGAAGATCTCGACCATGGACAGGGTGATGAACGCCATGGTGACGCCCTCCTCGTCGGCGGTGCCGGCGATCATGTCCGCGATGTCGATGTAGCCCATGTCGAAGTAGACGCCCACGAAGAAGCTCGCCAGCACGAGCACGGTGATGATGACGCCCTGGACCGCGATGTCAAGGCCCATGCCGCCCGCGAAGACGCCGTCGGTGGCGTTGCGCGGCTTGCGCTTCATGACGTCACCCTCGGCCTCCTCCATGCCGAGCGCGAGCGCCGGGAAGCAGTCCGTGATCAGGTTGATCCAGAGCAGCTGCACCGGCTGGAAGATCGTGAAGCCCACGAGCGTGGCCACAAAGACCGAGAGCACCTCGGCGATGTTGGCCGACAGCAGGAACTGGATGACCTTGCGGATGTTGTCGTAGATGCGACGACCCTCTTCGCACGCGCTGATGATGGTGGCGAAGTTGTCGTCCGCGAGCACCATGTCCGCCACGTTCTTGGTAACGTCGGTACCGGTGATGCCCATGCCCACGCCGATGTCGGCGCGCTTGATGGACGGGGCGTCGTTCACGCCGTCGCCGGTCATGGCCACGATCTTGTTCTTGGACTTCCAGGCCTCGACGATGCGGGTCTTGTGCTCGGGCTGGACGCGGGCGTAGACGCCGTAGTCCTCGATGCGCGCGTCGAGCTCGTCGTCGGACATCTTGTCCAGCTCGGCGCCCGTGATGGCCTCGGAGCGGTCGTGCACGATGCCGAGGTTCTTTGCGATGGCCACGGCGGTGTCGATGTGGTCGCCCGTGATCATGACGGTGCGGATGCCCGCGCCCTGCGCCTCGCTGATGGCGCCGGCCACCTCCGGGCGCTCCGGGTCGATCATGCCGGAGAGGCCGCAGAACGTGAGGTCGCGCTCGAGGGCCTCGGGCGAGCAGTCGGCGGGCACCTTGTCCCAGGTGCGGCTCGCCAGCGCGAGCACGCGCAGGGCCTCGTCGGCCATCGCCTTGTTGGCGGCGAGCAGCTCGGCGCGGCGCGCCTCGGTCATGGGCACGACCTTCTCGCCATCATAGACCTTGGAGCAGAGGCCCAGGACCACATCGGGGGCACCCTTGGTGTACTGCTCGAAGGTCCCGTCGGCCTCCTCGACCACAACGGACATCATCTTGCGGCCCGAGTCGAACGGGGCCTCGCCCACGCGCGGGTGCTCCACGTCGAGACCGGTCATGCCGGCCTTGGCGGCGTCGTTGACCAGGGCACACTCGGTGGGCTCGCCCACGGCCTCGCCCTTCTCGGCGTCCCACTTGGCGTCGGAGCAGAGCGCCATGCCGGCGAGGTGCTTCTCCTCGGGCGCGGCGAGCTCGTGACGGGTGACGGTCATCTTGTTCTGCGTGAGGGTGCCGGTCTTGTCCGAGCAGATGACCTGCGTGCAGCCGAGCGTCTCCACGGCCGTCATCTTGCGGATGATGGCCTGGCGGCGCGCCATCTTGGTCACGCCCATGGAGAGCACGATGGTCACCACGGCGACCAGGCCCTCGGGGATGGCGGCCACGGCCAGCGACACGGCCACCATGAAGGTGTCGAGGATCATCTCGGGGTGGGAGCCCAGCTCGCCGAAGTGGCGCACGATGTCCACGGCAAAGATAATCACGCAGATGGCGAGCACCAGCTTGGTGAGGATGCCGGAGAGCTCGTTGAGCTTCATCTGGAGCGGGGTGAGCTCCTTCTTGGCGGTGGTGAGGGCGCCCGCGATCTTGCCCATCTCGGTCTTCATGCCGGTGGCGGCCACGACGGCGCGGCCGCGGCCGTAGACCACGGTGGAGCCCATGTAGCACATGTTCTTGCGGTCGCCGAGGGGCACGTCGTCGGTGCCGGCGGCCAGAGCGATGGCCTCGACGTGCTTCTCGACCGGCACGGACTCGCCGGTGAGGGCGGCCTCCTCGATCTTCATCGAGGCGCTCTCGAGCACGCGGCAGTCGGCGGGGACGGAGTCGCCGGCCTCCAGCAGCACGATATCGCCGGGGACGAGCTGCGCGGAGGGCAGGTGCTCCATCTTGCCGCCGCGGATGACCTTGGACTGCGCGGCGCTCATCTGCTGCAGGGCCTCAAGCGCTTGCTCGGATTTGGCCTCCTGCACGACGCCGAGCACGGAGTTGATGATGACGACGACCATGATGATGATGACGTCGGCCCACTCGGGCTCGCCCTGGATCATGCCGGTCACGGCCGAGATGAAGGCCGCCACGATGAGCATGATGACCATCGGGTCGGCCATCTGCTCGAAGAAGCGCTTCCAGAGCGGGGTCTTCTCCTCCTTCTCGAGCTCGTTGTGCCCATACTGCGACAGACGGCTCGCCGCTTCCGCCGCGGTCAGGCCGCTCTCCTCGTTAGAGGAAAGCTCACCCAGAACGTCTTTGGCGGACGCTAGGTACTCTTTCAACGTTTTTCTCCTCCTGGGTAGGACGGTTCGCCCGACAGATTGACGCCCGGTCATAATTCCCCAGGAGGGGCAAGGGCTCGTCAAGGCTGCCATGTCGGGCAGCTGACAGAACAGTCGTTTATTTTACCCGATTTCCCGCTGTCAAATCAGTGTGACACCGGCGCAGGTTCATTTGTCACTCGTGGCCAACCTGCCAGTTAGGGACGAAAGAGACCTGTTGGCTCCGCCGACTGCGCAAAAGTGCCGCTCGTGCCACAAACCGGACTTCCGCCGCGCAAAATCGTCGCTCGTGCCACATGTTTTCGAGGGTGCCCAGAGTAGCCGGAGTGCAAAAGCCCAGATAGTGACATAACTCATTGAATCATAGTCGCCTCCAATGGCCGATTTGATGTGGCACGAACGCGACTTTTGCGCACGGCTTCGCCCATTTGTGGCACGAGCGGCACTTTTGCGCAGAGAGTCAGACCAGGGCGAACCGGCACGGACCGGACAGATTGCCCCATCCCAATTGTCAGGGTTGATGACAATGGTGACAGGGTAATTTGTCACACTGCGCCCCTCGTGTGAAAACGATTCCACTCTGTTGTATGATTTCGTCGTGCGATAGCGCTTACACACCCCTTGCCTGCGCTAAACTTTGCCTGTGTAGGTTACTGTGTTGCGCTTACGCGCATTCGGGAAAGGAAGCACGGGATGAACATCCTCTTCTATGGAACCGCCAGCTACGACAAGGCCTCCTTCACCAAGGAGCTGAAGGACTATCCCGAGATCAAGATCGACTTCACCGAGACCAACCTCACGCCCATGACCGCCGCCCTCGCCCGCGGCTATGACGCCGTCTGCGCCTTTGTCAACGCTGACTGCGGCGCCATGACCCTCGAGATCCTCGCCGGTTTTGGCGTCAAGCTCCTGCTCATGCGCTGCGCCGGCTTCGATGCCGTCAACGTGGCCGTGGCCCAGGACCTTGGCATGAAGGTGACGCGCGTCCCCGCCTACTCCCCCGAGGCCATCGCGGAGCACGCCATGGGTCTCGCACTTGCCGCCAACCGCCGCATCTGCAAGGGCTACATCCGCGTCCGCGAGAACGACTTCTCGCTCGACGGCCTCGTGGGCAACACGCTGCACGGCAAGACCGCCGGCATCATCGGCACCGGCCGCATCGGCGCTGCCCTCTGCCGCATCTGCAAGGGCTTTGGCATGAAGGTCCTCGGCTCCGACCTCTACCCCAACCAGAAGCTCGTGGAGGAGGGCGTCGTCGACGAGTACGTTGACTACGACGAGCTCTACCGCCGCTCCGACTTCATCTCCCTCCATGCCTTCCTCAACGAGGAGAGCCGCCACATGATCAACGACGAGTCCATCGAGAAGATGAAGGACGGCGTAATCTTCATCAACACCGGTCGCGGCGGCCTCGTTGACACCCAGGCCCTCATCCGCGGCATCCTCTCCGGCAAGATTGGCGCTGCCGGCATCGACGTCTACGACGAGGAGGGCCCCAACGTCTACCAGAACCGCGCCGGCCAGGTCATCGATTCCGTCACCGCGCGCCTCTGCTCCTTCCCCAACGTTGTCATGACGAGCCACCAGGCGTTCTTCACCCACGAGGCCCTCGGCGAGATCGCCCGCGTCACCCTCGACAACGCCCGCGCCTTTGCCAATGGCACCGACTTTGTTGACCGCAGCGTCGTCTGCTAAGACATCCCGACGCTGTTTACACCCCCGTCCGTAGAAAGGGCACAGATGGCTTTCAACAAGAAGAAGACCAAAATCGTCTGCACGATGGGTCCCGCCACCGAGGACGAGGAGGTTCTGCGCCAGCTCATCCTGCACGGCATGAACGTCGCGCGCTTCAACTTCTCGCACGGCAGCCACGAGTACCACCGCAAGAACATCGAGCGCGTCCGCGCCCTCTCTCGCGAGCTCGCCATTCCCGTAGCCATCATGCTTGACACCAAGGGCCCCGAGGTGCGCACCGGCATGCTCAAGGACGGGCACAAGGTGACGCTCGAGACGGGCAAGACCTGCGTTGTCACCACCGACGACGACGTGATTGGCACCTCCGAGCGCTTCTCGCTCGACTACAAGCCCCTGCCCCAGGAGGTCGAGAAGGGCACCGTCATCCTGATCGACGACGGTCTTATCGGCCTTGAGGTCGACCACGTTGAGGGCTCGGACATCTACTGCACCATCACCAACGGCGGCGAGCTCGGCGAGCGCAAGGGCGTGAACTTCCCCAACCTCAACATCAACCTGCCGTCCGTCACCGCCCAGGACCGCGCGGACATCATGTTTGGCTGCGAGCTTGGCATCGACGCCATCGCCGCCTCCTTCATCCGCGACGGCAAGGCCGTCCAGGAGATCCGCAAGATCTGCATCGAGATGGGCACGCCTGAGGTCCTCATCTTCCCCAAGATCGAGAGCGCCCTGGGTGTCAAGAACTTCGACGAGATCCTCCACGAGGCCGACGGCTGCATGGTCGCTCGTGGCGACCTCGGCGTCGAGGTGCCCGCCGCACAGGTCCCCCACATCCAGAAGACCATCATCAAGAAGTGCAACGCGCACTACAAGCCCGTCATCACCGCCACTCAGATGCTCGACTCCATGCAGCGCAACCCGCGCCCCACGCGCGCCGAGATCACCGACGTTGCCAACGCCATCTACGACGGCACCGACTGCGTCATGCTCTCCGGTGAGACCGCTGCTGGCAAGTATCCCATCGACGCCGTGAAGACCATGTCCGAGATCTGCAAGGAGACCGAGAAGTACCTGCCCGAGCGCAAGGAGTACCACGACCGCGGCGGCGTCCGCAACGTCAACGGCGCCACCGGCTTTGCCGCGCTCGAGATGGCCGACCGCGTGAACGCCAAGTGCATCCTCGCGCCGACCAACTCCGGCCGCTCCGCGCGTCTCATCTCCACGTTCCGTCCGAAGATGCCGCTCTTTGCCACGTCTCCGCGCGAGCAGACCATCCGTCGCACCTGCTTCTACTGGGGCGTCTACGCGTACCGCACCACCGAGCAGGGCTCGCTCTCGAGCACGCTCTACGACGCGCTGCTCACCGCCAAGCGCAACGGCCTCGTGGAGTCCGGCGACATCGTGGTCATCACCGCCGGCGATCCGCAGACCTCGCCGCGCCTGGGCGACTACACCACCTCCACCAACATGGCGATGGTGGCGCAGGTCCAGTAGGCGGGACTTTCCAACCGCAAGGGATGAGGCCCCTCGGCCTTCCTGCGAGAAGTGCACTTCGTGGAACTTCTCTCCGGAAGGCCGAGGGGCCTCTTGCTGCTGGCAAGGCCCTTACAGCGAGATGGGATTGGGGGGTGGTGTGTGGACCGGTAGCGACACTTTGTGCTGGGAAAGTGTCGCTACCGGTCCACGGGCGTCTCGGGGTGGACCCGAAGCGACGGTTTCGGGTCCGAAAGTGTCGGCAGGAGGCCCCGGAACCGTGAGCGGGGACCGGCGGCGACAGTTTCATGGCGGGAAGTGTCGCCGAGGGTCCACGCGGCCGGTGCGCGCGGATCCTCTGCGACAAAAGCGCTGGCGAGAAGAACGGGCTTCTCGCTACCCTAGCGCTCGCAGCGCCAGTAGTACGTGGAATAGGGCTTGAGCTCGGAGCCGCCGCCAAAGTCGTGCTCCTCGCCGGTGATGAGGTCCACGGCGCGGCCGCACTGGGCGTCAAAGTGCACCGTTGCTGGCTCGCCGCTCGCGTTGATGGCCACAATTACGCGCTCGCCCTCGCTGCGGCGCTGGAAGACCAGCTGCTGCGGCTGGCATTGGAGCTGCGTGTAGTCACCCCAAACAAGCGCCTCGCTACCAGAGCGCGCCGCGGCCAAAGCAGCAATCCAATCCGTGAGCGCACTCCACTCCGGAGCGCTCAGTGCGGGTCGAATCTCGTGGTCGCCGGGCAGCTGCTCGCCCTCAATCCCCCACTCGCTACCGTAGTAGACAGACGGCACACCGCTCATGCCAAAGAGCAGGCCATAGAGCGGAACGAGCTGGTTCTTGTCGTCCAGCTTGGTGGCGATGCGCGGCACGTCGTGGTTGTCCACAAAGTCGAGCATGTGGCGACCGGTGTAGAGGTCCCACGGATGGCTGCCGCTCTGGCGCTCGAGCGCATAGGCAATCTCGTGCATGTTGGCAGAGTTCATCGAGGACCACAGGCCCTTGTAAGCCTCGTAGTTTGTCACGGAGTCACAGAGGTCGTCGCCCATCCACTGGTTGTAGTCACCAAACATGGTCTCGCCCACCAGGACGAACTTCTCGCCGCGCTCTTGGCCAATCTGGTTGGCAAGGTTGCGTAGGAATCGCAGGAATCCCTGGTCAAGGCAGTAGGCAACGTCGAGACGAAGACCGTCGATGTCAAAGTCGCGCACCCAACCGCGGATGACCTCGGCCTGATAGTTGTTGACGTCGTTGTTCCAGTGGTTGAGCTTCACTAGGTTGACCGCCCCCTCCCAGCAGCTGTAGGAGAGGCCGTCGTTGAAGCAGTTGTTGCCATTCCAGTCAATCTCAAACCAGCCGGCATACGGGCTCTCGCCACGACGTGCCAGCACGTCCTGAAACGCCCAGAAGCCGCGACCCACGTGGTTGAAGACGCCGTCGAGAAGGACCTTCATCCCCGCCTTATGACAGGCATCCACAACCGCGCGCAGGTCCTCATTGATGCCAAGGCGGCAGTCCACCTTGGTATAGTCGCGCGTGTCGTAGCCGTGAGCGTCCGACTCAAAGACGGGGTTGAGAAGCAGGCACGTAGCGCCAAGCTTGGCAGCATGCTCAATCCAGCTGTTATCGATGAGCTGCAGAATACGATGCTCGAGCACGCCATCGTTCTCGTGGGGGGCACCGCAAAGGCCCAGCGGATACACCTGATAGACGAAGGACGGCTCAAACCAGCTCATAGGGACTCCTCCCGGGGCGACAACAGACCAGTCCATTCTACACGCGCCCCGCTCGCCTATTTTCCGTCCCGTAAGCGGCTCAACAAGCCACGCTGGCAGGAAAGAAATACCGCCCGCCCGGAACTTGTCCGGACGGGCGGCAGTTATCGCGTAACGAGAAGCGCTAGTCGACCCGCATCAGAACAAGCTCAGGTTGCTTTACAGCAAGAAGGAAGATATCTGACAGCTAATGGTCAATTTGGGGAATGAATAGTGGCAGGTTGGAGAATCAGAGGTCATATTCACACATAATAATTAACTAAAGATAATTTCATTGAGGGTTACTTGATAGTAGGGGGTATGCCCTCGCGCATAGAGGAGCTACTCCGTCAATAGGAATAGATGTAGGCGCAACGATAGTCTACTGATGCAAGACCCTGCTCTTGAGGCCGCGCACGATGATCTCGTGAGCCTCCTGGCGCGCCGCCTCGAAGAACTCTGCCGTAAGCAGCTGATACTCCGGCGTGCCGTCTACGTGTTCCGCCCGGTTTTTCTCCACGATGGAGCGCGCAGTGTCCACCGCTCCCCGAGCGTCGTGCTCAAGGATCGTGTAAGGGCCAAACTCCCTGCACTGCCTGAGAAGCGCCTCGTCCAGATGCGGCACGAGGGAGATGTCGAGCGTACGCCCAAAGAGCGCAAAGTCGGCCTGCTTGCCAACGCGGGCCCGCTCACCCGGCTCCACGCCAATCTTGGCGAGGTAGGCACGAGTGTGAGCATTGTAGACGTGGTCGGCAACCATGTGGGACCATGCCCCGAGCGTCATGTCGGACACGCTCTTCTGACGCGCAACGTAGAAGTCCCAGAAGTCATCGTGGCGCGGCAGCGGAATATGCTCCCGCGTCGTAAGGTGCGTAAGCTTGTAATCTATGCGATAGGAGATGTTGGGAACCATGTAGCCAACATAGATGTCCGGCGCAAGGTTACCAAAGAGAAAGGCATTGACATCGGTGATGCCGAGGGTGTCGGCCCCCTCCTCACGAAGGAGCCTCTCCACGTGCGCAGTATGTATGTTCCAGCTTGGCATGATGCTTGTATGCTAGCACGAAGCGCCAGCGGACCCTAGAGGTACTCGGAGCCGCGCGAGGTCTCTATTGAGAGTATGGTGTCCACGTTTTTGCGCTCAACACTATTGAGAAGGGAGTCTGCGCGGGCATCAAACTCGTCGGGAGAAAGCTCGGGTTCATACCAGGGCTGTCGATCAAAGTATCCCTGGAGGTCCTCGTTGCGGAAGCGACGACCGTGACGCGCGTACACCTCGTTGCGGGCCACGTAAAGCTCCCAGTTGGTGTAATCCGCGAGCTCGCGCTCTGAGTAGGCATGGGTTGCGCTGTCGGGCAGAACATAGGTGCCGTCGGATTCTGACTGGTCAGCGTCTTCGTCGGCGTCATCGGCAGCCTTGCCGTCATCGGACTCTGGCTGGTCGGCGTCCTTATCGGAATCCTTGTCGGAGTCCTTGTCGGCTTCCTCGTCGTCCGCCGTCACGTTGTCGCCAGCCTCCGACCCACCGTCCTTCTCGTCTTCCGCATCTTGGGCAGAGTCATCCTTGGAGTCCTCCTCCCCTTCCACCACCTGCTGCGCGGGCGGCTCCGGGACCGGACTCTCGGTGGACGAACCAAGGCCAAACGGGTTGAGCACCACCAGAAGGGCAACAACCGCCACCACGGCGAGAAACGCAACGATTCCTGCCGCAACAACTACGCTCGCATTACGGCGCTCCGGAGGAACCTGAGCGCCGCCGTGCTTGATGAGCTTGGGGTCGTCAAACCTCACCGCTGCAGAGGAGGACTTGTCGAGCCGCACTCCGCAGCCCGGACAGTATGTTGCCCCCTCGGGAACCTTCTCGCCACAATTGGTGCAGTACATAGCATCCCCCGATCTAGGTCAGAAGGGGACGTGCCCCTTCTGACCTATGATACGGCGAAAGACGGACAAATAGGAATCGCTCGTCCGCGGAGGCTAGGAGCGGACCTCGCCGCCGGTGGACTTGCAGACCTTGGTCACGAGCTTCTCGTGGGCCTTCTCCACCTCGTCGGAGGTGAGGGTGCGGTCGGCCGCGCGGTAGGTGAGCGAGAAGGCCATGGACTTCTTGCCCTTGCCCACACGCTCGTCGTCGCGGTAGACGTCGAAGAGGCGGACGTCGGCGAGCAGCTTGCCGCCGGCCGAGGAGATACGCTGCATAAGGGTCTCGCAGGTCACGGACTCGTCCACCACAATGGCAAGGTCAACGTCAACGCCGGGCAGCGTGGGCACGTCCTCGTAGGGCAGCTGGTCGGCAGCAAGGCGCAGCAGCGCCGCCTGGGAGAGCTCGAAGGCCACCACGGGGGCGTCGACGCCCATCGCGCGCAAGCCGCGCGGGTGGACGTTGCCCACCCAGCCGACGACCTGGCCGCCACCCGCCGTGACCTCGGCGGCGCGACCAGGCTGGAGCCAGGGGTACTTCTCGGCGTCTGCCACCTTGAAGCGAACCTTGGTCACGCGCAGTGCGTCCAGCAGCTCCTCGACCACGCCCTTGGCGTCGAAGAAGTCGTACTCGTCAAAGCGCTGGTTCCAGGCGTCGTCGGCGCGCTTGCCGGCCATGACGCCGCAGATGTAGCTGGGCTCGTCGGGGAGGCTCTTGTTCTCGTGGCCAAAGAAGACGCGTCCGATCTCGTAGAGCGCGACGTTGGCCACGCCGTGGTCGAGGTTGTACGCCACGGAGCGGAGCAGCCCCGGCAGCATGGAGCGGCGCATCTCGGACTGCTCGGCCACGAGCGGGCGGATGATCTTTACGGGCACGCCGCGTCCCACGTCGGGAATGCCCAGGCGGGAAAGGTCATCCGGTGCGGCGAAGTTGTACGTGGAGGTCTCGGAGAGGCCGCAGGCGCGCAGCACGGCGCCGATCTTACGGACGCGGCGCTGCTCCACGGTGAGGCCGCCGGCGTGGTTCTTCGCGGCGGGCAGGGTGGCCTCGATGTCGCCCTCGCCCCAGAGGCGCACGACCTCCTCGATGAGGTCAACCTCGCGGGTGAGGTCGGGACGGTTGGTGGGGGCGGTCACGGCCAGGGCGTCGTCGCCGGCCTTCTCCACGGCGCACCCCAGGCGACGCAGGCGGCCGACCATGAAGTCCTCGGGGATGTCAGCGCCGCCGATGAGGCGCGCGCGGCTCGGGCGCAGCGTGATCTGGGTGGGCGCGTCGTCGGCCTCGCCGGGGTAGACGTCCACGATGCCCGGGCAGACCTCGGCGCCGCAGCACTCCTCGAAGAGCGCGGCAGCAATCTCGGCCACGTTGGCGCAGTTTGAGCCGTCGACCTTGCGCTCGTAGCGGATGGAGGCCTCGCTCATGAGGTCGAGGTTGCGCGAGGTGCGCGACGTATGGCCGGACGAGAAGTTCGCGCTCTCGAGAAGGACGTCGGTCGTGCCCTCCGTGATCTCGGAGTCGAGGCCGCCCATGACGCCGGCAAGCGCGATCGGGGTCACGCCGTCGTCGGTGATGAGGCACATGTCATGCGTGAGCTCGCGCTCCTGGCCGTCGAGCGTCACGAGCTTCTCGCCGTCGTGCGCGGCGCGGACCACGATGTGGCGGCGTCCGTCACGCTCGGTGAGCTTGCCCAGGTCGAAGGCGTGGAGCGGCTGGCCGGTGAGGTACATCACGTAGTTGGTCACGTCCACGACGTTGTTGATCGAGCGTCCGCCGGCGGCGGCCACGCGCTGGGCGAGCCACTCGGGCGAGGGGCCGATCTTCACGTTGCGGACCACGCGCGCGGTGTAGCGCGGGCAGAGCTCGGGGTCGTCGATCGTCACGTCGACGAGGTCAGCGGCGTTTGGGCCCTGCTCGGCCCTCACGGCGGGGAGCTCGATGTGGGTGTCCTCGTCGAGGATGGCCGCAACCTCCACCGCCATGCCGGTCATGGAGAGGCAGTCGGGGCGGTTGGGCGTGATCTCGCAGTCGATCACGGTGTCAGACATGCCGAGGTAATCGGTGAAGTCCATGCCCACCGGGGCGTCCTCGGGCAGAATCATGATGCCCTCGTGGTCATTGCCCAGGCCCAGCTCACGAGCAGAGCAGTTCATGCCGCAGGACTCCACGCCGCGCAGCTTGCTCTTCTTGATCTTGAAGTCACCGGGGAGCACCGCGCCGATCATGGCGGTCACGATGTGGTCACCCTCGTTGAAATTCTGGGCGCCGCAGACGATCTGCAGGGGCACGGGGTTGCCATTCTCGTCCACGTTCTTGTCGCCCACCGAGACCTGGCAGAGCCACATGTGGTCGGAGTCGGGGTGGGGCTTCTTGCTCACGACCTGGGCCGTGACCACGTGCTCGAGGTTGGCGCCGACCTTCTCCACGGCCTCGACCTCGGTGCCGGTACGGGTGAACTCGGCCACGAGCTCGGCGGGGTCCGCCGGCACGTCGACCATGCTCTTGAGCCACTCATATGAGACGCGCATTGTTCTTCTCCTTCTCGCGCGATCAGTACAAATCCTGCCAGACGGCGATGTCAATCTCCCGGTTGATGACAAAGTACCCTGTCACCTTTGTCATGATGACAAAATGCCCTGTCACCTTTGTCAGCATTAGAACTGGCGGAGGAAGCGCATGTCACCGGTCATCAGCATCCTGAGGTCGGGCAGGTCGTAGCGCAGGGCAGCCACGCGCTCGACGCCGATGCCAAAGGCAAAGCCGGTGTACTTCTCGGGGTCGATGCCGCAGAACTCAAAGACGTTGGGGTCAACCATGCCGGCGCCCAGGATCTCCAGCCAGCCGGTGTTCTTGCAGAAGCGGCAGCCCTTGCCGCCGCAGACGCCGCAGGAGACGTCGACCTCGCAGCTGGGCTCGGTGAACGGGAAGAAGTGCGGGCGGTAGCGCGTGGCACGGTCCTTGCCAAAGATCTCGCGCGTGAAGTAGTCGAGCGTGCCCTTGAGGTCGCCGAAGGTGATGCCCTCGTCCACGACAAGACCCTCCACCTGCGTAAACTGCGGGAGGTGGTTGGCGTCGGCCGTGTCCGGACGGAAGACCGTACCCGGGCAGATCATGTAGATCGGCGGCTTCTTGTTCTCCATGACGTGCACCTGGACGCCGGAGGTCTGGGTGCGCAGGAGGATGTCGGACTCGCCCTGGACGTTGGTCTCCTCGGCGTGGAGCATCGTGCCGGGCGCGTTGTCCACCACGTAGAAGGTGTCCTTGGCGGAGCGGCTGGGATGGTCCTCAGGGGCGTTGAGCGCGGTGAAGTTGTACCAGGTGCTCTCGACGTAGGGGCCGTCCTCGACGGTGTAGCCGAGCCCCACGAAGATGTCCTCGATCTCCTCGCGGATCTGGTTGATGAGGTGCTGGGTGCCCTGGGAGAGGCGACGGCCCGGCAGCGTGACGTCAACGGCGTCAGCGGCCATCTTCTGCTCCAGAAGCGCGGCGGAGAGCTCCTCCTTGCGCGCCTTGAGCGCGGCGTCAACGTTGGCGCGGACGGTGTTGGCGAGCTGGCCCATGGCCGGGCGCTCCTCCGGGGCAAGCTTGCCCATCGAGCGCATGATGGCCGTGAGCTGGCCCTTCTTGCCCAGGACGCTCACGCGCAGGGCCTCGAGGGCCTCCATGGTCTCGGCGGCGGCCAGACCCTGCTGGAACTGTGCCTCAATCGCCTTGAGGTCGTCGGACATCGACATCGTGCAATCCCTTCTCTACTAAAAAACCGCCCGTGAACAGCCGTGCTGCTGTCCAAGGACGGAATGATCCGCGGTACCACCTCGGTTGGCGCAACGGGTTTTCTCCCCCGCGCGCCCGCTCTTCTCGCCCCGTTCCGTGGGGCCCCCGGCTTCCCTACAGATGATACGAAGGGACTGTCCCTTCGTATCATGTTCAGGTCGCGGCTGGTGGAGTGAACTCTGGGCCTCTGCCTTGGAGGGGGCTCTCAGCCGGTGACCCCCATCTCTTATCCGCTAGCAACGCGACGCCCAAACCTCTCCGTCATCGCCTAGCGTGACATGGTAGCACACATCTCAGCGCAGCGCGTCGAGCCAGGCGATGTAGGTGTTGGGATAGTGGCTCGCAAGCAGGCTCCCCACGTCTATGCCCGTTCCCACAGCCGCGGCGGCAATGTCGTAGAGCCCAGCCGGCGAGACAAGCTCGTCAAAGCTTCCAACGCGCGCACCAAGCGCGGCAACAAAGGCGGCCGCCCTCTCGCGATCGGCGGGGTCTGCCGGGCACTCGGTGCCCATCGTCTTAAGGTAGGACGCCCGCATCTTTTCCAGCATGTCATCAAAGCCCTCGTCTCCCCCACCGGGAAGCCACACGTCGCGCCCGTAGCGCTCATAGCCCCAGTCGGAGAGCGGCAGCTGAGGAACAAGGTCGGAGGGGTTGAGCACGTTGAATATATTGTCGTAGCGAGAGGAGCGCGCGTCATTGGAAGACGTCGAGTTAGGCGTGGCAAAGGTGTAGGCGCGCACGTCCTCTGCCGTCGCGAGCACGTGGCTCCCACCCGCGGCGCCGTCCACGTAGCTCGCAAGGAGGTTGGCGATCGCCCCGCCGCGGCTGTGCCCACAGAAGAGGTAGGTGCGCTCTACATCCGGCCCAAGTTCGTCCGCGCGCGCCTCCAAGTCGGCCACAATCTCGTTGGCGGCAAGGGTAAAGCCCAGGTGGTCGGCATCGTCGGCAATCCCCGAGACCTCAGGGTCGCCCTCGATCTTGATGTTGGAGAGCCACTCCGAGCCGTACGACCCGCGCACAACCACAACCGTGAGGATCTTCTCGGCGCCCGTCTCGCGCGAGACCACGCGCTTGGTAGCCAGCGTGTACGCCGCGACGTCCGTCCCATCGATGACGCCCAGAACCTCGTCGAGAACCTCGCTGCGATAGCGGTACGAGGCCGTGCACACATCGTCAAAGCCCAGCTGGGCAAAGGCGTGCTCGGCGTAGGCGGGAGAGGTCGAGCCCTGCTGGTAATAGGCGCTCTCGGCGTTGGCCACCGCGGAGAGCACGGCGCAGGTGTGCGCAAGCTCGGCGTTGTAGGCGTGTGCGTCGCCAAAGAACCACTCGTCATCCCAAGAGACGTCCGACGCCACGCGATGCCCGTCCGCCGAGAAGAGCGCCGCGTACTCGAGCTCCGTCTCGTACGGGCCCTCGCGCTTCTCGACCACAACATCCGGAGCCGTGACGGCGTTGGTCCCCGAGACGCGCTCGAGGCGGCGCGCGTGCAGGACGGCAGCCCCCGCGAGCGTTGCGCTATCTGCCAGCGCAACGGCCACGAGCAGGGCGAGAAGAACCCCGCGGCGCTTTCTGTCACGTCTCCTGCGGAGCATTGGTCCCCGTTCTTCTTAGTGGGTTCAGCATTTGGATATGAGAATGATACCCAGCTGAAGGCGCTGGAGGAGCCGCCTTGGCCAACATGACAAAATCGTTAGGTCTGCGACGGGTGCGCGAAGAAACGCCTACGCAAAGAGCTTCTCGACGTCCTCCGCAGAAGCGGTGGGGACGCGGCGGATCTCCAGCTCAACACCAGCATCGCGCAGCGCGCGAAACGCCGCAACATCCCGTTCGTCCACAGCCACCGAGGGCGTGACCTGGCGCTTGTTGCCCGTCATGTGCATGTTCCCAACGTTGACGCGCGTGACGGGGGCGCCGGCCTGAACGAGCGCGAGCGCATCGGCCGGAGTCTCCACCACCACAAAGATCCCCTTGCGCTCCGACGAATCCAGTATGGCGTCCGCGGCGTTGGCAACAGAAAGAAAGCGCGTCCGAATTCCGCGTGGCGCCGCCATCTTCATGAGGTTCTGTCGCATAGCATTGGCCGCCACCTCGTCATTTGCAACGATGATGAGGCCTGCTCCCAAAACCGCATTCCACTGGGTTGCAACCTGACCGTGAATGAGGCGGTTGTCGATGCGGACAAGAAGAACGTTTGGCTCTGCCATCGGGAGGCCTTTCTTTGCGGGACGCACCATCGGGCGGGTCCGACGAGGGTGCAGACGGTATAATTATATGGTCTGAAAGCTTGGCCCGACATCGGTAAAAAAGGAGACGCCATGATCTCTACCGTCACGCTCAATACCTCCATCGACAAGGCCTATCAGCTTGCGTGCCCGCTCGTTGACGGCACGGTCATGCGCGTTCAGACGTGCATCGACAACGCCGGCGGCAAGGGCCTCAACGCCGCCCGTGCGGTGGCGACCTGCGGCGAGAAGATTCTGGCCACGGGCTTTGTGGGAGGCAACAACGGTAGGCTCCTGTGCGAGCTTCTCGACGCGGACGGCATTGAGCACGACTTTGTGAGCGTTGCGGCGGAGACGCGCTGCTGCGTGAACGTGCTCGAGCCCGACGGACGTTCCACGGAGTTTCTTGAGCCGGGCCGTCCGGTGACGGAGGACGAGGTGGCCGCCGTTCGCGAGAAGGTCGCCGAGGTGGCGGCCCGTGCGGACGTGGTCACCTTCAACGGAAGCGTTCCCGTTGGTGCCGGCGACTCCATCTATCGCTACCTCGTTGAGATCGTGCGCGCGGCGGGCAAGCCGGCGATTCTCGACACGTCGGGCAAGCTGCTTGTGGAGAGCCTCTCCGCGCGACCCACGATGATCAAGCCCAACACCGATGAGATCCAGGCGATTCTTGGCCGTAAGCCCGAGTCTATTGACGAGATCTACGCCGCCGCGCGCGAGGTTCACGAGAAGTACGGCATCGAGAAGGTCGTGGTCTCGCTGGGAGGCGACGGGTCGGTCATGGCCTGCGACGAGGGCGTCTTCCGTGGGCGCGCACCTAAGATCGAGGTTGTCAACCCGGTTGGCTCCGGCGACACGATGGTGGGCGCCTTTGCTGTGGCGATGTCTCGCGGCATGAGCGTTGAGGACCAGCTTGCATATGCCATGAGCTGCGCGAGCGCCAACTGCCTGAGCGCGAGCACGGGCCACTTTGACATGACGGTTGCCGAAGAGCTGCGTTCCGGCACCAGCGTGGAGCGCGTGGCGTAGCTGGACCTTCTTCAAAGCGGATTTGCACTGAGCCCCGACGATCTTCTCGCCGGGGTTCTTTTATGCCTGCGGGACTGGTGGGGCTAGCGGCGTTGTGTACGGTGCGGGCGGCGTTGTGTACACCACTTCCGCCCCCGGCCAGATGGCGCTTTTGGAAAGGCGCAGGTAGAGGTCTCGCGAAGGCGGCATAAGGACTTGAATCGCGTACACAACGGGCGGGCGAGTGTACACAACGCAGGGGCGCGGGCGACGAGAAGGACGACGGCCCCGATACGCAAGGGAGGGGGCGCCCCGCGTGGGACGCCCCCTCCTGGGTGGTGCTGTGGCGCTACGTCGCGTTAGCGGCGCCTGCGGGAGACCGCGATGGCGCCCGCGCCCGCGACGGCGGCGGAGACGGCCGCGACGAGCGACGTCGGGTCGCCGGCGCTCGGGAGCTTCGCGTTGCTTCCGGAGGTGCCAGGCTTGGCGGAGTCGCCGGGCTTGGCGTCGCCGGACGGCTTCTGGTCGTCGGCGGAGCCGGGCTTCTGGTCGTCGTCGGAGCCGGGGGTCACGTCGTCGCCGGGCTCGTCGGTGCCGGGCTTCTGGTCGTCGCCAGGCTCATCGGTGCCGGGGGTGTCGGTGCCGGGCTCGTCCGTGCCGGGGGTGTCGGTTCCGGGCTCGTCCGTGCCAGGCTCATCTGTGCCGGGCTCGTCAGTCCCGGGCTCGTCGGTGCCGGGCTCGGAGGCCACGAGGGCCTGCTCGGCGGCCTGGAGGGCGGCGAGGGCGGAGTCGACCTCGGCCTGCGTGGCCTCGGGGTCGGCGAGGACGGCCTTTGCGGCCTCGAGGGCCTGCTGGTAGGCGGACCAGCTCTCGGCGGTGTAGGCGGACTCGTCCTTAGACCCGGCGGCGTCGACCGCGGCCTGGAGGTCGTCGGTAACGACCTCGTCGCCGGGCTCCTCGGCCTCGACGAGCGCCGCGACCGCGGCGCTCAGTGCCTGCTCGGCGGCGTCGACGACGGACTGGTCCGTGGACTCGAGGGCGGCCTTTGCGGCGTCGAGCGCCTCCTGGAAGGCGGCCCAGGACTCGGCGGTGTAGTCGTCGGCCTTCAGGGCCTCGGCGGCCTCGATCGCGGCCTGGAGCTTGGTGGTGTCGACCTCGTCGCCGGGCTGCTCGGGCTCGGTGACGGTGACCGTGAACGTGGCGGTCTTGCCCTCGTAGGTGACGGTCACGGTCTGCTCGCCGGCCTCGGAGAGGGTCGTCGGGTCGAGCGCGATCTCGTCGGCCGCGTCGGCGTAGGAGACGTCCTTGGTGGAGCCGTCGGAGTAGGTGAGCGTGAGCACGAGGCCGGTGGCGTCGAGCTTGTCGCCCACGGTGTACTCAACCTTGGCCGGGGCGGTCTTGACCGCGACGGACTCGAGCGTGGGCTCGACGGGCTCGGGCTCGGCGTTCTTGGGCGTGACACGCAGGTTGTCGATCACGAGATCGCCAGAGCCGATGGCGGTGTTGCCGCTGGTGCCCTGGGAATGGATGCCAATCCACGTGAGGCCGTCCTCGGCGCCCGTGACCTCCATGGTGAAGTGCTTGGTGGTCTGGGTGCCCGTGGAGCTGTCGTAGGTCGCCTCGAGGCGGTCGAACACGTTGTCAACGTAGGTGTTCTCGCCGTCGCCGACCTTCATGGCGTAGCTGCCATACGGGCCAACCTGGTAGTCAAACTCAACCGTGTAGGTCACGCCGGGCTCAAAGTAGAGGTTCTGCGGCGTGGTCTGGAAGAGCAGACCCTGACGGCTGTCGTGGTGCTTGAGCGACCAGTTTCCGTCGAGGGCGTCGTCGATGACCTTGCCGTTCCAGCCAACGGAGGTGTACTTGCCGTTGTCCTCGGAGAGGTGCGTCACGGCATCGCCGCCGTTGGCGGTCGGGCCGATCACGAACGGGTAGAGGCCAGACACGGCGTTCTCGAAGTCCTGGTAGAAGGAGCCGTCCTCGGCCTGGACCGGGAAGTCGGCGTTCTCAACGTAGCGAATGTTGTCCACGTACGTGCTACCCTCGCCCGCAGCGCGCTTGATGGTGAGCGTGGCGGTCTCCTCGCCAGCGGTGAACTTGACGTAGATGCGCGTCATATAGGACTGCTGGAGGCTGCTCGTGTGACGCTGGTCGCTCGCCGTGTAGTTCTTGATGACGGAGCGGCCGGTGGAGCGAGAAGCGCTCTCATCACCGGAGGTCACCTCGACGGTGGCCGTGGCATCGCTGCTGTTCTCGATGTAGAGCTCGGCAACGTAGGTCTTGCCCGCGGTGAGGCCGGAGAGCGTGGTGCTCACGGCAACGTCCTCGGACGGGGAGTTGATGGCAAGGCGCTGGTCGCCGGTGTTGGCAACCTCAACCTCGACGGCATCGCTATCGATGTCGCCGCTCCAGACCTCGGAGTTGAGCTTCTCGCCGTCGGTGTAGGCGTTGAAGCCCGGGTCCACGACGCCGGTACCCTCGCCAAAGTCCACGGTGTCGGCGGTGGGGGCGGTGGAGCCGGACGCAACGATGACGTACGGCACGCCGGCCTCGCAGTCGTAGGTGAGGGTGGTACCGAGCGTCATGTTCTGGCCGTCAACACGGCCCTGGTCGGTGAGCTTGTAGAGCGTGACGTTCTTGCCCTGCCACTCGTCAATCACGCCGAGCGTGACGGAGCCGCCGTCCAGGCTGTAGAGGTAGAGCTTCTCCTCGCCCTCGTCGGTGGTCCAGGGGAGCAGATAGGAGTCGTCGTCTAGCACCTTGACGCCGTTGAGCGTGATCTCGCGCTCGATGACGGTGTCGCCGCGCTGATCAGCGTGACGGGTCACCACGACGGTGTCGCCCTCGGCGTTCTTGAGGGTGATCTGCTTCTCGTGGTTGCCCACGGGGGACTCGCCCTCGGCGTAGTTCTCCCAGTCGGTCACGTCATAGTGCATGAGGAAGCGGGTGGGCAGGTTCTCGAGATAGAGCGTCTCGATGTAGGTGTTGAAGTCCTGCTCGTTGCCCCAGCCCTCAAAGCCCTCGGTCACGTAGCCGCCGAGCAGTGGGTTGTCCATGACGCCGCCCTTGGAGGGACCGTTGTTGGGCGAGATGTCGCGCTGGCTGTTGCGCAGGAAGCGGACGATGTCGCTGTTGATGCCCTTGGTGGCGGTGCCGCCGTAGGAAATCTCGGTGGCCCAGTGGCTCCAGGTGGAGTCGTACTCGCCCTCGTTGGGGAACTCTGTGGAGAAGCGCCAGCCGAGCGCGTTGATCTGGCGGGCAACGTTGCGGGTCTCCCAGGCGTCCTGATACCAGACGTCCAGGTAGATGAAGTCCATGTTGTCGTCGCGCGTGGCGGCGTCGGCAGCTACCGTTTCCTCGGAGGCGGTGGTGGCGCCGGTCACGGCCGGGTTGCCAACATACTCGCCCTCGTCCCAGTTCTGGCTCGAGAAGGACGTGCCGTTGATGCGGTCATAGAGCTGGACGAGCCTGCCCCAGCGGGCGCCGGAGCTGAGGTCCCAGAGCTTGTCGATGACCTGAGACTGGTCGAGCCAGCCCCAGCCGTTGCCCATGCCCTGGACCATGCGGTCGTTGAAGGACTTGGACTCGGGGTAGGACTCCTGCGCGTTGATGTGGATGCCGACCTCGGTGTCGTACTCGTGAGCAATCTTGATGAGCTCACGGAAGCCCTCGATGCCGCCCTCCTTCTCGGAGACGTCGGCGTACTCGGAGTTGGCGGAGTCGTGACCCTCGTTGCCGTAGCCCTTGAGCAGGAGCGCCTGCGGCAGGCCATCGGTGATGAGGGAGACCTTCTTCAGGTTGTCCGCGGTCTGGGCGTAGGGGTTGGTGACCTCGGAGCCAAAGTTCATGACGATGCGGTACGCGACGATGGCCTTCATGTCCTCGGAGCCCTGCGGCACGTTGAGGATGTCGCGCGTCACGATGGCACCGTCGTTCCAGTCCACGGTTCCGTCTTCGTTGACGTCGTCGGCAATGGCGACCTTGACCCAGGGCAGCTCGCTCGTGGGATAGGTGGTGCCGCTGTGGCTGTTTACGTAGTTCTGAGCGGCCTTGTCGCCCTGCTCGTAGTACCAGACGGAGCTCGTCATGCCCATGGTGTCGGTGCCGTTGTTGAGCGTGATGCGCTTGTCGCCCTCGGCCTCGGAGTTGGAGAAGATGCCGGCGGAGTAGTTGTCCGTGCTCAGGAAGCCGTACATGAAGCCGTCGGTCTTGTTGGGCTCAAAGCCCTCGTCGAAGGTGTAGTAACGGTCGCCCGAGGCGGTCGTGTTGGTGGACATGTTGGCGCCGGCAAAGTCCGCGCCGGCGTCCGCCTGATCGACGGTCACGAGGTTGTTGTTGGCGATGCTGATGGACTTGATGATGCCGCAGCCGTCGTTCTTCTGGATGTCCGTGACCTCCCAGGAGAGCACGGTGCCCTCGACCTTGACCTCAACGGTCATGGTGAAGTCGAGCGAGGCGTCAGCGTCCTTGATGACCATCGTGTAGGTGGCGGTGTCACCGGAAATCTGAGAGGTGACCGCGGGGGTGACCTCGACGCCGTTCACCGTGAGCGTGGTGACGTCGGACTCCTGGCCGCGCACGAACTTCTCGGCGGCATTCTCGCCGGCCATGGCGTAGCGGGCGACCTGCGGGAAGTCCGCGGAGACGTAGACCGTCATCTCGTCGGAGGCGATGGTCTTGTACTTGGTGAGGTCAAGCGCGGGCTTGGGCTCGAGCTGGAAGTTCACGCCCTCGTTGGTGCCCTCGGACGCGCCCTTCACGGTGTAGGTCTGGGTCTGGGCGATGTAGCCGGGCATGCTGGCCACGATCTCCTGCTCGCCCACCTCGACGTCCGCGATGGTCCAGTTGCCCTCGGCATCGGTCTTGGTGTTGGCTGCGCCGATGCGGACCGTGGCGCCCTCGAGGGGATTGCCCTCGGCGTCGGTGACGGTGCCGGAGACGTCAGCGAGGTTGACGTACCAGCTGTTGACGGTCTCGCCGCCACGGGTGACGAGAAGCGCCCAGTCCTCTTCCATGATGGACTCGCCGTTGACGGCGGCGTCGGCAAAGCGCACGGAGCTCGTGCCGTTGGCCTTGACGCCGTAGACGCCCTTGCCGGAGAGGCCCGCGGTGCAGTTGCCAGCAGCCTGGTTGCTCATGCTCTGGGTCTCGCCGTTGACGGTGAGGGAGACCTTCTCGTTGTTGACGCTGATGGAGATCTCCATCGGCACGCCCTTCTCGGGCGTGGGCAGGTCTCCGCCAAAGGCGGGATAGGAGCCGCTGCCGTTGTAGTTGTACTGGCAGTACCAGGCGCTCGACGGATCGTAGCCCACGTACATCCAGTTGCTGTCATCAACGTAGGTGTAGAAGATGCCGAAGTTGATGGTGTCGGACTCGGGGACGAGCGTCAGCGAGAGGGTCTCGCCGTTCACGGCCTTGCGGCTGTTATCCACGAGGACGAGCGGGGCGGACGTGTTGGCGTTGCCGTAGGCGTGGCCGCCGCCGTTGTGCGAGCCGCCGGTGATCTGGATCCACTTGCGGCCCTCGGGGACCTCGACCACGTACTCGGCCGCAGGCTCCCAGGTCTGGCCGTCAATCTCCTGGTAGACGGCCCAGTCGGAGAAGTCCGTGACCGTGGCGTCGCCCATCTTCACGTTGGTAAAGTAGACGTCGGTGTAGTTGGTGTTGTAGGTGGCACCGCCAAAACCAACCTTGCCGTCCTTGGCCATAAGGCCCGCCACGTCAGCGTTCTCGATCGTCGAGGTGGTTCCGTTGACGTCAACCGTGATGACGTTGCCCTCGTGGGAGACGCTGATGGTGGCCTTCTCGCCCTTGGGTACGCTCGGCAGGTCGGAAATGGTGGGGTAGGACCCACTGCCATCGACCTTGTACTCCAGGAACCAGTTGCTGCCGGTATCGTAGCCGACGTAGGCCCAGTTGTTGTCATCGACGTACTTGATGACAAAGCGGAGACGGCTCGCAGAGGCGTCGCTGTTGAGAATGAAATCCGCTCCCACGGACTCGTCCCCAACGGTGTCGTCGCTCAGGACGAACGCCTCGGGCTTTGCGCCGCCAAAGTGGGCGTTGCCGTTGTTGGCACCAGACGCAAGGTGACCCATGGTCTCCCCCGCGGCAAGCGCCGGCTGGGCGGCACCGATTGCCACGACGAGCGCAGCGAACACCGCCACGAACGCCAGGACAAGCGCCCCAAGCCGTCCTCCAGGTTTCTTGCTCATAACGCTCCCTTCCCTACTTCCTCGAAATCGCGGATCACGCAGCCGCGACAGAGTCCACCCCTATCTTGAGGGTATCTTCTCAATTCAAGCTTAAAGGGAGCTCAGAGTCTTCATAAAGCAGGCGAGCGGTATCGAGCACTCCGCAAGTGAGCGCTCGTCCCGCGTTTGGTAGCCCTTGGGGAATACCACCGTTTGGCAGGGAGCGAGGCGGCAGCGGCCACCCCCCCACCACGCTAGCGCTGGAGGTGCATGCAGGTCTGCGTGGCACGGGCAACGGGCGTGCCCAGCTCGTCGGTCACGTAGCAGGTGTAGAACGCGAGCGTGCGGCCGTTCTTGTCCACGTCCGCCGTGGCGATGAGCTTCTCGCCCTTGGCCGCGCTCATGAACTCGATGTTGCTGCTCACAGACACGGTGACAGACTCGCCTACGTTGGAGGCCACGGCAAACGCGAGGTCGGCCACCGTGAAGATGGCGCCGCCCATCACGCCGCCCTTCTCGTTGCGGTGCCCGGGTGTGATGTCAAACTCGGTGACCGCGTGGCCGCGCGCGGCCTCCACCACCCGGCAGCCGCAGGCGTCGGTGGCAAAGCGGTCGTTCTTGAAGACGGCCTGGACCTCCTCGAGGGAGGCGTTCTCGTCTATCAGAGCCATTCTTCCTCCTTGATCTTGATGCCGAGAAGGGCAGCGAGCTGGACGGCTTGCTCCTCGCTCACGATGGCGCCGCGCAGCTCCCGCAGGTCACTCGAGACGCGGATGCCCGCAATCTCGCAGGTAGAGAAGTCTATGCCCGAGAGGCCCGTGCGAAAGACCGTGGCGCGCGTGAGGTCGCACTGGTCGAGCGCCACGTGACGCAGCCGCGTGGAGTAGATATTGGCCTCGGAGAGGTTGGTATTGCTCGCGGCGAGGTGCTCGACCGTGGCTTCCGAGAAGTCAACGTAACTCATCTGGCTGTCCACCATGGTCACCCCCGTGAGGCGACCCTTGAGAAACGTGAGCCCCGGCGCGGAGCACGAGCGGAAGTCGCAGCGGTTGAGCCAGCTTTTGCCCATGTCACACCGGATGAAGCGACAGCCCGAGAAAAGCACGTCCGTAAACGTGCAGTTTGAGAGATTTACCGCATCAAAGGTGCAGCTGCGAAAGACCACGCCCTCAAAGACGGTACCGTTGGCGGCAACATCCGCAAGCTCAAGGCTCGAAAAAGACGTGTTCTGGACGTGCGCATCCGGAGCGGCGAGCGCAGCGAGAAGCTCCTCTTGGCTCATGTGGCAGCCGAGGTCGTCGCGAACCCGGGCAAGACGCTTGGGCTGACGCGAGCGCGGCATCTAGGCTCCTGCCCGGGCAACGTTGACGATCTTGGTGCCGTGGACCTCCGAGACGCCCAGCGCCGCGGCAACATCCTCGGCGTTCTCCCAGGTGATGCCACCGCCCGGCAGGATGATGATGCGCCCGGCGGCGCGCTCCACGTAGGTGCGCAGACGATCGAGGTTGTCCGCGATGGGCGTGCCGGCCGCACCGCCGTGAGTGAGGATGCGCTCAACGCCCTGCTCGGCGAGCCAGTCGATGGCAGCAAGCTGGTCCTTTGGCGCGAGCGCATCAAAGGCCATGTGGAAGGTCACGGCCACGCGGCCGGGGGCCTCGGGGGTGTCCTCGTGGGCAAGGCGGATGAGCTCGGAGGTGAGCTCGGTGTCCAGCTTGCCGTCGCGCAAGCAGCCAAAGACCACGCCGGTGACGCCCAGGCTCTTGGCCATGATGAGGTCGTCGCGCATCATGGCCGCCTCGGCGGGCGTGTGCTCAAAGCTGCCACCTCGCGGGCGGACCATGCACATCACGTCCGTGCCCGTCTCGCGCGCGTGCGCGACGGCAGCGCGAATGACCCCGTAGCTGGGCGTGGTGCCGCCCACGGCCAGGTTGTCGCAAAGCTCGATTCGCGCGGCACCCGCGGCAACGGCGGCAGGCACGAGCTCCATGTTCTCGGCACAGAACTCTTTGATCAGCATGGGTCTCTCTCCCCTCGTTGTTCTTATCGCCAGTATGCCACGAACACCTGACAGAAATCGGCCGCTGCCCCTTTGATAACTAGAAGGCAACTACGAGGCAAATAGAATTCTCAAGGCCTACTGAGAAGAACCGCAGGTAGACGAGCTAGACAAGAAACCAGGACCCCTCCCAGGGCCCTAGTTTGTGATTCTGGCGCAACTAAAAAACAGGTGTTCGAGCAAGGAGCACTACCGCAGCGCGGCCTCCCACTCTGCCTCGCGGAATCCCACGAGCACGAAATCTTCCCCCACCACGATGGGGCGCTTGACCAGCATGCCGTCCTCGGCAAGAAGCGCAAAGGCCTCGGCGTCGGACATGCCCGCGTCGAGAAGTGCCTTCACGTTGCGCTCGCGGTAGAGCCGGCCACTCGTGTTGAAGAAGCGGCGCACGGGCAGGCCGGAGCGCGCCTGCCAGGTTGCCAACTCGTCTGCCGTGGGGTTGTCCTCCACGATGTGGCGGTCGACGTAGGCCACGCCGTGCTCGTCCAGCCACGCCTTTGCACGCCTGCAGGTACTGCACTTTGGATACTCAACAAACAGCACGTCTAACATGGGATTTCCTTTCGCGAGACTTGAGGTGAGTTTAGCACGGACACACGGCCCGGATTGATTGCGACAATCCGTATACTATGATCAGAGAGGAGCGCCATGCCCGGTCAGTTCGTATACGAATGCCCCGTCCTTCTCCCCACGCTCAAGCGTGCCGAGAAACTCGTACCCCCTGAGTTCGTTCCATGCTATGACTGGTTTATCAGCAACGTTGGCATGACCTCATCAGCGCTTCCGCATCGGATGAAACCTCGGCCCAACACGCCCACCTCCCTGAGCAGGGATTCCGGCATCCATTCTCCCTCGCCCGATCGAATAAAATATGTTAATGGTCGCAGATACGCGCTTTCCGTTCACACAAGCAAGGCAAAAGGAATACGCAGGTATAGCGACAGAGAACCCATTTGGCTTGAAGACGGAACGTGGATCTTCGATTATGCCGCCTACGACGGTGAGGACCGTGGTCAATGCTACAACTCCTCGCTGATCAACTGTCTCGTCGATGGAATACCCGTCGGTGTTATTGACGTAGATAGGAACGGTAGGGACTACCGTGTTTTGGGGCTTGCATTCGTAGAGCGATACAACAGCGCCACACGCATGTTCACGCTTCATGGCCCTGTCACGAGAGACAGTGAATCTCAAGGCCTTTTTGCAGCTCCCGGCCTTGATGAGCTGCCAGAGGACGAGCGCAGAATAGTCATTGACTACGACGGCTTGGATGACCGCCGCATTGTTGAGGTCAGGCAGATTAGAAGAGGACAACAGGGGCGTTTCCGCAACGAACTCCTGAATGCCTACAACGGTACGTGTGCTATTACCGGCACAGATGTCCCAGAGGTATTGCAGGCTGCGCATATCAACCCATATCGAGGAAAGAAATCCCAAATCGTCAACAACGGAATCCTGCTTAGGGCAGACCTTCACTTACTCTTTGACGCCCTTCTCGTATCGATTGAGCCTGACACCCTCTCCGTCAGTCTGAGCGATCGCCTCTCCAATACGATCTATCATCAATATATAAATCGTCGTCTTGCAATTCCGACACAATCAGCACTAGCGCCGAGCAGGGAGCTTCTTGCCGTACATTACCGACAGTTCAAACGAGAAAATCGTATTCTCGCCAGCTAACTAGTCGTCCCAAGCGTTGTAGCAGACCTCCAATTCGTTGGCACACTCCTCGACCAATCGACGGAAGGTCTGGGTCTCATGGACCATACCCTCGTCGAACTCCTTGCTATCGACAAGCGATCTGCACCAACTCGAGAACTCCGACCGCAGAGACAGGGGAACTCTTAACAGCGCACGGCCCCTCGCCTTGCCATCGATTGAGGATAAGATGCGTGCGAGTGCTTCCTGCCAATATGAGCCCATGGACTCCAGCTCGCTGTAATCATCCATCTGGATGGGCCAGAGTTGTTGATCGGTCTCTCCGGCAAATACGTGCCAACACCCACGGATTGGGTCAAATCGAAAGACATCGATAACAAACTCTTCAACGCTTGAATAATCCGTGAACAGGCCGCCGTATTTCTCATACCATTGATTGCCAACCTCTGCGAATGCCCGAATGCTTCCGTCCATGGGCACGCAGCCATCAACCAAGTCCTCGTCGTCAACGTTCATCCATCCCTCGATCACCCTCACGAGCTGGATTGGACTTGTGCAACGCTGCGGGCAGATAACCCACGCTCCTTCGGTTCTGCTATACATATCGTCTCCCGTTCTCCTAGCCAGCCTCTGGATTAAGTTTGAAGCGATCGCCGGGAGGGGCGGAGCGTCGAAGCGAGATCCGATCAATCAACACGATCGACAGGCCTAACGTTTCTGAGACGGCACGACAGCATCATGGCCATGCCGAGGAATCGAAGGGGTTGTACCAAGATAGAAGGAGATGCGCCGAGGAATGCTGCGATGTGTACCGCAGCCACAACGGGGGTGCCGAGAAAGGTCGTGCTCTGTACCGATGTTCGCCGAGAAAAGCTGAGCAGTGTACCACCTGATGCTGAGTAAGGCACCCCCTGTGCCTGTGTTTGAGGTCGTTGGTGGTACAGGCGTGCGACTTTCCCGGCAGCGCGGCTACGAACCTGGTACAGAGCCTCGTTTTTCTCGGCATGCTGGTACTGAGCGTGGTACGGCGGGAAGGGTTTCTCGGCATGATGCCCGCACGGGTGGTACAGGCGACGGGGTTTCTCGGCGTGGAACCACCGCGCGTAGCACAGAACGCGGCTTTTCTCGGCAGCCTGCCCTACCCGTAGTACAGGGCCGGCGATTCCCCGGCACGCTCACGCCCCACCCGGCACGCTCACGCCCCACCCGGCGCGCTATACTCTCAGCAACCAACCAGGGAGGGTCAGCATGAGCAGCAGCGTCAAGAACGTCATCTTTGACATGGGCAACGTGCTCATGACCTTTGACGGACCATACTTCTCGAGCCTCTTTACGGACACGCCCGAGGACGCGGCGCTGCTGCAGAACGCGCTCTTTGGTTCCACGATGTGGTCGCTTCTGGACTCCGGCACCATCAGCCATGAAACCATGACGCGCTACGCGGAGAACCACCTGCCGGAGCGCCTGCACCCCAAGCTGCACGCGTGCATCGCTCGGTGGCCGGATTACTCCGTGCCCATCGAGGGGGTCAACGACCTTGCTATTCGCCTCAAGGGCGAGGGCTATGGGGTCTACGTGCTCACCAACGCCAACACGCGCGTCATGGAGCAGCTCGGCCACGCGCCGGCGCTGCCCTTTGTGGACGGTTACCTGGTTTCGGCCGAGGAGCGCCTCATGAAGCCGGACCCCGCAATCTTCCGCCTCATCTGCGAGCGCTTTGGCCTTAACCCCGCCGACTGCCTCTTTGTGGACGACAACGAGGACAACTGCATTGGCGCGCGCGTCGCCGGCATGCACGCCTACCACTTCACCGGTAACGTCGAGGACCTCGAGGCCAACGTGCGACTTCTGGGCTAGTTTTCTCCAGCCACTCTCAAATCTGGGTAAGATAGAAAGAAATCGGCTATTTCTTTCTATCTCCTTGGTTATAATTGACTCAAAGAGAAAAAATACCACCGGTTTTTCTCTAGGAGAACTGCGATGGCTTACCCCACTCTCGAAAAGCTCTTCTACAAGGACGCCTCCTCAAGGCGTTACGAGAATCATAGGGAGCAGCTCTCTCTCCGCCTTGAGGCGGAATCTACGTTCAGAACTGGAGTCATGCTCGAGCACGGAGAGCTCTTCTGCGCGATCCCCCGAGAGCTATCGGTTACAAACGAACGAATCCTCCGTCGAGAAAGAAGGGTATCCGCCCTCTGGAAGACCCTGCCGCCCGTTGCTCTGGGAGCATTCCTTCGCAGCCTCATCCTCGACGAGGTCGTCTACAGCAACGAGATAGAGGGCGTTCACAGCACACGTCGACAAATTGAAATCGCACTCAACGAGGCAAAGCGAGACACCTCCTCTCTGGCCGGCGCATCTGAGAAGCCCCATGCCCCTTTCATGGAGTTCGCGCGACTCTATCTTGGCTTGACGGACAACCCTCAGCTTCCGAGCACTCTTCAGGACATCCGCGACATCTACGATGCCGTCGTGCGAGACTCACTCGACGAAAAAGACCAGCTCAAGCACTCGCTCTTCAGGACAAGGCCCGTTGTCATAGAAAGCAACCGCGGAAAAGTCCTCCATGAGGGGGTGACGCCCGAAGCCACTATCAAGAAGATGCTCGAGCAGATGCTTGACCTCATGCACTCCGAGGACATACCCGAGACCTACAGCGCCCTTCTCGCCCATTTTCTTTTTGAGTACATCCATCCGTTCTACGATGGAAACGGCCGTACGGGACGATACCTTCTGGCGCTCTCTCTCAGCGCCCCACTTTCGCAGCCTACAGTCCTCTCCCTCTCGCGAGTTATCGCAGAGAACAAGAGCGCGTATTACAAGGCTTTTGACATCACGGAACGACCGCTCAACTGCTCAGAAGCAACACATTTTGTAATGACCATGCTCGACCTCATTGGCCAGGCGCAGGAGGACCTCATAGCTGATCTGCAGAACAAGAGACGGCAGCTCGACAATCTTGGAAGAAAGGTCGACTCCCTGGACAAGTCCTTCTCGGAAAGGGACCGTGACCTCCTGTTCTTTGTTGGACAGCTTTCCCTGTTTGACGCATTGGAGGAAACGGGCACGCGAGCCGCCGCCGACCACCTAGGAGTAACTCTTCCAACGGCGAGAAAAGCGCTTGGATCGCTGCAAGACAGGGGCCTTATCGAGCGGACCTCCATCCGTCCGGCGGTCTATCGACTATCCGAACGGGGAAAGTCACTCCTCGGCATCAACGATTCGGACATTTCCCGGCTTCAGGTCGAGGCATGACCCACGCCCGGTCTCACGCACCAGTGATCACGGCCACCACGACCCATACCACAAACAGGCCGAAAATAACGAGCAGCCCCACGCGCGTTTCCTGGCGTACGGTGAGCCGGGCGAGCGCGGGAACCTCCCGGCGCAGCGGACGGCGGTCGAGCAGCAGGTAGCACACGATGACAAACGTCGGGGCGAGAAACACGAGGTAGGACACCACGAGGTACCAGAGCGGTCGCTGGGCGTTCTCAGGCGTGGGATCGACCACCGCCGCCACACACCCTGCCACACAGAGCACGCAGAGGGCGAGAAGCACGGCGTCCCAGACAAGGCCGAACAGGGGCGGTACGCTGGCGAGAAGCGTGCCCATGCGGGACCGGCTGGCGCGCGGCGGCGCGAATGTGGGCGACTCGGTTGCAAGCGGCTCGTCCGCAGAGGTGGCCACGGGGTCTACGCTCTTCTCGCAAGCCGCGTTCTTCTCGCCAACGCCCTCGTCTACGTCGTCAAGCACGCTCAGCAACGCCCGCTTGAAGGCGCGCACGGACGCAAAGCGCCTGGTGGGGTCCAACTCCGTGGCACACCGCACGACCCCTCGCAACCCCTCCGGAACACCGCTCGCCACAAAGCCGCTCTCGCGGTCTTTTGGAGTGGGGTCGCGCCCCACGAGGCAGAAGAAGAGCAGCATGCCGAGGGCGTAGACGTCACTTGTCACATCCGTCTGACCAAAGCCGAACTGCTCGGGCGGGGCGTAGGCGCGCGTGCCAAAGTGGGTGGTGTCCTGCTCGGCGCCCTCGCGATAGGCGCGAGCAATCCCCAGGTCGATAAGGGCGACGCCGCCCGACGAGACCATGACGTTGCCGGGCTTGAGGTCGCGGTGGATGACGGGCGGGTCAAAGAGCTCGTGCAGCTCGCTCACGGCGTCGCAGAGGTCGGGAAAGACCCGGCGCACAAGGTCAAGGCGATTGGTCGAGGCTGCCACAATATCTACAAGGGTCCTGCCCGCCACGTGTTCCATGACCACAACGAGCTGCTCGTCCCAGCGGTGGCACTCGACGATACGGGGCAGGTGGGGAAGGCGCACGCCGTCGCGCTGGGCAGCATAGATGCGCTCGTACGCACCGCCGAGCCCTGGGGCAAGATACTTGCGCACAAAGGGTCCGAGCTCGGCGCCGTTCTCGCCCGCGAAGAAGACGCGCTGCGTGGTCTCGAGGCGACCCTCCTTGTAAATCGCGTCCACACGATAGCAGGAGTCGCGCTCGAGCGAGGCGAGGTATGTGGCGAGCTCATCGGTTTCCATGTGGCTATTCTAGCGTCAGGCCGACGGGGGCGGCGACGAAGGTGACGACAGGGGTGATGACAAAGGTGACAGGGTAAGTTGTCATGAAAAGTGTTTCATGACAACTTACCCTGTCACCTTTGTCATCACCCCTGTCACCCTTGTCACCACCCGTGTCACCAACCCCGTTGGCCTACCAGCGCTCCTTAGCAGATGGTCTTCTCACCAAAGCGATAGAGCTCCTCGTTGACCTTTTGGAGCGAACAGCCACGATCCAAGCAGAAGATGATAATCGCGTCGCGCCGGTCCTTGCAGTAGAGTTCGCTCACGCCGGCAGCGGTGAGCGCGCGGTTGGTCTCGCGCAGCGTAAGCGCCATGGCAAAGGCGATCTGCAGCACCTTGTCGCGGCTGGGGTGACGTGTTCCCTGGAAGATCTGGTAGCCGAAGGTGTCGTTGAGGTTGGCCATGCGCACCACGCGCGAGCGCTCGAGACCCTTTTCCTCAAGGAGCTGCTGAAGGTACTCGGAGAGCGTGAGCGCACGGAGCTCGTGCTCTTCGAGGTAGGCATCGATGCTCGATGTGGAGAGGAGCTCGTCGAGCAGCTCCTCGGTCAGCGGTTCGCTCATACGGGCTCCTCCCCTCCTTCGCTCGTGCTACGCCACAGAGAACGTGGCCTCGGCAAGCATCGTATCATCCAGCGAGAAGAACTCCTCCACCTCAACGGTAATGTCGGACTGGTCGGTCAGGCTGTAGGCGAGGCGCGCCTGCGTGCTGGCGCCAGGCTTGATTTCCGCCATGTAGCCGTTGCCAAGATCGTCCATGGTAATGGCGCTCTCAAGCTGAACGCCACTCTGGAAGACCTTGGCATGGCAGGCAACGGCAAAGGAAGTGGCCTCATCGGAGTTGTTGGTAAAGGTGTAGTCAACAATGACCGCGGGGTTGCCCTCGTAGTCCTCGGTGACCGTGGCGCCATCGATGGTCACGGCGTAGTCGGAAGCTGGGGCCTCGGGTTCGGCCTGCTCCGTCTGCTCGGAGGAGACATCGTCCGCGGGGGCTTCGTCAGAGCTGCCGCAGCCAGCAAGAGCAAGCGGCGAGGCAACGGCAACAGCGAGGGTAACCACAAGGGCAAAACGGCCAAACATCTGGGACTTCTTCATTCCTATCACCCAATCTAGCTGTAAGGGCCTTCAGATGGTTGCAGCTTAACAACTCACCTGAACGTTTTCATTAGCTGCGAGCTAATGCCTGACTCCGGACGCGCCTCGCCGTTGCCTGACAAAGTAGCAGCTAGAATAGGGCGTGAATCACTGTTGCACTATTGTTGTCATTAACCGGTACGAATCCGGTACAAACCGGCGTGCCGGGCAAGCCGAGTGCCCAACCACCCTCGCCGCTCCCTTGGTTTCTTGCGTGGCAGGATGCTTTTGCCCGTGGAGAAACAGTTGTAGGTTGTTTTTCAAATTAAGGCGAAGTATCGACCAATTTCCTGGCGGAAAAGCCCAGCTCAGAAAATGGCTCCATGGCGGTAGTACTTACGCTCTTTTTCCAAAACAACCTACAACTAGAAAATGGCGTCCGAGCGCCCTTCAAACCACCTCGCACAACCGTCGTTTCCCAGCAAAGTACCCGAATCGAGGACTCTCGGAGCTGGTATTCTGATGAGAGCGACAATCGAGAGGCTTTTCATGGCTAAGAAACTCACCGAACAGGAGCAGGCTTCCGTCATCACCCTGGCAAAGATCCTCGGCAAGGAGCTTCCGAGCCAGGAGAGGGGCAACGCGGGAGGCATCGCAAGCGGAATCGTGCGGCTTCGCAAATCGCAGGTCACCCGCGACGAAGTCCGCAAGATACTTGCGAAATACGGAGCAGGCAATGCCTCGCTCAAGGCTCTCCTACGCATCGAGCTGCTCGTTCCGTCGGGCAGAGACGGAGTGTACCGTCTTGTGCTTCCCGCTCAGGATGAAATCGCATCCAGCAAATCAGACAAGGCCGACCAGCACGCAATCGCCAAGACCGAGCGCCCCAAGCCACCCGCAAAACGTGATACCCGCACCCTGGCCAGCTTGGACACCATTCGCAAGCAGTCTCCCGACCTCACGGAGATTCGCTGCAAAATAATAGAGCTCGACCCTCGCATGTGGATCAACGGCTGGCTCCTCAGCACGCCCGACGCGTACGTGCGCTACGAGCGCCAGCTCCGCGCGCTCGACCGCGCGCTCGCGGGCAACCCTCGAGTCGGAGACGGAAGCCTCAGCCTGCGCGAGCTTTCCTACCAGGTCTTTGGTGACGAGAAGTTTCTCTCTCCGGAGTCCGATGGCCGCAAGATGCTGCATCTCATGGGTCTGAGCGACATCCTCGACTGTCGTCCCCAGGCAAAGCTCGAGCTCTTGCATCACATTCCCAAGCACCGTCGTCACCTGCGTCTTGTGGTCTCGGAGAACCTCGACCCCTGGGTGAACATGAGAAACGCGCTCTTTATCGAGGGCAGCAAACGACTCCTCGGAGAGCGCGTCCATGGCGTGATCTTTGGAAATGGCTACATCATCGATGACCCTCATAAGCTGCCCGACCTTATCTCCACGCTCGAAGCGGACGAGGTGGAGGTGCTCTACTGGGGCGACATCGACCGCGCCGGCCTGCAAATCCTGGACAAGCTCTCCGGCATGGCGGGACCCAACCTCCTGGTGCGGCCCTTTGTCGCCGCCTACAGGCTCATGATCAAACGTGCAATGAAGCGCTATCCCGACCCCCTGGACAACGAAGAAACCGACCAAACCGGCGTTGCAATCAGGGGACTTGGCCTCTTTGAGGGCGAGCTCAAGGAGAAGGAGCTCGCGTACCTCAAGGCCGTCATAGACGGCGCGCGTCTCATCCCGCAGGAAATACTTTCCGCACGTGACCTCTAAACGCACATGGGCGGAGCGCAGACGTCGCTCCGCCCATATGACCTACTTACCTTCGTCCTTTTTGAACGTAGTGATCCAGGGGTTCGTCGCAAGTCCAAGCAGGATGATGGCAGCGCCCACGCCGTAGGCAATCCGCGTGGAGTCCAGGCGCGCACGCGCCTCGATCTGCACGAGCTCCGAGCGCTCCGCATCGGTCATCTCGATGCCGGAGATTTGGTCCTCAAACTCCTCGTTACTACCAAGGTTGATGTTGAGCGAAGATATTTGCTGGCTGACGCTTGGCGAGATTGCCGGGTTGGCCGCCGCGTCCGCATGCACCGTGTTGGTGATGCCCATCAACAGCACCGCACCAAGAAGCGCCACGCCAATTGCCTGGCCAACGTTTCGCATGGTCGTCTGAATACCGCCGGATTGCGAGGCCTCGCGCTCGTTGACCGCAAGCGCCACCACGTTGCTCGAGTGGGAGGAAACCGTGCCCGCTCCCACGCCAGCGAGAAACGCCCCCAGATATACGCCCGCCCGATTGCTTCCGTTAAGCGTCACAGAAAGCGCCATCACACCGAGCGCGGCGGCCATCACCACATAGCCGGCCTGAATCACGTGGCGCGGATTTGCGCGAGGCGCGAGCTTGGGAATCCCAAGCGCCAGGGCAAAGGTGGGAACGCCCGTCACAATAGAGATCACACCAACGTCAACAGGCGACCATCCGGCAACGAGCTGCAGGTACGGTGCCATGAGGATGGACTGCACACCCATGAAGAAGAAGGTGAGCGCATTTGCGACAAGGCCGGCGAGCACCTGTGGGGTCTTGAGGAAGGCCTGGGGAAGCAGCGCGATGCCGTTTTTCTCCTCCACGTACTTCTCGACATGAATGAGGATGCCGAGCACCACGATGCCACACACGGCAAGCGGAAGGGCCGGAGAGATGCCAAAGATCGTGAACGGGCAATCCTTGAGCGGAGCAACGAGGCCCCAGGTGGAGATACTTGAAATGCCTATCAGGAACATGAACAGTCCGCCCGCCGCAAGAGCAACGCCAATGCCGTCGAACTTGAGCTTCTCATCTGTCTGGTCAATGTGCGGAAGGGCAAAGGAGAGCGCAAGGACTCCGGCGAAGTACATTCCCAGCACGAGGAAGGTCACGTGCATGCCAGCAAGCTCCATAACCACGCCCAAGATGAGCGGCAGAATCGCCGAGAGCCCGGAAGCGGCGCCAATGCAGCCAAAGGCGACCGTTCGGTTGTGGCCGCGGTACATGAACGGAATGAGACCCAAAAGCGAGGGGATGAGGAAGCTTGCGCCAAACCCCACGAGCACGCGGCCCGCCCAGATGAACATCATGATGTTGGGAGCGGCGGCGCAGGTTAGCTCGCCCACCGCACAGAGCGCCGCACCAATGCGAAACGTTCGCTTCCAGCCAATGATGGTTCCAACGAGGCCTCCCGCAATCATGAACGCTCCGCCCATGAGCGGGTACACCATGTTGGCAAGCTGAATGTCTGACGTGGTTGCTCCAAGGTCGTGCGTAAGCGCCGTGGCAGCAAGCGAGAGCGCGCCGTTGTCTCCCGTTGCCCCCATTTGCGCCAAGATAAGGATGATCACAGGGAGAACCAGGAACTTCTCGGCAGCTGGGCTTGTCGGCTTTGCCGCCTCCCCCGCAACGGTTGCCGCATGCATAGCGTCCCCTTTCTTTTTGTTGCCCTGCGTCCAATCGCAAGGCGAGATGCGATTGATGTACCCGCGGGGCTTGGGATTTTGGGGGCACTGTGAAGTTCGCCAAACTCGCGTAATGCGTAAGGGCCGCTGAAGGACGCTAGGCTAAGGGACGAGAAGAACCGGGCGAGAAGCCCGTGCGATGTTCAATTGTGTAGACGTCTTCACAAGCGGCAAAGTCGCTTGCGCGATTATGCCTTAGTCGATATAGTTATTTCTTGCACGCACTCGTGCACAGCATTGCGGGGTGGAGCAGTCTGGTAGCTCGTCGGGCTCATAACCCGAAGGTCGTAGGTTCAAATCCTGCCCCCGCGACCATGGCTTAGTCCCTGAGCTGGTGAAACGGCTCAGGGTTTTCTTTTATTTCGGGTGACCAGCCGTCGAAATGGTCAGCAGGTGGTCAGAGCCGACAAACTGGAGCACCTTTTCTCTTCCAACCACCGGTCAACGTTGCAATAGCACCCGTTACGAAACTCGCCCAGAACGCCCTTCCTGGCGTCACCGCAACATCTGCGACACCTCTGCGACGTTCTCGTTAGTGCTGTTTTCAGCGGCGCCCACGCAGTCCCTAATCTTCGCCGTCATTCCACGACAGACAGCATCTCTAGTCGATGCCCATCGGGTATCGCCTCGTGAGGCTCCGATACTTCACGAAGAGTGCCCTGAGCCCGTCAACCGCCGCGTATCGCTTCAGTCCGTACGGGCCAGCTATATCGCGTCTGAATTGCTGTAGTACAAAGTCACCCCAGTTGGTTCCTATAGACGTAAGCGAGTCCTATTTACGACTAGAAGCGGCTACCGGGGAATGATTTGGCTTTTTTACGACTAGGTAGGGCTAGATTGGACTCCCCATTGGACTAAAACCAACCGAAGGGGGGCTCGCAATAAGTCCGATCCTTGACCCGTTCGCCTCACGGTCCCCAGATGCCCATCACCATAAGGCGGTCTCCCTCGGGCAGTGCAGGTGCGCCGGTACCGTCCGAGCCCAGTGGGTCGGGAGCAAGGGGCTGCTGGAAATCCTGCCGAAACCCGACCCGCGAGCATACAAAGTCAGCCCGGAGGTCATACGGCCTCCAGGTTTTTCTTGTACGCTACCCTCATTATTGGGCATGGATGCTGCTTCCATTTTTTCTCCTATCATGCTGGCTCTGTATTACGGTATGGCACGCCTCTCTCGCTGGATAGAAGAAACGGACGAGAGAAGATCTGCCGCCACTTCGGAGCTGTGAAACCTGATACTGCAATCCTCTTTTCGAGGAAAGCCCAGCAGAGGAAGATCCCCGTACCAAACGATTTCCCCGTCGAACACAGCAAGACCCCGTGAAGCCCGCGCATCAAAAGCAACCGAACAACCTGCCAGACGCAAGTCATCGGACGCCTGCTGATAAAGTCTTCGTCTATCGCCATCGTCCTCGGAGGGCTCTTCTCGGCATATGACTACCATAATGTCTATTCCGCGCTCGGATGTCGCACGAAGCTCCGAGCCTAGAGCTTCGATCAGATTATGACTAACAAAGGGGGCGCAAATTACCACAGAGCGCTTTGCAGCCCTGATGTCAGATGATAAAGTTCGAAAGCAGCTTTGAGCAGTCACGAACGAGCCGGCAACCATCTCGTCGGAGCCATCTCCTTCCGTCGCGACTTCATAACCTAGGAAGACGTATGTCTTGAGCCGCCGTTTGTATGACCGACAAAGCTGAGGGATGGACGCGTCAACATAATCAAACACCGTAACCGAGGTTTTTCCGGCATGGGTTCGATGGAGCCTTCCCGCCTCCTGAATGAGCCTGCCGTCATACGATACCGGCGTCGCAAGGAATAGGGCCTCGAGACTGGGGAGATCGAAACCTTCACCGAGATAGCTTTCTGTGGCCACAATAGCATGCGACGCATCCCCAGCATTACGCACCTCATCCAAACGCCGCCTCCTCTCTTTGGCGGTACCCTCCCCGATAAGCAGCTGCACACTCAGTCCGCGCTCACTGAGCATCTTCTCCAGCTCGCGTGCGTGAGCTTTTCGCTTTGTGACAAGAAGAGCAGTGTGGCCATCGCGAACCATTTGTGCTGCATCGTCGGCAATCATCGTGTTCCGAGGGCGACTTGTACAAAGCAGGTCAAGAATCTGATTGAAGGTCATTCCCTCTTGGTATTGCGGATATCTGACGCCGGTAAATCGCGGCTTAAGCACGCGAGCAATACCCTGTTCGCGCGCCTGCTCCTTGGGATTGGCGCTAAAGAGCACCGGTCCAAGAAGGAGCTGAAGAGATCTGGTAAGCCCATCTGCCCGCTTGGGAGTTGCCGACAAGCCGAAAACATAGCGTGCCGGTACGGCCTTAAGCACCTCCTCAAGCTGGGTCGCCCCCGCGTAATGGCATTCGTCGCAAAGAATCAGGCCGTACTCGCGAGCGCAATCCTTTACGTGACGGTCGCCGCACGCATCGGTCTCGACAAGCGACTGAAATGTCGCAATATCAACCAAGCCAGAAGGACGCACCTTTCCGCCGCCAATCCTGCCAATCCTCTGCCGTTTGCGGCGACCTATCTTTCCCTTTGGCGTTAACTGAGGCTCAGGCTCTTCGTGAATATCGAGAAACTCAGAGAGACGCTCGAACCATTGCTCAATAAGCACCGCCTTAGGAACGATGACAAGCGTGGGAACCTTAAGCGTGCCGATAAGATAGGCTGCTATCACGGTCTTCCCGAACCCAGTTGGCGCGGAGAGAATTCCACAGTCATGTCCAAGCAGAGCTCTTGCTGCAGACATCTGATTGTCTCTAAGGGTCCCGTTGAAGCTCATGTCTACGAATCGGCCAGATACCCTCTCGTCTTTGACGAGATAATCGACCCCGGTATTATCGAGAAGTGAGAGCAAATCGTCCTCGCACCCGCGTGGCAAGGCAACACATCCATCTCTCGTCTCGCCGACGTACACCATGCGTGATATTCCGTAAACGGAACGATGTGCCGCCTGCGCCCCGTAGAACTCCGGATTTGCATAAGCCGCTAAACGCCGGACGGTGTCGAGAGCTGCAGGGGACAAGCCATTCTCCGGAACATAAAGCATGTTGGCTTTCGTTACTGTTAGTTCATCAGGAAAGTCCTCTTTGCCCAAGCCTAGACGCGTTCGTTTCCCCCCATACCCCTTCTCCGAGTTCTTTCCCTCGTCTAGATGCATGTTGCCTGGAACCAGGTCGCGCAACGCGCCAACTACCTCTCGAGCCTTTTCGGGAGTGCACTTTTTCAAAGAGGCGAGATAGGCCCACTGATCCGAATACGCTTGAAAGTCGTCATCAACAAAGACGCTATTGCCACTCGGTAGAGCGCGCCCCTGAAACGGCAAGGCTATGAGGTTGCCAAAGCCCCCGGCGGGAAGAACGTCCTGAGAAGGGAAGAGCCGGTCGTACGACGTGAAGTCTATTGAGGTAGCTCGGCGCATCGCCCTGGCAAGCAGCAACGTTCCAAGCTCGCGCGCTACTTTTGCCGGAATTGGCTCCTCGAAAAACAGCCAGGCATGTGCTCCGTTACCGGAACGCGACCGCTCAATCGCAACGTCAACGCCAAGCTCTCGTCCAACGCCACAGTACGCTATGACCGACTCGTGCCATCCCGCGCCATCAAAATCTGCAACCAGCAGAAAGGTACTGTCATCAGGCATAAGCGGATAGATGCCGACGACGTCTTTGAACCTCTCGCTTTTTCCGTTGAAGTGAGCGAGAAGAACCCTGTCATCTAAACAACGGAATGAGCGATGTGAGCATTCCCCACATGAAACTCGCTTTCCTACAGAGCGGGGACAGACACCACTGAGAAACTCATTGGCACAGGAGGGCGTGTAGCCTATTCCCCCGTCACGCCGCCGGTATCCATGTGCAAAGACATCGGTTCTTCCTCGAAAGAGACCGTGGAACAGAGCCAGCTTCTCTGCGGCAGAACTCCGCGACGTTACCAACGGGGAAGCTGGATCGTTTTTATGCTGTGGCGAAACAGCCGCATCCCATTCTCTGAGTGCAACATAGCAGACGTTACCTTCCTCGTCCGCGCACTCAATCACAGGGTCGCCGGAACCGGACGCATGCTCAATCCTTCTGAGGCGCGCTAGGCGCCTTCCGTAGAGCACCACGGAAGCCCTTGAATCCGCGGATTCCATCGCCAGCCCCCACTTCACGCCATCGCAGACCACTCCAACCCATAATAACTATCTGCCCTTCCTCGAGTCCGCGCCCGCCGGATGTAAGCACGCTTGCCTCCGGCTTTCCAGCCGGGGGCGCCGGGGAGGGGCGTGTGAACGCGGCGGGCGCAGTCTCGTTCAGGGTCGGGGCGCCGATACCATCAATCGGTCTGCCGCCAGCTTTATTACGACACTTACTACGACACTTACTACGACATGGGATGTCGTAGTATCTTCCACGTCCCGCTCTTGTCGGAGCCGACGCGCTCGATTACCCTGCCATCCCTAAGCTCCTTGGTCGCCCTCTGAACCTGCCTGGAGCTCAGACCGAGCTCTTCCGAGAGCTCGGCCGCGGTAAGGGCGGGGTTGGAGGAGAGCGCATTGAGCACCCTCATGTCACTTGGCGCCAATCCATCACGGCCGACAGGCTGGGCAGCCGCAGGGAGGTGGACCTGCGGCGGACGGAACGAGGAGCCAAATTGGCACCTCATTATGCAATCGTGTTGCTAATCAGAGCCGCCGCCCCGCCCTAGCAGCGATCTCGCGCTCGGCGCGCGTCCGTCACCTGAGTCCTCTCGGTTGCGAGGGAGGCTGACTATACCGCCCTCCAGCGCGCAGCCTTCCCGACGACGCCGTCGTTGTCGACCGTCCCGTCGACGTTCTTCATCTTGGTGAGCAGGTTGGAGACCCGCTTCGACTTCTGCTGGTCGCTGAGTCCGACCGGGAGCAGGTCGTCCAAGAGCGCCACGATTTTCGCGCGCGGCGCGGGACCGGTCTCGGAGAGCATCTGGAGGATAAGCGACTTGCACGCCTCCTCGTTGAGCCCCTTGCTCCTCGTGTACGTGACCTCCTGCCCCGTCTCGGCGGCGAGGGAGTTCGTGATCGAGAGCTGGGGGTACCTCCCCTCCACGAGCTTGAGCTCGTGGAGCCTCGTCGCCTGCTCCCTGGTGACCTCCTCGTGCTTCTGGACCTTGTCGAGGAGGTAGACGACGTCCATGGGGAGGTCGGGGCGGGCATAGAGCAGGCGGCTGTAGCTCTCGTTGATCGACTTGCCGTATATGGTGACCTCGACGCGGTTCGGGTCGCTGAGGTCATATGTGGGCAGCGGGAAGTACCTTCCCCTCTGCATCTGGAAGACCTTGGGGATTCCCATGGCGATGGTGTCGATCATGTCCATCTGGACCATGGCCTCGCAGAGGAAGGGGTTGCGGTAGTAGCTCGGCTTGAAGCCGGGCCGCATCGCCCTCTCGATGGTCTCGGGGATGAACGCCCCCTCGTTGAGGAACACGAGGTGGTCCTCAAACTCCTCGACGTTCACGCGCCCCTGCATGGAGTAGTCCTGGTGAGCGATGCAGTTGTTGAGGAGCTCCCTGATTATCTCCGGCTCGTACTGGCTCACCTCGACGGGAAAGAGGCTCGCGCCGTTCGCGTTGAACCGGTACCTCTCGTTTCTGATCTTGCCGAGGACCCGGTCCACGGCGAGCAGGAACGGTGACCTGAAGTGCTCGTAGGTGGTCACGGAGCCGTCCGAGGCGTAGAGCGTCCAGGTGATGCGCGGCGAGACGTCGCCGAGGAGGTGGATCGACTCGGGCCTTCCGGCAAGGATGAGGGTGGTCGGGGTGATCTTCCCGTCCCGGGTCAGGCTCGCCTTGTCGAGTATCGCCCGCTCATCCATTCCCGCAAACGCGTCCCTGTGGCGGCCGTGCTTTGAGAGGAACAGCTCGACCGCGCGGCTCACCGCCTCCGGGTCGAGGTCGTCGTACGCTGCCCCCTCTACCTCCGAGGCGCTCCAGTCGGGGCGGCGCATCTGCCGTATCTGCTCGTACTTGTCGATGGGCAGGGGCGCGAGCGACTCGCCCTCCCTCGCCCAGGCGGCGTTGTTGAAGGCGGTCGGCATGCCCGGCGTCGCCGCGGGGACCTGGAAGGCGAGGACCCGCTTCCCCTCGATCTCGAGCTCGTGGATCTCCCTGAACGTCATGCGGTTGTTGGTGTGCCCGGCGACCTCCCGCTTGAGCGACTGGAGCCTCGCGGGGCTGTCCCCGCGATATGCGGTGCCGCAGACGGCCTTGTCGTTGTCCATGCCGAAGAGGAGCCATGCGTCCTGCTTGCCCCTCAGGATCGCCTCGTTGCTCAGCGCCGAGAAGTACCTTCCGAGGTCCTTGAAGCTGAAGTCGTGCTTGGCCTCCTTGAGCTCGACGACCTCGGTCTCGTATGGCTTCTCGATTCTGCTGACCAGCTCTATCACGTCTGAGTTGCTGTAGTACAAGGTCGCTCCAGTTGGTTCCGATAGTCGTAAGCGAGTCCTATTTACGACTAAAAGGGGCTGCAGGGGAATGATTTAGCCCTATTTTACGACTAGACAGGGCTTGATTGGACTTCCTATTGGACTAAAACCATCCGAAGGGTCCGCAATAAGTCCAATCCTTAGCCCGCCCACCTCGCAGGCCCTACGCGCCCTCCGCCATCACCATGAGGCGGCCGCCCTCGAGCAGGACGGGCGCGCCAAGGCCGCCCTGGAGCTCGAGGAGCTCGCTGACAGAGGAGACCGTGACCCTCCACTGTGTTTTGTCAACAGGTTTTGAGCAAAAAGAGCATCGGTTTTTGAGCAGTTTGAGCATGGTTCTTGCGCACGACTTTTGAGCACCTACCCCTCCT
>CASEVE010000009.1 GCA_949291295.1 uncultured Olsenella sp.
CTAGAGGTCCGCACAGAGCAGGTACTCGACGTTGCCCTTGTGTCCGGTGATGGGGCTCTCACAGGTGCCGCGCACGGAGAGCCCCGCCTCCTCAAAGGCCGAGCGCACCCGTTCGAGCACGAAGCGGCGCACCTCGGCGTCGCGCACCACGCCTCCCTCGCCCACATCCTCGCGAGCGGCCTCAAACTGCGGCTTCACCAGCGTGAGGAAGGTCCCTCCCGGCCGCAGCAGCTCCAGCACGGCGGGAAGCACCGTGAGCACCGAGGTGAACGAGACGTCACACACCGCAAGGTCGACCACGCCCTCGCCCACGAGGGCGGGCACGTCCACGATGTTGGTGCGCTCGAGCAAGCGCACGCGAGAGTCGCCGCGAAGCTCCCACGAGAACTGGGCATAGCCCACGTCAACAGAGATCACCGAGGCGGCGCCGCGCTCGAGCAGACAGTCGGTGAAGCCGCCGGTCGAGCAGCCCACGTCGAGGCAGGCAAGGCCCGCCGGATCAACGCCAAACTCGTCGAGCCCGCGCTCGAGCTTGAGCCCGCCACGGCTCACGTAGCGCGCGCGTCCCCGCACGTGCAGCTCGATTCCCGGGCGCACCTGCTCGCCCGGAGCCGTGAGGCGTCTGTCTGAGGTTGAGACGTCTCCTGCCATGACCGCGCGCAGGGCCTCGTCTCTTGTCGAGAAGAACCCCTGCTCAACGAGCTCGGCGTCGAGCCGACGGCGGGCGGCCATGCACCTACTGCCCGTCTGGCGTCACGAGGTCTTGGGTGGGCTGCTCGTTTTTCTCGGCAGAATCCGGGGAGGTCTGACCCTCGGCGAGACGCGCCTCCTCCTCGGGCGAGAAGTCGGTGGCGTCAACGAGGCTCACGGCCTTGGAGCCAAGAGCGATCGCCTCGTCAAAGAGGTCGAGCGAGTGCTCGAGCGAGACGTCCTTGTCGCGAACTTGGGCGACAATGTCGTCAAGTCGCTCGGTGATGTCGGAGAAGCTCTGGTACTGGGATACGTCGACGCGGGCCATTACTCGGACTCCTCCGCGTCTGCCGCCTTTGCCTCAGGGGCCTCCCCGCCCTTCTCGGCAGCCGCGCCGCGGGCCGCCTCACGGGCGGCGGCGACCACGTCAAGCCCGGCGTCGAGGTCGTCGGCAACGCGCCCGAGCACGCCGTTCACAAAGCGCGCGGACTCGTCGGTTCCGTAGGCCTTGGCAAGCTCCACGCACTCGTCGATGGTCACGGGCACGTCGACCTCGTCGACATTGAACATCTCGTAGAGCGCCAGGCGCAGGAGGTTTCTGTCCACGGCGTTGAGACGGGAGAGCTTCCACCCGCGGGCGCGCATGGAGATGACGGCATCCAGGTCGGGGCGGACCTCGTCCGCGCCGAGCGCGAGGTGGCGAGCGTAGTCATCGAGCGGTCCCTCGGAGAGCGCAAAGTCCCCATCGAGGACCTCAATTACGGCACGACCGTTTGCCTCCGCCTGAAAGAGCAGCTGGAGGGCCTGGCTGCGGGCAAGGGTGCGCCCGCCGATGTGAATGCTCAAGGTCTGTTACTCCTTGGGAAAGACGAGGCTGTCAATGCACACGTCGACGGCAGAGACCCCCACGCCAACCTGCTCGGTGATGGCACGGGCAACCTCCTCGCGCACGTCGGCGGCAAGCTTGGTGAAGGGGTAGCCGTAGAAGACGGCAAGGTGGACAGTCACGTGGAGCTTGTCGTCCTCGACAAAGGACTCGACGGCCTTCTCAGGAGAGACGCTCCTGCTCGTGAAGACCGAGATGAGGCTCGAGGCGATGTCGTTGCCGCCCACAGAGGCAACGCCGTCGGCACGACGGGCCGCAATGGAGACGATCGTGGAGACGACATCCTTGGAGATGCCGATGCCAGAGACGTGAAGCTCGCTTTCGGCCATGAAGAACCCCCTTGCTCGGTGTGCAGTCACCTACACAGTATACCCGTTGGCGCGCGACGCGCGGTCCCCTAAAAGGCGACGGACCCGTTTTGGGCAAGTTTCTCAGAAAACATGCCCAAACGGGTCCGTCGATTTTGGGGCGATAAGAGCGTAGGCGCTAGACGCGGCTCACAAACTTGCCGGTGCGGGTGTCAACCTTGACGCGCTCACCCTGGTTGAGATACATCGGGACCTGGATGACGGCGCCGGTCTCGATGGTAGCGGGCTTGGTGCCGCCCTGGACGGTGTCACCCTTGAAGCCGGGGTCGGTCTCGGTGATCTCGGCCTCGATGAACATCGGGGGCTCGCAGCCAAGAAGCTCGGTGTCGGCATAGAGGAGCTGGGCGTTGTCATTCTCCTTGAACCACTTGGCGTTGTCGCCGATGAAGTCGGCGGGGAGCTCGACCTGCTCGTAGGTCTCGTTGTCCATGAAGTAGTAGGTGCCGCCGTCGTTGTAGAGGTACTGCATCTCCTTGGTGATGAGCTGCACGTTCTCAAACTTGGTGCCGGCGTTGCAGGTCTGGTCGATCACGCGGCCGCTCTTGAGGTCACGGATCTTATAGCGGACGAAGGCGCCGCCCTTGCCGGGCTTGACGTGCTGGAACTCGACGATCGTGTAGTACTTGTCGTTGATCTTGAGGCCCATGCCGTTCTTGAAGTCTGCCGTGCTGATGGTTGCCATGTTGCGCCTTTCTGGTCGTACTCACATACGAGAGAGTAGTTTAGCACCGCCGTGCGCCCTGCGCGGAGTTTCCATGATGAGCGACCAGCCGCAGGGCACGGCCGGCCGCCTCCCCTCCCGCTTAGTGACCCACGATCACAAGATCGTGCGTGGAGCGGGTAAAGGGCTCGTAGCCGTCCTCGGTTACCACGCCAAAGTCCTCGAGGCGAATGCCAAACTTGCCCGGCAGGTAGATGCCCGGCTCGATGGTCACGACGGAGCCCGCCGGCACCGGGCGGTCCCAGGCGCGGTTGAAGTTGGGGCGCTCGTGAATCTGAAGGCCCACGCCGTGGCCGAGCCCGTGCTTGAAGTAGTCTCCGTAGCCGGCCTCGGTAATGACGTCAACGGCCACGTTGTGGATATCGCGACCGATCACGCCGGCGCGCACGGCAGCGGCGCACGCCTCGTGCGCGCGACGGACCACGTCGTAGACGGCGCGCTGCTCGTCGCTCGGCTCGCCCACGCACACGGTGCGCGTCATATCGGAGTGATAGTCGTTAAAGCCCGCGCCATAGTCCATAACGATGAGGTCGCCCTCCCTAACCACGTAGGGCCCGGGCTGAGCGTGCGGGTTGGCTCCGTTGGGACCCGCGGCGATGATCGTGCCAAAGGAGAGCTCGTCGGCGCCGTGGGAGAGCATGTAGTTCTCAAGCTCCACGCGAATCTCCTGCTCGGTCTGGCCCGCGCGGATGAAGCCGCAGATGTGGTCGAAGGCGGCGTCGGTCACCTCCTGGGCGCGGCGCATGAGCTCGATCTCCTCGGCGTCCTTCACGGCGCGCAGGTCGCAGATGTCACCGTGCATGCGCGGCGTGAGGCAGGCGATGCCGGAAGAGAGGCAGGCGGCAAGAAAGCCGTCGTAGAACGCGAGGTCACAGGTGTCCTCCACGGCCACCACGCGGGCATGGGCGTCGCGGGCGCGCTCCGCCGCCCAGCGGGCGGGCTCCACGAGGTCCTGATCGATCACCCACGGGCAATCGTCGCCCAGGCGCTCGCGGAAGGTGTTGTAGTAGCGCGAGTCCGTATGGAGCCACAGGTTGTCCGCCGTCACCATCGCAGTATGGGCAACCTCGTCGTCAAAGGTGCGCTCGGCCCCGGTGAGCCAGCGCAGGTCGGGATTGTTGCGCAGGATGACCGCATCGTAGCCGCGATCTGCCATGAGGGAGCGCAGCCGCTCGACGCGACCGGCGCAGGAACGTGCATCTGCCATGTTCTTCTCGCCTTTCTGTACTTCTGTTGTTATGCCGTCGGGCGCGTGGAGCACCAGGCCCCCACGTGCTCGGCAAGGGTTGCCTCGTCGACGGCGGCAAGGCGCACGCGCCCCAGCGCACCCGGAAGCGCGAGCATGAGCCGTCGCGTTCGCGAGAACAGCTCCGCCCGTATCGCCTCGAGGAGCTGGCCCTCGTCGATCGCAACCTCCGTTGTGCCCAGGCCGAGCTTCTCGAGAAGGTCGTCCTGGGTAAACATGTCGTCGACCGAGAGGGACTGCGAAGCCGCCGCGAGCCGCGCCGCAAAGCGCATGCCATCGGCCATGGCCACGGAGCGGGGCACCGCGCCGGCCGCAACCGAAAGGAGAGCCCGCGAGAAGCTCCTACCGTACTCGACGGACTGGCGCACCGCCGCAGAGGAGGCCGAGACCGTCTTGCCGCAGGACTTCACCGCAGCCTGAATCCTTACCACGAGCGCGGAGGGGCTTCCGGACACGAGGTCGTCGGCGGAGTCCCAGAGCTCGCCAAAGGCCTTCTCGGAATCGCACATGGCGGCCTTAACCATGGCCGCGCGCGCCTGGAGCATGGGCTCGTCGTCGGGGGCGCAGCCAAAGAGCTCGGTGTCCACAGCCGAGAAACGCGCGCTGCCCTCCTGGCCGATCATGTACGGCGCCCCGGGAAGGTCGAGCGCACGCGGGGCGGGTCCCGCAAGGATTGCCGCCAGCGGGCTCGTGGGAACCTGGGCAAGGGAGACCCCGTCGCACCATGCGGCGCAGGCAAAGGAGGCAACCGAGAGCGTCTCGTAGTTTCCGACCACCACGACAAGATCGTCTCCGGTCACGTGAAGGCTGGCGAGAAGCTCGCAGAGGTCCTGGGCACCAACGAGGCTGCACGAGAGCTCAGAAAGCTCGGAGACGCTCAGGTCAAACCCGCGCTCTGAGAGGTTTCGCCGCAGAGTTTCTACGGCGTCCGCGGCGGCAGTTTTGTCAAAGAGCAGGGCGCACCCGTGGGGCCTGCCGACAGACGTCCTCAGGGCACGAGGCAGCTCCTTGAGTATGCCGGTGCCCACGCGCAGGTCCATGGAGCTCTTGCGCATGGGGACCCATTGGCGGACGGGAAACGGGTTGCCCACGAGGGCGTCAGACTCCGTCACAGAAGCCCCCTCTCCCAGAGCAGCTGGCCCGACTCGGCCGCAACCTGCTCAAAGGTCTTGTTTCTGATGTCAACCGTAAGATCGGCAGCGCGCTCGTAGAGCGGGCGGCGCCTCCGGTAGACCTCGGCCGCATGCTCGGCGGTACCGAGGTCGGGCCGGCGCTCCGGACAGCGAATCTGGCGCAGGGAGTCCTCGAGGTCGCCGTCGAGAAACACCACGACGCCCATCTCGTGCATGAGCTCGCAGTTCTCGTCGCGCTCGACGATGCCCCCGCCGCAGCTCACAAGCAGCGACTTGCGCGCCGCAAGACGCCTGAGCTCATGGGTCTCCGCGTCTCGAAAGGCATCCTCGCCCTTCTCGGAGAAGATGTCGGCAACGGACTTGCCCAGGGCACGCTCAACGAGACGGTCCGTGTCAACGTTGGGACGGTGGAAGAGCGAGCCGAGATTGCGGGCGAGCGTCGACTTGCCCGCACCCAGAAAGCCCACAAAGAAGATGTGGTCACACCCCTCATGGACAACGTATCTCGGATCGTGCTGCACGCTCAACCTCCCCCGCCTATCCGTGCCTTTCTCGCGCCATGCGCAGCGAGCCTGCGATAGCGAAACTACCAACAGTCTAGTTTTGCACGATTCTCCTACGTCGGCAACTTGACCCGGCCCCAGCGAAGCGGGACGCCGCCTCGGGCCTACTCTCCGTCGAAGGTGGTGCCGCGAAGCGCGAGCCGCTCGAAGATGCGGAAGATGTGGGTGTACCAAAGATCGCTTCGGGACTGCGGACGCACGAGGACGGTGCGCACGCCAGCGAGGTTGCCGGCCGTCACGTCGGTAAAGACCTGGTCTCCGATCATGACAGTCTGCGTCGGCGCGGCACCCATGAGGCGCATCGCGCGGAAGAGCGCAAACGGCAGGGGCTTCATCGCGTGGTCAACCACCTCGACGCCCAGCTCGCGAGCGGTTCTTCCCACCTGCGAGGAGTGGAAGTTGTTGGAGACAAGACACAGCTTGAGCCCCGCGGCGCGGGCGCGCTCGAGCCAGTCGACAACCTCCTTAGGCGCCGAGTCCGCATCGCGCGGCACGCAGGTGTTGTCGCGATCGAGCAGCACCAGACGGATGCCCTCGCGCACAAGCCGGTCAACGTCAACGAGGGGGAGCGACGCAACGTAATGCGTCGCTCCAAAAAGTCCGCGTCCCATGCGTCCTGCGCTACTGAGGACGGTTGGCGATGGCCTGGTTGTGCTCGTCGAGCGTCTCCGAGAAGGCCGCGTAGTCGCCGCTCAGGAAGAAGTAGAGGTAGCTCGTCTGAGCGGGGTTGGCGGCCGCCTCGATGGAGGCGATGCCCGGGGAGCAGATCGGCGTGGGGGTGAGGCCGGGGCGCGTGTAGGTGTTGTACGGCTCATCGACCTGCAGGTCCTCCGGAGTCACCTCGCGACCGAGCGAGTAGACGAGCGTCGCGTCGCTCTGGAGGGCCATGCCAATCTCGAGGCGGTTGTAGAGCACGGAGGCAACGTCTGCGCGGTGCTCGTCACCGCCCGCCTCGCGCTCGACGATCGAGGCCATGGTGATGATGTCGTCCTCGTTCACATCGATGCCGTAGCGGTCCTTGATCAGGGCGATCGCGTCATCAAAGTTGATGGCGGAGACCTCAGTCTGGTACTGGTCGAGCATCGCACGAATGACCGTGTCCGCCGTGACCTCGGCCTCAGACGAGAAGTCGTAGGTCTTGGGGAACAGATAGCCCTCGAGCGTGTCGTAGGAGGGGTCAACGTCTGCCAGGAACGGATAGTCGGCAACGTAAGCGGAGGCCTTGGCCTGGGAGGTGAAGTCCGCCGCGGGGATGCCGAGCGTCTCCTCGACAACATCGGCAATCTGGGCGAGGGTGTATCCTTCGGGGATGGTGAACTTGCCCGAGGTGTCGTTGGGGCCCGTCGTGAGCTGCGTCACAATATCGGCAAGGTCTGCGCCCGTGACGAGGTTGTACGAGCCGCTCATAAGCGACGACTCGGCCTCCATGCGACGCGCCTGAGCAAGAAACTCGCTCTTGCTCGCGATGACCCCGTCCTCAAAGAGGATGTCGGCCACGGCAGCGGCGCCCGAGCCCTCGGGGATAAGGACGCTCACCTGGTTGCCGGCAACGATCTCCTGCGTGTCGGACTCAGCCTCGGAGGGGCTGTTCAGGCTCGGGAGAATCGCCACCACGACGATGCCGAGCAAAACGACGACGGCCAGGGCCGCAGCCACGATTCCGACGGTGCGACTGTGGGATGTGGGTGCTCCGTCACGCATCACCTCTCCCCTGCTCGCACGCCGAGTTGCCGTGGCGGCGCGACCGGAGACGCGACCGTTTGAGAGCGCGGAGCGCGGAGCCTTGGCCCCCGCAACCGAGAGGGGCGCCTTCGCGCCGGACTGTGCGACAGGCTTGGAACCGGAACCAAAGTGCGAGCTGCCGTGCTTGGGGGTCTTGCCGTTGGAAGTAGCCATCATGCCCTTTCAGGTATGTCTGGCATCAAGCCAGGACTGCAGAAACAGGGACGCCGCGACCATGTCGACTTTACCGCGCATGGAGCGCTCTGAGAGACCCTGCTCTCTCAGAATACGCTTGGCCTCGGACGAAGAGAGGCGTTCATCGACAAATTCCAACGGAAGTCCGCAGGTTTCACCAATTTTTAAGGCCTGCTCTTTGATACGGGCGGCCTGAGGGCCCTCGTCACCGGCCAGCGTGCGCGGCAGACCGCAGACAAGAAGGTCGGGCTCCCAGTCCTCGAGCACCCTGCGGAAGGTGCTCGCATGGGCGAGCACCTCCTGGGCGGGCAGCACGGCAACCGGAGAGGCAACGCGCCCGTCCGGGTCGCTCACCGCAATGCCCACACGAACCTCTCCTATGTCAAGGGCAAGGACGCGCACTAGATTCCGAGGGCCTGTCGCGCCGCGTCGAGGGCGGCGTCGATGCCGGAGGCGTCCGAGCCGCCAGCCTGAGCCATGGCGGGCTTTCCGCCGCCGCGGCCGCCCACGAGTCCCGCGATGTCCTTGATGATCGCTCCTGCCGAGAAGCCCCTGTCCACGGCACCGTCCGTGCCGCCGGCAAGAAGGGCAACCTTGCCATCGGGCGTGGCGGAGGCGATCACGCAGGCCACGGGCTCGCCGCCGGCAGCGTCGCGGATGCCGTCCCAGGCGGAGCGCATCTCCTTGCCGGAAAGGCCGTCGATGCGCGCCACGACGACCTTGTAGCCGTCCATCTGCACAGCGCCCTTGAAGGCGTCGGCGACCTTGCCGGCACCGGCGCCGGTCGTCGCGGCCTCGAGGGCCTTGCGCGTCTCGCGCAGCTCCTGCTCGAGCGCGGCCACGCGCTCGGCAACGGCGTCCGGGCGGCACTTGAGCTCGTGGGCCACCTCGTCGAGGGCGAGCAGGCGCTCGTCCACGTACTCGATGGCGCCCATCGAGGTCACGGCCTCGATGCGGCGGGCGTTGGAGCCAACAGAGCCCTCGGAGACGATCTTGAAGAGCCCAAGGTCGGCGGTGTTGCGCGCATGCGTGCCACCGCAGAGCTCGCGCGAGAAGGGCGTCTCGGACTCTCCGGTGGAGACCACGCGCACGACGTCGCCGTACTTCTCGCCAAAGAGGGCCACGGCTCCGGAGGCCTTGGCCTCGTCGATGCCCATGACGCGGGTCACAATGGGCTCGCCGGCAAAGATCTCTGCGTTGACCATGCCCTCCACGCGGGCGAGCTCGTCTGCCGTCATGGCCTCGAAGTGCGTGAAGTCAAAGCGCAGGCGGTCGGGCGCCACGAGGGAGCCGGCCTGGGAGACGTGAGGTCCGAGGACCTTCTTGAGCGCGGCGTCGAGCAGGTGCGTTGCGGTGTGGTTGCGACGGATGAGCTCGCGGCGACCGGCGTCGATCGCGGCCGTGACCTCGGAGCCCACGGTAAGCGCGCCCTCCTCGATCTCGCAGTCGTGCACGTAGAGGGAGCCCTTGGCCTTGGTGGCACCCACGCGCAGGCGCGCGCCGTCGCAGAAGATGGTACCGGTGTCGCCCACCTGGCCGCCCATCTCGGCGTAGAACGGCGTGACGTCAAGGACAACCTCAACGGACTGGCCCGCCTCGGCACGCTCGACCTCCTCGCCGTCCAAAACGATGGCAAGTACGTGGGAGGAGGACTCGTTCTTGTCGTAGCCGACAAACTCCGTGGCGTCCAGGCGATCGGAGAGCGCAGTCCAGACGTCGTTGAAGGTGCCCCAGGCGTCGCGGTTGGCGCTCGCACGGGCGCGCTCGCGCTGCTCGGTCATGCAGGCGTCAAAGGCGTCCATGTCAACGGAGTGGCCAGTGGCCTCGCAGATCTCGCGCGTGAGGTCGATGGGGAAGCCGTAGGTGTCGTGCAGCTTGAAGGCCACCTCACCAGAAAGGGTCTCGCCCTCCTCGAGCTTCTCGAGCTCGGAGGCAAGGCTCTGCTCGCCGGCGTCGAGCGTGGCGCCAAAGCGCTCCTCCTCGGCGCGGACAATGCCCTCGACAAGCGCGCGGTTCTCAACAATAGCCGGGTAGTTCTCTCCCATGAGCTCGCAGATCTTCTCCACGTAGGAGCAGAGGAACGCGCCCTCGATGCCCATGAGGCGACCATGGTAGACGGCACGACGCAGCAGGCGGCGCAGGACGTAGCCGCGCCCCTCGTTGCTGGGCAGGATGCCGTCGGAAATCATGAAGGTGACGGCACGGGCGTGGTCGGCCACGATGCGAAGGCTGCGGTCGCGCGCGGCGTCCTCGCCGTAGGAGTGGCCGCTCAGCTTCTCGCCCACGCCGATGAGGCCCTGGAGCAGGTCACCGTCGTAGTTGGTGGACTTGTGCTGCATGATGGCGGCAATGCGCTCGAGGCCCATGCCGGTATCGATGTTGCGGTGCGGCAGCTCCGGCAGCGAGCCGTCCTCCTGGCGGTCGTACTGCGTGAAGACCAGGTTCCAGAACTCGAGGAAGCGGTCGCAGTCATCGCAGCCGGGGCCACAGTTGGGACCACCGCAGCCAAACTCCTCGCCCTGGTCAAAGTAGATTTCCGAGCACGGACCGCAGGGGCCGGTGGGACCGGCGGCCCAGAAGTTGTCCTTCTCGCCCAGGCGAGAGATGTGGTCATAGGGGACGCCCTGCTCGTGCCAGAGCTCGATGGCCTCGTCGTCGTTCTCAAAGACGGTCATGTAGAGGCGCTCGGGCGGCAGGCCCAGGTGCTCGGGGTTGGTGATGAAGTCATAGGCCCAGGCGATGGCGTCGGCCTTGGAGTAGCCGCCAAAGGAGAAGTTGCCGAGCATCTCAAAGAAGGAGAGGTGCGTGGCGTCACCGATGTTGTCGATGTCGTTGGTGCGCAGGCACTTCTGGCAGGAGCAGGCGCCAATCTCGGGCATGGTCTTCTTGCCCTGGTAGTACTCCTTGAACTGGTTCATGCCCGCGTTGGTGAGCAGCAGCGACGGGTCGTCCGGAACGAGCGACGAGGACGGGTACAGCTTGCAGCCCTTGCTCTCAAAGAAGCGGAGGAAGTCCTCGCGAATCTCTGCGGTGGTCATGGTCTTGTAGTCGGCGGTGCTCATTGGTCTCCCCTATGGTTGGGTTTATGTGCGCATACAACCTTGTAATTATAGCGTGTTCGAGAATCGAGAAGAACGGGCGGGTTGCGGACGTTTCCGTCACCAAAACCGTCCGGGAGCCGCCCCGACGGGATGCGGGCGGGTTGCGGACGTTTCCGGACCCAAAACCGTCCGGGAGCCGCCCCGACGGGATGCGGGCGGGTTGCGGACGTTTCCGAGCCCAAAACCGTCCAGGCGCCGCCCCTACTTCTTGGAGGACGGGGACTTTTTGCCTGCGGGACGGGGTTCGTCGTTGAGGCGGGTGAGTCCGGCGAGGAGACGCGAGCGGGCGATGAAGGTGTCGTCGTCAAGCGCGTCGAAGGTCGGCCGCGGACGTCCCTGCGGGTCGTTGAAGGGCGTGCTGCCAAAGAACGCGCCCTCGGCGGAGACAATCTGGCGTCCCGTGTGAGTCTCAAAGTAGTAGACAAAAACACCCTTGATGGCTGCGGTAAGCGGAACGGCGAGCAGCATCCCCACGGCTCCCCCAACTGCACCTCCAATGATGATGCCGATGAGCGAGAGCGCGGGGTGAATCTTTACGGCCGAGCGCATGACGATCGGCGAGAGCACGTTGTCGGTCACGTTCTGCGCAACCACCGTGATGACGAGCGTCCAGAAGGCAACGACGGGACTCACAAAGAGGCCGAGAAGAACCGCGGAGACCGACGAGAGCATGGGACCGATGACGGGCACAAAGTGCAGGACGAACGTGGCAATGCCGAGAAGCCCCGCATAAGGGTGGCCGATAAGTGCAAGGCCTGCGGCAACCATGACGCCGTTGGCAAGCGATGTGATGAGGGTCCCTCGCATGTACCCGCCCATGGAGCGGGAGAGGACCGCAAAGGTGAGGACCATGTCCTCGTCGTGATCAGGACCGGCGATGATGGCAAGCTCCCCCATGATCTTGGGGTAGTCGAGCGCAAACCAGTACGCAAGGATAAGGCCGAGGAAGAAGGTCACGAAGTGCCCGGCAAGGTCGGTGAGGTTGGCCACAAGCCCGGACGAGAGGTTGCGCGCAAGGTCTGAGGCAATGCCGGAGCCGGCCTCGGTGAGCACCTGAACGAGCGCGTTGACGGTGTTCTGCACGTTGGCGCTGCCGCTCGTGCCAAAGGTGTCCCAAAACGTGGCAAGGGCATCCTGGACCTGCGTGAAGTAGGTGGGGACGTTTCTCAGGAGCACCATGAGCTCGTTTACGAACGGCCCCACGAACAGGGCGACGATGGTGACGATGCCCGCGATGACCACGACGAGGGAGATGAGGGCCGCAAGGCTGCGCGGCAGGCCGCGGTCCTCGATCCAGTTGGTGAGGGGGCTGCACACAAAGCCCGCGATGAGGCCGATGAGCAGGAGCTCGACCGCCTGCCCCACGACCGTGAGGCCGCGAATCGCAAGCATGAAGAGCACGATGGCACCCACGATGGCCCATACCACCACCGCCCTCAGGCGCCACTTCTCGTATCTGCCCATAACCCTCCCGTCAAAGCTCCCAAAGGATAGTCCCGCCTTGGGGCCAACCTAGCCGCTAGGCGCGCATGAGCCCCTCGGGATCGATCTTGTCCTGGATGCGCCGCAGCGTACGTCGCAGCAGACGCGAGACCTGCACCTGCGAGACGCCCAGGCGCTCAGCAATCTCCACCTGCGTGAGACCGTCCACGAAGCGCATGTGAATCACGTCACGCTCGCGCGGCGAGAAGTCCGCGATGGCCTCCTCGAGCACGATGCGGTCATCGGATGCCGCAAGGTCGGCGTCCTCGGTGGCGTAGTGGTCGATAACCGAGGGCGACTCCTCGTCCTCCGTTGCCCCGCCGCCCTCGAGCGGCACGGAGCTATAGGCGCTCGAGGACTCCATCGCCTCGAGGACCTCGTCGACCGTGGTTCCCAGATGCTCAGCGATCTCCTCCACGGAGGGGCTTCGCTGAAGCTGGTTGGTAAGCTCGTCGGTGACCTGGTTGACCTTGGCGGAGAGCTCCTGGAGTCGACGCGGAACACGCACCGACCAGCCCTTGTCACGGAAGTGGCGCTTGATCTCCCCCATGATCGTGGGCGTGGCGTAGGTGGTGAACTCAAGACCGCGATCTGGCTCAAAGCGGTCGATCGCCTTGATGAGGCCGATGGTGCCCACCTGCACGAGGTCCTCGAGAGACTCGCCTCGGTTCTTGAACTTGGAGGCGAGGAAGCGCACGAGGTTGAGGTGGTTCACGATCAGCTGGTCGCGCGCCTCAGCGTCGCCCTTCTGCTTGTAGCGATAGAACAGCTCGCGGGTGCGGTCCTTGTCCCACGCGGCACGCCCCGCGCCCGCGCCGCGGCGCCTCGAGCGCACGCCGCCGCGACCAACGCCTTCTCTGGTCTCCATAATCAGACCGCCCGCTTGACGAGGTGAAGCAGCCGTCCGTCGTCCGACTCAAAGAACTCGTCACAGACCGCGTCGAGAAGAACCTCCACCAGCTCGATGGAGTCGTCTGCGGGGTCGGCCTCGCCGAGCGAGAAGTCCACTGCCATGGCCCCGTCCGAAAGACCAAACGTCACCTCAACCGACTCGGGGGCGGTGGCGCAGGCGTAGACGAAGCCCTCCTCCGCGATCATGCGGACGTCCTCCACGTCCTCGACGCTCATATCGCAGCAGACCGCCAGGGTCGAGGCGGTCATGCGCACGCAGCGCGCAAAGGCAGCCTCCGCGGGAACGTTTAGCTTGACGTACTTCTCGGCCATCTCTTCTCTCCTACTCGGCATCATCGGAGGCGTTTGCGGACTCATCAGCAGACACGCTGCCGTATTCGACGTAGCGAGTCGGAGGCTGAGGCTCACGATGCTCCTCAACGATCTTCTTTGCCTCCTGCTCGACGGACGCCTCGATGCGAGCGGCGGTCTCTGCGGGAGAGCCGCCCCTCAGACGGGAGACCACATTGGCCACGCCCGACGCGGCGCTCTCGGCGACGCGGTTGACGGCACCGGTCACGCTCGAGGCGGTACCCGAGACGGACGAGACGTCCTCGAGGATGCCGTTCACGCGATCCAGGGAGTCGTTGGCGGCGTCGATGGTCCCCTCAACCTTGACGGCGAGAGGAGCGAGGCGCTTGGCGGCGGGCTCAAGCTCGTCAGCGAGCCCGTCGAGCTTGGCCACGACGGGCTGGGCCTGTTCGATGACCTCGGTGGCAGCGGTGGTGACGCGCTCGATGTCCCTGCGAGCGGAGCGCATGGTGATGGCCACCTCGACCACCGCCCACACGCCCACGACAACGAGCACGATCAATGCGATTTGCAGAGCGTCCATTGCACCCTCCTTAGGGAGCGTATCGATCGGGCAGAGAGCCCTGATTCCTCATTTTACCCAAGTGACGAGGGTTCGTTTCCCCGCGCCTCCGCTATGTCGCGCCCGATGGCCTCCTCGCGCCACGCCTCCCAGCCGCGGGGGCTTGCGTGATAGAAGCAGCCCCGCTCAAGACCCTCGGGCAGGTAGCGCTGCTCGACCCAGCCCCCGGGGAAGTTGTGCGGATAGAGGTAGGGGCCGTATTCGTCTGAGCCCGGGCGATGGCGGTCGCGCAGATGGCTCGGCACCTCCCGGCGCGGACCGCGGCGGACCTCCTCCAGGGCGGCGTCGATTCCGGCCTCGGCGGCATTGGACTTGGGGGCAAGGGCCACGTAGGTTGCCGCCTGGGCCAGGTTGATGCGACACTCCGGCATGCCGATGACCTCGGTTGCGCGGAATGCCGCATGCGCAACGAGAAGGGCCTGGGGATCGGCGTTTCCCACGTCCTCAGAGGCGCAGATCATGATGCGCCGCGCGATGAACTTGGGATCCTCGCCGGCGTCCAGCATGCGGGCGAGCCAGTAGAGCACGGCGTCTGGATCGCTGCCGCGCATCGACTTGATGAAGGCGGAGATGATGTCGTAGTGCATGTCACCGGCGCGGTCATAGGCAAGACCTCGCCGGGGATTTGCCTCCGTGACGTGTTCGCGCGTGATGGGAGCCGGCGCGTCGCCGTCCATTCTGTCAACCATCTGGCTCGCAAGCTCGAGCGAGGTGAGGGCCGCGCGGCCGTCGCCTCCGGCAAGGGTCACGATCTCGTCCTCCGCCTCGGGCGTAAGCTCAAAGGCACCGGCAAGTCCCTCGGGCGCCGCAACGGCGCGCTCGACGAGCTCTCTTACCGAGGCGTCGTCCAAGGCGGTGAGCTCCACCACGCGGCTACGTGAGATGAGAGCCGAGTTGACCTCGAAGTAGGGGTTTTCGGTCGTGGCGCCCACGAGCACCACCGTGCGGTCCTCCACGGCATGGAGCAGCGCATCCTGCTGGCCTCGGTTGAAGCGGTGAATCTCGTCCACGAAAAGGATGGTGCGACGGCCGAGCGTGAGCAGGCGGCTCTCGGCGGCCTCGATCTCGCGCCGCAGGTCCTTGACGGTTCCCGTGACGGCCGAGACCTCCACGAACTCGGCGTGGGTGGTGTTGGCGATGATCCGCGCGAGCGTGGTCTTGCCCGTGCCTGCCGGCCCGTAGAGGATGACCGAGGAGAGCGTGTCGTGCTCGATGGCGCGGCGCAGCCAGCTGCCCGGCCCCACGGCCTTCTCCTGGCCGACGAAGCCCTCGAGCGTGGTGGGCCGCATGCGCACGGCAAGCGGGGCGTTTTCGAGCTTTTTCGCGGTCTCGACGCGTGTGAACAACGTATCCATGGGAACGATTGTACGCCATCGCGCGCGTTGCCGCCCGCAAGGGACGGGGTTTGTCTCCGCGCGCAGTTCTTCGCGCAGCGAAGCTGTTTGATCACGGAGACAAACCCCGTCCCTGGCGGGCGGCGCGTCTCTGGCGGCAATCGGGCTGGGGAAGGGGCCGACAAAAGCCTTAGAGATGGCGGGCGAGATAATCGTCGATGGTGGTCCAGTAGAGGTCGGGGTTGGTGCTGGATGAGAGGCCGTGGCCGGCGCCCTCAACTACGAGCTTCTCCTTCTCCTCGCTCGCGCAGGCCTCGTAGCACTCGTCGAGCATCGAGAAGGGCACGAAGGTGTCCTCGTCGCCATGGATGAAGAGCATGGGAACGCTCGCCGAGCGTAGGCTCTCAACTGACGAGGCGCCCTCAAAGGTGTAGCCCGCGCGCAGCAGGCAGGCCGCGTCGGCAACGTTTAAGATCGGGAAGCTCGGCAGGTGAAAGACGCTGTCGAGCTGCAGCACAAACTCGTCCCACACGCTCGTGTAGCCGCAGTCCTCCACGATGAGGGCCACGTTTTCCGGAAGGTCGCTCAGACCAGAGGCCATCATGACCTCGGCGCCGCCCATCGAGACGCCAAAGAGCATGACGCGCGCCTCGGGGTCGCGCTCCACGACCTCACCAATCCAGCCCACGAGGTCCTGTGCATCGGTGCCGCCCATCTGGATGAGCCCGGTATCCGCGTTGCGCTCGTGGCCGCGTGCGGCGGGCATGAGCACGCTCATGCCCAGCTCGTGAAAGTGATAGGCATACTTGGCCATGTCGGAGGGCTCGCCAATGTAGCCGTGGCACACCACGGCCCATGTGTGGCCGTCCGCGTAGGGGCCCTCGTCCGCCCCCTCGAGCTCCCAGCCAAGAAGGACGGTGCCGTCATCTGCCGCGTGAGACACACTCCTCTTCTCGGTCTCAAACCACTCCGCCGCCTCCTCGGCGTAGGCGGCGTCGAGCTGGGACTCCTTATGTCCCTCGAGACCGCTCGCCTCTCCTGAGCGAATCGTGTGTGCCATCGAGATCTCGGCGTGGGGATTCAGTGCAAAGTCAACGAGGAAGTTGCCCGCAAAGCCCAGCGCCACAACGGCAAGCGCCACAAGCGTCACCAGAAGAACAACGATGATGCGCCTTGATTTTCTCGACATTGCACTCCTCACCTACGTCACGTGGTGGGTCATTGTACGCTTTGGAGCCAAACCTTCAACAGAAAGATGAGGCTCGGGCGGCAGACACACGAATCAGGCCCGCCCTACGGACGCACGCCCGGCGAGAAGTACCCCCGGCTCGGAAAGATGCCCGCCACGTGCGGGAAAACCGCCTCACAGGTGGCCATGAAGTAGTCGTCGGTCATCGAGGAGATGAAGTCCACCACGGTCTGGTCGGGGTCACTCTCCCAGTCGTACTCGCGACCGTAGAAGGCGAGCCTGCGCTCGGTGGGCCTCACGTGATGCGCGAAGATGGCCGCGGACTCGTCTGCCGCCACAAGGGCGGCCAGCTCGTGCTCGTAGAGCTCGCCAAAGAGCTCGGCCACCTCGGCGGAGAAGTCTCCGTTGACCTCGCCCGCACCATAGATCTTCTCGTAGTTCTCACGCTTGGAGCGGCGCATCTCCAAGAAGGCCTCTTCGCTCATCTCTATGCGGTCCCGACCCACGCTGTGCTCCACGATGTCGGCGACAAAGGCGGAGAGCGCCCAGGCGTTGTAGGCCCCGCCGAGGCCGTCGTCGAAGGAGTCCTCGCTACACAGGCCGGCGCAGATGGCGTCCTGGCGGTCCTTGCCCACATAGGCGATGATGTCCGAGACGCGCACGACGCAGCCTTCGAGCGTCATCGGCCGCAGGTGGGAGATCGTCTCGTCGCCATGCTCCCAGCACGAGGCCACCACGCGCCCAAAGGTGCCAAACTCGGCAAGACCGCTCGTCTCAAAGGCCTGCTGCTCAAACTCCCCGTTGTGGCACAGCGCGCCGTCAAGGGTCTGCAGGCTGATGTTTCTGCCGGAAAGCTCGTCGAGAACCCTGACGCTCTGCACGTTGTGGAAGAACCAGCGACCGGTCCTGCGATGGTAGACGTCGTTCAGAAAGCGCTCGCCCGCATGCCCGAAGGGCGTGTGGCCAAGATCGTGAGCAAGGGCAATCGCCTCGATAAGATCGAGGTTAAGGCCGAGCGCACGGCCGATGTCGCGAGCGACGCGCGCCACGAGCTGCACGTGGAGTCCGCGCCGGGAGAGGTCGTCGTCGGAGCGAAACGAGAAGACCTGGGTCTTTCCCGCCAGGCGGTTATAGGCGGGCAGGTGGACGATCTTCTCGGCGTCGCGCACGAAGGCCGAGCGCAGGAAGGTGTCGCGGTCGCGGTCGCAGGGGTCTCGCCGGATGGCGGAGGCGTCGTGGCAGGCAAAGGGAGAGAGCTCGCCCGAGGCAAGGCGCTCCGAGACGAGCCTCTCGGCACGCTCCGAGAGACGCCCGGTGAGCCCCGGCGCCAGCCTGTTCACCATGTCCGCCACGTTCTTTTCCGCCTAGTCCCTCACGACGAGGCAGCCCATGTCAAGACGGTGGCCCCAGTCGCCCATCACGCTCTCGTAGCCGCAGCGCGCATACACGCCACCAAACTTGCCGCGGAAGAGGAAGAGGCCGAGCAGGTTGTTGGCGGTCACGGGATCGCCGCCCTGCTCGCCGCCCACGATCACCGGGCACTGATAGGCGGGCTTGCACTCCTCGACGATGCCGCCCTCCTCGCAGCAGGCAAGAAGGACGCGCCACCACTCGTCACGGTCCATGCGGTCAACGCCGGCCACGGCCTCGGAGGCGCGATACGCGCTAGCGGGGCGGACCAACCACTTGTCCTGCTCGGCGAGGTAGCGGTTGACGTCGCTGCCGTGCTCGAGGAAGTGGGCCTCGGGAACGTGGGCGCGCACGAAGGCGAGCTCGTGCGGGTCGAGAACGGACTCGATGGCCTCGGAGTTGAGCACGGGGAAGATGGCGTTGGTCGAGACGGGCCAGGTGCGGAAGCCGCCGATGACACAGGCAAGGCCGCGGCGAGCTGCCTCGACGAGGGCGTCAACGCCGTCGCAGGGCTTCTCGAGCATCTCGCTCACCAGGGCGCGGCGGTAGACGCAGGTGACGGGGCCCTCGGAGTCGACGAGACGACGAACGCCGCCCGCCTCCTCGATGCGCAGGTCACGGATGTCCACAAAGCGCGCATAGACGCCCTCGTCGGCAAGACGCTCGATGAGGTCGGCAAACTCGCCGGGCGTGGCGCTCTCGGGATAGTCGACGATGCCCACGGGCGGGCGATCGGCGCTGCGGGTTCCCTCGCTCGCGTTGACCCAGGAATAGTAGGTCTCGCGAAGGGCCGCAACAACGCTATCGGAGAGGTCAAAGGTCTCGATGTCGTGATGGCGCTCGGCAAAGCGGCGATACGCCTCAGTAAGCTGAACGGCGCGGGTCACGTCCACGGTGGCCGTCATGCCCACGGAGCTGTCCGTGGCAACACCGGCAAACGTGAAGTCCCCCGTCTCCTCGTCAAAGAGGACGTCAAGACGAGCGAAGGGGATGAGCTGGTCATAGCCCGTGGGCATGAGCGCAAGCTCCTCGACCTCCTTGGGGAGCCGGAAGAGAGCGCGGAAGTCCGCGTCCTTGAGGTAGCGCTCGGTGACCTTCTCGAGAATGCGGCCCATGGTCTCGGCGGCCTCGGAGAGAATCTCAAGCTCCGAGCTGCCAAGAATCTTGGGCGAAAGAGACCAGGTGGAAGAGCCGTCCAGGTTGACGATCTCATGGGAGGAGGCAAGGTAGGCGGTGGCTTTGGCGCGGCCCTCAGCGTCACCGTCGAGCTCGCCCACAATTGCGCAGAACTCGTCCTCGAGCGCACGACCACGAAGGTTGCCCATAATCACTCCAAATCAACGGCGCCCCGCGGGGCGCGGGATATCAGGTGCCATGCGGTGCGCATTGTAGGTGTTAGCGGGCTTTTTCGCAAAACTTAACGCTCAGCGGCTGATTGCTTGTGAATCTTTGATGAAGGGTCGGCAGCGCGCCGGGGCAACGCTCACGCCACGACCCAAAACTGGCTCGCCGGGAGCGTCTCAAGGCCAGACGCCCACTCGAGCGCCTGAGCCTCCGCGTCGCCCGGGCGCTCCTCGGACCGAGGGGCCTCCGCGTCGCCCATGAGGGACAAGATCTCTGCTGCGTTGTGGCAGGAGCGCGCATGCCCACCCGTTGAGCGGGCAACCTCACGAGCAAGGGAGCGTCCCCCACAGACGAGCGTCGCACCCGCACCGGGCCCCAGACACGTGAGGGCTCGGCGCACGGCGGAGCGGCTTGGCCCCATGACGACCCTCGCCCCTGTGGGAAGCTGCACCACCACAACGCCCTTATCGGCTACGAGAACCTCGCCTGCGCCCGCTCTCAGGCACTCCGCAACGGGAAGCGCCGCGGCGCCCTCCCTCCTCGCAAGCTCCAGGGCACGGGTGAGCCGCAGCTCGGGCGCCTCCCTCGTGGCGTCCACAACAAAGGCGAGACGCTCCGCCATCATGCGCTGGCCCTCAGGCCCGGGATGGTCGGACCCGTCGGCAAGAAGCTCCGGGAGAAGCTCGTCATCAAGAAGGGCCGCGGCCTCGACCACGCGCATCTGGGGGTGAGGGGCAGCAGCCGAGCGAATCATGGCATCAACCGAAGAAACGCAGCTCCGCGGATGCGTGGGGTAGACGTCCTCCGTATGCGCAGGGCAGGTGAGCACCCAGGTTGGCACCTCGGGCCACGTCTCTGAGATCTCGTAGAGAAAGGCGCGGACCTCCCGCTCGGTGCGCGAGGCAGAGCATGGCTCATAGCGGTAGTTCTCGCCCAACTCAACAACGATGGCCGCCGGCTTCACGTACGGCGCAAGCCCCGCGAGCGAGCCCGGCTGAAAGACCTGCCCGCCCACGCCCTGGTTGACGAGCTCGAGATTGAGGTGGCTTGCCAGGCGCGCGGGCCACGAGAGCCCCGGGTCCTTGGACACAAAGCCCTGTGCGATTGAGTCTCCGAGCACGAGCAGCTGCTCGCGCGGCGCCACCGGCTCGATGTAGGTACCGTCGGCCACGATCTCGCGCACCGCGCAGGGGGCAAGACACGGAAGCCAGACGCGCACCGCGTGAGGGACGCCCATGCCCGGCAGCCGGACCAGACCCTGCTCGGGCGCAGCGTCCGGATCCTCAAGGTAGAGCTCAACGAGATTGCCCTCGTCGGGCAGGACAAGAGGCAGGTGTCGGCCGTCCACATCGGCAGAAACCCCGTCATGGGGACCACTCGGAGCGCCAGCGTAGCGCTCGACGTCTGCAAGGACCGCCGCCGAGCCGCGCGGGAAGTCGTCCATGCGCACCTCGATAAGGACACGCGTGGCGTCAGTCGCAAACTCAAGGGTCACGCCCGACGTGCAGGATGCCATCTGCTTGTAGAGTCCGGGATGCCACGCGCGCACGCTCGCGAGCGCACGCAGCTGCGCGGGAGCAAAACGGACGGGACGGACCCAACCGCCTCCCTCGCTCACCGCGTCAACGGCGCCATGAAAAAAGTCAGCTGCCCTGGCGCTGATGGAAGGGCCCATGTGCCACCTCTTGCGATTTAGGTTCGATTCTGGCGGAACCATTGTGACACAGTCGGCCCCGGCTGTGGCGGCGCCGTGGCTACTCTCCCTCGCCCACCGGCTCGTAGAACTCCTCGCCGTCGTCGAGGCGCAGGACGAGCACCTGTCCGATGCCGTGACCGCCTGCCGCGCAGCAGTCGATGTCCCAGCGGTCTTTGCCCACGCGCACCATCTGCGCCAGACCGCGCTCGTCCATGGGAGAGCGGTCAACGTCTTTGGTCATACGCTCGAGGTAGGGCGTGGGAGTGTGTCCCGCCACCACGATGGGACCGGAGCCATCCTCGCGTGAGAGGCCATGGGGCGCGCCCCAGAACTCCTCGCGAATCCACGAGAGATCCTCGCCGTCCTGGGCGCTGAGGTAGGCAGCCGCCGAATCTTCGTCCCAGACGTCGGGCTCTTGCGCATCGAGGCACACGCCCGCGTGAACAAGCAGGTAGCGCGTGTCGCCCACAACAACCTGATCCCAGCGGGGAAGCCCCTGCACCCAGCTCACAAGTTCGTTTGCCTCGTCAACGGGCATGTTGGCAAGCCCATCTGAGGTGGCCGCCCCACCGTTGATGCCCCAGTTCATGGTGGCGAGCGGGTCGTGGGGGTTGTCGAGGCACGAAATCATGAGGTCCTCGTGGTTTCCCATGAGGACATGCACATTGGGCAGGCTGCGCACGAGACGAAGCACGCCGATCGGGTCGGGGCCACGATCGATCATGTCCCCCAGACAGAAGAAGCGATCGTCGTCTGATGGAGAGATGCGCCCCAGGACACGCTCGAGCGGTGCCCTGTGGCCGTGCACGTCTGAGAAGACGTATGTGGACATGACGCAAATCCCCCAAACAACGAGTTGTTACCCAATGCCTGCGCATCGGCCTCACGTAAGCCTATCACCCTGCGGACCTCACGCGAACCCCACGGACTGGTGAGCGGTCGCGTTGGGCCTAGGAACGCCGCATGCGCCGCCGCGCGCGCAGCTCCCGCAGGCGCCACGCGGGCATCGAGCCCACCTCCACCACGCGCCCGGGACGGTCCTTCTCCCGCGCTGCGCGGACCTCCTCCACGATGGTCTCCATGGTCTGATCAAGAAGCCCCCGCTTGAGGCGACACTCCCACACCACCAGAACCGTCCACCCCTGGGAGACGAGCAGGGCGCAGTCCCGCGCGTCACGGGCCCGGTTGCGCGCGAACTTCTCCTCCCAGAACTCGGGATGGGTCTTGGGGCGAGAGGGCGAGCAGTGCGGGCACCGGTGCCAGAAGCACCCGTGAACAAAGATCGCCACGCGACGCCCGGGAAAGCAGATGTCGGGGTGGCCGGGAGCCTTCTTCCAGTGCAGGCGGTACCCTGTGAGGCCAGCCTCCCTCAAACCGGCCCGAACGAGCAGCTCGGGCTTGGTGTTCTTGCTCCGGTTTGCCTGCATGACATGGCGTGTCGCCTCAGATGACGCCGCGGGCACGCCAGCGCGGGCTACCACGCGCCGCCCCTGCCCTTCTCGGTGGAATCGGGAGGCTTGGGAGCGCCCTCAAAGTTGAGGTCCGCCGTGAGCTCGCGGGCCGCCGCCAAGTCAAAGCCGGGAGCAAAGAGCTCGTCAACGGTCGGCAGCACGCGCGCACGGGCACCGTCAAAGAGGTCCCAGAAGCTCGCGTCCCCAACCTCCCCGGTAAAGGGATTCTTCCAAGGACGGTGCTCGCGGTTGTCAAAATCGGACGTGTCCTGCGGCCGAGCCCTATGCGACATGGACTCTACCAGCGAGAAGGGCTCGCGCGTCACAGCGCGCTCCAAGGCGGACAGAGCCGCCCGCTTACGCCCGGAGGGCGAGTCGAGCACCCGCTGAACAAGGCGAAACTCACGGACCGCCGTCGAGAAGGTCCTTGGGTCGATGGCGCCGCCAAAGACCCAGAGTGCAACGTAGAAGTAGAGCTTATCGATGGCAGCGAGGGTGAGGCGAGACGCCGAGAGGACGCGCTCGTGGGGGCGCCAGCGCTCAACCGTCCGGCCCGTGATCGTGTGGAGCACCATCTCGTCGAAGTCGCGCTCGATCTCTGCGTGGACGCGCGGGGCCGCCGAGGCGTCGAGGCCGGGGACCCCCGCCGAGCAGATTCCGTTCTGCCAGAAGTAGACAAACGGGTGCATCGTGGAGTCCAGCAGCCAGTGACAGGCAAATCCCGCCGCATAGGCGCGACCAACCTGGCGCTCGTGGCCCTCAAGGCGCTCGGCAGCCTCACGCACCGCAAGGAGCAGCGGCGCGGGCGCGGCGTCATGCATCTTTGACCCAATGGGGCCCCACTTGTGCATGAGCGGATCTATGACGAGGTAGAAGAGCGGGTCGGGACCCTGGTTGCCCAGCAGGAAGGCGTCCTTCTCGGCGGCGGAGCTCAGACCAAGGAGGTCCGTGACGTCCTCGAGAACGTCGCGTCCAAAGAAGTCATGGGTAAGAATCGCAGGCATGCCGGCCCTTTCGTCGCAACTTTCTCTCGATTATGCCCCATTCGGGCGCAACGGTCGCCGGACGCAACATCAGGCCTTAGAGATTGACGTCGTGCGGGCCTGCGCCGGCCTTTGCCCAAAACCTAACAAAGCGCGGGCGCACCCAGCCCTCGTACTCGCCTACTATGGAGAGGTTATGCACCTGAGGAGAGGACTCACATGGCCACACAGAAAATGACCAAGGCCGAGAAGAGCTGGATCGTCTACGACGTGGGCAACTCCGCCCTCGTCCTTCTCGCCACCAGCGTCATTCCCATCTACTTCTCGTCGCTCTCGCCTGACGGCGAGGTCGTGGTGGCGTGGAGCTACGCCGAGACGGTGGCGTCGCTGATCATCGCGCTGCTCATGCCCGTTTTGGGTTCGATCGCCGACATGCAGGGCATGAAGAAGAAGTTCATCGTGGGCTGTGTGGGCACAGGCGTGGTTGCCACGGTGGCCTTGGGCTTTGTTACCACGGCGCTCGCGTTTCTGATCATCTACGTCATCTCTTCGGTGGCACTTAACTCCTCGATGGTCTTCTACGACGCGCTTCTGGTTGATACCACCACCGACGAGCGCATGGACGAGATTTCCTCCCAGGGCTACGCCTGGGGCTACATCGGCAGCTGTGTGCCGTTCATTGCGTGCCTGGGCGTGGTCTTGGGCTACGAGGCCCTGGGCATCACCCTGCAGACCGCCATGCAGATCGCGTTTTGCATCACCGGCGCATGGTGGGCCGTCTTTACCGTGCCGCTGCTCAAAAACGTCCAGCAGAGGCACTTCAAGCCGCACGAGCCGCACGCCGTCTCCCGCGCTGTTCGCGGCCTTGCCGGCACGCTGCGCGAGATCTGGGCAAACCGCGCCATCCGCTACTACATGATCGCGTACTTCTTCTACATCGACGGCGTCCACACCATCATCAAGCTCTCCACGAGCTACGGCACCGAGCTGGGGATCGACTCCACGCAGCTTGTGCTGGCGCTTCTGGTGACGCAGTTCGTGGCCTTTCCCTCGGCCATCATCTACGGGCGCCTCTCGTCCAAGTACGGTACGCGCCGCATGTTGCTGATCGCAATCGCGGCGTACTTTGGCATCACGCTCTTTGCCGCGTTCTTCCTGCGCTCGGCCGCCGAGTTCTGGTTCCTGGCCATCCTCGTGGGCATGTTCCAGGGCGGCATCCAGGCGCTTTCGCGCAGCGAGTTTGGCAAACTCTGCCCTAAGGAGCGCGCCAACGAGTACTTTGGCTTCTTCGACATCTTTGGCAAGTACGCCGCCATTCTCGGCACGTTTTTGGTGGGCACCTTCACCGCGCTCACCGGAAACTCCAGCCTCGGCGTGCTCTCCATTGCGGTTCTCTTTGTCGTGGGGTTTGTGACCATGCTACGCGTCCCCGAGCGCACCGCGTAGGATTTCGCCACCCCCTTCCGTCCGGAACTCGCCCCAACCAAAACGGGCGGGCTCCGGACGGTTTTCATACCCAAACCGTCCGGAACCTGCCCCAAACCCAACCGGTCCTCCGTTGGGGCGGCCCGTGGACGGTTCTTCTCGGCACTTCGTCCAAAACTCGCCCCAACCGATACGGGCGGCTCGTGGACGGTTCTTCTCGCCAAACCGTCCGGAACCTGCCCCAATCAAAACGGGCGGGTTCTGGACGTTTTTCGTACCCAAACCGTCCGGAACCTGCCCTAAACCCAACCGGTCCTCCGTTGGGGCAGTTTTTGGACAAATCTGGCGAGAAGAACGTCCGAGAACCGCCCGCTTGCGTTCGACACGTTACTTGACCCTCCGAAGCGCCTCCCAGTCCGGAACCATAGGAACCCCGTCCGGCAGCGCGAGCTCGGAGCCACGCTTGGGAACCCCATACTCATCGAGCAGCGCAGAGAACGTGGACGGATGTTCCGTCACGCCAAACCTGAACCTCATCAGCGAGACGTCGTAGAGCGTGAAGCGAGAACCGCGGATGTTCTCGTCTGAAAGAACGTCGTCAATGCTGCGACCTCCCATGAGCTCCTCCTCGACGTATTTCCCCTTCCCATCGAGCTCACCCAGGATAACGAGGCCGTCCGAGCGGACCCAGCAGAAATCTGCCCGATAGGGCTCCCCCTCCTCCACAACCTTGGGAACCTCGACCTGCAACTCTGGACGCGCATATCCCAAAAGCAGCATGCGCCCGCGCGCGATGGACTCCCCTCCGTTCTCGCTGCGCGGGTCTGCCCAAGGGAGGGTGGAGATGACCCGGTGAGCCCCATGGCGACGAGACGTCATTTCCGCCGCAAACTCCTCGAGCTCGTCCCGGTAAACAAGCCCTTTTCTCAAAGCCGAGTCGATGACACCGAGGGCTCGAGAAAAGTCCGCCCATCTCAGACAGTCGAACACCGTCTGGTCTGGAGGCGTCACCCTGAGCCCGTCAACCACTTCGATGCTTGGACGCCCATCCCCCACCTCAAGCACGGGATGGCGCGCTACGATGCCAGAACCTGACCCGCGCATCCCCGGAAGCGTTGCCACATGCGCGCGGGCGGTCAGCGCGTCGGAAACGTCAACCCCATACGCCAGCGCAGCCGTTGGGCCGCAGAAGACCCAGTCGGGATGCAGGAGCTGGAGTCCGTGAGCAATCCAGAGCGCCTGCTGAGCGGGCTTGAGCTGTCTCCACAGCGCTGCGTCGACAAACATACCGCGGGCCGGCGAGACCACCTTCCCTGTAGCGACCCTCCTGCTGAGGGCGCGCCGAATGTTCCCGGCGTCCTCGCCATCCGGCACGTAACAGGTGCCCTCGTCTCCCGCCCTCAGAAGGAGCTCGGCAACTCTCTCGTCGACGACATGGCTCATGGGACCACCTCCGAAGCAGCTATCGTGGAGACGAATTGTTGCTGAGCCTGAAAGCCGACGTATGTATCACTATTTTGATACTTTTATTATATATTGATAATCTGCAAGCACAGAAATTAAAACACCAGATAAAACCTAGTGTGGAGATAGCTGATAGTGAACGGTAACCTTCGTGGCAGATTCACGAACGGTACCTGACGTCGGTGAGCGGTAGGCGGACCGAGAAAAACGTAGCTGACCTTGGACGGTTCTTCTCGGCAAATCGTCCGGAACCTGCCCCAACCAAAACGGGCGGGTTCCGGACGTTTTTCGTACCCAAACCGTCCGGAACCTGCCCCAAACCCAACCGGTCCTCCGTTGGGGCGGCTCGTGGACGGTTCTTCTCGGCAAATCGTCCGGAACTCGCCCCAACCGGGGCGGCGACAAGAAACGGGCGGGCTGCGGACGGTTCCAACCGGAAAACCGTCCACAGCCCGCCCGCATTGGCCAACAGAAAACGGGGCGCCTACCCCAGGCGGCCGAGAATGGCCTCGATGCGATCGCACGCCTCGTCAATCTCGTCGCGCGTGATCACGAGCGGCGGCAGGAACCGCAGGATGGAGTCGCCAATGTGGTTCATGACAAGGCCAGCGGCAAGACCCTCCTCCACAACCTGCGTCGCGATCGGCGCGTCGAGCTGAGCGCCGCGCATGAGACCGTGGCCGCGAACCTCCACCACATGCGGCATGGCCGTGAGGCGGTGGCGCAGGCGACGTCCGACGGAAAGCACGTGCTCGCCCATCTCCTCGTCCATGAGGGTGCGCACGCAGGCAAGACCGGCGGCACTGGCAAGCGGGCTGCCACCAAAGGTGGAGCCGTGATCGCCGGGAACAAGAAGATCTGCCACCTCGGAGCGCGCGGCAACGGCGCCCATTGGGAAGCCGTCTGCGATGCCCTTGGCCATGGAGACCACATCGGGCTCCACGCCGGAGCGCTGGTAGCAGAACGGCGAGCCGCAGCGGAAAAATCCCGTCTGGACCTCGTCGCAGATGAGCAGGATGTTCTTCTCGTGGCAGAGCTCGCGAACGTCGCGCAGGTAGTCATAGTTGGCGTTCCAGACGCCGCCCTCGCCCTGAACGCACTCGAGCATGACCGCGCACACGTCGCCGCGCTCAACGCGGTCGCGCAGCGTGTAGATGTCGTTTAGCGGCACCGAGACAAAGCCCTCCGGCAGGGGGCGGAAGCTCTGGTGATACTTGCTCTGGCCGGTGGCGGCAAGCGTGGCGAGCGTGCGGCCGTGGAAGCTCTTGCGGGCGGTCACAATGACGTGCGCGCCGTCGAGGTTCTTCTCGCCCCAGCGGCGGGCCAGCTTGATGGCGCCCTCGTTTGCCTCCGCACCAGAGTTTGAGAAGAACGTCTTCCAGTGCGTGCCCGTGGAGCCCATCTCGTGGCCGCCCTCGTCGGTGGTAGTCGAGAGCATCACGGAAAGCGCCGCGGCAAGCTCGGCGCGCTTGGAGTCATAGAAGTAGTTGCTCGTCTGCCAGATGCGATCGATCTGCTCGTGGAGGGCGCTCGCCACGGCAGGATGCACATGGCCGAGGCTCGCGCAGCCAATGCCACCGAGAAGGTCGATGTACTCCTTGCCGGACGTGTCGACGAGCGTGGCCCCGTGCCCCGAGGCAAACTCGACGGGAAGACGCCCGTACGTGTGCATAACAAAGCTGCTGTCAAGGTCCATGACCTGATCAGAAGCGGTTGCAAAGTCAGGCTTGCTCTTTTCTGCGGACATGTTGCTCCCTTCTCTGGGTTAGTCCTGTGTGAACATGGTACCGCAGCCGGCGTCGGTAAAGATCTCAAGAAGCAGGGAGTGCGGGAAGGTCCCGTTGAGGATGACCACCTCCGCCACGCCCGCGTCCAGGGCCTCGGCGATCGAGCGAATCTTGGGAATCATGCCGCCGTCAAGCTCGCCGGAATCAAGAAGGGCGTGGGTCTCCGTGCGCGTGAGCGTCTGGATGAGCGAATCCTCGTCGTCGATGTCACCGTAGAGGCCATCGACGTTGGTAAGGTAGATGAGCTTGTCGGCACCTATCGCCTCGGCGACCTTGCCGGCGGCAACGTCTGCGTTGATGTTGTAGAAGCCGTCCGCGCCGCAGCCCACCGTGGCAATGACGGGAATGTAGCCGTCCTCGAGAATGGTCTCGATGAGGCTCGGGTCCACCTCGCGGATGCTTCCCACACGCCCGAGCTCGGGGTCGATCGGCGCCGCCTTAAGCGTCTTGCCGTCTGCACCCGAGATACCCACGGCGTTGTGTCCGTACTCGTTGAGCGCCCAGACGAGCCTCTGGTTGACCTGGCCCACAAGGACCTGCTGGACCGCCTGCATCGTGGCATCGTCGGTCACGCGCAGACCGCCCTTAAACTGAACGGGAATCTGCAAAGCCTCAAGCTGGGCGTTTATCGCCTTGCCACCACCATGGACAAGCACGATGCGGATGCCCATGAGCTTGAGAAGCTCGATGTCGGCCACCACCTGACGGCAGAGGTCATCGTTTTCCATAGCGGCGCCACCGTACTTGATGACAAAGGTCTTGCCACGCATACGGTTGATCCAGGGCAGAGCCTCCATGAGGACGTCGACCTTCGAGGACGCCGCCTCGCGCTGCTGGCGATCTCGCTGTTGCATGTTTGCCTCCAAAAGACACTGGCGAGAAGAACGTGGGGGTCAAGTTCGGTTTCGCGCGCCGCCGGCGGGGAAGGTCCGCCGCGAGTTCTGCAGCCGCGTTCTTTGCGGCGAAGCTGTCTGAGCGCCGGACCTTCCCCGCCGGCGGCGCGCGAAACCGGTTCTTACGTACGATAGTCGCCGTTGATGGTTACGTAGTCGTGGGTGAGGTCGCAGGTCCAGACGCGGGAGCACGCGTCTCCCATGCCCAGGGAGATGGTGATCTCTATCTCGGGGGCCTCAAAGCGGCGCAGCATGTCCTCCTCGTCCATGGGCACGGTGAGGCCGGCGCGGCAGACGGGCACGCCCAGAAAGTCGATGTCCACGCGCGACTGATCGAAGGCCACGCCGCACTTGCCGGCAGCGGCGGCAACACGGCCCCAGTTGGCGTCGTGCCCAAAGACAGCCGTCTTCACGAGCGGGGAGTTGGCGATGGACCTGGCAACCGTGTCTGCGTCCTTCTCGCTGGCAGCACCCAGCACGTTTACCGTCACGAGCTTGGTCGAGCCCTCGCCGTCGGCCGCAATCTGTCGCGCGAGCTCCACGCAGACGCCCTTAATCGCCGCCGCGATGGCCGGGTAGGATGGGTCGCCCACGTCGATCTGCTCGCCACCCGCATGTCCCGTGGCAAAGAGCAGGCAGGTGTCGTTGGTCGAGGTGTCGGAGTCGACGGTCACCTTGTTGAAGCTCTCCCCCACCGCGGAGAGAAGCGCGGCGCGGGCTGCGGCGGCCGTGAGCGGGGCGTCCGTCGAGAGCACGGCGAGCATCGTCGCCATGTTGGGCTGGATCATGCCCGAGCCCTTTACAAAGCCGCCCACGTGGACAACGCGCCCGTCAGCCAGCCTGCCTGAGAAGGCAGACTCCTTGGGGTGGGTGTCGGTGGTCATGACGGCGCAGGCGGCATCATGGGCAGCGGCCGCGGTGGGCGCGAGGGCCGCCACGGCAGCGGGAACGCCCGAGAGGTAGGGCTCCACGGGAAGCTGAACGCCAATCACTCCCGTTGAGGCCACGAGCACCTCGTCGGCAGGGCAGCCCAGCTCGGACGCCACGATCTGCGTTGCGCGACGGGCACAGGCAAGGCCGGGCTCGCCGGTGGCGGCGTTTGCGTTGCCGGAGTTGAGCACGACGGCACGGGCCCGACCTCGCGCGGCACGCTCGCGGCTCACGGTGACGGGGGCCGCGCAGAACCGGTTGGTGGTAAAGGTTCCGGCCACGACGCACGTCTCGTCAGCCACAACGAGGGCAAGGTCGTAGCGGTTGGGATTCTTCCTAAACCCTGCGGAAACGCCAGATGCGCGCATTCCTGCCGCAGCACAGACACCGCCGTCGCAGGGCTCAAATCCAAAGGTCACGGGTGCGTCCGCCACGGGCGGAACGCTCAGCGGCTCCATCTTCTCCATAGGTATCTCCTTTGATGTCCCATCACCTCCGGCAGCGTCTGAGACCAACGTCTCACGCTGCGTCGGATACGCTTTGGGACAGGGCGCTAGATGAGGGGGGCGGGGGCGAGAAGCCCGGCGGTCTCGGGAAGGCCAAGCACGAGGTTGGCGCACTGGACCGCCTGGGCGGCGGCACCCTTACCGAGGTTGTCGATCGCGCAGGACGCGATAATGGTACGTCGTCGACGGTCGTCGAGGGCCACGCCAACCTGTGCACGGGCGGTGGCGACAACAGATGCCGTGGCCGGCATGGAACCGGCAGGAAGCACGGTGACCAGCGGCTCGTTTGCGTATGCCTGCTCATAGGCAGCCTGGACGTCCGCCGCGCTCACTCCCGAAGCGGCCTCGAGATAGACCGTTGAGAGCAGACCGCGCGTAAGCGGGGCAAGGTGCGGCGTAAAGACCACGGACATCTCCCTGCCCGCCACCTCGGAGAGGGTCTGCTCGATCTCTGGGGTGTGACGGTGCTTAGCCACGCCGTATGCCTCAACGGACTCGTTGGCATGGCAGAAGTGCGTGCGCGCGTTGCAGCCGCGACCAGCGCCGGAGACGCCCGAGATGGCGTCGGCGATCACGAGGTCACCCGTCGCGAGCCCCTGCGAGAGGGCCGGGGCGGCGGCAAGGGCGGTTGCCGTGGGGTAGCATCCCGGAACCGCAACGAGGACCGCCTCTCCAGCGGCGCGGCGCTCCGCAAGGCCGGCCAACCCCGCACGGTTGAGCTCGGGAAGCCCGTAGACGGTCTGGGAAAGGAGCTCCGGGCTCGTGTGCGGCGTGGCGTACCACGCCTCGTAGACGGCCGGATCGTGCAGGCGATAGTCAGCAGAGAGATCGAGCACGGTGACGCCGCGCTCGAGCAGGGCGGGTGTGAGCGCCAGGCTCGCCGTGTGCGGGACGGCAAGAAACGCCACGTCCGCTGCGGCGGCGATGGCATCGGGATCGGGCTGGACGAGCTCAAGGTCGCAGGCGCCGGCCATCGAGGGATAGAGCGCGTCAAGGCGCGTACCTGCCTCCTTGCGATCCGTCACCATCACGAGCTCAAGCGCGGGGTGCGCAAGCACCAGGCGGCACACCTCGATGCCCGCATAGCCCGTAGCCCCAACAACACACGTCCTCACGCACTGCATCCGAAAGCCCTTCTCGGTACTCCATAATTTGATACCGAGACGATACGCAACGCCCCTGAGGGGGTCAAGCGCCCTGGCGCATTCGGACACCTGCTTGTCACACTTTTGGCTTGAGCGCGGCGCGAGCGAGTGTTTGAAAGTCCGCTTGGCGCGGCATGAGCGAGTGTTTGAAAGTCGGGGCGAGTTTTCTGAACCGGAAAATGCTCGGCCCTCTGACCTGCGCAAACGCAGGCGGGTTCCGGGCAATCTGGAAAACTCACGCCGACTTTCAAACACTCGCTCCAAGGCCTTGCGGGCCGCCGGGCCAGAAGGGGCGGCGAGAAGGACGCGCAGCCCTACGACGAGCCCGCAAGCAGGTCCTCCCACCGGACGAGCACCTGAGAGCGAAGCTCCTTGCGTACCCCAAGAAACTCCCGGGTATGTGCAGGCGGCGTGCGACCGATCTTCTCGGCCACCGCGGCGGAGAGCGCATCAAAGCGCGCAACTTCGCTGAACTGCGCATACGTGACGAGAAGTACCTCGACCCCCATGCTCTGCAGCGCAGTGGCGCGGTCGGCATCTGATAGCCCGCTCTCAATTCCAACATGAAAGAGCCTGCTCTGGCACTCGAGGTCCAGCGCGCGATGTCCCTCGGAGGCGGGCCAGTAGAGGTCGCAGCGGCAGGTCCCTCTCCCCGCCAGGCGGCGGGCCGAGGCATTAAGCACAAGCTCATAGTTATGCGAGAAGCCCGAATACCCCTCCCCTCCCAGGGAGTCCGGAAAGCCAAGAAGCATGCCCGCCTGCACCTCAAAGGGCGAGGCGGCCCCAGCAACCACTAGCTCTGCCGCACACGCCAACGCGCGGGCGCCACGCCTCCCCTTTGCCTGCTGTGCGAGCTCCGCCAGCTCAGCAGGAGTCGTAAGCGACGGGCGCGACCACAGGTTGGTGAGCGAGCCGTCGCGATCAAACGAGGGTGCCCATGACGAGACGCGCGGAAGAAGGCGCTCCCGGTTGAGCTCCTCGAGCAGGGACGCCAACGAGGGCGGCACGCGGTAGAGCGAGAAAGCCCCACAGAGCTCCGAGGCGAGCATGACGAGCTTGGCCAACGTGAGGCGCGGGGCAAGCGTGAGCAGCGTGAGTGCCGGAGAGGCAACAGAGAGGCTCTTCGAGATGCGCCAGAGCTTATCGGCAGTTAAATCCGGGCTCATGACCTGCGGCTTAATGAGGCCGGAGTAGCGCCGCTCGCTACGCGAGGAGATGAGCACCTCGATGGGCAACTCCACGCTCGGGGCAATGCGCGCGATGGTATCGAGTACGTCGAGACCAACCTGAGAGCCGATGGGCCTCCCGCGCGAGCTCAGCACGGAGCTGCTCCGCCAAACCTCGAGCTCACGGTAGACGTCGCGACGAAGCTGGAGGAGACGGCGCTCGGTTATAGGGAGCCCCACTCCCTCGTCGGAGGGGTTGGTAAGCGCCCGCACGAGCGGAGGCGTCCTCCAGTATGCAAGTGCGGAAGCGCCGCTCAGTGCCGTCGTCATGATGTACCTCCCCCCATGTCTCAAGTCATTGTAGGGGAAGCGTAGGCGTTTGCAGGCTGGAGCGAGTGTTTGAAAGTCGGGGTGAGTTTTCAGAACTGGAAAAGGCACGGTCTCCTGACCTGCGCAAACGCAGGCGGCTTCCGGGCAATCTGGAAAACGCGCACCGACTTTCAAACACTCGCCCCAAGGCCTTGCGGAACGCCGCGCCAGAAGGGGCGGCGAGAAGGACGCGCAGCCCAGGCTATCTCAGAACCACACCCGCACGGACGCGCTCGACGGCGTCGTCCCCCAGATAGTGGCGTACGATCTCGAGGGCAAAGAGCATAGCGGTGCCGGCACCCTGGCTCGTGACAAAGGGTCCGTCCACAACCACGGGCTCCTCACTTAGAAGCTGAGCCCCATGCTCGTCAAGCACATGCTGGAACCCAGGGTTAGACGTTGCCCGTCGGCCGGCGAGCAGCCCCAGCTCCGCCAGAATCGACGGGGCGGCACAGATGGCCGCAAGGGGAAGCCCCTTCTCGGCGTGATCGAGAAGCGCCCTGCACAGAGGCTCGCAGGAGCGGAGGTTGGGCGTTCCGGGAATGCCCCCGGGAAGCACGAGCATGTCGTAGTCGTCAAAGGAGAAACCCTCGTCGGCAATGGAGCGGTCGCAGACAATGGTGACCTCATGGGAGGAGGTGACCTGTCGCTCGGGCGTGATTGCCACCGTGTCACAGGGAATCCCCGCCCTAAAGAGGAGGTCGACCACGGTGAGTCCCTCAATCTCCTCGAGACCGGGAGCAACGAAGACGGCAACGCGCTTGTCGATGGCCTGCTTGAACATGAAAAACATCCTCCCTCTGCAAAGCGCGAGCAAAATGCCCGGCGTCCACGCCCAACATGTGGGACTGCGAAGAGCCTACTCCCCCTCGATTCCCGCGTCGATAGCATCCGCTATGACCTGGGGGTCGTCGGTGCCGTTGATGATCTTCTTGAAGTCATCCTTCATGAGCAGGACAGCAGTCTTGGAGAGCAGACGGATGTGCTCCGTCCCCGCGTCGGTGTCCGGAACGAGAAGCGCGATTGCAATGCTGACGGGTTTGTCGTCAAAGCTCGGCCACTCGACGGGGTGGTCATTTTTCACCACGATAACTGCCGGCTCCTTGATTGCCGACGACTTTGCGTGCGGAACGGCAAATCCATCAGTCATGCCGGTCTCGCCCATCTCCTCGCGCTTGACGAAGGCCTCGTAGGTTGCAGGCGCGTCATCGGTGACCCCCAGCTCTGCGGCCTTGTCCGCAATGAAGCGAAGGATGCCGTCCCGGGTGTCGATGCTCTGGTTGACAAAGACGCTGGCTGCCTTGACGAAATCGCTCACGATGCTCTCCTTAGAAACTGCGTTCTGACGCGCTTGGGCGCGAGGACAGCTCTATCATAGCCAAACGCAGGAACGCCTAACGCGACGGAGGCTCGATGCCAAGATGGTCAAAGGCGGCAAGCGTTGCCTGTCTGCCCTGCGGGGTGCGAACGATGAGGCCGCGCTGGAGAAGGTACGGCTCATAGACGTCCTCAAGCGTGGAGGGGTCTTCCGACACCGCGCTCGCAATGGTGGTAAGTCCCACCGGACGGCCCCTGAACGTCTCGCAGAGCGCCGTCAAGATCCGCACGTCCATGGTGTCGAGACCCATGGCGTCTATCTCAAAGAACTCGAGCGCCTCGGCGGCAACCTCCCAGGTGATCTTGCCCTCGCGCTTGACCTGTGCGTAATCACGCACTCGCTTGAGCAGGCGGTTAGCAAGACGCGGCGTGCCTCGTGAGCGCGAGGCTATCTCAGCCGCGCCCTGTTCGTCGATGTCCACCCCAAGGATACCGGCGGAGCGGCTCACAATGATCGCAAGCTCAGAGGTGGTGTAGTAGTCCAGTCGGTATGAGATGCCAAAGCGATCGCGCAGGGGGCCCGTGAGAAGACCCGTGCGCGTGGTGGCACCCACGAGCGTGAAGTGGGGCACATCGATTCTGATGGAGCGCGCCGCCGGCCCCTTGCCAATGACGATGTCAAGGAAGAAGTCCTCCATCGCTGGATAGAGAATCTCCTCGATCTGGTGGTTGAGTCGATGGATCTCATCCACAAAGAGCACGTCTCCGGCCTCGAGGTTGGTGAGGATGGCGGCGAGATCTCCCGCGCGCTCGATGGCAGGACCCGAGGTGGTGTGCATCTTCGCGCCCATCTCGCTCGCCACGATGCCTGCAAGCGTGGTCTTGCCCAGCCCCGGGGGGCCTGAGAAGATTACGTGGTCGAGCGCCTCGCCGCGGTCGCGCGCAGCCTGGATAAGCACGCGCAGATTCTCGCGGACGCGTTCCTGACCAATGTACTCATCAAGCGTACGCGGCCTCAGGGTCCTATCCTGATCAAGGTCCTCCGCGGTAAGCTCCCCCGAGACATCACGCGAACCGGTGGGGCGCACCGGCGCGGCAGGAGCAAACAGGTCCTTCTCGCTGGCCTCCCACATCAGCGACCACTCCCCAGGCGATGCAGAGCATAGGCAAGCACCTGCTCGATGGTTGTGGCACCGGCCTCAGCGTGGCCCTCAAGAGCAAGCTCGGCCTCCTGGCTGGTAAAGCCCATGGAGAGCAGCGCCTCGGTGGCCTCTGCCTCCACACCTGCCCCGGGTGCCGCGGCAGGCGGCAGCGGGGAGCCATCCGGATCTGTTAGCCCCACAAGGCCGCGGAGCTCGGCGTTCTTTGAGAAGACGTCCGAGAGCTCCACAAGCAGGCGGCTCGCCTTCTTGCGACCCACTCCGGGAATCTGGGCCATGCGCGCGGCGTCCTGTGCAGTTACGATCTGCGCGAGAAGCGCAGGGGAAAACGTGGAGAGCACTGAGAGGGCGAGCTTGGGCCCCACGCCCGAGATGGCGCGCAGCTGATCGAAGAGGGCCCGCTCGTCACGCGTTGCAAACCCGTAGAGCTCCATGGCGTCCTCGCGAACGATCATGCGCGTGAGGATGGTAACGCCCGCCTCGCCCACATGCGGCAGGGCGGCGGCGGTGGTCGACGATACCCCCAGCTCGTAGCCAATCCCACCCACATCGATAACCACGCGAGAGGGAAGCACCTCCAAAAGCGTACCGGTAAGCTGGACTATCACGCGAGGGCCCTCCTTGCCTGCCCAAGACGGGCGGTTCTGGTTACGTTGGCATGGCACACGGCAGCTGCCAGGGCGTCTGCCGCGTGATCGGGGCGCGGATCGTGATCAAGCTCAAGAATGGTGCGCACCATGTACGTAACCTGGTACTTGTCTGCAGCACCCGTGCCCACGACCGCCTGCTTGATCTGCATGGGCGTGTACTCGCCCACCGAGAGGCCCGCCATCGAGCAGGCAACTATGGCGGCACCGCGCGCCTGTGCCGTGGCAATGGCGGACTTGGTGTTCTCTCCAAAGTAGATGCTCTCTATGGCAAGCTCGGTGGGCCCGTACTTCTCGATAACCTGGCGAAGCTCCGAGTAGATGCGGCCAAGACGCAGGTCTATGGGCTCCGAGGCGGCAGTTGCCACACAACCGTATGCGCGGGCGCGACACACCGTGCCGCGCGTTTCCACGACGCCCCAGCCCGTATGGGCAAGCCCCGGATCTATCCCCAGAATGACCATGCTCCTCCATGCAAATTTAGAACGTTCGTTCTATAGTAGCACACGGGCGCGGGGGCGCAAGTCAGTTCTCGGAGAAGGGCCCCTGCCAGAGCGAGGTCGAGGGACCGTCCGACGATGGCCCCTGCGCGTCCATGGGACCAGGAGGCGAGACGAGCGGCGAGAAGCCCCCGCCAAAGGAGAAGTCCCTGAGATGCCCAAGAAGGTCCTTGACCTCGCGCTCGTGGTCCTCCCGCTCGATGGGCGCAGCGTCGGCGGCGGCATGCTCGGCCTCATCGCGGGCAATCGAGGCGAGCCTGCCCGAGAGCCTTGCCCCCTCCGGACGAACGCTGTCGAGCCACGCAAGCCCAAAAGGTGCCCGAGCCTCGCCCAGCGTCCTCGAGGACAGCAGCAGCGAGGGCGCACCCAAAGGAGCGGGCACGTCTCCACGGCGATGGAAGCTCTTGAGGATGGCGCAGACCTCCTCCTCGTGCCCCCGCTCGGCCACGATATCGGAAAGGGGCAGCTCCCACTCAACGTAGCTCGAGAGAACGAGGTCGACAAACCCAAGACGTGCCTCCGACGAGGGAAAGGCCTCGTCAAGCCCATCAACGCGAGGAACGCGAACAGACGCAAAGGCCTCGGGGGGAATCACTGGCGAGATGGTGTTGCGAAGATGCCCCAGCGACACGAGGTCCGAGCGATACAGGTCACCGAACGGGTTGATCTGCGCGGCGCTCAGCGTGGGGGCAGCCTCGAGCGCACGGCCGGTCTTGTCGGCCGCACCCACCACGAGGCCCCCGCACTCCTGAGCCAGAGCGGCAAGGCCAGCCTGCAGGAGGCCAGACGCAAGGGCACCGGACGCCTCGCCCGCAACCTCGGCAGGCCTCACGTGATCTGCGGGAACTGCCAGCGCGCGAACGAGGGCACGCGCGACGGACTCACCCTCTCCGTCCCGAGCCCCCACCAGCGCCCACACCCGCTCGGGGCCGAGCGCGTCAACGGCAAGCGCAGCCGCAAGGGCCGAGGGAAGCGTGCCGTCAAGAAGCACGCAGGCACCACGCGCCCCCGCCCGCTCACAAATCTCCGCCAAACCCATGGCGAGCACGCCCCAGGTCATGAGCGGCGCGTCATAGACCTCCGGGGTAAGGGGCTCGGCAAGGGGACCCTCCGCAGACGGATCAACATCGCAGACGACAAGGGCCTCCTCGAGGCTCGGCGCCTGAGCCGCAAGCTCCCCCCAGGGGGCGAGCACAAAGCTCGAACCCCCAAAGACCTGCAGATCGTAGCAACCGAGGGAGCCCACGCCCACGATCCAGGCGCCCGTGGTCCGCGCATCCGCCAGAAAGCGCCCCTCCGTAAGAGACGAGCCAAGGGCGCTCGACGGGTCGTCCACCGCAAAGCCGTAGTCGGAAAGAAAGACGATGACGTCCACGTCATAGGCGTAGTCATCGTAAGTGTCAAGGTCCTCATAGGTAAAGGCCACGCCCAGACGCGCTCCGGCAAACTCAATCTCGGGAAGGCTCGGGGCGACCTGCTCGTCTGACTCCCCCGTCGAGCCGGCAAGACGCGCCGAAAGGCCAACGGGCGTTATGTCCCCGTTGTTGATGAGCAGGGCGTCCGGAACGGCAACGTCACCAAACTCGGTGAGGATGGGAACAAGGCAGGGGCACGCTAGGCGCTCCACGAGGCTCATCACGCAGTCGGCAAGATCGAGCATGAAGCCCTCGCGGTCAACCGGCTGCACGGGCGAGGCTCCGCAGAGCACCGCCATAGGAAAGACGAGAAGGTCAACGCCCTGCTCGGCAGCGCGACGGGCGTGGTCGACCATGCGCCGAGCGGTCTGAGCAAAGTCGCCGGCACTCGTCTTCATCTGGGCAATCGCAAGCTTCATGGGTCATCCTCCGTCGTTTTTTCTCGTCCTTATTGTGCCACACGCCATCTTGCGAAGGGCCCTTATCCGCTGCGTGCACTCCTCCGGCATTGGACGAGAAAGACGAGAAAGGCCCCGGTCTCCCGGGGCCCAGACAAAACGTCGCCGCAACGCCGAGCGCGCTAGAGCTGCGCCTCCCAGAGACCGTGAAGGTTGCAGTAGGCGTAGACCTTACCTCCCTCGGTATGGCAGACGCCAAACTTTGCCTTGGGCTCTTCCTCCGGCTTGAGGAACTTGAAGCACAGGAGCCCGCCGCGCTCAAGGGCAATCCACTCGATGAGGTGCTCCTCAACCATGTCGTGACGGATCTCGCCCACGCGGACAACGAGGTGGTCCCCATCGTGCTCAACCATGGGAACGTGACGCTCCGAGCCCGCGCCGCCCGTCTGGGCAACGAGAAGCTCCATCGGCGCGCCGCAACAGCTCGGGGCACAGCCTCCGTCCCTCAGAACGGCAACGACGCTCCCGCAGTGGTCGCAGTGATAGAACCTCACTTTGTTCTCGTTCTCAAACACGTCCATGTCTTCCCTCTCTCGCATGCCCGGCACCCTCTGTGCCGGCGCGCTGCTCCGTAGATACCCACCCCCAAACTAAGGTTGGCACGCAAGAGAGAAAGCACACCGGTCGGGCACACACCTCCGCGCCCGCTGAAAAGACCCCGGTTTCCCGGGGCCTGAGTCGCCACTGATTTGCAGACCTAGACCTACGCGACGTCCGCCTTCCACAGGCCGTGCAGGTTGCAGTAGGCGTAGACGGTGCCGCCCGCGGAGCAGCAGGCGCCAAACTTGGTCTTGGGCTCATCGCCGGGCGCGAGGTGCTTGAGGCAGAGCTTGCCGTCTGTGACGAGCGCAATCCACTCGATGTAGTGCTCCTCGATCATGGGGTGGGCCACCTCGCCCACGGAGACGATGATGTGGTTGCCGTCAACGGTCACAACCGGCACGTGCTTCTCGGTGGCAGCGTCGGTGGAGCCGGCAACGAGCAGCTCCATGGGCTCGCCGCAGCAGCTCGGTGTGACGCCTCCGTCCTTCACGACGGCCACGATGTTGCCGCAGTGGTTGCAGCAGTAGAACTTTGCCTCGGCCATGGGTGCTCCTATCTCTTGTCGCCCGCCCTCTGCGCGCGCTAGTTATCTCGTACCCCTTTGAGCAAGCGTTAAGCCGAGAACTGCGGGCGGCTATGCAGACGGTAATCGCGCCCGCTTCACGATCTCTGCTAGCTATAACCCTCAACAGAGGCGTTAAAGCCAAGCTTTACGACAGTCCCCACGCGTACGGTCTTGCCGGGACTTTCGGACATGCTCGTCACGCGGGGCTGGTTAATCATGGGCTTGCCTTCAGTTCCACTAAAGCTCCGACAGGAGGGATCCGCAACAAGACCCGCCTCTCTCAGCGCGTTTGTGGCATCAATCGGCGTCATGTCATAGACGCTTGGAACCTCGGTATCGCTTGTGACAACGAGATGAACAGTGGCGTTCTCGTAGAGGCTGTCTGGCATCCGGGGATCACCATCGGAGAGGGAGCTGACGATGAGGCAGCGCTCGTCATCAACGTCGCCCTCCCGCGTGACCATTACCTTGGCAGCCCCGCCTTCCCGATAGCTGGCCACAACGTCATCCAAGTCCACGATCCCATGCGTATGGGAAATGGCGGTAAGTCCCGCAGGGTCGGGCTCGTCTTGCCTCTGGGAGGGCGTACGGCCTCCCCCCGGCACAAAGGCCCATCCCGCAGCTACAACCGCGGAGAGAAGCGCCACCAGCCCAACGATTGAGGCCACCTTGAAAAAACGACGCCCCCTCCGCCGCGGCGCAGAGTCATCATCCTTCTCGTCGGAGCCAAGCAGCTCGACGAGCTCCTCGCACGAGTGAACGCCGAGAAGGCGGTATCCATTTGCCCGGGCCGAACTAACCGTCCCTGGAGCAATCCTCAACTCCTCAGCAACCTCCCCGGAACTGAGGCCCTCGGCCACAAGGGACAGCACGTCAGCCTGAGTCCTGCTGAGCCCGCGCGCGAGAAGCCTCTTGCGCGTCTCGTCCCGAGCAGGTGCGGGAGGTGCGGGCCTTCCAAACCTCTCGATGAGCTCGCCGGAGCCGGCAACGTTGAGCTTTCGGTACGCGCGCCCGCGAAGGCTCCCCACGGTCGAGGGGCTGACGCCCATGATGTGCGACGCCGTCTCAGCAGTCATGCCCGCAAGAACGGAACGCGCCGCCAAGCACTCGCGATTTGTGAGGCCACAGCTCTCAAAGAGCTGTTCCGCCTCGGGGGATGCCGTGGGAATGAGATCGACTGCCATGCGAAGCCCCCTCTCGTCCTGTGCAACAAGTATAGGGAGGCAGCCGGAATCAGTCTGTAGCAACACCCATATGAACCTCAGTTGCCACGTGCCCCTACGCCACGAGAACCTTGCCCCGACGGCCTACGAGGTCGGTCATCTCGGCGAGAAGGACCATGTTGCGCGCATCGATTCTCGTGGGGAGCTCCATGCGCATGACGTCGCCCGTCGTTGCCTCGACGCGCAGCTCAACGCGGTCGAGGCCGGGGTAGCGTCCCAAGATGGAGCCGAGGCTGTCCATGTAGGTTCGCGTGAGCAGAGCGGCGGGGATGTTCACCTCGAGGACCTTGGGGCGGTTGCTCTTCTCGTCTAAGATGAGCGGCTCCACGTTCATGCAGATGATCTGGTTTCCGCGGTCCCCGCGCTCGAGCTTGCCCTCCACCTTCACAAAGACGTCGCCGGAGCTCTCGCCGGTCTCCTCGTCCACCTGGCCCACGAGCGCGCTCGCGCACTTCTTGTAGAGCTTGGGGAAGACGACGAGCGTGACCTCGCCCTCCATGTCCTCGAGGGTCACGATGGCCATGGGGTCGCCGTTCTTGGTGGTCTTCTTCTGGACGGCCGTGACCATGCCGGCAAGGCGGATGACCTTGCCCTCGGGCACCTTGAAGCGCTCGTGGACGGCGCCGGAGGGGTCGGTATACTCCTCGGAGACCTCGATGTCGGCCACGGTGAAGTCGCGGTTCTTGGCGAGCGCGTACTCGTACGGACGCAGCGGGTGGTCGGAGACGTAGAGACCCAGAACCTCGTGCTCCTTTGCCAGCTTGACCGAGCGGTCCCACTCCACGCCGTCCGGCTCGGGCACGGTGTTCTCAAAGCCCGAGCCCTCCACGTCGCCAAAGAGGTCAAACATCGAGAACTGCCCGGCGGCGCGCACCTTCTGGCGCTTGGCCGCGGCATCAATGATGTTCTCGGGGTTGGTCTTGTCAACGAAGCGCATGAGCTGCATGCGGGTGTAGCCCGTGGAGTCAAAGGCGCCAGCGCAGATGAGCGCCTCGACCACGCGGCGGTTTGCCTGACCGGAGTCCATGCGGTCCACGAAGTCATGGAGGTTCTTGAAGGGGCCGCTCTTCTCGCGCTCCGCCATGATGGCCTCGCCCACGCCCTCGCCCACGCCGCGGATGCCGGCAAAGCCGAAGCGCACGCCCTCGCTCGTGGCCGTGAAGTCGCGGCCGGACTCGTTGATGTCCGGCGGCAGAATGGCCACGCCCTCGTGGCGATACGCCGTGACGTAGTGGACGATCTTGTCGGTCTTGCCCATGTAGGACGTGAGGACCGAGGCCATGTACTCGCGCGGGTAGTGGGCCTTGAGCCAGGCCGTCTGCATGACGAGGATGGCGTAGCCGGCCGAGTGGCTCTTGTTGAAGGCGTAGGACGCGAACTCCAAGACGTCGTCCCAGATCTTCTGGGCGGTCTCCTTCTTGTAGTCGTTCTTGACGGCGCCGTTCATCCAGTGGTCGTAGGTGGTCTCGTCCTTGCCGTCGTCCCAGTGGAAGACCGTGTCGGTGAGGAGCTTGATCTTCTTCTTGGCCACGGGCTTTCGGATGCGGCTATCCGACTCGCCGGCCGAAAAACCCGACATCTTCATCGAGATCTTCATAACCTGCTCCTGGTAGACCATGGTGCCGTAGGTCTCACCCAGGATGTCATCAAGGCGCGGGTCGTAGGAGACGGCCTCCTCGCGCCCGTTCATGCGGTTGATGTAGCTCGTAACCATGCCAGCACCCAAGGGGCCGGGGCGGTAGAGGGCGATCAACGCGACCACCTGCTTGTACTCGGTGGGGCGCATGTTCTTGATCGTGGAGGTCATGCCGGCGGACTCGATCTGGAAGACACCGGCCGTGCGGCCCTCGCGCATGAGCTTGTAGATCTCTGGGTCATCGAAGGGAATCTCGTCGACGTTGATGTCAATGCCATGGTTGGCCTTGATGTTGGCGAGCGCCTTGGAGATGACCGTGAGGGTTCGAAGCCCCAGGAAGTCCATCTTGAGCAGGCCCATGTCAGCCACGGAGTGGCCCTCGTACTGGGTGATCTCAACGCCGCCCTTGGTGTCGACCTTTGTGGGCACGTGGTCGTTTACCGGCGTGGGGGCAATGAGGACGGCGCAGGCGTGCACGCCCTCGCCGCGGTGAAGTCCCTCGATGGAGAGCGCCGCGTCGATGATGGAGCGCATGTCGGCATCGTTTTTGTAGGCGTCCTCAAAGTCCGGGGAGTACTGGTCGGGGGCCTTCTCGGACTTGTGGAGCGCGTGGTCGAGCGTGAGCTTGGGGTCGTTGGCGAGCATCTTGGAGAGCTTCTGGCCCTGCCAGACGGGGAAGTTCAGCACGCGCGCGGCGTCGTTGATGGCCTGCTTGGCCTTGATCGTGGAGTAGGTGATGACGTGGCAGACGCGCTCGGGGCCGTAGAGCTGGCGCACGTGCTCCACGACCTCGAGGCGACGCTCATCGTCGAAGTCCATATCGATATCGGGCATCTCGGAGCGCTGCGGTGAGAGGAAGCGCTCGAACATGAGGCCGTTCTCGAGCGGGTCGAAGGTGGTGATGTCCATCGCGTAGGCAACGATGGCGCCGGCCGCAGACCCGCGGCCCGGACCTACGCCGATGCCGTTCCTCTTGGCCCAGCGCACGTACTCCTGGACGATGAGGAAGTAGTCCGCAAAGCCCTTCTCGCAGATGACCTTGTACTCGTACTCAAAGCGCTCCTTGACGTTCTCGCCGCCAATCTCAAGCTCGCGCCAGTTCTCGCCATAGCGCTTGGCAAGACCCGTCTCGCACTCCTCGCGGAAGCGCTCCTCCGAGGTCTCGCCAGGCTCGAGATCCGGGAACTTGGGCAGGTACATGTGGGTCCAGTCGAGCTCAAAGCTGCACTTCTCGGCCACCTCGAGCGTGTTGTCTATGACCTCGGGGCACCACGAGAAGAGCTCACGCATCTCCTGCTCGCTCTTGATGTAGAACTCGGTGCCAGTCATGCGCTTGCGGTTCTCGTCATCGAGCTTGGAGGCGGTGCCGATGCAGGAGAGCACGTCCTGGGTGGGCGCGTCCTCGCGCGTGAGGTAGTGGTTGTCGTTGGTGGCGATGACCTTGATGCCCAGCTCGTGGCCGAGCCTCACGATCTGCTCGGAGAGGGTGCGGTCGGTAAACCCGCCCCAGTTGGGGTCCGCGAGACCGTGGTCCTGGACCTCAAGGTAGAAGTCCTCCCCAAAGATCTCCTTGTACGTGAGGGCCCAGCGGCGCGCCTCCTCGGGCTGGCCGGCAAAGTACATGCGCGGGATGATGCCCGAGACGCACGCCGAGGTGCAGATGATGCCCTCGTGGTAGCGACGCAGCATGTCGAGGGTGGTGCGCGGGTAGTAGTAGAACATGTCGCCGGAGGCCGCCTCGCTCATCATCTTCATGAGGTTGACGTAGCCGGTCTCGTTCTTGGCAAGCAGGATCAGGTGATAGCGGTGCTGCTTGGTGCCCTTCTCGATGCAGTCGTCCGTGATGAAGTAGGCCTCGCAGCCAAAGATGGGCTTGATCATGAGGGAGGGCCGGTTGGCGCGCACGGCCTCCAGGTCGCCCGTCTCGTTCCAGATCTTGACGTCGGAGGCCCACTGCGCGTGGACGCGATCGTGCAGCGGCGCGTCCTCGGCGTCCGGCTCGGGCTCCTCGAGCTCCCAGCCCTTCTGGAAGCACTCGAGGTCGTGCTTCCACTGGTGCATGTCCTTCTGGCCGTCGTTGTACTTGCGGCACTCCAGGTCAAAGTCCGGGATGCCAAACATATAGCCGTGATCGGTGAGGGCAAGGGCCGGCATGCCCAGGTCAACGGCACGCTTGACCATATCCGAGACGCGCGTGGCGGCATCGAGGATCGAGAAGTCCGAGTGGTTGTGCAGGTGGACGAATGCCATGCGGCAGGCTCCCGTCAGTCTCTGGAAGATTCGTGTCAGCTAGATGGAAGATTCGCATTGTCTAGCATAGCCGAAGGGCAGGACAACGGGCGGCGGCGAACTGCTGCTCCGAGCTGCGGAGCATTGCGTTTCCGCAGGTGCGAGAATTACAAAATCTCTTTCTTCCCCACAAAGGGGCGGGGACGCGAGCCGACGGTTCTTCTCGGCAAAGCGTCGGGAGCGGTCCCCTCACAACAAAACGGGGACGCGAACCGACGGTTCCTGCGAGAAAAGCGTCGGCGTCGGTCCCCTTGCAACGAAGCGGGGACGCAGGTCGACGGTTCTTCTCGGCAATGTGTCGGAAAACGTCCCCGTCTCAAGTGGGGACGCGCGGCGACAATCTGGCGAGAAAAACTGTCGGCTCGCGTCCATGCCTTACCAAGCGGGGACCCACGCCGACACTTTGCGCGGCCAAACTGTCGGCGTCGGTCCCCAAACCAGATTCCTCAGCTACGCACCGCGGCGAAGCTTCTCCCAATTGGGGAGCACGTGGGCGTTATCAGGAAAAGCAAGCGCCGAGCCGCGCCTGGGAACGCCGTACTCATCGAGAAGCGCCGCAAACTGCTCAGGCCGCCCGGTGAGCCCAAATCGAAACCTCATCACGGAAACGTCGTACAGGGTAATCCGCGAGCCCCTGGTCTTCTCGTCGGAGAGCACCTCATCGAGGCTGCGACCACGGGTCATCTCCTCGACCACGTACTTGTCGGTTCCGTCCAGCTCTCCAAGGATCACGACGCCGTCCCTTCGAACCCAGCAGAAGTCCGCACGAAACGGCTCACCGCCCTCAACGAGATTTGGAACCTCAACCTGCAGCTCGGGGCGTGCATAGCCAAGCAGGAGCATGTGCGCGCGGGCTATCGACTCCCCGCCGTTCTCGCTTCTTGGGTCCGTCCAGGAAAGCGTTCCGAGCGCCTGCTCCTTTCCCCGTGACCTGTCACGAAGTCCCTCGACATAACGCATGATGCCACCCTGAGACACCACTTCCCTCCTGATTGCGGAATCCGCCATTCCGAGCCCGCGGGGAAAGTCCGTGGAACGCAGGCAGTCGTAGATTGTCCTTTCGGGCGTGGTTACACGAATACCCTCTATGACCTCGATGTCCTTTGACGGGCGCTCCTCGCTCAGAACCGCGTGCCTGCAAATCAGCCGAGAGTTTCCCCTGTGTGCCGCGCGAGTCGTGGCGAGGTGAATGCGATCTTGCAGGCTCCAGGAGACGTCAACGCCATACGCAACCGCTGCGGTTGGGCCGCAGAAGACCCAATCCGGATGGAGCGCCTGAAGTCCGCGAACAACGAAGAGGGTCCTGGCATCCCGGTCCATCTTTGCCCAGACGTCCGCACGAACATACAGACCGCGCGCCGGCGAGAAGACCATGCCGCCCTGGGCCCTGCGCTCAAGGGCGCGCTGAAGCGAATCCGCGTCCTTCTCGGAAAGCACGAGACAGCTGCCCCGCTCCGCAGCGTCATCGAGCAGCGCCCCCAGCTCCCTGTCTACACGTTGACTCATCTGTCCCCCCCGAGAGGCACATTCTTTCGCAAGGAGGCAATTTCTGTCTGACACGGAGCTGACCGTAATCTTCCACGCGGATGCAATAGCGAAGAAAGGGCTGGTCAGGTGCATCGGTGCGCGTCCGCGGCGCGCTGTTTGGGGAGAAGTGAGATCGCAGGCGGGGGCATTGCGTCGGCGAGCGGTAGATCATCCAACGAGTGTCGTGGGCCTGCGTGATTTTGTGGGTTCTAATCGTCACTTTACGGTCTGGAACCGTCGGGATTGGTCCCCACTCCGTAATTTGGGGACGCGGGGCGACGGTTTTTCTCGGCAAAGTGTCGGGAGCGGTCCTCGCTTCTTGCGGGGACGCGGGGCGACGGTTTCTGTGAGAAAAGTGTCGGCGTCGGTCCCCGCTCAATAAAACGGGGACGCGGGCCGACGGTTTAGCGAGAAGAACCGTCGGCCCGCGTCCCCAATTGGCGAGAAGAGCCGCGTGCCGAAGAGCCGCGTGCCCCCGTCACGCACCAAACGCGTAGCGGGCAACGAGAGGCTCGTCGGGAGTATCCGGGTCGTCACGCTCCACGCACACAAAGGCACACTCCACCGCAGAGAAGCCCTCAGCGAGAAGAACCCCGGCGTAGAACTCCGCCTGCATCGCGTGGCGCGCACGGACCTCCTCGGGCGAGAGCCCGGCATCACCGGTCTTGTAATCCACCACGAGCGCCCGGCGGGCAGCCGCATCGGTGCAGAGAAGGTCAATCGCGCCCTCGAGGTAGTCTCCGTGCGGCGAGTCCACCCGCTGGAAGAACGGCACCTCAGAGCGCACAGACGGCCAGCTCAGCGCCTCGGCGCGCAGGCTCGAGCGCTCCCAGCGCGCGAGCGCGGCCCTGAGGCGGCCCCCCGTGCGGGAGGAGAGATTCCAGCGCCGCACCTGGGCGGCCACGCGAGCGTCGTCAACGGCGCGCCCGGACTCCACCATTGCCTGCGCGAGCTCGTGGAAGGCAGATCCGAGGTTAGTGGCTCGGTCGGAATCCTCGGTCGAGGGGGCACCCTCCGCCTCAGCGTCGCGCTGCTCGCGCGTTGGAGCGGGCGGAGTCCCCCGCTCGATGTCAAGGGCAGCGTGCACGCTCGAGTAGCTAAAGACACCGTCACGAGGACGCCACGAGGCAGGAGCGCCAAGAGAGGCCGAGCAGTCGGAAGCATAGATCCCAAAGGGCTGGGTGCCCTTCTCGCCCGATGTCTCAGTCTCAAGGCCCAGGCGCACCACCTCGGCGGCCTCCGCGGGAAGCTCTCCGTCAAAGCCGGCGAGTTCGCCGGCGGAGTCTGCGACCGTGCGCTTCTCGGCACCCCTGCCCTCGTCCTCAACGACCACGCAGCGCAGACGCGCAGGAGCAGATCCGCCGTAGTCCAGCATGCGAACACCGGGTGTGGCAACCCACTCGCCGCCGCAGAGCGCCTCGAGCGTCGAGGCGGCAAGCGCCGAGGAGACGCCCTCCTTGCCCGACGCCCCCGCAACGCCCACGACAAGCGCCTCTCGGGCGCGAGTGAGCGCAACGTAGAGCAGGCGCGCCTTCTCTCGTGCCTCGGCATCCTCGTCCTGGGCGCGCAGGGAAAGATAGCGGGCAGCAAGCGGCATCTTCGCGCTCTTGTCGGCACTCTCCTCGAGCTCCTCCGGGTCAACGTCGGAGAGCTTGGGGGCGTCCTTCGGCCGCAGCACAAAGCGCCCCGCGTCCGAGCCCGACCCCATCACCAGCTGCGCGTCGGAATGGGGGTTGCCCCAGCACTCCGCAACCGCGCAGACGCCAAACTCAAGACCCTTTGAGGCGTGCACCGTCATGACGCGCACGGTGCCGCCGCCCGCGCCCTCCTCGCCCGCAAGCGATGCGGGCGGAACCTTGGCGGCGGCAAGCCAGAGGTCAAACTCCGTGGCGGCACGCGCGGCTCCCAGGCCAAGAACGTCGGTGAGGTCGCGCACGTAGCGGATGGCGGCAAGCACGTTTGCCGCGCGAGCCAGACCCTCCGTGCCGCCGGCCTCGAGGCGCGCAAGCCAGCCGGAGTCGCGCACCACGTCCGCGCACACGTCTGCCACGGGACGCCTGCGCACCTCGTCAAGGGCGCGGGAGAGAACCTCATGTGCCCTCGTCAGCCGAACCGACGGCACGCGCGCGCCAAAAAACGTCATGTCCGCAAGGCCACGGTCGATGGAGCGCTTGGTGGGGGCGTCGAGCTTGTCCTGGGTTCGTGTGCCCAGGTCGCAGAAATCGTTTGCATCGAGACCAAACATCTCACTCGCGAGCAGCGGGAAGAGGCCGGATTGCGTGTCGGCGGGGTTGGCGAGCGTATGGAGCAGGGCGCGCACCACCTTGACCTCGTCGGTCGCGGTGAAGGTTGAGCCGCCTGTGACCACGCACTCCATCCCCCGTGCGCGCACCGCATCGATGTAGAGATCAGCATTGGTGGTCACACCCAGAAGCAGGGCCATGTCACCGGGGCGCTCCCCCGCGTCGCGATAGCGTGCGAGGGCATCGGCAATCTGGGCCGCCATCGTTGCCGTCTGATGGCGGCTCGCCCGACCGGCACGACCCTTGCCCGCACAGACCTCGATGTCAATGCGCGGCAGGTCACGAGCGCGATAGCAATCGGTGCGCTCGGGGTTGGCGTCAAGGTGCATGAACTGCGGCATGGCGCCGTGCGCAGGGGTGTTGCCACCCGTACAGACCCGCTCCACGAGCGCGAGGACGTCGGCGTGGCTGCGGTAGTTGGTATCAAGGCGCACCAGGTTCTTCTCGCCCACCTGTGCTCCCCGGCCGTAGAACACCTCAACGTTTGCGCCGCGAAAGCGGTAGATCGACTGCTGGGCGTCACCGACGGTGCAGAGGTGCCGGGCGTCGTGCCCGGAGAGAAGCCCGATGAGCTCCAACTGCATATCGTCGGTATCCTGGAACTCGTCGACCATCACAAGGCGGAAGCGCCCCGCGTAGTTGCGGCGAACCTCCTCGTCGTCACGCACGGCGAGAAGGGCCAGGCGCACGAGGTCGTCGTTGTCGAGACAGCTCTGCTCGCGCTTGACCTGCTCGTAGCGGTCCTCCACGCGTCGGGCAAGCTCAAGCAGCAGGTCGGCGAGGGGCGCGACGCGGACAAAGGCAACCTCGGCGCGAGCGAGCGCAAGAGCAGACTTTGCGGCGGACACCGCCTCCTTGATCGCGCCGCGCGCCTGCGGCAGCGAAATGCTCGCGAGCGCCGACTCCAACGCCTCTGGCGAAAGACCGTCGGCTTTATCCTGAAGGGCACGCAGCGTCTCGAGCGCAGGGCCCACCTTCTCGGCCGCAGCGGCCGTGAGGCGCTGTGCGCCCAGCTCCTCCACGCGCATCGCGAGGTCGCGCACGGCCTCACGCACAGACGCAGGCGACCAGGAGGCAGGTTCGAGCGCGCTCACGCCCCCCGAGAGAGAGCGTCCCGCACCAACGAGCCGGCTGACGAGCCCCATCGCTGCGCTGTATCCACTCTGAGGCGAATAGGTTCCCAGGTCGTACTCGGCAAAGACGGGGGCAAACTCCTCGCTTCGGCGAGCCTCGCGCATGACCTCGTCCATCGCGCGGTCAAAAAGGGCCGCCTGACGCGAGTCTGCCACCACCTCAAACTTGGGATCGAGCCCCAGGTCGAGCGCGTGGCGCGAGAGTATGCGCCGACACATGCCATGAATCGTTGAGATCCAGGCATCATCGACGGCAAGCGCCGCCTCCCCCATTCCCGCGCGGCGCAGCGTGGTGCGGACGCGCTCCTTGATCTCGCGGGCGGCGGCCTCGGTGAAGGTGATCACGAGCACCTGGTCAAGCCCGCTCAGGAAGGGCGCCCCACCCTCGCCGGAGCCCGGGGAGAGTGCCCAGGCGATGCGCTGCGTGAGGGTAAAGGTCTTGCCCGACCCAGCGCCCGCCTCCACAAAGAGCGGCTCGTCAAGAGTCTTGGCAATCGCACGCTGGCGATCGTTGAGGTCGGAGAGGTCGATGGCAGGCGCGGCCCCGAGGTTCTTCTCGCTCACTTGCGGAGCCTCCTCTCACAGTTGAGAACCGGACAGAAGAGACAGGCGTCCGCGTCGAGCGGCGCGGCCTCAATGTCTCCGGCAAGCATGCGCTCGAGGCGCGCGGCAATGGCCTCCTCGCAGGCGTCGAGAAGTGCCTCCATGCCGCGATCATCACCGCGGCCGAAGCTCTCCTCGCGCGAGACGCTCACGCGCGCAAGGCGTGACGAGGTGGGCAGGCGCTCCCCGAACACGTTGTCCACAAGGTTCTCGTCCACCGCACCGGCGAGCGCATGGCTGCCCTTGGTGCAAAGATAGACAGCAGCGCGTACGTTGAGCTGCGGGAATGCGCGCCTTACTACCTGAGCGTAGATGAGAGACTGCACGCGGCGCGGCAGCACGGGGGCGCCCGCCGCAAAGCCGTCCTTGGGAATCACGTCGTACTCGGCGGCAAACCCAACGTCGGATTTGTGCTTGTAGTCGATCACCACCGCCTGGCCGTGGGCGTCAACGTCAATGCGATCGATGGTTCCGGTGAGACGAACGCCGGCATAGCTTACCTCAGCCCCGCCGCGGCCGAACCCCCACTCAAAGAAGCGCGGCTCAAAGCCCGTGAGAAGGCCCGACTCAAAGTCGAGCAGCGTGGAGAGGTCGCGACGCAGGCCGCGGACCTGACCCATCTGCTGGGCGCTGTGCGCCACGAGCGCCTGCGGCAGCGGGCGGCGTCCGCGCTCGAGCTGGTACTGGTGCATAAGATGCGCGTCAAACTCCTCCTCAAGAACGGATCGCGCCTCCTCGAGCGTCTTTTGGTCGGCAACGGACGAGCCGGTCAGGCGCATCGTGGGCTGCTCCTGCGCCCAGGCCTCGAGCGCGGCCACTCGCTCGCGATAGGACGGCTGCTGCATCGCATCTGGGTCCGCGGCGCGCGCATCGGCAAGGTCGTGCCCTCCCTGCTCATGCTCCACTGCTCGTGCGAGCAGCTCGCGACGCGTGACCTCGAGGACGCGGTGGGCAAAGGTTCCCATCTCCGCGCCAGAAAAGAGCGCGTCGGCGTCACGCAGGCGAAGGCGTCGCAGGCTAAACCACTTGTACGGGCACTCCAGATAGGTCTCGATCTGGGATGCGGAGAGCAGGGGACGCGCGTCCTCGGGAGCGATGCCCTCGGGCGGCGGCGAGACACATGCCCGCTCGAAGGAGTCGATGACGCCAGCAGAGGCGGGCACCTCGCTGGCGCAGAGCTCAGCAGACACGCCCGTCGACGAGACGTTCTGCGAAACCATAGACTCGGAGCGCGAGCGAACGTTCTTCTCGCCAAAGACGGCGAGAAGGTCGGTGAAGGAGGCGTCTGCGCCCAGACCGTAGCAGGCCAGGAGCTCGGTCAGCATGACCGAGGGATAGCTGGCCTTGCCGTCCGCCCCAAAGAGGGGCCGCTCGAGAACAAGCGTGGAGCGCGGGACCGCAGCCAGAGCGGCAAACTCGGCGCGGGCCGCATCCATCGCAGACGAGCGCTCCAGCACCCCATAGGCGGCAAGAAGCTCGGTGCACACGTCATCCGGAGCGCTCACGGAAGAGGACGCCGACGTCTGGGCAAGAAGGACGAGCGCGTCTGCAGACCGAGCGGCAGAGCGCGAGGCCACCTGGGGCGAGAGAACGCTGACGCGGCAGCTCGCCCCCGGGACAACGCGCTCGGGACGCAGCGCCACGCGCACGCGCGAGAGGGCGTTGGCGGCCACATCCACAAGCTCGCCCAGCGAGACGTGACCCTCGGCGGCGGGATCCGCGGTGAGCCCGAGCTCCTTCAGGCTCTTGGCGAGCGACAGAACCGCCGAGAGGACAGCCGTGGCCTCGGTAGCCTCGGGAGCGTCGGCCTTCTCGCCCTGAACGTAAGGGGCGAGAAGCTTTGAGGCAGCAGACCCGAGCCTGCCGCGCATGAGCTCACGCACGGCCGAGGCGGTTTCTTGCGAGACGTCCCTCGGGGACTGGAGCTGTTCGATGACGGCAGCTGGTGTGAGCAGGCGATTTGCTCGCCACTCGGCGTCGAGCCGCCGGGCAGGGGCGGCATCCATATGAGAAATGCTCGAGAGCAGATAATCCGAGAGCTCGCGCGGGGGCCACCACGACATGTCAGCAAGGCTCACGCGAACGGTACCCGCGCGCGGGGCATCGGGGACCTCCGTGGCGGGCGGCCAGCTCCGAGCAAGCTCGTCGAGGCGCGCCACTGTCTTGATGAGCTCGAGAAACGCGCGGCCCGCCTCAAGCTCGAAGAAGCCCACGGAGAGCTGGGCGCGCGCGGAGATGCCGCGCAGAGCCAGCCGGGACGAGAGCTCGCGCCATGCCGTCTGTGTGCGAGGAGCCACCACCACGATGTCGTGCGCACCCTCCTGGGCAAGGCGCTCGATCTCGCTGACGACGAGTTCTGCCTCCGCAGAGGGGCCGGCGGGAAGGAGCAGGCGCACCGCCCCGGTGGCGGTGAGCGGCGAGCCTCCCGACACAAAGAGCGTCTCGAGGAGCGCCCGGAGCTCTGCGGAGCGCGGCTCGGTCAACGCCTTGGGAGCGGGCTCCTCCTTTGGGCCAAGAACCTCCGCGCCCTTCTCGGCAGCCAGCTCGGCGAGCTGGGAGAGCAGGAGGCGGCCCTGGGCAAAGGCCGGGCCCCCGTCCGCCCGCACCATCACGGCAACGTCATGGCGTGCGGCGAGCGCGCAGACGAGCTCGCGGTCAGCTCGACTCATCTCGATAAACCCGACGCAGGTCACAGGCGGTGTGGTCACGCCCTCGACATCAAGGACCGCCGGGAGGGCGCGCTCAATCTCACAGGTCTCCACAAGCGAGTGGGCCCGCAGCTCCTGTTCGTAGGACGAGAGCAGCGAGACAAGCTCGGCCTCGGCACGCGTCACCCCATCGGGCGTCTGTGCGCCGACAAGCCAGGGAAGGCCGTCACGGGCGAGATCGGCGAGAAACGCCACCGAGCCGGGCGTGAGCGTGAGGCGCGAGCCCGGCCTCCACGTCGCGCGCGCGAGCACGCGGCGTGCCAGGACGTCTCGCGAGGGGGCGTCCACGGGGCGCCGACCGTCTCCCCAGACCTCCCAGCGCTCCTGCGCCCATGCGGCGGGAGTCGTCACCGTCACGCCAAGGGCGAGGTCAAGCCCGGATAGCGTACGCTGCGCCTCGAGCGCCTGCGCAAATGAGGGCACGAGCAAAACGGCGCGACCCTCGCCCTCGAGCGCAGCGTGCAGACGACGCGCGACCTCGGGGCACACGATCTTCTCGTCAGATGTCTGTATGAGCGTCAGCGGCATGGCTTCCTCTCGACGCGGCCTTCCTACCAGAAGTTCTTCTCGTCAGAAATCCTACCGCAGGGGCCGGACAATAATTGGCTCAGCCGCCCCGCCGCCATCGTGCGGCTACAGACCCAGCCGCTCAAGGACCATCCGGTAGCCGCCCTCCTCGCCGTTCAGGCACTTGGAGACGCGGGAAACCGTGGTGGACGAGGCGCCCGTCGTGCGGGAGACGTCAACGTATGACGCGCCGTCCGCGAGCATCCGGGCAACCTCGAGGCGCTGGGAGAGGTCCTCTATCTCTCGCTTGGTGCAGAGGTCGTGGAGAAGGGCGCGCGCCTCGTCGACGGTCTCAAGACACACGAGCGCCCCGAGCAGCCTCTCGAGCTCGCCGTTGTTCTCGCCTGTTCTCTCCATGGCACCTCCCTGGGTTCTTGTCGCCACGATACTTTAGCGCACTGGAGCGCCCGAGCGCCAGACCTCACGCTAGAATTGACCCGACTGCGATCCAAGGAGGCAACATGAGAAGCTTTGAGGAGGACGAGGCGCTTGCGGACATCCGCGTCATCGCAAGCGACATGGACCTGACGCTGCTTGCTGACGACGGTTCCCTCCCCCCAAACATGGACGAGCGCATCCGCGCGCTCGATGCGGCGGGGCTTACCTTTGCCGCCGCGAGCGGCAGGCCGCTCTATACGTTGCGCGACATGTTCGGCCATCTCGAGGACCGCATGGCCTACATCTCCGACAACGGGGCAGCCGTGCTCTGCCGCGGGGAGGTCATCTACAAGAGCCTGCTCGGACATGACGTCATCCAGGAGCTCACGGAGTTCACGCTTGGACGCGAGCTGGGCATCCCCACGGTCTGCGGACTCGATGCCTGCTACATTCGCGAGTGCGACCGTGCCTACGACAGCGTCTTTCGCGTCTTCTATCACAACATCGAATACGTCGACTCCCTCGACCACCTGGGAGAGCGTTTGGGAGTTGATTTCAACAAGTTCACAATCTACTTCCCCGGGGCTAACGCCGTTGCCATGCGTGATGCCGTCTACCTGCCAACCTTTGGCGAGCGCCTCTCGGTCACGTGCGGAGGCGCCGTATGGATTGACATCATGAACCACGGCGTGGACAAAAGCGCGGGACTCGCGCGGCTCTGCGAGCACCTTGGCGTGGGGCCAGAGGGCGCCGCCGCCTTTGGCGACACGGACAATGACGTTGAGATGCTCGAATGGGCACATCACAGCTATCTTGTGGCAAACGCCGAGAAGCGCATGGAGCCGCACGCCCGCTTTCGCGTGCCGTCCAACAACGACCGAGGCGTTGCCCTTGTGATCGACCGCATCCTCTCTGCCCACTGAGCGCGATCCCAAGGAGGGATTGTCCGCGAGCTGCCCGTTTTATGATTGTGCGGCGCGCGTGCGCTCTTCTCGGCCGTTGGGCACGAGAGCTTCCGCTCGACGAGCCACCGCGTCGCGAACTGCGGCGGCGGATGCGCCCACGACTTCACCCACCAGGGAAAACATCATGTCACGCGTGCGCGCGTCAATGCCGCCCAGCGCGGCGAGAACCTCCCGCGCCGCCGCGGGACTGGCAAGAACGTCCTCAAAGCGCCCCGCCCCGCCCGCTGCGAGCGCGTCAAAGAGCTCGTCGGTGAGCAGGCGCCTGTCCTTTGGCGCAAGCCTTGCGAGCCACGAGGAGAACGCCTCGGCCACGACAAGACACTCCGGGTCCGGTCCATCTGCTTCAAGAAACCCCGCGGGACCCACCTGCCACGTAAGCGGATCGTGCTGGAGGCTACGCTCCGCGGAGCTCCTCACGATCGTGGCGGGCGCGTCGTCCGAGAAGAACCTCCCCACCACGCTGTAGGCGGGAATGATGCGCGTGTAGCGCTCCCCCATCACGTCGTGGCAGCTCACGGGCATGACGGAGCGATCCGTGCCCGGGCCGTCGTAGCTGTAGACGCGGACGATGGAGCCGGCTAGGGCAACGGGTGCGTTTGTCGCGGCGTAGGCGGCGAGGTTGCCGCCTTTTGAGTGGCCGCCCACGCGCACGCGGCGTCCGGCGGCCGCAGCGAGGGAGAGCTCCTGCGCCAGATACTCCGCGGCAGCGCGCTGCGCCTGCGTGATTGCAAAGCTCAGGACAAAGTTCTCGCGCCAGCCAACGAGCGTGGTGTCCGTTCCACGAAAGGCAACGTAGGTCTCTTTGTTCTCGAGGTCTACGGTCACAGCCGAGAACTGCATGACGCGCTCGTCATCGCGCACGTCCACGTAGTCGCGCAGGATGGCGTCGCCAAGACGCGCCGAGCCGCCCAGCGCCACCACAAAGCGCTCGTCTATCGTTGCGAGCGAGCGCACGCGCGTGGTCAGGTCGCCGCCTGAGAGCGCCAGGAGCTCTCCGCAGGCGTCCGTGAGCCGCACGCCCTTCTCGCCGGGCGCACCCACGATGCCCGTGAAGTCCAGGTATGCGAGCGTTGCCAGGGCGAGGCTGTCCACATCGTTGAACGGCCGCTCCGCAAGCGCGATGTCCCCGCGCAGCTCCAGATAGTCCCTGATGTCAGCCATACCTCACCGCCCTTCTCGCCCCCGGCCCTTATCCCCGGTCAAGGAGCCCCGATATGACGGCGCCCCGCCCCTTTGCTAAGCAAGCTTTCTGAGCGCTCCACGCGAAGCAGCTTGCGTGCAAAGGGGCGGGGCGCCACCCCGTCGGAGAGGATGCTACGCCATCACTTTGCGGAAGAGCTCCACAACGGCAGCATGATCTGCCTCGCGCGGGTTGCCCGGGAAGCAGGCGTCGGCGATGGCGTCGTCGGCGAGCTGGTCGAGGTCGGCCTCGACCAGGCCGTCGCAGGTGGGCTTGATGTTGACATCGGCGGAGAGCTGGCGCACGGCGGCGATGGCGGCATCAGCGGCCTCGTCGTCGGTCATGCCGGTGGTGTCAACGCCCATGGCCACGGCCACCTCGGCAAGGCGCTTGGTCACGACGGGCTTGTTGTACTCCATGGCAACCGGCAGCAGCATGGCGCAGGCAACGCCGTGCGGGGTGTCGTAGTGCGCGGAGAGCGTGTGCGCCATGGCGTGGTCGATGCCGAGCCCGACGTTGGAGAAGCCCATGCCGGCGATGTACTGGGCGAGCGCCATGCCCTCGCGGCCGGAGCCGGGAACGCCGCTCTTGGCCTCGGCCACGGCGTCGCGCAGGTGCTTGGAGATGAGCTGGATGGCCTTGTAGTGGAACATGTCGGAGAGCTCCCAGGCGCCCTGGGTGGTGTAGCCCTCGATGGCGTGGGTGAGCGTGTCCATGCCGGTGGCGGCGGTGAGGCCGGCGGGCATGGAGGCCATCATGTCAGGGTCGACGACTGCCACGTCGGGGATGTCGTTGACGTCAACACAGACGAACTTGCGGACCTTCTCGGGGTCGGTGATCACGTAGTTGATCGTGACCTCGGCTGCGGTTCCGGCGGTGGTGGGCACGGCGATGGTGAAGACGGCGTGCTTCTTGGTGGGGGCCACGCCCTCGAGGGAGACGACGTCGGCGAACTCGGGGTTGGCCACGATGATGCCGATGCCCTTGGCGGTGTCCATCGAGGAGCCGCCGCCGATGGTGACGATGCAGTCGGCGCCGGAGGCCTTGTACGCCTCGACGCCGTCCTGGACGTTCTTGATCGTGGGGTTGGGCTTGATCTCGGAGTAGAGCTCCCAGGCAATGCCGGCCTCGTCGAGCAGGTCGGTCACCTTGGCCACGACGCCAAACTTCACGAGGTCGGGGTCGGAGCAGACGAAGGCCTTCTTGTAGCCGCGGCGCTCAAGCTCGCCGGGGATCTCCTTGATCGCACCGGAGCCATGGTAGGAGATGTTGTTCAGGACAAAGCGGTTGACTGCCATGTTGTGATTCCCCCTTGGGTTGCAGCGTGCCGGAAGGCCGGCGTTCCGCGGGGTAGTATGCCCCGGATAACACCATCTGTGACCTTGCACTCCGCGGGCGGCATGTTCTTGTCGGCAGATGAGCGGACACCGTATCGCCTAAAGAACTGCAGGTTGAAGGAAAATGCGCAAGTGCACGCGAGGAACCGCACCCGCCCCGCCCCCATCCCTCAAAGCAACTGTGCAAAACAGCCGCTCGTGCCACAAAACGGCGCCGCCGCGTGCAGAAACGCCGCTCGTGCCACATGCTTTGAGGGGCACCTAGAGTATCTAAGAAAGATAATCCCAGATAGATACATAAACATTCGAATTGAAATCATGAGGAATCGCCAATTCCATGTGGCACGAGCGGCGTTTCTGCACGCGGCGGCGCCGTTTTGTGGCACGAGCGGCTGTTTTGCACAGAGGAAGCAATGAACGCACCGTTCTCCGCCAGCCCCGCCGCATCACACCCTTCACCGGAGCCCTCCCCGCGATGATGACAATGGTGACAGGGCCATCTGTCATAATTTCAGTTATGACAGATGGCCCTGTCACCATTGTCATCATCGCCTGCCCGGGGAGCCGTTATGGACGAGAGCATCAAAGAGATTGCAACCTCCTATGCCGAGACCTGCTACGAAGAGGAGCTTGAACTCCTGCGCACGCTCGCACAGATTCCCGCCCCGTCCGGCCACGAGGAGCAACGCGCCGAGTTCATTCGAGACTGGCTGCTCGACCAGGGCGCACCCGTGGGGTCCGTGCGCATCGACGATGCCAAGAACGTCATCCTGAGCCTCCCCGCAGGCCCTCATGCCAAGCAGGACGACGGCTGTGCCATCTTTGCCGCGCATACCGACGTGGTCTTTGATGACACCGAACCCCTACCGCTCGCCGAGAGCAAGACACGTTTGCTCGCGCCCGGCGTGGGCGACGATACTGCCAACCTCGTAGGACTGCTTCTCGCCGCACGCTATCTCATGCTCAATCGCGTACCGCTCGACCGTCGCCTGCTCGTTGTTGCCAACTCCTGCGAGGAGGGTCTCGGCAACCTGGCGGGCACGCGCGAGCTCTTCCGCCACTACGAAGGCCGCGTGCGCGAGTTCACGAGCTTCGACCTCTATCTGGGCATGCACGTAGTCTCGGCAGTGGGTTCGCATCGCTGGCGCGTTCAGTGCCACACGCAGGGGGGTCACTCCTGGGAAAACTTCGGTCGCGACAACGCAATCGAGGCGCTCTGCTCCTTCATCGAGGACCTCTACAAGATGGAGCTTCCCACCGAGGCCAAAACCACCATCAACGTGGGCCGCTTCATTGGCGGGACCACCGTCAACTCCATCGCAGAGGACGCGAGCGTCCTCGTTGAGTACCGCTCGGCCTCCGAGGCCTGCCTCGAGCAGATGTATGGCAACTTCGTCGTTCTTGTAGAGGAGCACCTGCGCGAGCACACGCGCATCGACGCCAAGCTCATCGGGCGGCGACCCGCCTCCGGCGAGATCATCCCCGAAGGGCAGTGGGACCTCATCGCCCACACAGACGAGATCCTGCGCGAGCTCGGCGGCGTGGAGCCCACACACCAGGAGTCCTCAACCGACGCCAATATCCCCTTCTCTCTGGGAATCCCCGCCCATACCGTGGGCACCGTGGAGGGAGACCTCCTTCACACGCGCGAGGAGTGGATCGAGAAGGACAGTCTCAAGCGCGGGCTCGCGGTTATTCTCGCCCTCATGCTGAATCACGCCACTCAGCCGTGACGCAGCAAATGTGCCCTCCCGTGCTGCACGATAGCTCAAGCGGGCGCGACAAAGAAAAAGGAGCCCGCAGGCTCCTCCTCCCCTTAAGTGGGATGTTGTGTCGCTTTACGCCGCGCACACGCACTTGACGAGCAGGGGCGAATCCGCGTGATTCTGCTCGTGGGAGGAGAACCACTCGTCAACGTCCTTGAACAGAAGCCCCTTGCTGTCAGCCCAGAAGCGGCGCTCGTGACCGTCCACAAGCGCGAGGTACTCGCCACTCATGAACCAGCCGTTGTGACACGCGTTGAGCACCTTGCGCTCGCGCTTGCTCATGTCCTTGATCTTGGTCATGCCTTCCCTCCTTTCGTGGTATCGTGACGCGTTTGTTATACCCAATAGGTCCGTCTGCCGAAAGCCCATTGACAAAACCTTTACAACTTCCTACGCAATTGTGAAGAAGTCGTCATAAGTATGTTGAGCTGGCGTTATAGGAGACCTTGTGCAACGGTGCCGTGTCGCTAACTCGAGGGGTATACACTCTGTGTATGACGCGCCGTCTTAAGGGAGGCACCTTGAATCTCAAGCAGCTCGAGTACTTTGTCGCCATTGCCGAGGAGGGACAAATCACGGCGGCGGCGCGGCGACTCCACATCTCGCAGCCACCGCTCTCCTATGAGCTTGCCCAGCTCGAGCGTGAGCTCGATACGCAGCTCGTCCGCCGCGGCCCCCGCGGTGTGACACTCACCGAGGCGGGACGCCTTCTTTACGAGCGCGCCGGCCGCATCCTCGCCATGGCAACGGCTACGGCGCGTGAGGTCTCAAGCGTGGGCAAGGGACTCACCGGCACGCTCAGCATCGCCACGTGCGGCTCTGTGGCAGGACTCGTTCCGAGCGCACGACTTGGCGAGCTCGCCGCGCACCATCCCCACGTCACGCTCGAGATTCATGAGGGAGACGTGCCATCTGTCATAGATCTCGTCAAAGGCGGAATTGTCGAGGTCGGCATTGTGCGCACTCCCTTCCCCACCGCAGAGCTGCGCTGTCGCTACGCCCCGGCAGAGCCGCTCGTTGCCGTCATGCCACCCGCACTCGAGCGCGGAGACGAGATGACTGTCTCACTCGACCAGCTCGCGGACGCCCCACTCATCTGCGACCGGCGCGGTGCCCTGGTGCTTCCGGACGAGACTGCGCCCTTCTGCCTCACAGAGGACGACCGCACCACGTGCGCCGCGGCCGCGGCCGGCCTGGGCATCGGTCTTGTTCCCCAGACGCTCCTCACCGTTTGCGACACCGGAAGCTGCTTCATCAAAACCGTCACCGAGAAGAGCCTCGAGACGCGAGCCGCCGTTATCTGGAAGGCCGGCCGCGCCCTCTCGCCGCTCGCGGAACGCGCCGTCTCCCTTCTCGGCAAGCTCCGTTGACCGTAGGCGGTTTGGCGACAAAGGCGGCGGGGTTGACAAAGGTGACAGGGTAAACTGTCATCATCGAAAAGATGATGACAGTTTACCCTGTCACCTTTGTCAACCCTTGTCAGCCCCGTAACCAAACCTGTCGCCAAAGGGAAAGCCCCCGGCGGGAAAGGGTCCGGGGGCTGGGAGGAAGGACACTACTGGGTGGGCTCTTCGGGAGAGGGCTCCACGTCGTCGGAGCCCTCGCTCATGCCCTCGCGCACGTTCTTCACGGTCTTGCCAATAGCCGAGCCAATCTTGGGAAGGTTCTTGGGTCCAAAAATCACGAGAACCACGAGGAGAATGACTCCGAGTTCCATCGGTCCCATACCAAAGATCATGTGGCACCTCCAATACTCCCAATCGCTTGGTACTCATGGTAGGACGCCCTATGGCCTTCGTAAAATACATATGAGAAGGGTCTGCCATACAACCGTTGTATGACAGACCCAGAGCAGCGCATCAAGGCGCAAGCTAGTCGATCTCGTCCTGATCAAAGACGTGGAAGCCGGCCTTCTCGATGGCCCAGCTCGCCTCCGCGGCGCTCGCAGGATCGGAGATCTTAAGCGCAAGGACGGCCAGGTCATCGGTGGTGGAGAAACAGTAGAAGTACTCGATGTTCACGTCGAGGTCATCGAGCTTCTCGAGAAGGTCCGCAGCACCACCCGGGTGGTGCGGCACGGCGATGGCCATAATCTCGGTCTTGATAGCGCGGTACCCGCCGGCATCGAGTGCCGCGAGCGCCGCAGCAGTGTTGCCGCAGATGATGCGCACGATGCCGTACTCGGTGGTGTCGGCCACGGAGAGCGCCGCCATGTTGATGTTGGCATCACCGAGGGTCCGGCAGAGCGCCGCGATGCGGCCCTTCTCGTTCTCGAGGAAAACCGTAATCTGATCAATCATTACTTAATCCCCTTTCGCAGATCGACGATGCGCTTGGCCTTGCCCTCGCTGCGCGCGATGGTCTTGGGCTCCACGAGCTTGACCTTGACGCCCACGGAGAGCGCCGTCTTGAGGCGCGCGGAGATCTCCTTCTGCAGGCGCTCGACGGCGGCGACGGAGTCGAAGGCAAAGTCGGGGTTGACCTCGGCCTTGAGCGTGACCATATCGAGCGAGCGGTGGTCGGTGTCGACCTCGATCTGGTACCAAGAGGAGACCTGGTCGAAGGTCTTCATGACGTCCTCGATCTGGCTCGGGAAGACGTTGACGCCGCGGATGATGAGCATGTCGTCGGTGCGGCCGTGGATGCGGTCGATGCGACGGTGCGTGCAGCCGCAGGCGCACTCCCCCGGCAGGATGCGCGTGATGTCGCGCGTGCGGTAGCGCACCACGGGCGACGCCTCGCGGTCAATGGTGGTGAGCACGAGCTCGCCCCACTCGCCGTCGGGCAGGACCTCGCCGGTGTTGGGGTCGATGATCTCCGCGTAGAAATGGTCCTCGGCGAGGTGCAGGCCGTTTTGCTCCCAGCACTCGATGGCCACGCCCGGGCCCATGGTCTCGGTGAGGCCGTAGACGTCGAGCACGTGGTAGTTGAGCTTGCGCTCGAGGTCGCGGCGGAAGTTGTCACTGAAGGGCTCGGCGCCGTGGATGCCCGCGCGCAGGTGGAAGTCACGCGCCGGGTCGATGCCCATCTCGAGAGCGGTGTCGGCGATGTGCATGGCGTAGCTCGGCGTGCAGCAGATGATCGTGGAGCCCATCTCCTTGAGCACGCGAATCTGGCGCTCGGTGTTGCCCGCGGACATGGGGATCGTGGTGGCGCCGGAGTAGAGGCCGCCGTAGTGCGCGCCCAGGCCGCCGGTGAACAGACCGTAGCCGTAGCAGACGTGGACGACGTCATCCTTGCCGCCGTTTGCGTACTCGATGCCGCGTGCGAAGCACTCGCCCCAGATGTCGAGGTCGTGCTGGGTGTAGCCGCCCACCGTCGCCACGCCCGTGGTGCCGGAGGACATGTGGATCTCCTTCACCTCGGAAAGCGGCGTGGCAAACATGCCGTAGGGGTAGTTGTCGCGAAGGTCCTGCTTGGTCACAAACGGTGCCTTCTCAAGGTCCGCGAGGCTCTTGACCGAGTACGGGTCAAAGCCGGCGTCATCAAAGCTCTTTTTATAGAAGGGCACGTTCTCGTAACACTGAATCACGGTCTTCTTGATGCCCTCGAGCTGGATCTGCTCGATCTGCTCGTGGGGCGCGTGGAGGATCTCCTGCATCTCACCCATCTGACAAACCTTTCTAACAAGAACACGGATGGGCTGATTCTATGGCGAGAAGAACCTCGAGCACAAAAGCCGTTCGCAAACTGAAACGAGCGGCCGGCGGCGAGAAGGGCCGGGGGCATGTCCGGCGCTCGGACAGCTTGCCGCAGAGGGCGCGGCAAGAACTCGCGGCGGACATGCCCCCGGCCCTTC
>CASEVE010000010.1 GCA_949291295.1 uncultured Olsenella sp.
CGACTACACCGCCGAGTCCTGGGCCGCCTACCAGCAGGCCCTCGAGGCCGCGAAGGCCGTCCTCGACGACCCCGAGGCCACCCAGGCCGACGTCGCCGACGCCCTCGCCGCCCTCCAGGCCGCCGAGGGGGCCCTCGTGGCCTCCGAGCCCGGCACCGACGAGCCCGGGACCGACGAGCCCGGCACCGACGAGCCCGGTACCGACACCCCCGGCACCGACGAGCCCGGTACCGACGAGCCCGGCACCGACGAGCCTGGTACGGACGAGCCCGGCGACGACCAGAAGCCCGGCGACGACCAGAAGCCCGGCACGGACGAGCCCGGCGACGACGTGACCCCCGGCTCCGACGACCAGAAGCCCGGCTCCGCCGACGACCAGGAGCCGTCCGGCGACGCCAAGCCCGGCACCCCCGGAAGCACGACCAAGCCCGGCACCTCTGGCAGCTCCACCAAGCTCCCGAGCGCCGGCGACCCGACGTCGCTCGTGGCCCTTCTCGCCACCGCGGCGGCCGGCGTCAGCGCCGTCGCGGTCTCCCGCAGGCGCCGCTAGCGCGACCGAGCGCCACAGCACCACCCAGGAGGGGGGCGTCCCACGCGGGGCGCCCCCCTTCCTTGTGTCTGGGTGCTGTCCTTCTCGCCATCAGGTTGTCGGTGACCGTATATTCGGTCACCAATGCGTCATCGGATTTGTTTTTCTCGCCACCGGTAGCCGTTGGTGACCGGAAATCCGGTCACCAATGGCCTTCCACACGGGTCTATATTGCTGCCAGTATTCGTTGCTGACCGGAAATCCGGTCAGCAATGGACCTGTCGTCGCGCTGTAGTGTCAGTGAAGCTGCATTTGCCTTGATGGGGGGCGGTCCCTACACGCTCTCCACGCGGAAGATCCCGCCGTGCTTCTCGATGCTCTCGTCTGGTATGTCAAGGACGTACGACCCGCATGCGTTGACGATCGTGGTTCCGCAGGGATGCTCGCGGATGCGCTGGATGCGGCCGTACTGCATGTGGACGTGACCGTGGAGCATGTATCTTGGGCAGGTTTTTGTCAGCAGGGGCTCCAGCGCCTTGAAGCCGCGATGCGGCAGGTCGTCCAGGTCTCCGTAGCCGCGCACGGGCGCATGCGTCACGAGCAGGTCGACCCCTCCCGTTGCCTGCGAGAGCAGTGTCATGCGCGAGGCCATGCGCCGCATTTCGGGCTCGGTGTAGCCGTGCACTTGGCTGTTGTAGCGAATCGACCCTCCCAGGCCCATAATGCGCAGCCCTCGGAAGTCGCGGATGCGTCCGTCGATCGAGACGCAACCCTCGGGCGGATGCGTGTCGTAGGCCGTGTCATGGTTGCCCTGAACATAGAGCAGGGGCACGTTTGCCAAGGTGACGATGTGCTCAAGATAGGTTGCCGGGAGGTCTCCGCAGGAGATGATCAGGTCCACGCCTGCCATGCGCTCCCGGTCGTAGTGCTCGTAGAGCCAACCCTCCTCAACGTCTGATATGGCAAGGATCCTCATGCGTCCTCCTTACCGGCTCGTATCCTTGAGGAGCACCTGTGTTGGGTCGACGGGGATGATGCCGGCAACCTCAACCTCCACGAGTCCGTCACGGTCGAGCTCGCGTTGCTCGGGAAGGCGACCAACCACGTTCTCGTTGAGCCAGCGCATTCGCACGATCTGCTCGCTCGTAAGGCGCCCCGCCTCCGGGCCCTGCACCACGTCTCCGCCCTGCGCGCGAAGCTCTCCTGTGAATGGATGAACGCGTCCCGAGAGTACCGACTGTCGCAGCACGTCGACGAGCATGCGCTGCCCGCGCGGAAGATCGTCGGAGAGCCTTACGTCGAGCACGTCTGCGGACATGCCCCACCAGTAGTTGAGCGACTGCCCCTGGATCTTCTCGCCTTCCTTCTTCCAGGTATCGTTTCTGATGGCACGCACGAGCAGCTCGTAATAGCGCCCCCATTTCCATATAGGCTCAGCAAGGTGCGTCTCGGTGCCGTCGTCCTCAACGCGATAGAGCCCCCAGGACTCCTTGGGAGCAAGCGGGTTGGGGTAGTCGCGCCCGGAGATGATGTGGACGCCCTCCTCGGCGAGCTCCCGCCGCCAGTCATAGTCCTTGGCCGAGAACCACTTGAGGTAGACGGTCACGTAAGGGTCCACCATGGCAGCGCCAATGGCAAAGGCGTTGATCTCGGCCACCGTCGAGAAGACCGGAGACTCGGCGACATACCCAAGCTTGTGGTGGCCGGCAAGGCTTGCCGCGAGCGCGCCGAGCAGGAACTTTGCCTCGTACATGCGTCCGTAGAAACCGCGTACGGCACTGTGGGAGAGGCTGACGGAGCAGTTGAGGTAAGCGGGGCCGGGGTGCTCGACGGCCGCACGGAGCGTCTGGCGCATCTGCGTGGGCGCGCACGTGATAATGAGGTTGGCCTCGTTGCGAACAGCCTCCTCCACGGCCTGGTCGAAGGCTCCGTCTGAGCTTCGGTCGGTGAACGCCTGAGTGCTCACCGTGGAGCCGAGGGCATGCGCGAGCTTTTCTCGGCCGCGCTCGTGCAGGGCGATCCAGCCCGACGAGAGGGGATTGCGGTCGTAGATGAAGGCAACGCGGAAGGGCTTGTAGAGAACGGTGTTCTTTGCGAGGTTCTTGAGCTTGGGCAGGGGCTTTGTGTGCTCGGTGCTGGGGTCCTCGAGATAGGCCCGCGCGCCCTCGCCCTGGGTGACCACAAACTCGTTCCAGATCTTTCCCACCTCGGCGTCGATCTCCTTGGGAGAGAGCGTGCGTGCGTGGTCAAAGCCGTAGATGGTTATGTAAGTGAGCAGGGCGTCTCCCACCTGGAGGTCAAGCGCGTCCCCGCCGTGCGCGTGGAAGGAGGCGGAAAACGCATCGAAGAGGGCGCGCAGGTCGCGCACCAGCTCATCCGGCCAGCTCTCGTCGAGGCTCTGGTCAAGAAGCGCGGCAAGGCGCGAGTAGAAGCCCTCCTCGGACGAAATGATGCCGTAGATGGGGCAGGCGTGATAGAAGCGTGTGAACTCGTGGTAGATGCGCAGGCCCTTCTCGTCCGAGGGCATCGGCATTACGCGCGTGATGTTTGCGAGGATCGTGGGCATGCCCAGATAGCGAGAGACGCTGACGCGCTTGTTGCCCTCCTGCACGTAGAAGCGCTGGAGGTACTCGTAGACCACAATGGGGTCGCGCAGGCCCTCGGCGCGCTGGGAGTCGATGAGGTCGCTCCACTTCATGGCAAACTCAGAGTTGGGCTCCGCGATGGGCAGAAAGCCGCTCGAGAACATGTTCTGGCGCCCGCGCGTCTTGGTGCCCGCAATGAGGGAGAGGTCGATCTCTGTGAGACCGATGGGAACCTCGCCCTGGTAGCCCTGGTTCTTGAGGATGTCGTCGAGGGCGGGAGGGTAGGGGTAGTGGCCGTCCGAGACGTCGCGCTCAACCTGCTTGATGCCCAGCTTACGAGCCTTTGCGTAGTCTTCGAGCATGGGGCGTCCTTCCTCGGGGTGGAATCGTTCCCTCTTTGCTCAATGGTAGCGAAAGTTGACTGAAAGGGAGCGGCGACGGCCGCAGCACGGTATCTCCAGAGATGGCTTGGGCCTAGAGGTCCGTGCCCGGCCTTCCTTCGTAGTTGAGGCCTGAGACAAAATCTCTAATCTGGGACTCGTTGCCGCGAACAAAGGCCTCGGCCAGCACCGGGTAAGAGAGGCGTGCCTCGTCAAAGAGATCGGCAAAGCTCTCGGTGCGCGTCTCGTCCGTGAAGGGATGCCTCCAGGGCCGGCAGGAGAGGTTGGCCGCCGGACACTCGCTCTCGTTGGTTACATAGTGCGCATATGCCTCGGCAAGAGACCAGCCGCGAACGAGCCGCTCCGCCTGGCCCATGGCACGCAGGCGAGAAGAGCCCGCCGGCTCAATTGCGCGATAGAACGTCTCGTAGTCATTGACGCTGCGCGCGTATTCCTGGGCCCCAAGCGCAATGCCAAAGACGGCGAGCCCTATCTGCGAGAAGAGCGCCCCGCCCACGCGCGACACGCGGTCCGTGCGCATGAGGTTTTCGGTAACGGGGCGGTCCTTAACGGTGGCGCGGCGCTTCTCCCAGAGGATCCAGGAGTCGAGCTCGGACTCGATCACGGCATGAACTCCTCGCGAGGCGGGCGCGAGGGAGCGGTCCGTCTGTATGATGGCGCGCTGCTGGGAGACGATAAACGGGTGAGCCGTGCGGTCGAGCACGTAGTGGCCCAGAAGTCCGAGGGCAAAGGCGCGCCCGATGCGCTCCTCGGAGGCGGGAAGGTGGGCGACGCCGTCGCGCAGACGCATGAAGGTGCGGGTGACTCTGCCTCCCTGGATTCTCGCGCCGAGGCTGCGGCAGAGCGACGAGCGAGAGGGGAGCGTGGAGAATCGGGCAGAGAGGGGGTCTGGCCCCTGGTTGGCAAGCAGGAAGGCAAGAAGCTCCTCCTCGCCCTCGACAAGGCCGGCCGGCAGCTCGGAGATGATGTCCTCACCAAAGATGTGGTGCGTGATGATCGCGGGCATGCTGCTCCTCTCTTGTCGACCTCCCTAGGTTAGCGCATTCCGCCCTGACCCGTCCTTCTCGCTACCCCGAGGTTCTTCTCTCCTGGCCGGGTCCCCATCGCATGACTGGGCACAAAGATGAAACCAGTTGTGCCCAGTCAAGGGGGTCTTCCGGCAAAGCCCCAGCTAGATTGTGCCCACTCAAGCCCGGCGAACGGATTTGGTTGAAAGTTTGTGCCCACTCAATCCCGGGGCGAGAAGGTCCGCCGTCGAGAAGGACTACGCCTCGAAGCCGGTATCCTCCAGCAGGTCGTCCCCGTCGGCCGCCGCCGTTGCCAGCTCGTCGCAGCGCTCGTTCTCCGGATGTCCCGCGTGGCCTTTCACCCAGACCCAGGTGACGTCGTGCGGCTCGCACGCCGCAAGAAGCCGCTGCCAGAGGTCAACGTTCTTCACGGGCTGCTTGCTCGCGGTCTTCCAGCCGCGACGCTGCCAGCCAGCAATCCAGTGCTGATTGAATGCGTTGCACACGTACTGCGAATCGGTGGTCATCACCACCGAGCAGGGGCGCCGCAGCGCCTCGAGCGCGGCGATGGCGCCCATGAGCTCCATGCGGTTGTTCGTCGTGCGCCGATAGCCCGCCGAGAGCTCGCGCTCGTAGGTGCGCCCGTCCGGCCCCACGTAGCGAAGCAGCGTTCCGTAGCCACCCGGACCCGGGTTGCCGCGCGACGAGCCGTCGGACCACGCCTCCACGTTCATGCGTGCCACACCGTCCGCGACCTTCTCGCCAGCGGACCTCGAGAACTCCGACCAGCTTGCCACTACTTGGCCTCCGCCCAGTTGGCGCCGTAGGAGACCTCGGCGAGAAGCGGAACGCGCAGCGTGACCACACCCTCCATGGTCTCGCGCACGAGCTCGCTCACGATCTCGATCTCGGCCTCGGGGACCTCAAGATCAAGCTCGTCGTGAATCTGCAGCACGAGCTTGGACGACAGGCCCTCCTTGTGAAGGCGCTCTGCCACGCGGACCATGGCGAGCTTAATGATGTCGGCGGCGGTGCCCTGCATGGGGTGGTTCATCGCCGTGCGCTCGCCAAAGGCAACGAGCTGGCGGTTTCTCTGCGCAAACTCCTTGATGTGGCGCTTGCGCCCGTAGAGCGTGACGGCATAGCCGCACTCGTGGGCGCGCCGCACGGCGTCATCGAGAAACGCGCGCACGCCGGGGTATGCCTCAAAGTAGCGGTCGATCATCTCCTGCGCCTCGGCGCGGCTGATCTTGAGCGAGCTCGCAAGGCCAAAGGCCTGCTGTCCGTAGACGATGCCAAAGTTCACGGCCTTGGCTCGGCTGCGCAGCTGCGGCGTGACCTCTTCGACCGGCACGTCAAAGACGCGCGCCGCCGTGGCTGCGTGGAAGTCCGCACCCTCGCAGAAGGCGGCGATGAGGTGCTCGTCCCCGGAGAGGTGAGCGAGCAGGCGCAGCTCGATCTGCGAGTAGTCGCAGGCGAGAAACACGCTGCCCTCGGGCACCGTGAACGCCTGGCGCACGCGGTGGCCAAGCTCCGAGCGCGTGGGGATGTTCTGCAGGTTGGGGTCGGAGCTCGAGAGGCGTCCCGTTGCCGTGACCGTCTGGTTGAGCGTGGTGTGGATGCGGCCGTCGCCGCGCACGAGCGCGGGAAGGGCGTCCAGGTAGGTGCTCTTGATCTTGGCACGCTCGCGGTACTCGAGGACGTCCGCGACAATCTGATGGTGGGCTGCCAAGTCGCCAAGAACCTTGGCGTTGGTTGAGTAGAAGCCGCGCTTGGTGCGCTTGAGGCCGTAGGTGGGAAGCCCCAGCACGTCAAAGAGCACGTGGGAGAGCTGCTGCGGGGAGTCGATGTTGAAGTCCTCCCCGGCGGCCGCGTGGATCTTCTCGGCCATGGCGTCGATCTCGGCGCCGAGCTCGGCGGACTGTGCGGCGAGCACGCCCGTGTCGACGGCGAGGCCCAGACGCTCCATCTCGGCAAGAACCGGCAGAAGCGGCATCTCCATGTCCGAGAAGAGCCCGGCCGATCCGTCTTTCTCCAGTCGCTCGGAGAGAACGTCTTTCAGGCGCAGCGCGCAGACGGCGTCGAGTGCGGCCGTTGGGATCTTGTCGGTGGGCTCGGGGAGCGTCTCGGTGAGGTATGCCTCCGCAAGCTCGGGAAGCGTAAAGCTCGAGCGCTCGGAGTCGAGCAGGTAGGCGGCAACGGCCACGTCGTAGATGCGCGTGGGGTCAACCTCGCGCGCGTCGAGCGCAGACGGCACCGAGGAGTCCGCCGGGAACACCTCATGAAGCAGCGCCTTGACGTCGCCCGCCACGACGCGGCCCTCGCGGAAGAGCCTAGCAAGCGTGGCGTCTGCGGCATCGCCCTCGATTCGCAGGATTTTATCGGCGGTTGCGCACCAGAGCACGCGGGAGAGACCAAAGAGCGCGCCGTCAGCCCGGTCGTCGTCAATTGCGCAGCCAACCCATGCGCCGGAGGCCAGGGCGGCCTCGAGTGCGGAAATTGCGTCGTCGCCGGAGATTGGCGCGGGCAGCTCCACCACGCTTGCCGGCGCTGCCACCTCCTGCGGCATCGCGGCGCGCGCCGCGGCAACGGCCTCCTCGCCGGCAAGTCGCACGAGACGACCGGTCATGCCCGTGAAACCGAGCGCGGAGAAGGCCTGCGTAACCTCAACGGGGTCAAAGGTGGGAAAGCGCGCGTCCGCGAGGTCAAGCTCGATGGGGGCGTCCGTGCGGATGGTTGCCACGCGACGCGAGACGAGCGCGTCATCGATGTGGGCGCGCAGGTTCTCGCCCATCTTGCCCTTGACCTCGTCGGCATGCGCGATGACCTCGTCGAGCGAGCCGTACTGCACGATGAGCGCCGCAGCCTTCTTGGGACCAATGCCGGGAACGCCGGGGATGTTGTCGGAGGTGTCGCCCTTGAGGCCGTAGAAGTCCGGCACAAGCTCGGGCGTGATGCCGTGGTAGAGGTCCTCCACCGTGGTGGGGTCCATGATCACCACGTCCGTGACGCCCTTCTTGGTGGAGACGATCTTCACGTGCTCGGTGGTGAGCTGGTACATGTCACGGTCGCCGGTGAAGAGGTACATGTCGTAGCCGGCCGCCTCGCCGCGGCGCGCGAGGGTGCCGAGGATGTCGTCGCCCTCCCAGCCCTCGAGCTCGGCCACGGGTACGTCAAGCGTGCCGAGAAGCTCCTTCACCATGGGAAACTGCTCGTGCAGCGCCGGGTCCATCGGCGGGCGCTGGGCCTTGTACTGGGGCAGCATCTCCATGCGCACGCGCGGCTTACCCTTGTCAAAGGCGCAGATGACGCCGTCCGGATGGAAGGTCTCCACCATCTTGATGAACATGTTGAAGAAGCCGAAGAGGGCGTTTGTGGCGCGCCCGTCTGGCGCGTTCATCGGCTGGCGGATTGCGTGGAACGCGCGGTGCATGAGGGAGTTTCCGTCGATGACGGCGATGGTGCGTGCGGACGTGCCGGTGGTCTCGGTCATGAGGTTCCTCTCGTCTGTGTGCTCGCCCCATTGTAGGCGAGAAGGACGTGCGGGGTGCGGGGCCTGGTTGCGTTGTGGTCAAAATGGACCTCGTTGCCGATTTCCTCCTGTTGCCTCATCTGCGGAACGCTACCGTGTAAGCGCAAGGCGATTGCGGGGGTGGCCGGTATGGTTGTTCGTCGTAGAGGGAGAACGTGGCGTCTGTGGTCTGCGGCGCTGGCGGCCATGCCCTACTTCAGGGCGAGCCTAGACGCACCTCCGATGGTGGTTGCCCTAGGGCAGGCCGGTGACGTCCCTGTTGCCGTCGCGCTTCTTGCCGTGTTGGTATGGGGTGTGGTGCGCTCAGGTTGCGACGAGTCCCGTCCGGCGTACGTGATAAGAAGAATCGTGGAGCCGGCTGGGCTTGCGGCCACGGCGGCGCTCGTCGTCGTGGAGGTGGTGTTGTGCGCCAACCGCGGGATCCCGTATCTCGACGATGCGCAGGTTTTGGTCTACGAGACGATAGGCTCGCTCGAGGCTCCGCTCTCCGCGTTCGCATATGTCTGTTGACAAGGCGGGAAGCAATCAATCTATGTCGGGGACCATTATGCTTGCCCCTGCGGTGGCTCCGGTCATATCAGCCGGAACGGAGTTGACGGATCCTTGTCTCTTCTTCGGACCATATCTTGATTTTATTAACCTGTTGGCAATCCTGATGATTGTCTACATGCTATGGACAGCTCTTAACATTGGCCTATTTCTTCATCGACATCCGCACGAGCTCACTAACCGAAAGAGTGATCGAGTAATTCACTATCTCCTTGGCCGTGGTTTAGGGGAGCTACAGGCACAGGTTCTTCTCGATCTTGTATCCGGGTATGGCATCGGCGAGGTGGTGGTGCGCCGCTGCACGACCGTTGCGACCGTAAGGTCGTATCGTCAGCGATCTTATATCGCTCTTGGCGTTCACAGTATGTCTGAGCTGCGAGAACTCCTATCGTGTGAGGCAGGCTTTACATGTGAGAGAGAACTGCATCCCGTCAAGCGACAGACGTGCGATTTGTTTTTGGTGATGATTGGGACACCGAAAGGCGAGGAGGTATCCAACATGTCACCAAACAATCGAGCAAACTGCAGCTTGACGCGGATTCTTGCGCACTGCGGTTGGTGCTTGGTTGTACTAGTCCGAGCTCTTGCGGGATTGGAGGCCGTATGACAGATGAGGAGAAAAAAGATCCTGGCTTGCCGCTTACTCGCATAGACCGAGTGCTTCAGCTTGCGTTTGCCATCGTCACCATTGCGGCGTTCATTTTCGGATGGATCGTTTACGCAGGCCATCCGTGCCCACTTTCGTTGAGATGTTCGCTTGTCGCGGTGGGGACGGTGCTGGCCTTCGTAACTCTTCTGAAGTCGACGGGGAAGCCCTTTGTCTACCGCAGGAGCGTCGAAACCATTGCTGTCCTTTTCTCTGCTGCTGCGTTTGGCTTGGCTGATGATTACCCCCGCGAGCTGCTTCCCCTTTATCTTGTTATTGCGGTGGCGTATGCGTTCGTGGACGCAAGCAAGCTGCTCAAATGTAGACCTATGCTCGCCCGGTGCGCAGTGCTTGCATTTGTTACCTTTCATGTCGCTCTGTTTCTTTGGTCGCTCATGGGATGAGCAAGCTCATACGAACGAGTGGGCCTGAGGTCCCGTTCGCCGTGGCGTGCGCGGCGGTAATGTTGATCTGACTGATTGCGGACCTTTCCTGTTCTGAGGAGCTCATCGAAAGAGTCGGGCTTGCGTGCCATTCATCGCTGAGGTGTCTGCGTCAAGCTTGACTCCGCACGCGCCGATGAATCTTGGCGAATGTACCGATGACGGAGATTGCGCGCCGAGAAATGCGGCCCGCTGTACCACGACACCCGATGTTGCGCCGAGAAATGCCGCCCTCTGTACCACGGACACACGACGCGAGCATTTGTCACGGGTGCCAAACGGTACAGCGGGCGGGTTTTCTCGGCACCCTCCGGTACACTTGGCGGGTCTTCTCGGCGCGCAGGCTTGGGCCACGGTACAGCAGGTCGTATTTCTCGGCATGCAAACGCTTGTTGTGGTACAGCGGCTGGCTTTTCTCGGCATAAGCGGTGTGGGACAGGTACGCCCCGCACGATGACCCATCTGAAGGGGCTGTCATCTCCTGGTTGCCGTCACGCGTTTCTCGCTCGTTTCGGTATCGCGTCACGCAGATGGCGGGTGAGAAACGCGCGCGTGGCGAGCGCGTAGCAAGTTCGTCTCGGTTTTTCTCGCGGTTTCAAACGCGCCGTAGACTCCCCTTGAAGTCGAACGAGGGGAGTCTCATGGGCGAGAAGAACCGCCGCACCGGTCTCTATCGCAAAAGCTACGAGCATGACGCCTGCGGCATCGGCGCCATCGCACACCTGCACGGAAAGCGCAGTCACCAGACGCTTGACGACGCGCTCTCGGTGCTCGTGAACCTTGAGCACCGCGGTGGCAAGGGTCTCGAGAAGAACACTGGCGACGGCGCGGGTGTGCTCTTTCAGGTGCCGCACCGCTTCTTCCGCAAGGAAGCGCAGAAGGAGGGCCAGCTCCTGCCCGACGAGGGCGACTATGGCGTGGCGATGCTCTTTTTCCCGCACGATGACCCTGCGGGCGTGACGGCGGCGCGCCAGGTCTTCGAGCGGGGCTGCGCGGAGTGCGGCGTGCCGCTCATGTTCTGGCGCAAGGTTCCGGTGGACCCGCACGATCTTGGCTCTACGGCGCGTGCCTGCATGCCCACGATCTACCAGGCGTTCCTGCGCCGTCCGGAGGATGTGGCCCGCGGCCAGGACTTCGAGCGGCGTCTCTACGTGTGCCGCCGCACCATCGAGCGCACCGCGGACGCCACGCATGCGCTCGCCGACAAGATCTTCTATGTGTGCAGCATGTCCAGCCGCACGATTGTCTACAAGGGCATGCTCGTGGCAACGCAGATGCGGCGCTTCTACCTTGACCTGAACGACGCAGCGGTGGAGACGTCGCTTGCCCTCGTGCACTCGCGTTACTCCACCAACACCACGCCCTCCTGGGAGCGCGCCCACCCCAACCGCTACCTCATCCACAACGGCGAGATTAACACCTTGCGAGGCAACGTCTCCTGGATTCGCGCTCGTGAGCCCATGCTCTACTCGCCCGTTCTTGGTGCCGACCTCAAGCGCGTGATGCCCATCATCAACCGCGAGGGTTCGGACTCCGCGATCCTTGACAACGTGCTTGAGTTTCTTGTCATGAATGGTCGTCCTCTTGATCGTGCGGTTTCGCTTATGATGCCGGAGCCATGGGACAAGAATCCCGCCCTCGGCGAGAAGCGCCGTGCGTACGACGAGTATCAGTCCATGCTCATGGAGCCCTGGGACGGTCCCGCGGCAATCGTCTTCACGGACGGGCGCATGCTGGGCGCCGCGCTGGACAGAAACGGCCTACGCCCGGCACGCTACTACGTGACGCGCGATGACCGGCTGATCCTTGCCTCTGAGGTGGGCACGATCGACATCGAGCCAGACAGCATCCTGCGCGCGGGCTGTCTTGGCCCCGGCGAGATGCTCGAGGTTGACCCGTCGCAGGGCCGCGTCATTGGCAACGAGGAGATTCGCAATCGCCTGGCTGGCGAGAAGCCCTATCGCGACTGGATTGACGAGGAGACGATCGATCTTGCCGATCTGCCCGCGCCCGACCCCCTCAAGGTCCGGCGCGCGGACCGCTTCGCCGCACAGAGCGCGGCGGCAGAACTCGCGGCGGACCTTGACGGGGTCGGGCGCTCCGGTGACGGGGTCGAGTCGCTCGCCACGCGGCTCGCTGCCTACGGCTGGCACTATGACGACGTTGACGAGGTCGTGCGTCCCATGGCCGAGAAGGGCGCAGTGCCGCTGGCATCGATGGGCGTAGACGCGCCGCTCGCGTGCCTCTCTACCAAGACGCGCTCGTTTTTCGACTACTTTCACCAGCTCTTCGCCCAGGTCACCAACCCGCCAATCGATGCGCTGCGCGAGAGCATCGTCACGAGCACAACGCTCTACCTCGGAAATCACGGCAATCTCCTCGAGGATTGTCGTGACAGCTGCCGTCTTGTGCGCCTGTCGTCGCCCATCCTCTCGGACGCAGACTTCGAGCGCGTCTGCTCGGTTGACCGCGCGGGCTTCCGGGCAGAGACGGTGCGGGCGGTCTACCCGGCGTCGGGCGGCGAGGGTGCCCTTGAGCATGCTCTTGACGAGCTGGCCCAAACGGTCGAGAAGGACGTGCGCTCCGGAGCAAACATCGTTGTGATCTCCGACCGTGCGGGTGATGGGGAGACGCCAATCCCATCGCTTCTTGCCCTGGGACGCGCACACAACCACCTGATTCGCTGCGGCCTGCGCACCCGCGCCGATCTTGTGGTGGAGACCGGCGACGCCCTCTCGGCGCACGACTTTGCGTGCCTGGTGGGCTATTCGGCGAGCGGCATCCACCCCTACCTGGCCCACGATTGCATCGCCGATCTGTGCGCCCGAGGCGAGCTTTCTCTCGAGCCCAACGAGGCCTGCGCCAACTACGACCGTGCCGTCACGGCAGGTATCGTCTCGATCATGTCCAAGATGGGCATCTCCACGATGCAGGGCTACCACTCGGCGCAGATCTTCGAGATCGTGGGACTCTCCGAGGAGCTGGTGGAGGAGTGCTTCACGTTTACGGCCACGCGTGTGGGTGGCCTCACGCTGACAGATCTCCAGCGCGAGCTGGACGTTCGCTCAGCCGCCGCGCGCGCCCAGGCGTTAGGTCCCGCACCCGAGCAGCTTCTTACGCTCGGTCTCACGAAGTGGCGTCCCGGTGCGGAGGAGCACCTCATCGACCCCAAGGCCATCTACCTGCTGCAGCGCGCCTGTCGCGAGGGGAGCTACGACCTCTTCAAGGAGTTTTCCGCCTGGGTGCACCGTCCCGGCCGTGCCGTTACCCTGCGCGACCTCATGGGATTTCTGCCGGCAGGGCCCTCCGTGCCGCTCGAGGAGGTGGAGCCCGCCTCAAAGATCGTGCGACGCTTCAACACCGGCGCGATGAGCTACGGCTCTATCTCCCGCGAGCAGCACGAGTGTCTGGCCATCGCGATGAACCGCCTGCACGGGCGCTCCAACAGTGGCGAGGGCGGCGAGGACCCGTCCCGCGAGACGCCGCGCGCAAACGGCGACTCGGCGTGCTCGGCGATCAAGCAGGTGGCATCTGGGCGCTTTGGCGTGACGAGCCGCTATCTCTCGAGCGCGATCGAGATACAGATCAAGATGGCCCAGGGTGCCAAACCCGGCGAGGGCGGCCACCTGCCGGGCAAGAAGGTATACCCGTGGATTGCCGAGGTGCGCCAGTCCACGCCTGGCGTGGGGCTCATCTCGCCTCCGCCGCACCATGACATCTACTCGATTGAGGACCTCGCCGAGCTTATCTTTGACCTCAAGAACGCCAATCCCGGCGCACGCATCTCCGTCAAGCTCTGCGCCCTTGCCGGTGTGGGTACCATCGCTGCGGGCGTTGCCAAGGGCGGTGCCGACAAGATTCTCGTTTCCGGGTACAACGGTGGCACAGGCGCGGCTCCGCGTGACTCGATTTACCATGCGGGCATTCCGTTTGAGATCGGCCTAGCTGAGACGCAGCAGACGCTCCTGCGAAACGGCCTTCGCTCCCGCGTGGTGCTCGAGACCGACGGCAAGCTCATGAGTGGGCGCGATGTGGCCATAGCGGCGCTCCTGGGCGCCGAGGAGTTTGGATTTGCCACGATGCCGCTCATTGCCTGCGGCTGCCTCATGCAGCGCGACTGTCAGCGCGATACCTGCCCGGCGGGCGTGGCCACTCAAGACGAGCACCTGCGCTGCCGCTTTGCAGGTCGCCCCGAGCACGTGGTCAACTTCATGATGTTTGTTGCCGAGGAGCTGCGCGAGGTCATGGCATCGCTGGGATTTCGCACGGTTGACGAGATGGTGGGCCGAGCGGACTGTCTGCGTCAGGTGAGGGTTGAGGGTGAGGCTAACTGGAAGGCCAACCTCCTGGACCTCTCCGATCTTCTCGCCTGCGCCGAGCCCGAGTTTGGGCGGCACATCCCGGGTGCGGACGGCAGGCACTTCCTGCCGGAGATGGGCCCGGACCTAGAGCTTGACCAAACGCTCGACGCAACGCTTTTTGTGCCCTATACCGCCTCTGCCCGGGCTCATCTCACGTCGGTGCGCTTCCGCGCGGACATTGACAACGTGAACCGCTGCGTGGGAACGCTTTTGGGGAGCCACGTCACGCGGGCGCATCCCGAGGGCCTGCCCGAGGGCTCGATTACCGTGGACTGCGAGGGGTCTGCCGGCCAGAGCTTTGGCGCGTTTCTGCCGGCGGGCATCACGCTCAACGTGGCTGGTGCCGCCAACGACTACTTTGGCAAGGGGCTCTCGGGCGGCGTGGTATCCGTGCGGCCAGCAGACGGCGCCACCTACAAGTTTGACGAGAATGTCATCGTTGGAAACGTTGCCTTCTATGGGGCCACGAGCGGGCGCGGCTTTGTGAACGGACTTGCCGGACAGCGCTTCTGCGTGCGCAACTCCGGGGCAACGGTGGTTGTCGAGGGCGTGGGCGCGCACGGCTGCGAGTACATGACCGGTGGCACGGTGGTGGTGCTCGGCGAGGTTGGGCCCAACTTTGCGGCTGGCATGTCAGGCGGGGTGGCCTACGTCTACGATCGCTTTGGCACGCTCGCGCGGCGCTGCAACACCGAGCTCGTAAGCCTGAAGGAGCCTGCCGAGAAGGACCTTGAGCTCGTGCGCTCGCTCGTCGAGGAGCACGTGCGTCGTACGGCGAGCCCACGCGGCATAAAGCTGCTCTATCAGTTTGAGGAGGCGTCTGCGCACTTTGTGAAGGTGATTCCGCGCGATTACGAGCGCGTGCTCGCGCTGGTTGCAGAGGCTGAGGCCGCAGGCGTCACCAGAGAGGCGGCGCTGAGCCGCGCGTTCGATGCTATGAGGGAGGGCTAGCATGGGCAAGCCGGGAGCGTTTCTCACGGTTGGTCGCCGCGCACACGAGCTGCGTCCGACGGCCGAGCGGGTGCACGACTACGAGGAGCTCTACGTGGAGCCGGAGGAGGAGGATCGCCGCGCGCAGGCAAGCCGCTGCATGATGTGCGGTGTTGCGTTCTGCCAGGCGGGAATCTCCTTTGGCGGGGCACGCCCGAGCGGCTGTCCGCTCCACAACCTCATCCCCGAGTGGAACGACCTTGTCTACCGGGGCCTCTGGCGCGAGGCCGCCGAGCGTCTGGCCATGACATCTCCCTTGCCGGAGTTCACGAGCCGCGTGTGTCCGGCGCTCTGCGAGGCGTCCTGCAACCTGGGATGCCACGACGAGCCCGAGACCATCCACGACAACGAGCGTGCCATCTCGGACTGGGAGTGGGCACACGGTGGCCCGCGGCGCTTCTCGCCGACCGGGCCAGATGCGCCGCTCGTGACCGTTGTTGGGTCGGGCCCCGCCGGGCTGGCTGCGGCCTGGGAGCTCGCGCGTCGCGGCTTTCGCGTGAGGGTGGTTGACCGCTCAGACCGTGCGGGCGGGCTGCTCACCTACGGCATCCCCAACATGAAGCTGGAGAAGTGGGTGGTCGCGCGCCGCGTTGCGCTCATGGAGGAGCTGGGAATTGAGTTTTGCCTCAACACTGACGCCGCCAACAAAGACGTTGCCCGGGACCTTCTTGTGGGAAGCGACGCCGTGGTTCTTGCCGTTGGCGCGCGCAGACCGCGCGGTCTTTCGGCGGCGGGTTTTGAGAAGGGAGTCGTATCGGGCGGGGTCGTGTACGCCGTCGACTACCTGACGGAGTCCACGCGGGCCCTTCTTAACGCTGACAAGCCCGGCATGAGCGCGGAGGGCCTTGATGTTGTGGTGATCGGCGGCGGCGACACGGGCAACGACTGCCTGGGCACCGCAGTTCGCCAGGGTGCGCGTAGCGTGGTTCAGCTGGAGTTTCTTCCGCGTCCTGCCGAGCCGGCACCCGGCGTCACGCGCTGGCCCGAGTGGCCCTCCACGCTCAAGACGGACTACGGCCAGGCAGAGGCAATCGAGCTCATGGGCGGCGAGATGCGCTCCTGGGGCGTTGATACGCTCGAAGTCCTTCTCAACGAACAGGGCTCTGTTTGTGGTCTTACCGTGGCCGACCTCGATTGGTTGGGAGGTCGCCCCGAGCGCGTCGAGGGGAGCGTAAGGGAGATTCCCGCGCAGCTCGTTCTTGTGGCGTGCGGATTTGAGGGGCCAGAGCCTGCGGTTCTCGAGGCGTTTGGGGTGCACTTGGGAGAGCGGGGGCTTCCGCTTGCGGTGGGCGCCACGCATCGTGCCGATGTGGTGGGGGAGACACCCGTCTTTCTTGCCGGTGACGTACGAACTGGATCCTCGCTCGTGGTGAGCGCCATAGCAGATGCGCTGTCCTGCGCGGACGAAGTTGCGACGGCGCTGGGGGCCTAGCATGGATGACGATGCTGCCGACAAGGTCATCTGGATCGAGGACGGTAAGGACAAGACCTTTGAGCCTGCGGAGCACCCGCGCCCGTGGCTCGAGGAATCCCTGGCGTGGTCCTCGGCGGGTGAGGGCAAGAAGCCTCCTGAGAAAGGTGGGGACACCAAGCTCGTTTGGCTGTGAATCCTAGACCGTGGACAACAAACCGTGACTTTCTGTCACAAAACGGCTTAGAAGAAGCAACCAAACGTCCCCTTGAGCTTCACGCGGGAGCAACGGCTGTGAAACAATGGGACCGTAGAGTATTCGACCGTGAAGCCACACCTCCGAGAGAAAGGGCTCGCATGGCCAAGGATAAGGTCACACAGGAGTACGGAAGCCTGCTCTTTACTGACGCCGTCATGCAGGAGCGGCTCCCCAAGCCCACGTACAAGGAGCTCCGCCAGGTCATCGACGACGGCGCGCCCCTCGATCTGGACATCGCCAACGAGGTTGCCCACGCAATGAAGGAGTGGGCGCTCGAGAAGGGCGCCACGCACTTCGCCCACTGGTTCCAGCCGCTTACGGGTATCACGTCCGAGAAGCACGACAGCTTCCTCACGCCCATCGACGACGGTACGATCCTTATGTCCTTCTCGGGCAAGGAGCTCGTCCAGGGCGAGCCGGACGCCTCGAGCTTCCCCAACGGTGGCCTGCGCGCAACCTTTGAGGCACGTGGCTACACCGCCTGGGACCCCACGAGCCCCGTCTTCATCAAGGACGAGGTTCTTTGCATCCCCACGGCCTTCATCTCCTACAACGGAGACGCGCTCGACAAGAAGACGCCGCTTCTGCGCTCCCAGGTGGCGCTCGAGACCCAGGCCAAGCGCGTGCTCAAGCTCTTTGGCCGCGAGCCCAAGCGCGTGGTCACCACCATTGGCCCCGAGCAGGAGTACTTCCTCATCAAGGAGGAGGACTACGAGAAGCGCCCCGACCTCATCTACTGCGGACGCACGCTCTTTGGCTGCGAGCCGGTCAAGGGCCAGGAGCTCGAGGAGCACTACTTCGGCGCCATCCGTCCCACGGTGAACGACTTCATGAAGGAGGTCGACGACGAGCTCTGGAAGCTCGGCATCCCGGTCAAGACCAAGCACAACGAGGTCGCGCCGTGCCAGCATGAGCTTGCGCCCATCTTTGAGCAGGGCTCCACGGCCATCGATGACAACCTTCTCACGATGGAGAAGCTCAAGCTCCTGGCCACGCACCACGGCCTGGCCTGCCTCGAGCACGAGAAGCCCTTCGAGTACGTCAACGGCTCCGGCAAGCACAACAACTGGTCCATTGCCGCCGACGGCAAGAACCTCCTGGAGCCCGGTGCGGTTCCGAGCGAGAACCTGCAGTTCCTGGTGTTTCTCGCCGCGCTTGTGGCTGCCGTTGACGAGCATGCCGACTTGCTGCGCATGAGCGTGGCCTCCGCTGGTAACGACCACCGCCTCGGCGCCAACGAGGCGCCGCCGGCGATCATCTCGGTCTTCCTTGGCGACGAGCTCCACGAGATCGTGGAGGCGCTCATCAACAAGGAGGAGCCCGAGGTCCACGAGGCCGAGCGCATGGACCTGGGTGTCCCCGCGCTGCCCGACGTCCTGCGCGACACCACAGACCGCAACCGCACCTCTCCCTTTGCCTTTACGGGCAACAAGTTTGAGTTCCGCATGTGCGGCAGCCAGCAGAACCTCTCTGATCCCAACGTGGTTCTCAACACCGCGATGGCCGAGCAGTGCGACCGCTTTGCCACCAAGCTCGAGGGCAAGACGGGCGACGAGTTCACCAACCTGGCGCTGCGCTGGGTGCGCCACACCCTGCGCGACCACCATCGCGTGATCTTTGAGGGCAACGGCTACTCCGCGGAGTGGGAGGAGGAGGCCGAGCGCCGTGGCCTTCCCAACCTCAAGAGCACCCCGGACACGCTCTCCTGCATCACCTCGCCCGAGACCGTGGCCTTCTACGGCAAGTACCACGTTCTCAATGAGGCCGAGCTCCACGCGCGCTACGTCTCCAAGGCCGAGCAGTACGCCAAGCTCATCAACATCGAGGCAAACACCATGATCTACATGGCGCGCCACCTCTACCTGCCCGCGCTCTTCGAGTATTCCGGCGACCTTGCCTCCTCCGTTGCCACCAAGGCCGAGATTGGCATCGAGAGCCCGGTGGAGAAGGAGCTCGTGCGCACCCTCACGGACGGCATCTCGGCCATCCACGAGGCCACGGCAGATCTTGAGGCCAACAACACCGCCGCGCGTGGCGTCGAGGACCCGCTGGAGCAGTGCTTCTCCTACAAGGACAACGTCCTTCCCTCGATGGACCACCTGCGTGAGTGCGTTGACGCAATGGAGAAGGTCTGCGGGGAGGACTACTGGCCCGTGCCCACGTACAACCAGATGCTCTTCTGGGTGTAGGTGCAGTGGTTCCAGGATTTAGGGCTTCTCATACGGGCGGCTCTCGGACGGTTCTTCTCGACAAACCGTCCGGGAGCCGCACGTTTGGTTTGGGGCGAGTTGCGGACGGTTTGGGGGCTGAAACCGTCCGGAACCTGCCCGTGATTGGTTTGGGGCAGATTGTGGACGGTTCTTCTCGACAAACCGTCCGGGAGCCGCCCGTTTGGTTGGGACCGTCAGGCCCGAACGTCCCGCGCGTCGTCCTGGTTCAGCCGGGCGAGAAGGTCGGGGAGCTGGGAGGAAAGCTCCTTCATGGGACCATGCCAAACGGCCTTCTTGGGCCGTGCGTGCCCCACATACGCGGTGCGCAGCCCGCACTCGGGGCGGGCGAAGTCCCTCGTTGCGTCGTTTCCCACCATGAGGCACTCCTCGAGGCGCACGCCCAGGGCGTTGGCAAACTCCTGGTAGTACTGGGCGCTTGGCTTGCTGCGCGTCGAGTTTGAGAAGGTGGAGACAAGGGCAAAGTCGTCCTCGCTCACGCCCGCCCATCCCATGCGCGCGCGGTCGCATGCGAGCGAGAAGGTCGGGTTGGTGGCAAGGGCGCAGATGAGCCCCAGGTCGTGGACCTTCTCGACGGCCTCTCTGGCACCCTCGACGGGGCGTGCCGCCACAACGCTCCCGGAATAGCCGGGAACGATGGCGCTCTCGTAGTAGTCAACGAGGTCGTGGATGACGGGGTCATCGAGGGGAATCCCGGTGCGGGATAGAAAGACCTGGTTGAAGAGCTGCTCGTTGGTGAGGGAGTCCGTTCGGTCCTGAGCGTCAATGGCGAGAAACCCGCGAACGTAGGCAAGTCCCACGGAGGGCGCGCTCATCCGAGCGGCCTGTGCGAGCAGCGTGGTTGCACCCGCGACATAGCGCGCCACGAACGCGGTGAGATTGAGTCTCAGCAGCGTGTCGTCAAGATCGAAGAGCACGGCCCGGATCACGGGACCTCCTTTCGGGGGCGGACTTCCTGAGAAAATAATAAATACCCAGGGGCCACACTTGAAATACACACGTGAAAAACGTTACTCTATCCACCGTGTGGGCACAGGGCCCGCACAAACGTATCTGTCGGCCCCCGAGAGCATGTAAGTTTCCACGTAGACGCCACGATTCTAGGCACTGCAGGCAGCGACCATGACGACCGGGGCCCCGTTGTTCGAAAGGGGTCCACTTTTGAGTGAGATTCAGAACTCGTCCATCTTCGCGCTGGACGACATCTCCGACGAGGAGATGAACAACCTCATCGACGGCACCGTCACCGATTTCGACGAGGGCGATCTTGTCACCGGCACCGTCGTGAAGCTCGAGCGCGACGAGGTCCTGCTTGACATCGGCTACAAGTCCGAGGGCGTCATTCCCTCTCGCGAGCTCTCCATCCGCAAGGACGTCAACCCCGCCGACGTTGTCGCCATGGGCGACGAGATCGAGGCCCTCGTTCTCCAGAAGGAGGACAAGGAGGGTCGTCTCGTCCTCTCCAAGAAGCGTGCCGAGTACGAGCGCGCCTGGAACGCCGTCGAGGAGAAGTTCAACTCCGGCGAGACGGTTGAGGGCGAGGTCATCGAGGTCGTCAAGGGCGGCCTGATCCTCGACATCGGCCTGCGCGGCTTCCTGCCCGCCTCCCTCGTCGACCTTCGTCGCGTCAAGGATCTCAACGCCTACCTCGGCACCCGCATCGAGGCCCGCGTCATCGAGATGGACCGCAACCGCAACAACGTCGTCCTCTCCCGTCGCGTTGTTCTCGAGGAGGCCCGCAAGGCCGAGCGCCAGGAGATTCTCTCCAAGCTCCAGGTTGGCATGCGTCTCAAGGGCACCGTCTCCTCGATCGTCGACTTCGGCGCCTTCGTCGACCTTGGCGGCATCGACGGCCTCGTGCACATCTCCGAGCTCTCCTGGAACCACGTCAACCACCCCTCCGAGGTCGTCAAGGTCGGCCAGGAGGTCGAGGTTCAGGTTCTCGACGTCGACCTCAACCGCGAGCGCATCTCCCTCGGCCTCAAGCAGACCACCGAGGATCCCTGGCGCTCCCTCGTCAAGAAGTACCCCGTTGACGCCATCGTCGAGGGCACCGTCACCAAGCTCGTCACCTTTGGCGCGTTCGTCGACCTCGGTGAGGGCGTTGAGGGCCTCGTGCACATCTCCGAGATGGCCAAGCAGCACGTTGACCAGCCGTCCCAGGTGTGCACCGTGGGCGACACCGTCCAGGTGAAGGTCATGGAGATCGACCTCGACCGTCGTCGCATCTCCCTGTCCATGAAGGCCGCCGCCGAGACCCTTGGCACTGAGGTCGAGGTCAAGCCGCTCCCCGAGAGCGACAAGCCGGCCGAGGAGCCCGAGGCTGAGGTTGAGACCGAGGTCGTCGAGACCGAGGTCGAGGCCACCGAGGAGTAGTTCCTCTCGCTATTGTGCTTTGTTGAGGGCCGTCCCCCGGGGCGGCCCTCTTTGGTAACAAGGATGGTGACAGAGGCGACGGTGATGACAAAGGTGACAGGGTAGATTGTCATCATTTTTGTGATGATGACAATCTACCCTGTCACCTTTGTCATCACCCCGGATAGGAGATCGCATGACCTACGACATTGACAAGGACTTCCTGCTTGACACCCTGCGTGAGTGCGTGGAGGTGGAGAGCCCCGTGGGCTACTACCCTGAGGTCCACACCTGGCTTAGAGACAAGCTCGCCGAGATGGGCTATGAGATGACCGTGGACAACAACGCCACGGCCTACGTTCGAGTCCCCGGGCAAAGCTCCAAGAGGGTTGTTTGCCTTGGCGCCCACCTTGATACCATTGGCCTTGTGGTTCGCGGCTTCAACGCCGACGGCACCCTTCGCGTGCGTCAGCTTGGCGGCATCAACTACCACAGCATCGAGGGAGAGTCCTGCCTGGTGCACTGCCGCGACGGCCGCACCGTGGCCGGGCAGGTCATCTGCGACCATCACTCTACGCACGTCTTTGATGACGCTCGTTCGCGCGAGCGCACCGAGGACACCATGTCCGTCTCGCTCGTGGCCGATGTCAAGAGTCCCGATGACGCCCGCGCCCTTGGTGTCACCGAGGGCGCCATTGTGGGAATCGACCCACACTTTCAGAGCTTTGACAACGGTTACGTGATCTCTCGCCACATCGACGACAAGGCGGCTGTCGCGGTTCTTCTCGACCTTTTGCGCTGGCTCGCGGAGTCTGGGGAAAAGCCCGCCTTCGATACGCTCTTTGCGTTTCCCATCTACGAGGAGATTGGCCGCGGTGGGTCCTGGGTCCCCGAGGGGGTGGACGAGTACGTTGCCATTGACATCACCCTCATTGGACCCGACTACGCAAACTCGGACGAGCACTCAGTTGGTGTGATCTGCTCTGATGCCAAGGGCCCCTACGACTGGACGCTCACCAACACGCTGATTGCGTGCGCAGAGGCAGCATGCACGTCCGGGCGCTGGAACACACAGGTCTGCTTCCACTACTCCACAGACGCCAACGCGGCGGCGCTTCATGGCAACAACGTTGCTGCCGGCGCCTTTGGCATGGCATGCATGAACTCTCACGGTCGGGAGCGCTGCCACGTTGATGCCATCGTGGAGACGGAGCTTCTCGCTCGCGCGTACGTGATGGGAGAGGGGCGCAGCGTCGATTTTCAGGACAGCTTGCGATGAGCCGGCGCCCCGCGTTTGAGTGGGCAATAATCGGGTAGAGTTTCAACGTCAATTCTCTGAAGGAAGGACTCTGGATGGCGTCAGGTGACTGGCAGCGTAAGTTGGTCGAGTGGCTGAGGGGAAGGCAAGGTCCCGATGACCTTGCGATCTTCTCGATGAACATTGCGATTGTGATTGTGGTTGTGAATCTCTTTGCACGTGTGAGCTGGCTTGGTTGGATTGCACTTGCGCTCATTGTCTACTCGATGTTTCGCATTCAGTCCAAGAACCTGGCAAGCCGTTCCAAGGAGAACGCCGCCTTCCTCAAGGCGCTTGGCCCGGCTCGCCCCTGGGTGCAGAACCCGAGTGCCGCTTGGAAGGAGCTGAGGACCTACAAGCACGCCACGTGCACCTCCTGCAAGCAGCGGGTCCGCGTCCCGCGCGGCAAGGGCAAGCTGAGGGTGACGTGCCCCAAGTGCGGAACCAAGTTCGAGGTCAAGTCCTAGGACGTGTCGGAGACGGGCGGTGCCTCCGCCTACAAGAAGCGCATAAAGAACCTCTCAGTGCTATCGTTGTTTTGGTTAAGCAACGTTTGCGCTGGGAGGTTCAATCATGTTGAGCAGAAGAGGTTTTCTGGGGGTTGCCGGTTCCGGGGTGGCAGCGCTTGCTCTTTCTGCGTGCGCTGGCACGCAGGGAGAGAAGGACGCGCGGCCGTCGTCTGACGCGGACGCTAACCAGGCAGAGCCCGTCACGGTGCGCACGAGCGCGCTCAAGGGGCCCACGGCCATGGGTCTGGTTGAGTTCATGAGCCTGGCGGATGCCGGCGAGCTTTCCGATAACGACTACCAGTTCCATATCGTGGCGTCACCGGACGAGGTCACGCCGCTCATCTCCAAGGGCGAGGTGGACATAGCCGCCGTTCCCGCCAACCTCGCGTCGGTGCTCTACAACAAGACCGAGGGAGGCGTGCGCGTCATCGCCATCAACACCCTTGGCGTCCTCTACATCTGTGAGCTTGGCGATTCCGTTCACAATGTCGCCGACCTCAAGGGCAAGACCATCTACGCTTCCGGCAAGGGCTCCACGCCCGAGTACGGTCTCGCGTACGTTCTCGAGAAGAACGGCCTTGTCGTTGGCACCGACGTGCAGATCGAGTGGAAGAGCGAGCATGCCGAGTGCGTTCAGGCCCTCGTAACGTCTTCGGGTCCGGCAGTTGCCATGCTGCCTCAGCCCTTTGTGACTACGGCACAGGCCCAAAACGACAAGATTCGCGTTGCCCTCGACCTCACCGAGGAGTGGGACCGCGTCCAGACGGGTGACGAGAAGAGCTCGATGATTACCGGCGTTGCCATTGTTCGCTCTGCGTTTGCCGACGAGAACCCCGAGGCAGTTGATGCCTTCATCGGCCACTACGTGGACTCGGTCGACTTCGTGAACGACAACGTTGCCGATGCCGCCGAGCTCGTGGGGTCCTACGACATCGTGCCCGCCGCTGTGGCCGAGAAGGCCATTCCCGCGTGCAACATCGTGTGTGTCACGGGCGAAGACATGGCGGAGCAGCTCTCGGGCTATCTTGCTGTTCTCGCTGACCAGAAACCAAAGGCCGTGGGCGGCTCCCTCCCGGGCGAGGACTTCTACTACGGTGCCTAGAGGTGTCGACAAGAGCAGACGGGAGGGCGGTCGCCTTGGAACATGGGGCGTCCGCCTGCTTGTCTTGGGCTTCTGGCTTCTTATGTGGCAGGTCGCGACATGGGCGATAAACGCCCGCATCATTCTCGTGGGTCCGCTCGACGTTCTCGCGCGGCTCTGCGCACTGGTGATCACGGGGGAGTTCTGGGCATCTGTGGGCGTCTCCCTCGCGCGCATTGCCGTGGGGTTTGCCCTGGCCGTTTTGTCTGGGGTGTTGCTCGCGGCAATCGCGAGCCGCGCTCGAGTGGTGCGCGAGCTGCTTGAGCCACTCATGGGTGTCATGAAGGCGGTTCCGGTCGCCTCCTTCGTCATTTTGGTGCTGTTGTGGGTGTCCTCGAGCTATCTCTCGGTGGTCATTGCGTTTGTTATGGCGCTTCCCATCGTCTACACCAATGTGCTCGAGGGGATTCGCCAGACCAGCCCTCAGCTTCTTGAGATGTGCCAGGTGTTTGGTGTTGGCACGCTCGAGCGGGTCAGGCTCGTCTACGCGTCGCAGGTGCTTCCGTACTTTCGCGCGGCCGTCTCGCTCGCCCTGGCGCTCTCGTGGAAGGCAGGCATTGCCGCCGAGGTGATTGGGCTTCCCGACTTCACGATCGGAGAGCACCTCTATGACGCCAAGGTCTATCTCGACACCCCCGATCTCTTTGCGTGGACGGTTGCGATCGTCATTGTCTCCGTTGCGCTTGACTCCCTCATGAACCGTGCGCTTGACCGTGTCGCCGTGCGATGGGAGGCGCGGCCATGAGCGCGGTTGAGCTTCAAGGAGTCGAGAAGTCCTACGGGTCCCTGCACGTGCTTCGTGGGGCGAGCGCTGCGTTTGAGGAGGGGAGGGTGCATGTGGTCATGGGCCCCTCCGGAGCGGGAAAGACCACGCTGCTGCGTCTGGTTGCGGGGCTTGAGGCGCCGGATGCGGGCGAGGTCGTGGTGCCCGAGGGGGCGCGTCTGGGCATGGTCTTTCAGGAAGACCGCCTGCTCGACAACCTCACGGCAACGGCCAACATCCGCCTTCCCCATGGCAGGCTGCGTGGAGAAGAGCTTGAGGCGTTTCTCGCCAGGGAACGCACGGCGCTTGCCTCTGTGGGCCTGCCGGTGGACAATCGCCCGGTGAGCGAGCTCTCGGGCGGGCAGCGTCGCCGTGTGGCCATACTGCGCTGCGTTTTGTCCGAGGCGAGCGTCCTGTTTTTTGACGAGCCTCTCAAGGGCATGGACGTTGCGACCGTGGCGCGGGTCATGGACTATCTTGTGCCCTTGCTTGCGGAAAGGACCGTCCTGTGGGTTACGCATGACCCCAAGGAAAAGGAGCTGCTTCCCAGCTCCGTGCTATGGGATGTTCGTGATGGCGCTGTGTCCAGGCTGTAAGGGGCATTGGCCCACGCGCGCCCGTATGTGAGATGATTGCATGACAACAAATAGAGAGGAACCATGATGCATGTGATCTATCTGGCCGGGGGAATCGCCTCCGGAAAGTCCACCGTTGCGAGGACGATGCGCGAGTGCGGCGCGGAGCTCATCGATCTTGACGACCTGTCCCGCGAGGCGCTTGCCGCGGACTCGAGGATTCTCCCGCAGATTAAGGCCGAGTTTGGTGACGACATCATCAATCCCGCCGGAAGCGTCAAGCGCGAGCTTCTCGCCCAGCGAGCGTTTTCCTCCATGGAGCGCACGTTCACGCTTGAGGAGATTGAGCTGCCCCTGATTGACGAGCTACTGAGGGAGCGCGTCGCAAAGCTGCGGGAGGAGGAGCGCCAGGAGCGCGATAAGGACCCAAGTGTCGCCGAGAAGATCCTGGTCATCGAGATTCCCCTGCTTGATCGCATGCGTGGCTCCTTTGACATGGCCGACGAGATAGTGGGGGTGGTCTGCCCGCTTCCTGCGCGCCGCGCCCGCGCCTGCCAGCGAGGCATGGATCCAAGGGACTTCAACCGTCGCGTTGACCAGCAGCCAAGTGAGGCCTACATCAGGGCCCACAGCAACTACGTCTTCAACAACATCCGCACCGCGGACGTTCTGGAGCAGGAGGTCAAGGACTGGTGGAAGGCTCGCGAGCAGCAGGGCTGGGACAACGTTCCAAAGAAGGGCTGGGGCCTTGACCAGGCGTAGTCACACGCATCGATTTCTTGTGTGGCACCGGGTCCTGCCTCTTGTGGCTTTGACGGTGACGCTTGTGGTGTGCGGCGTTATAGCCGCTACGCCCACGGGTCCTGCGCGCGACCTCCTCTATCCGGTGAAGTATGCCGACGTGATTCGCGCCGCCTCGACACGTCATGACATAGACCCCCATCTTGCCTGCGCCGTGATCAAGTGCGAGTCCGGCTGGGATGAGAACGCCGTCTCCTCGGCGGGAGCGCAGGGGCTGATGCAGGTCATGCCCGAGACCGCTCTGAGCATGGAGGCTCTCGGCCTCGTTGACGCTAAGGCATACGACCCCAACGATCTTCTCGATCCGGAGGTCAACATCGAGTATGGCTGCGCGTGTCTCGGGTACCTTCAGGATCACCTCTCCTCGCTCGATGAGATCATCGCTGCCTACAACGCGGGCATAGGGACGGTTCAGGGATGGATCGAGGACGGTGCCACCATTCCGGAGGGCATCGAGTATGCGGAGACCCGCACCTACCTCGAGCGGGTTCAATCGGCGTACGAGGGCTATCAGCGCAGCTATCCTAACGGCATTACGGGCGCATAAGGGACCTGCGCACGTCGAGAAGGGCGTCGTCTCGGCCGAGCTCGAGCATGACGCTCGCCAGTGGTCGCGCGACGCTGAACACCTCCTCGTCCGCACAGGCGACAAGCGCGTCTCGCGTCTGCTCTCTCAGCGCGTCAAGCGATCCGGTTGGAAGGCCTCCCTCGTCGAGCACCTTCATGACCTCGTCTGCGGGATAGGGCCTAAGATCTTCACTCGTCTCAATGAGGTCGTTCATCTCGCTGCGAGCGTTGGGGGCAACCTCAGGATGAAGCTCTATGGAGCGCTGGTAGCAAGCAACCGAGAGATCGAGTCTTCCGAGCTTCCACTCCATGTAGGCAAGCCGATAGAAGCATATGGACATGTCACGTGCGGTGGACGCGTAGGATATGGCCTGCTTGAGCATATCCGAGGCCTCTATGATTCTCGACTGCTCCTCAAGGCAGCGCACCTTGCTCAGGGCGGCGTCGGGCGTGAGCGGGGCGATGCGAACGAGCTCGTTGGCGTGGGCGAGCGCCTCATCGCTGCGACCGAGCGTAGTGAGGATTCGAGCTGCAAGCGACTGCGCGGCATAGTACTCGTCTGGAACGAGCCGCACGTTGCGAACGTCGGTGCGGAAGGTGCGGTTGTAGGCGATGCGCTCGGCAACGGAGTTGAAGTAGCGATAGACGGTGTCTGAGTCGTCAAGGTAGATGCCCATCTCGGTGACGGGAGCAAGGACGTGCTCGAGCTCCTCAAGGGCGGGGAGGAGCTGCTCGGCTGGTGGGTCTGCGTCCACGGTGGCCCGCGCCCTTCTCGTGACATCGGCAAGCGTGCCGCCATCTACAAAGAGCAGGGCAAGGGACCTTTTGTCCGCAACGTCTACCGCACCGCTCACAAGGGCTGCGCTCGTGCGGTCGCAGGCCTCTGCAACGGTGAGGTCCTTTGTCTTGTTGCGCAGGTCAACAAGACGTGAGACCGCCTTCTGCGTGGTGCCTGCCAGCTCCTCGACCATATCGTTCCATGCTCCGGCGCGCCCGGCCTTCTCCATTATTCCGAGGTCGCTGACGCGCCGTGACCCACAGACGGAAAGGAGGACGTCACTGCATGGGCTGGCATCGAGCTCGACCATGCGAAAACGGTCCTTCGGATTTAGGGCTACGGAGTTCCTGTTCTCAATTGGCTCGACGGGCTCCAGCCAGCCATCGCTGCTTTGAGCCACCCTTACGTCCGCGTACGTCTGCAAGGTGTCCAGCGTGACCTCTGAGACACTTCCCATCTGATTGACTGCCTTCGGCGTGAGCAGAATCGAGAGGACCGTCTGAGCGCTGCTCCTGTCGCATCCGTTGACAACGACGCGAGAGATGCCTCCGCATGCCGCGAGGGCACATCGTCCGAGCGCAATGGAGAGCTGGGTGGCATAGGTGCGCGCGAGGCCGGGAAGCACCTCTCGATCACCTCCGGCAAAGGCAAAGCACGCGGGTCCTGGCAAGATGACGTCAACGCACATGACGCCCAGCCTCACGTTTACCTGAAAGTCAAACTCAACCCGAAAGGGTGCCGGGAGGTTTTCCACCGCGTTGGCAAACCTCATCCGACACTCCCATTCGCCTCCGGACTTGGCTCCCTTGAGAAGGAAGCTCGTGAGGTTGTTCTTTCCATCGGGTAGGGGATCGAGCGCTGCCACCTTGAGCGTGTCGGACACGCTGAGGGCGGGAGCTTGGGGCCCTTTCGCCTTGGCCATGTCTTCGGCAATGTTGAGTGCGGCCTCAATGGACACGAGGCGATCGAGGTCCGCGCCGGAGAGCTCCTGATCGGAGGTCGAGAGCCACCAGCGTCCGTTGCGTCTGAGACGATTTGCCCGCACAACGGGAGCCTCGCTCCATCCCAGAAGGTCAAGGTGAGCGAGAAGCTCCGGGAGGCACCCAACATCAACGCGACCGCGCCCGTGGAGCATGAGGTCTCTCAACGTTGCGAGCACGTTGTCACTGTTTTGTAGCATGCCCTCGAGATTGATGGTTGGGCTGGTGGGTCGAGCTGAGACGGCATCTCGCTCTTCACGGGCGATGACCGTCTTCTGTGGGGGAACGGGGACGGAGGGACTGGCCTCGGGGCTCTCGTGGCGTCTGAGCGAGAGCAGGCCGAGCGTTATGAGCGCGATGCCCAGGATGATGCCGCGGGAGGAGGTGCGTATGTCACGGGCGCTCGCGTCGCCTTCCACTGCCACGAGGGCAATGGACCCCACAAGGCACGCGGCTCCGAGCACCAAGGCGGCGGGGCCCCACCAGGAGGGAAGCTCACGCTCTCTTCTGTGCTTCTCGTCTTGAGCCATGGGACCTCCAATCCGATGCCTGTCACCTACAATACTACGGTGTCTGCACGACACTCCCTGGTCAACGCAAGCCTATCTCAAAAAGAAAATAAGAACAAGTGTTTGCATTAGGATTTCTGCTGCGCTACACTCTTCATAGCGAGGATGGGAGGGAAGATGTCGGAAGTCTCAACTCATGAGCACTTTGGCGGCGAGCTCGTGCGCTTTGGCCGCGAGGTGGGAGACGAGCGCCTCACGGTGGTCTCGCCCTATGAGCCCGCCGGCGATCAGCCGCAGGCAATTGAAAAGCTTGCCAACGGTATCGAGCGTGGCCTGCGCTATCAAACGCTCATGGGCGTCACGGGGTCGGGCAAGACCTTCACCATGGCCAAAACCATCGAGTGCCTGAATCGTCCCACGCTTATCATGGAGCCAAACAAGACGCTTGCGGCTCAGGTGGCCAGCGAGATGCGCGAGCTCTTTCCCAACAACGCCGTGGTCTACTTCGTCTCCTACTATGACTACTATCAGCCTGAGGCATACGTCCCCCAGACGGACACCTACATCGAGAAGGACGCCTCTATCAACGAGGAGGTCGAGAAGCTCCGTCACCAGGCTACCTCGAGTCTGCTCTCGCGGCGTGACGTCATTGTCGTTGCGTCGGTGAGCTGCATCTACGGCATTGGCAGCCCTCAGGACTATGCGGGTCTCGCCCCCAACGTGAGCCGCGATGTGCCGCTCGAGCGCGACGACCTCATCCACAGCCTCATTGACATCCAGTATGACCGTAACGACTACGACCTCTCCCGCGGAACGTTCAGGGTGCGCGGGGATACCGTCGACGTCTTTCCTCCCTACGCCGAAAATCCTCTGCGCATCTCGTTTTTTGGAGACGAGGTCGAGCTCATCGCCGAGGTCGACAACGTCACGGGTGAGATTGTGCGCGAGTTTGAGGCCATCCCCATCTGGCCCGCGTCCCACTACGTCACCGAGCGCCCCAAGGTCACTCATGCCATCGAGACCATAAACGAGGAGCTCGAGCAGCGCGTGGCGGAGCTCAAGGCCAACGACATGCTGCTCGAGGCGCAGCGCCTTGCCCAGCGCACAAGCTATGACATAGAGATGCTCGAGACCATGGGCTACTGCAACGGCATCGAGAACTACTCGCGCCATCTCGACGGTCGTAAGGCGGGAGAGCCGCCCTATACGCTCATCGATTACTTCCCCAAGGACATGGTCTGCATCATCGACGAGTCACACGTCACGGTGCCGCAGATTCGCGGCATGTATGAGGGTGACCGCTCGCGTAAGGTCACGCTTGTCGACCACGGCTTTCGCCTGCCCTCCGCCCTTGACAACCGTCCTCTTCGCTTCGATGAGTTTGAGCAGCGCGTTCCCCAGTTCATCTATGTTTCCGCCACCCCCGGAGACTACGAGGAGTCGGTCTCCCAACAGGAGGTGGAGCAGATCATTCGCCCCACGGGCCTCCTCGACCCCAAGGTGGACGTCCGTCCGGTCGCGGGTCAGATCGACGACCTCATCGACGAGATCAAGAGTCGCGTTGCCAAGAAGGAGCGCGTTCTTGTGACCACGCTCACCAAGCGCATGGCAGAAGACCTCACGGACCACCTGCTCGACGAGGGCGTGCGCGTGAACTACATGCACTCTGATACGGCAACGCTCGATCGAGTTGACATCATCAGAGACCTTCGCGTAGGCAAGATAGACGTACTCGTGGGCATCAACCTTCTCCGCGAGGGATTGGACATTCCCGAGGTCTCTCTCGTGGCAATCCTCGATGCGGACAAGGAGGGCTTCCTCCGCAACAGGCGCTCGCTCATTCAGACCATGGGTCGTGCGGCAAGAAACGCCCAGGGCGAGGTCATCATGTATGCCGACGCCATCACGGACTCCATGCGCGAGGCGATGGGGGAGACGGCACGTCGTCGTCAGCTTCAGGAGGCGTATAACGAGGAGCACGGCATCGTTCCGTGCACCGTCAAGAAGTCCATCACGGACGTCTCGTCCTTCATCTCGGAGGCTGAGCACACTCTTGAGGGCAAGACGCGTGACCGGCACGGAACAGGTAGCCATGGAGCCTTTGAGAGTCTTGCGGAAAGTGCCGTGGACGAGGCTACGGCAACTTCCGTTGCCGAAGAGCTTTCCGGTCTTTCGGCCACGGAGCTGGCCGATGTGGTCGACGGTCTCGAGGAGGAGATGGCTGCCGCGTCTGAGGCCATGGACTTCGAGACCGCTGCTCGTATCCGCGATCAAATTGTTGCCATCCGTACGCGCGTCGAGGGTGGTTCTGCCGAAGATGTCATAGCCCGTCTCAAGGCGGGAGCACGCAAGGGGAGCGCCCACGCAACCCATCGCCGCAGAAGATGATACGAAGGGACAGTCCCTTCGTATCATTAAAGGAGTGATGTGATGGCATCGTTTTTCTCGCCAGAAGAAACCAATCTCTTTGGGTATCTTTCTCGCGCGTTTGAGACCTTTGAGCAGCGCCCGCTCACCGACGTGGACAGCCTCGTGCTCTCGTGTCTCTCATATTTTCGCTTCCAGGGAGAGGACGTGTGCGGCGCCAGGGGCGTATCTGTGAGAGAGCTCTTTCAGGCCGAGCATCTTGAGCAGATGACGCGTGGGCTATGGGATTCTGAGGGCCTGATGAGAGTCCTTGCGCTCACGGCCGCAAGCCCGCGCTTCAGGGATGTCGTCGTGAGCAACTATGTTGACGATTTTGACGAGTCCGCCGAGAAGCAGTTCTCCGCGTGCGTCCTTCACCTTCCCGCGGGTGGGGCCTATGTGTCGTATCGTGGGACTGACAACACGCTTGTCGGCTGGAAGGAAGACTTCAACATGGCGTTTGAGACGGGCGTCCCGTCCCAGTACGCTGCCATCGACTACCTCGAGCGAGTTGCCTTGTCCATTGAGGGCGGCATCTACCTCGGCGGACACTCCAAGGGCGGAAATCTTGCCGTGTGCGCTTTGGCGCGCTGCTCTGAGGCGGTTGCCGCAAGGATCGTGCGGGTCTTCTCGCATGACGGTCCGGGATTTACCGGTGATGCGCTTGCCGATGAGCTCTGGCAGCAGTGCGCAGATCTTGTCTCCAAAACGGTTCCACGCTCCTCGGTCATCGGCATGCTCTTTGAGAAACAGGAGGATTACACAGTCGTGGAGTCCTCCATGATGGGGCTGACTCAGCATAACCCCTTCTCTTGGGTAGTCGAGGGCAATGACTTTGTGAGCCTGGAGGGGCTTGGTCGCGGGGCGAGCTTTGTCGACAAGGGTCTGAACGAATGGATCGCGAGCATGACGCGTGAGGAGCGCGAGGGCGTCGTCGAGACGCTCTTCTCGGTGCTCGGCGCTGCGGGGGAGGATACCTTTGCCGATCTCAGTGGAAACTGGCAGGCCTCGGTTCCGGCGATGCTGCGGCGTATTGGTGAGCTTGAGCCAGAGCAGCGAGGTCACATCACTCGGGCCCTGACCCTTCTTGTTCAGGCGTTCATGCCGGACATCGAGTTGCCCCAGCTTCCTGGCTTTGAACCCCCGCAGTTTCCCGACCTGACTGAGCTCTTGTCGGAAAAGACGACTGAGGCATAGGGCGCTTGCATCACTGTGCGAGCGACGCCACGATCTTCTCGGCAGCAAGGATTCCGTCAGTGGCGGCGCTCATGATGCCGCCCGCATAGCCTGCCCCCTCGCCCACGGGCCAGAGGCCCCGCACGCCAACGCTCTGGCCATCGGAGCCGCGCGTCACGCGAATCGGGGAGCTCGAGCGCGTCTCCACGCCCGTGAGCACGGCGTCGGAAGCGTCAAATCCGTGCAGCTTGCGCGCAAGCACGGGAATTGCCGCGCGAAGGGTCTCGCTTACGTAGTCGGGAAGGCAGCCGGAAACGTCTCCCCAGGAAACGCCGCGGGGGTAGGTGGGCACGACGCGCCCACCCGAGCTGCTCGGGGTCTTTTGGAGGAAGTCGCCTACGAGCTGGGCGGGCGCCACGAAGGCTCCGCCGCCTGCGGCAAAGGCCGCTCGCTCGCAGGCACGCTGCAGCTCAACGCCCGCGAGCACGTTGTCTCCGGGAAGGTCCTCGGGAAAGACGTTGGCGAGAAGCCCGGAGTTGGCGTTCGCGCCTGCGCGATCGGACAGGCTCATGCCGTTGGTGCAGACGCCTCCGGCCTCGCTTGCCGCAGAGACCACGTATCCGCCCGGGCACATGCAAAACGAGAACGCGCTGCGCCCCGAGGGAAGGTGGCAGGAGAGGCTGTAGGGTGCTGCGCCCAGTGCGGGGTTGCCGGCAAAGCCGCCATAGAGCGCGCGGTCAATCTCTGCCTGGAGGTGCTCGATGCGCACGCCCATGGCAAAGGTCTTGCGCTCCATGGGAACCCCGCGCTCCCGAAGAAGCTCAAAGACGTCGCGCGCCGAATGGCCGCAGCACAGGACCACACAGTTTGCGCTTACCCGCTCCTCGACAGCCGTACCGTCCTCAAGGGTCGTTTCGAGCGTCACGCCGCGCACCGCGCCGCCCGTCACGTCAAGGTCCGTCATGCGGCAGCGGCAGCGCACCTCGCCGCCCGCCTCCTCGATCTGGCGCACGATGTCTGTCACCACGGTGGGCAGCACGTCGCTTCCCACGTGGGGCTTGGCATCCCAGAGGATCTCGCGTGCGGCACCTGCCCCAACAAAGGTCTCAAGAATGAGGCGGTGAGCGGGGCTTTTGGTACCGGTCTGAAGCTTGCCGTCAGAAAACGTCCCCGCGCCGCCCACGCCAAACTGGATGTTGCTCTCGGGGTCGAGCTCGCCCGTCTCGTTATGGTACCCGACGACCTTGCCGCGGCGCTCGGCGTTGTCACCTCGCTCCACGAGCAGGGGCTCAAGTCCCGCCCGCGCGAGTGAGAGTGCGCAGAAGAGCCCCGCACAGCCCGCGCCCACCACAACGGGGCGCAGCGCCGGCCGATTGGCAACGGAAACGGGAGCGGGAAAACCGTAGGGGGATTCCGCGACGAGCTTTACGCTCTTGTCGGCGCGCCTCTTGGCGAGTCTTGCGAGAAGCGCGCGCTCGGCCGCAACGCCGCCCGTCAACTCAACGCGCAGCGTAAACGTGAGGTGTATGTCATCTCGCCTTCGGGCGTCAATCGAGCGGCGCCTGCGCTCGACACGCGCGAGATCCTTATCGCTTACGCGCAGCTTTCTTGCAAGCGTCCGACGGCATGCCGCGAGCTCGCGCTCGTCCGTCCCGTCGAGCGCGGAGAGGGGTATGCGAATGCCAGAGACCTCGAGCATGCTCATCCTTCCAGATCTGCTTATACCGAGTGTACGAAAATCGGGGCGACTTTTTCAAAACCGTCTTTGTGAGGTAGCGTTTCCGCAGGTAACGCCATCCCAAAAATAGCCGTTTCAAAAAAGAAAGCCCGACTTTCAAACACTCGCTAGGAGGTGCGACGCAAAGCCGAGAAGAGCGACGTACGGCATCGGCTATCGCCGTGCCGCCGCGCGTCCCGCCACAAGGCCGCTCTTCCATGCCCAGGCAAGGTTGAAGCCACCGCACGCGCCATCGACGTCGAGCGCCTCGCCGCAGGCAAAGAAGCCGGGAAGTTCGCGCGCTTCCAGCGTTTCGGGGCAGAACTGCTCGGTCAGAAGTCCGCCGCGTGTTACTTGGGCGCGCTCCGGCTCGGCGGGTCCGGATACGGTAAAGCGCAGGTTGCGTGCCATGGCAAGCGCATGGGACCCAAGCGCCTCCGCAATCGCGGGGTCGAGCACGCCGGCGCATCCGCCCGCAGCATCGGCGAGTGACCTCGCACGCTCCTCGCTCATGCCGCAGAGAAGGTCGAGAGAGATGACGTCTCCGGGAAGCGCAAGGCGCGACAGGTCAAAGATGACGATTCCGGAGAGGCCGTAGGGTCGAAAAAGCACCTCGCCCGTCTCGACCGCAACCTCCGAGCCATCGCGCAGGAGGCGGGCAACCACGTGCGAACGTCTTCCGTCGAGCGCCTCGAGTGAGACATCGTCCGGCGCGACGCAGGCGAGGGAGCACAGTACCGGCTCATTTGAGGTGCACGTGAGACCAAGAGAGCTCGTGAGCTCCTCGCCACCACCAGCAGCATAGATGACCCGATGGGTCATAACCCCCCTCTTTGAGTCGATTTGGGAGTCGAAAGCAAGGGTTATGAGGTATCCGCCCTCCGAGCGCTCAAGAGAGGCGACCTCACGGGCCGGGGCAAGCGTCACCCCCGCGCGTCTCGCGCGGGCGAGAAGAACCTCGCGCACCGAGGATGCCTGCCGTGAGAGGGGATAGAGCCTCCCTTGCTCCTCTTCGACCCAGGCGAGGCCGCATTTCTCGAAGAAGTCAAGCACGTCACGCGAGAAGCGCTCCCCGCAGACCGCCTCGACGAAAGCTGGATTGTTGTAGCGATCCCACGAGAGGCACGAGTTGGAGAAGTTGCAGCGTCCGTTGCCGGTGGCGAGAATACTTCGCCCGCACTCGAGGGCTCGCTCAAGCACAACGACGCTCGCTCCGCTCTCGGCCGCGGCAGTGGCCGCCGCAAGGCCGGAGGCCCCGCCGCCGACCACGACAACGTCGCAGCGTGCAGGGACCCTCACGGCAGCCGCCGCCGCGAGCGCCTCTTCTCGCGCCCTCGACCTCGAGGTTCTTCTCGCCTGACGTGCCAAGCTACTCGCCCTGGGCCTGGTCGCGGAGCGCGTCCATGAACTCTGCGGTGGCAACTACCATGTTGGTTGCCTCGGTGAGGACCCCCTCGGGAAGCTCCTTCTCAAAGGTGCCGTTGTCGCAGGCTGCGGCAAGCTCGGGGTTGATGCCCAGCTGTCCCAGGGCCTCGACGTCAAACGCCTCCGCGGTCTCGGAGAGGCGCGAGGGGCCGTACGGGAAGATCTTCTCGCCGCAGTGCGGGCACTCCACGTAGGCCATGTTCTCAACGAGGCCGAGCACCGGCACGTTCATCATGTTTGCCATGTTGACAGCCTTGCCCACGACCATCTGCACGAGGTCCTGCGGCGAGCTCACGATCACGATACCGTCCACGGGCAGCGACTGGAAGACGGTAAGCGCAACGTCGCCGGTTCCCGGGGGCATGTCCACGAGCAGGTAGTCGAGCTCGCCCCAGGCGCAGTCCTCCCAGAACTGCTTGATGGCGCCGGCAACGACGGGGCCGCGCCAGAGCACCGGGTCGCTCTCGTGCTCGAGGACCAGGTTGGCGCTCATGACCTTGATGCCGCCCTCAGTGAGGTTGGGAACGATGAGCTCGTCCACGCCGCGGGCGCGCTCGCCGGCAAGGCCCATCATGCGGGGGATGGAGGGGCCGGTGATGTCCGCGTCGAGGATGCCCACGCGCGCACCGCGTCGCGCGAGGTTAACCGCGAGGATGCCGCACACGAGCGACTTGCCCACGCCGCCCTTGCCGGAGACCACGCCGATGACGTGGTGAATGTTGGAGTAGTCGTTCTGCTGAAAGCCCGTGGGCTCCTGAGGCTGCTTCTGAGCGTGAAGCACCTCGTCGACCTCCTGGCGGAGCTTCTCCTGATCCTGCTGGTCCATGGCGTTCCTCTCCTTGGCACCTCTCTTGGCGCATTGTGTCCAACGTCTCGATTCTACCCAAGCGGGGCTCGGATGGTTCATACTGTCGAGAAGAACGTCAGGGAAGGGGGTCTTCGATGGACGGCACCTCTTTTGGGGTTGCGTGGGGCTGCGGGTGCGGCCCGGACTGCTTTACGCTCGATGACGACGGGTTTACCTGTCGCAAGGTGCAGGACGCTCCCGAGGTCTGGCGCGTGGAGCTCCTCATGCACGACACCTTCCTGCCCTCCGTCAACGCCTTCGTGGTGCTCGACGCCGGCGAGGCGCTCGTGGTGGACGCCGGAACCCCGGACCCCTTCAACGACACGCGCCTCATGCGGGCCCTCGTTGGACTTGGCGTGGATCCCGAGCGCACCACGCTCTTCTGCACGCACGCGCACGTCGACCACACCGGTCTTGCCCGCGAGCTCGCGGAGGCGGGGGCGCGTGTGGTCATCCCCGAGGGCGTCTTGGCGGACATGCGGCGCATGGCCGTTCCCGCGTGGCGAGAGAAGATGGCGTCTCGCATGCGCACCGAGGGGGTGAGCGTAGCGGAGGCATCCGAGCTTGCCGACGTTATCTGGGACCATGCCATCAACTTCGAAACCGAGAAGATTCCGTTTGGCACGGTGGGCGTCCGCGATATGCTGCGCTGCGGCCGCTGGAGCTTCGAGGTCGTGGCAGCCCCCGGTCACACGCCGGGCCAGTGCGTGCTCTGGGAGAGCTCCACGCGCACGGCGTTTCTCGGCGACGCGGTTCTCTTCCTGTGCTCCACGTGCATCGGGTTCTGGGACGAGGGTGAGGACCCCATCGGGGAGCAGCTTGCCACGCTGGGCGGCCTTTCCGAGCGTGGCATCGAGCACGCCTTCATGGGCCACGGCCTTCAGGAGGGAAGCGTCTCGGAGCGCTGCGAGAAGAACGCGGCCCATCACGAGCGCAGGAGCGCGCGTGCCCTCGCCGCTATTGAGTCGGAGCCGGGTCGTACCGGCTTTGAGCTTGTGCCCGCCATGGGCTGGCACGCCCCCTTCGACCACTGGGGCGAGACGCCGGCCATGACGCGCTGGTTTCTCGTCTCCGAGAGCATCGCGCACCTCGACCACCTTGTGGCTATGGGCGCCGTCCGCCGCGCGCGCGACGCCTCTGGCGTGAGCCGCTACTTCGCTGCGGAGCGCTAGCTCTCGGGGCGCCTCGGTGTTTCTCCGAGAAGTGCGCGTCGCGGAACTTCTCTCCGAAACACTGAGGCGCCTGCGGCAACTCCTCCTCCGCAGCGAGCGGCGACGACGGGGACGCCCGGCTCGAGGAGTCCCGCGCGTCACCTCGGCGCCGTGGTTTACCAACGGATTGGGCTTTGAGGGGGCTGGGTGCATTCCGTAGGGAGGTTTCGCGCAGCGCACCTCCCGGAGGAATGCCCCCAGCCCCTCACGGGCTACAATCAAAGGTCGGTTAATCAGCACTTCCGAGGAGGGCACATGGCCCAGGATTCCATCGTCATCCGCGGCGCGCGCGAGCACAACCTCGCGGACGTGGACGTTGACATACCGCGCGACAAGCTCGTCGTCATCACCGGCCTCTCCGGCTCGGGGAAGTCGAGCCTTGCGTTTGACACCATCTACGCCGAGGGCCAGCGCCGCTACGTGGAGTCTCTCTCCAGCTACGCTCGCCAGTTCCTGGGACAGATGGACAAGCCGGACCTGGATAGCATCGACGGCCTCTCTCCCGCGGTCTCCATCGACCAGAAGACCACAAGCCGAAACCCCCGCTCCACCGTGGGCACCGTGACGGAGATCTACGACTACCTGCGCCTGCTCTTCGCGCGCATTGGCGTGCCGCACTGCCCCGAGTGCGGGCGCCCCATCTCGCGCCAGACTACCGATCAGGTGGCCGACAAGGTCCTCGAGCGCGCTCAGGGGCGCCGCGCCCTGGTCCTGGCGCCGGTGGTTTTTGACCGCAAGGGCGAGTACACCAAGCTCTTTGAGGACCTGCGTCGTGAGGGCTTCTCGCGCGTGCGCATCGACGGCGAGGTCCGCGAGCTCGGCGACGAGGAGATTCGCCTGGAGAAGAAGAACCGCCACAGCATCGAGGTGGTGGTCGACCGCATCGTGGTGCGCGAGAACAGCCTCGGGCGCATCGCGGAGGCCGTGGAGCAGGCAACCAAGCTCGCCGGGGGCCGCGTGAGCTTCTACCTCATGCCCGACCGCGACGATCCGGAGCGCCTGCCCGGCGAGCTGCTCACGTACTCGCTTGCCCTGGCCTGTCCCGAGCACGGCCACTCCATGGACGACCTTCAGCCGCGCGACTTCTCCTTCAACGCCCCCTACGGCGCCTGTCCGGACTGCGACGGCCTGGGATTTCGCAAGGTCGTGGACGCGGAGGCGCTGATCGAGGACCCGTCGCTCTCCGTGGCAGGAGGCGTCTTTGGCAGCCTCTTTGGCCACTCAAACTACTATCCGCAGGTGCTTGCCGCCGTGTGCCGTCACCTCGGCGCCTCCGAGGACACACCGTGGAAGGACCTCCCCAAGAAGGTCCAGTCCGCCCTTCTGGACGGCCTTGGCGCCACCAAGGTCCGCGTGGACTATCTCACACGTGACGGTCGAAACACGCACTGGTTCACCACCTTTGCCGGGGTGCGCAAGATTCTCTTTGACAAGTACCAGGAGACCACCTCCGATACCATGCGCGCGCATCTGGAGAAGTACATTCGCGAGGTGCCCTGCTCCACCTGCAACGGGGCGCGCCTCAAGCCCGAGATCCTTGCCGTCACGGTGGGCGAGAAGAACATCTGGCAGGTCTGCGAGCTCTCCTGTCGGGAGTGCCTGGCCTTCTTCGAGGCCCTTGAGCTCACTGACCGTCAGCGCTTCATCGCAGGCGCCGTGGTGAAGGAGATCCTGGCGCGTCTGCGCTTCCTCGTGAACGTGGGCCTGGACTACCTCACGCTCAGCCGCGCGGCGGCTACGCTCTCCGGCGGCGAGGCCCAGCGTATCCGCCTGGCAACCCAGATCGGCGCCGGACTCATGGGCGTGCTCTACATCCTGGACGAGCCCTCGATCGGCCTGCACCAGCGCGACAACAACCGCCTCATCGAGACCCTGAAGCGCCTGCGGGACCAGGGCAACACCGTAATTGTGGTCGAGCACGACGAGGACACCATCCGCGCGGCGGACTACGTGATCGACATGGGCCCGGGCGCGGGCGAGCTCGGCGGCAAGGTCGTCGCTGCCGGCACCCCGGATGAAATTGCCGCCTGTCCGGACTCCATCACGGGCGCCTACCTCACGGGCGAGCGCGAGGTCCGCCTTCCCGAGAAGCGCCGCAACCCGCGCAAGGGCGCGATCAAGATCTCTGGCGCCAGCGCCAACAACCTGCGCAACGTGAGTGCCAAGATCGAGCTTGGCACCCTCACGGTGGTCACGGGCGTCTCGGGCTCTGGAAAGAGCTCGCTTGTCACAGACACCATTGCGCTCGCGCTCACCAACGCGGTCCATCGCTCCAAGCGCTCCGTTGGCCCCTACAAGAAGCTCGAGGGCGTCGAGCTCATCGACAAGGTCATCGACATCGACCAGTCGCCCATCGGCCGCACCCCGCGCTCCAACCCGGCAACCTACATCGGGCTTTGGGACGACCTGCGCGCGCTCTTTGCGTCGCTGCCGGAGAGCCGCGCGCGCGGCTACAGCCCCGGGCGCTTCTCGTTCAACGTCCCCGGTGGCCGCTGCGAGGCGTGCAAGGGCGACGGCCAGATCAAGATAGAGATGAACTTCCTGCCGGACGTCTACGTGCCCTGCGAGGTCTGCCACGGAAAGCGCTACAACCGCGAGACCCTGGAGGTCCTCTATCACGGCAAGTCCATCTCGGACGTGCTGGACATGACGGTGCACGAGGCGCTGGCCTTCTTTGCCAACATCCCTCGCATCAAGAACAAGCTTCAGACGCTCTATGACGTGGGCCTGGGCTACATCCACCTCGGCCAGCCCGCCACCACGCTCTCCGGTGGCGAGGCCCAGCGCGTGAAGCTCGCCAAGGAGCTGCACCGCCAGCAGACCGGCAAGACCTTCTACATCCTCGACGAGCCCACCACGGGCCTGCACTTTGAGGATGTGCGCCAGCTCGTGGAGGTGCTCGAGAAGCTCGTAGATGCCGGCAACACGGTCCTGGTGATCGAGCACAACCTCGACGTCATCAAGATGGCAGATCGCGTGCTCGACATGGGCCCGGAGGGTGGAGACGGTGGCGGTACCGTAGTGGCCTATGGCACGCCCGAGAAGGTCGCGCAGGTTCCCGAGAGCTACACGGGACAGTTCCTGGAGCAGGTGCTGGCCCGCGACCGCGCCCGAGACCGGGCGCGCGGCGAGCTGAGGTAGGGGAGCGCCGTGGCCCGCAAGGAGAAGTTCCAGAAGACCAACGCCATGCGCGAGCTTGAGGCGGCGGGCGTGCCCTTCTCGTTTGTGACGTATGAGGTTGACGAGTCGGATACGTCAAACGAGCTTGGCCTGCACATCGCGCAGCGCCTGGGGGAGGACCCGGCGGCGAGCTTCAAGACGCTCGTCTGCGTGACGCCGGCAGGCGAGCACGTGGTCTGCTGCCTGCCCGTGGCCGACGAGCTCGACCTCAAGAAGGCCGCCGCGGCGGCGGGCGAGAAGAGCCTCTCGCTGATGCACGTCCGTGACCTCGAATCCACAACGGGCTACGTGCGCGGCGGGTGCTCCCCGGTGGGCATGAAGAAGCGCTTTCCCACGCTCATCGACGAGACGGCTCAGCTCTTCGACGAGATTCACGTGTCGGGTGGACGTCGCGGGCTCAGCCTCGTCATTGCGCCGGATGACCTCGTCCGCTTCTGCGGCGCCACTCTCGCCGACATCTGCCGCTAAACACGAACCGTGGACCGTTGCCGACACTTTCCTGCGGCAAAGTGTCGCTTCGTGTCCCCGCATCGTGTGCATCACTGTGGGGAATCGGCGAGAAATATCAGGCACGGATGTCCGTCTCTCCGTATGGTGAGAAGATAAAGAGTCTTTGCAGGTGAGACGAGGAGGAACGTCCGTGAGCCGTACACCCAGCTACCAACCAAAGCACCTGAGGGTCGCGTCCGCGTCCACCCCCGCTCCCGACCCCGAGCCTGCATCTGCCGAGCAGAGCACCCAGGAGCAGGTCGGCAAAAGCGCCGCCCTCATGAGCGTGCTCGTGGTCGTGAGCCGACTCACCGGCTTTTTGAGGACCTGGGGCCAGGCCTACGCCATCGGCGTCACCGTCATGGCGAGCTGCTACTCCATCGCCAACAACCTCCCGAACCAGCTCTACGAGCTCGTTGCCGCGGGCATGCTCACCACGGCCTTCCTGCCGGTCTACATGACGGTGAAAAAGCGCTCGGGCAGGGAGGGGGCAAGCGCCTACACCTCCAACCTCGTCTCTATCGTGCTTGTGGTCATGGGCGCCGTGGCCGTCCTCGGCTTCATCTTTGCCGCACAGATGGTCTACACCCAGTCCTTTACCGCGACGGACGACTTTGACTTCAACCTCGCCGTCTACTTCTTCCGCTTCTTCGTGATCGAGGTTGTGCTCTACGCGCTCTCGTCGATCTTCTCGGGCGTGCTCAACGCGGAGCGCGACTACTTCTGGGGTCAGGCGGCGCCCATCTTCAACAACTTTGTCACCACGGCCTCCTTCATAGCCTACGCTGCGCTTGCCGACAAGAACCCGCAGGTGGCACTTCTCATCCTCGCGCTCGGCAATCCCCTGGGCGTGGCGATGCAGGTCCTGCTCCAGATTCCTCCCATGCTGCGGCACGGCATCCGCCTTCGCTTCCGCATAGACCTGCGCGACCCGCTCCTCAAGGAGACGCTCAAGATAGGCGTTCCCTCCATCGCCGTGGTCATCGCCTCCTTTGTGACAACATCGGTCCAGTCGAGCTCGGCGCTTTCCGTGACGGCCACGGGAGCTTCGATCACATACTACTCGCGCCTGTGGTACACGTTGCCCTACTCGATTCTCACGGTGCCCATCACCACCGCGATGTTCACCGAGCTCTCTGACAGCTGGGCTAAGGGCGACAAGGACTCGTTCACGCGCGGCATCGTCTCGGGAACGGGTCAGATCCTGTTCTTCTCGCTGCCCTTCATGTTCTACCTCATGGTCTTCTCGGTGCCCCTCATCTCCATCCTTGCGGCGGGGAGCTTTACGAGCGAGGCGCTGGCGATGACCGCCTCCTACCTCTCCGCGTACGCGATCTCGCTTCCCGTCTATGCCGTCTACATGTACCTTCAGAAGGTTGCCTCGGCGATGCGTCGGATGATGCTCTGTGCGGTGGCAAACGCCATCGCCGCCGTTGTGCAGGTTGTGGCGCTGCTTGCGCTTACGCCGGTCTTTGGCCTTGACTTTGTGGCCTTCTCCTCAACGCTCTTCTTTGTCACCCTCTGCGTGGTCATGTTTGCGAGCCTGCGCCGCTCGCTTGGCCCCATCGGCCTTGGCAGCATGCTTGGATCGGCCGTCCGCGCCGCCCTTCTTGGCCTTGTGGGCGCGCTTGTGGGCGCGCTTGTGCTCCGTCTGCTCAACTCCGCGCTCGGGAACTGCTCGGGCTCGATGCTGCGCTCTTTGGCCTACTGCGTTGCCGGTGGCATCCCGGCGCTCGTGGTGACCTATGGCGGCGCGCTCCTTTTGCACGTGCCCGAGGCGGCCGTGATCGGTCGGCTTGCGCGACGGCTCGCGCGTCGATAGCGGCAACATCGAGGTGGCGTTGCGGCGGGCGGCGAGTCGCGGCCGCCCGCCGCATGGATGAGGTGCCCCTTGCCCCTTGGGCCTAGCGCCTCACAAAGAGCTCGTCGCAGTGATTGATCACGATGTTGATGCCCGCCGTGCCAAGAAGCCCGCGCGCGTAGCCGAGCGGGTCCCCGAGAAGCGTGGTCTCGTCCCCAAGCGGGTCCCCAAGTCCCGACCAGATGTCCTCCGCCTCTCGCATCTCCTCCTCAAGGCCTTCGTCTCCGTGCTTTGTGGTCAGGCTTCCCATCTCCTCCTCGATGAGCTCCATGAGGCGCGACTCAGCCTCTTCCTCCTCGGTGGGCTCGTGCTCCTCCTCGCTGTCCTGCTGCTCTCTCTGGGGTTTGAGCACGCCCTTGCCCCGCTCCCGAATCTCGTCTTCGAGCTCGCCTCTCCACTCCTCGAGGCGCTCGCAGAGGAGATAGCTGATCTCCTCGGCAAAACTGGGGTCGCGCGCCTCCTCCGGGCTCACGTGGATGACGAGAACGTCTTCGGGCAGCTCCTCTCTGGGCGCGTTCGAACCTGCGCAGCTCACGGCGAGCCGTGCGTCGGGCCAGTACAGTGACATTGCGTGCTCCCTTCTCTTGGTTACGGGTGGCACAGCCTATCAGCGGTTTCAATACGCTGCCTGACCGTTATCTGACACGAAGCTGACACCGCAGCTTCCGGGCTCGGCTCGGTATCCGTCTGATGAAATTGCTCGGCGGGCGGTCGGTTTTTGGGGCCGCGCGGTCGATTATGGGCAGGTGGGCTTTTGGTGCCGCGCTCGTGAGTGCATCTATAGGCTCCCAAACAACTCAGGCACCCGTACGCTTTAGTATGCTAAAGTGAACGAGTTGACATGACGTACCCTTCCTCCGACCAGGAAAGGACCAACCGTGAGAGCAAGCACCCCCCGAGGGTTCAGAGACATTCTCCCGAGAGAGGCACAGGCGCGCGAGCGCATCTCGGATGCCGTGCGCGCGTGCTTCTCGTCGCACGGCTATCTGCCCGTTGAGACCCCGCTTCTGGAGGAGCGCTCCGTCCTGGAGCGCGGGGGCCGAATCAAGGACTCCGCCTTCCAGCTCTTTGATACCGACCAGACCCTGCTCATGCTGCGCCCCGACCTCACGCTTCCCGTGGCGAGGCTCGTTGCGGGCCGCGTCTGCGCAGGAGAGCTTCCGGCGCGCCTTCGCTACAGCGCCCCGGTGGTGCGCGAGGAGCCGAGCCTGCGCGGCCAGCCTCGTCAGTTCACGCAGCTCGGCGTCGAGCTCGTGGCCGAGGAGGGATCTGCCTCGGAGGCCGAGGTCGTGAGGCTCCTTGCCGAGACGCTCGACACGCTCGAGGTGCCGGCGTGGCGCATCGTCTTTGGCTCGCCGGTGCCCGTAAACGCACTTCTCGACGCCTGCTCGCCAAGCCCCGAGTTTGCCGAGCGCGTCCGTGAGCTCGTCCACGACTCCGACCTCGTCACGCTCGACGAGGTCATAGCTGCCGAGAAGGACCTCGATCCCGCTGCCGCCCGCGCACTCCACGAGGTGTGTCGCATGGGAGGCGGCCTCGAGGTGATCCGCCGGCTCGACGACCTTCTCGCCTCCGCGGGCGTTTCCGCCGGTCTGCGCGGAACCGCCGAGCTCAGGACGCTTGCGGGAGAGCTCGCTGACCTCTTTGAGGACGGCCGCCTCTCCTTTGACTTCTCGATCATCAACTCGTTTGACTACTACACCGGCATCATCTTCAAGGGGTACGCCGAGGGCATCGCCGCAAGCCTCGCCTCGGGCGGCCGCTATGACGCGGTCTTGGCCAACCTTGGGCGCCCCGGTCTCATTGCCTGCGGATTTGCCCTGTCGCTCGAGCGCCTTCAGGAGGTTCTTGGCGAGCCGGGGGAGTCGGGCGTGGTCACTCCTGGCGTGCGCCTCGCGGAGCGGCCGCTGAGAATCGCCGTTCCCAAGGGCTCGCTCTTCAAGGACACCGTCCGCATGCTCGCTGCGGCGGGGCTTCCCACCGCGGAGCTCCAGGACCTTGGTCGCCGTCTCGTGGTGCGTGAGGGTGACGTCGAGTATGTGATCGTGCGCGCCCAGGACGCCCCGGCCTTTGTGGGACACGGCGGCGCCGACTGCGGCTTCTGTGGCACGGACTCGCTCGTGGAGGCAGACCTGGACCTTCTCCAGCTCGTTGACATGGGCTACGGGGCCTGCCGCTTTGTGGTGGCAGAGCCCCGCTCGCGCGCCGGCGAGGCGGAGCGCAACTACGCGTGGCGCGGTACGGTGCGCGTTGCCACCAAGTACCCGCGCATCACGCGACGCTACTACGAGTCGATTGGCCAGCAGGTCGATATTGTGACCCTGCACGGCAACATCGAGCTTGGGCCCATCGTGGGCATGACCGATCGCATTGTGGACATCACGGCTACGGGCACCACGCTCGCCGAGAACGACCTCGTGATCGTCGACGAGGTCATGGAGTGCTCGGCGCGCTTCTTCGCTGGTCCCGCCGCCTATCGCTGCGACAAGAGAATTCGCGACCTCGCCGCGCGCCTCGCGGAGGTCAGGAAGGGGAGTGAGTCATGAGGACGGTACGGCTTTCGGGGGATGCACGCCTTTCGCAGGCGGACCTCAACCGCAGCGGCGCCCTGCCGGCCGAGGTCATTGCCTCTGCCGAGAAGATCGTGGATGACGTGCGCGAGCGCGGGGACGCCGCGGTGCGCGAGTGCTGCCTGCGCTTTGACGGCACGTGCCCGGAGCGCTTCCGCGTCTCCGATGACCTTCTCGCCAATGCGCTCGAGGCGGTGCCGGGCGAGTTTCTAGCGGCCCTCACGCACGCCCGAGACCAGATTCGCGACTTCCACGAGCGCGAGCGCGAGCAGTCCTGGTTCACCACCCGCGCGGACGGCACGATGCTCGGTGTGAAGGTGACACCCGTTGCCTCCGCCGCGCTCTACGTGCCCGGAGGGCGCGCCCAGTACCCCTCGACCGTTCTCATGGACGCCATTCCGGCCAAGGTTGCCGGGGTGGAGCGTGTGATCATGGTGACACCGCCGCAGAGGGACGGCTCGATCTCTTCCTACACGCTCGCCGCTGCGGCGCTTGCCGGCGTGGACGAGGTCTATGCCGTGGGCGGGGCTCAGGCCATCGGCGCGGTGGCGTATGGCACCGAGTCCATCCCGGCGGTCGAGAAGATCGTGGGGCCGGGCAATGCCTTCGTTGCTGCCGCCAAGCGCTACGTCTCAGGTGACGTGGGCATCGACATGGTGGCCGGACCCTCCGAGGTGTGCGTGCTCGCGGACGGCGTTGCCGAGCCGGAGGTGGTTGCCGCCGACCTCATGGCCCAGGCGGAGCACGACCCGATGGCGAGCTGCTACCTCGTCACCTGCGACCCCGAGCTTCCGGGGCGGGTGGTTGCCGCCATCGAGACGCTCGTCTCGCAGAGCCCGCGCGAGGAGATTACGCGCGCGAGCCTTGACGACCGAGGGGTGATCGTGGTCTGTGACACGCTCGACGCTGCCATCGACGCCATCAACGTGATCGCGTCCGAGCACCTGGAGCTCCACTGTGAGGACGCCCTGGCCCTTCTCGGCCGCGTGCGCAACGCCGGGGCCATCTTCGTGGGTCCCTGGAGCTCGGAGCCCCTAGGCGACTACGTTGCCGGCCCCAACCACACGCTGCCCACGGGCGGAACCGCGCGCTTCTCCAACCCGCTCGGCGTCTACGATTTCCAGAAGCGCTCGAGCGTCATCTGCTACACGCCCGAGGGGCTTCTCGCCGACGCACCGGCAACGCAGACCATCGCCCACGCCGAAGGCCTCTGGGCCCACGCCCTCTCCGTGGAGCTCCGCCGCCGCCTCGCCGAAGAAACGTTACGAAGGGACAGTCCCTTCGTAACGTTGGAGGATTGATATGGACGTCAGCGATCGCCTGAGGCCGGCGCTGCGCGGCTTTGAGCCGTACGATCCGGCGTTCTCCCCGTGCCGCGTGAACCTCTCGGCCAACGAGAACACGCACGAGCTGCCCGGGGAGCTGCGCGCCGCCATAAACGCCGCGCTACTTGCCACGCCGCTCAACCGATACCCGGACCCCATGGCAAACGAGCTGCGCGATGCCCTCGCCGCGCGCCACGGCCTTGCCCGCGAGAACATCTGCGTGGGCAACGGCGGCGATGAGCTGCTCTTCAACCTGCTCTTTGCCTTTGGCGGCCCGGGGCGCCGCGTGGTCAGCTGCCCGCCGGACTTCTCCGAGTACGCCAACTTTGCCGCGATGTGCGAGTGCGAGGTCACGCCCGTCTGGCGCAGCCCGGATGACTTCTCGATTGACGCCGACGCCCTCCTGGCCGCCGCGGGCGACGCGGCGCTCGTGATTCTCACCTCGCCCAACAACCCAACGGGAGACCTGCTCGACCGCGCGCTCGTCGAGCGCCTGCTCGAAAGGACGAACGCCCTCGTGCTCGTGGACGAGGCCTATGTCGAGTTTGCCCCCAAGGGCGCAAGCGTCATGGACCTTCTTCCGAGAAACCCGCGCCTCATGGTGCTGCGCACGCTCTCCAAGGCCTTTGGCCTCGCCGGCGTTCGCGTGGGTTATCTCGCGGCTGACCCAGCTGTCGTAGACGCGCTCGGCGCCGTCCGTCAGATATACTCCGTTGACGTGGAGGCGCAGGCCGTCGCGCTTGCGGCCGTGAGGCACCGTGACGCCCTGGCCCCCGTGGTGGCAGATATTGTGTCCGAGCGCGAGCGCCTGTTCGCGGGCCTCACGGAGCTGCCGGGCGTGCATGTGTGGCCCTCGGCCGCCAACTTTGTGCTCGCGCGCGTTCCGGGTGCGGCAGAGGTTCGCCGCCGCCTGCGCGACGAGCACTCCGTCCTGGTGCGCGACTTCAGCGCCACTCTGGGGCTCGAGGACTGCCTGCGACTTTCTGTGGGAACGCGCGAGGAGAACGACGTCCTTCTCGACGCGCTCTCCGTGATACTGAGGGAGGAAGCATGACAAGGACCGCAAAGGTCGTCCGCGCCACGTCCGAGACGGACATCGGAATCTTCGTGGACCTCGACGGCACCGGAGCCGCCGACGTGGAGACGGGTGTGGGCTTCTTTGACCATATGCTCGACGCCCTGGCGCGCCACTCGCTCATCGACCTCACGGTGCGCGCGAAGGGCGACACGTACGTGGACGACCACCACACCGTTGAGGACACTGGCATCGTGCTCGGTCAGGCCCTGCGCGAGGCGCTTGGCGACAAGTGCGGCATTCGCCGCTTTGGCTCTGTGCTGGTTCCGCTCGACGAGGCGCTCGTCATGGCGGCCGTTGACATCTCCGGCCGCGGCGAGCTCTACTGGGACGTGCCCATCGGTCCCGCAAAGGTGGGGAGCTTTGACACGGAGCTCGCGCACGAGTTCTTTGCCGGTCTCGCGCGAGACGCGGGCATCACGCTGCACCTGCGCCTTGTGACGGGCGAGAACGCGCACCACATCATCGAGGCTACGTTCAAGGCTGCGGCGCGCGCTCTGCGCGAGGCCGTGGAGGCGGACCCGCGCGTCGAGGGCGTGCCCTCCACCAAGGGGAGCCTATGATGGCGCGCACGATCGTGGTGGTGGACTACCACAAGGGCAACCTCAGCTCCGTTGAGCGCGGGCTGACCGACGCCGGTGGCGAGGTCGTCATCTCGGACGACCCCGAGACCATCTCCAGTGCCGCCGGCGTGGTCTTGCCGGGGGTGGGCAGCTTCGGCGACGCCATGTCCTTTCTGCGCGAGAGCGGCGAGGCCGAGGCGGTTCTTTCCGCCATAGACCACGAGGTGCCGTTCCTTGGCATCTGTCTGGGCCTGCAGCTTCTCTTCGAGCGAGGCGACGAGACGGACGACGGCTCGTGGGCCGAGGGCCTGGGCGTGTTCTCCGGCTCGGCCACGCGTCTCGAGTCCTCCCGCCTCAAGGTGCCGCACGTGGGCTGGGACCAGATCCACCTCACGCCGCGAGGCAGGGCGTGCCACCTCTTCAGGGGTGTGCCCGAGGGAGCCAATGTCTACTTCACGCACTCCTTTGCGCTCGACAATGACGTTGAGCAGGGCGTTGTTGCCGCACGCACCCATTACGTGCGCAGCTTTGCCTCGGCGGTCTGGGATGGCAACGTCTTTGGCGTGCAGTTCCACCCGGAGAAGTCCTCGGCGGTGGGGGCGCAGATACTCTCCAACTTTGTGGACGTGGTCCGAGGCGGACGATGACGGCTGGGGGTGCCGCATGATTCTCTTTCCTGCGATCGATCTTGTGGGCGGGCAGGTGGTGCGCCTTGCTCGCGGCGAGCGCGCCCACATGGACGTCTACTCGGATGACCCTGCCGCCGTTGCCGAGAAGTTCCGCGACGCCGGTGCCCGATGGGTCCACGTGGTCGACCTCTCCGCCACGCTCGAGGAGGACGAGGCCGCCCGCGCCGCCAACGACGCGGCGATTCGTGCGATCTGCTCGGTTGACGGCATCTCGGTCGATGCGGGCGGCGGCGTTCGCGACCTTGCGGCCGTGGAGCGACTTGCGGACCTGGGCGTGCGAAGGATTGCCATCGGAACGGCGCTCGTGCGCGACGAGGTCTTCGCGGATGAGGCCGCGCGTCAGTTTGGCGAGCTCGTCGTGGCAGACGTTGCGGCCCGTGACGGAGAGGTGCGCGTGAACGGCTGGCGCGAGGGCGCGGCCCTTACCGCCGACGAGCTCGTGGCGCGCTTGGCCGGCCTAGGCTATCGCCACCTCGTCTTCACCGACGTGGCGCGCGACGGGATGCGCTGCGGCGTGGACGTCGAGGCGTATCGCCACATAGCCGAGGTCGCTGGCTTTCCCGTGGTTGCCTCGGGCGGGATCGCGAGCCTGGAGGACCTGCGCGCGCTCGCGGCCCTCGGGCCTGACGTCATCGAGGGCACCATTACCGGGCGCGCCCTCTACGAGGGGTCCTTCTCGCTTGAGGACGCGCTTGCGGCATGCGCGTAGTGCCGTGGCTGCCCCGTCGCGTTCCCGCGGCCTGGCGGTCCCGCAGCTTTCGACCAACCTCCCTCAGCGAGTGCGTGAAAGTCCGAGTTTCATATGTGCAACTTCGCGTTTCTCGCCAGCGTTTTCGCAGGTGGCGAGAAGAGCAAGCTTCCGAATCAGAAAAACTCCTCCCGACTTTCGCGCACTGACGGGTGGGGAAGGGGTTCCAATGACGCGGCGAACGAGGGTTGGGTCGTGGCTGTCCCAGGCGGGGACGAGATGCCAATATGAGAGGGGGTCCCATGCAGTACCGCACCAACCCGAGAAACGGCGATGAGATCTCGGCCCTCGGTCTGGGATGCATGCGTTTTCCCGGTCCGTCCGGGCGCCCGGACGCGCGCCAGGCCCGTGCGATTATCGCCCGCGCTCTTGAGCGGGGCATAAACTACCTGGACACGGCCTATCTCTACCCGGGCAACGAGGCCTGCGTGGGCGCCGCCCTCGAGGAGCTCGGCTGCCGTGACTGGGTCTTTGTTGCCACGAAGCTCCCGCATGCGTCGTGTCGCCGCCCGGAGGACCCGGACCGAATCTTTGGCGGGTGACTTCCCCGTGCTGCTTGACGCCTATGACTGGGACTTCTGTCAGATTCAGTACAACTACACTGGCGAGAAGTACCAGGCGGGGACAGCCGGCCTGCTCGCCGCGCACGCGCGGGGGATGGCCGTCTTTGTGATGGAGCCGCTCCTCGGCGGGCGTCTTGCGGACAAGCTGCCGCGCCGGGCGCGCCGCATCCTCGATGATGCCGCCACGTCCGAGCTGCCCACGCCCGCTGCCTGGGGGCTCTCTTGGGTATGGGACCATCCCGAGGTGACGATGCTGCTCTCCGGAATGTCCTCCACAGGGCAGGTGGACGAGAACGCCGCCGTTGCCGAGCGGGCGCTGCCCGGCTCGTTTGCGCCCGGGCAGCACGAGACGATCGCGCGCGTTGTCGCCGAGTTTGAGCGTACTAACCGCGTGGGGTGCACGGCGTGCGGTTACTGCATGCCCTGCCCGCAGGGAATAAACATACCCGGGTGCTTCTCGGCATACAATGCAAGCTATGCGCACGGGTGGCTCACTGGGATCTCGCAGTACTTCACTGCGAGCGCCGTTCGCACCGACCATCCCAAGCTGGTGAGCAACTGCGTGCGCTGCGGTGCATGCGCTCGCAGGTGCCCTCAGGGGATTGACATCCCCGCGCGCCTGGAGGACGTTGGCCGTCGATTTCAGCCGGGTCCCGTTGGCTGGGTGCTTCGTGCGCGCTCCCGGCGCGGCTAGCCGGTGCCGTCACGTTCCGCTCCCTGCGCCCTGTGCCCGTACCGCAACCCTGCCGTTTGGAGCCGCCTCCCCCTCGAGTGCGCGAAAGTCGGGGTGAGTTTTTCTAATCCGGTTGCACGCCCTTCTCGCCACCTGCGGAAACACTGGCGAGAAGGGCGGAGTTTCACGATTGAAACTCCGACTTTCGCACACTCGCGGGGAGATGGGGGTTGCGCTCCGTGTTACGACCCGGGGGCAAACGGGGCACGCCGCCCAAACTCACGGTAAGCTTGCCTGTGTGGACCCGCGGCCGACCCGCCCGAGCGAAAGGAAGCCATGCTTACCAAACGAGTCATCCCCTGCCTTGACGTCCACAACGGGCGCGTGGTGAAGGGCGTCAACTTCGTCGACCTCCGCGATGCCGGGGACCCGGTCGAGCTCGCGCGCGCCTACGACCGCGAGGGCGCCGACGAGGTGGTCTTCCTGGACATCACGGCAACCTCGGATGACCGTGCCACCACGATCGACCTTGCCGCTCGCGCCGCGGCGGAGCTGCGCATCCCGTTTTGCGTGGGCGGGGGCTTTCGCGACGTGGCAGGGTGTCGGCAGATGATTGCCGCGGGCTCGGACAAAGTCTCGCTCAACTCCGCCGCTGTGCGCGATCCGTCCCTGCTCACGGCTGCCGCGACCGCCTTTGGCTCCCAGGCCGTCATTTGTGCGATCGACGCCAAGCGCGTGGGCAAGGCCGATAAGTGGGAGGTCTACCTTGCGGGAGGCCGGGTGGCCACGGGCATCGATGCAGTTGAGTGGGCTGCCGAGGCGGCCCGTCGCGGCGCCGGCGAGATTCTGCTCACGAGCATGGACCGCGACGGCACCAAGGACGGCTTTGACCTCGCGCTCACCCGTGCCGTGGCGCGTGCCGTACCCATTCCGGTGATCGCGTCCGGTGGCGTGGGCACGCTCGAGCACTTTGCCGAGGGCATCATCGAGGGCGAGGCCGATGCGGTTCTCGCCGCGAGCGTCTTCCACTTTGGGACGTTCACCATTCGCCAGGTCAAGGAGTACATGGCAAGCCAGGGCATCCCCGTGCGCCTGGACTTCTAGTCACTTCAGCACGCCCTTCTTGCCCCCTAGAGTCGGTTGAAGCTACTCCACCAGCTGTTACGTATTCAAGGCAAGGGCTCGTGAAGCGCAGGAGAAGAGACAAGAGTGTTGACATAATATCTCCCAATCTAGAACAAGTGTACTATAATTATGGTACACTTGTTCTAGTGATTTTACCCTTCAAAATTAGAATAGAAAGGGTATATAATGGGGAAGTGGACAATTGATGTTGGGTACATTCGTGAGTGGCTCAACGAACAGGATGATAGAACCGTTGCTTATATCTGGGCAGCACTTTCGATGCTTTCCGAGAGGGGGCCAGCATTGGGAAGGCTACTTGTCGATACTGTTGAACATTCGATTTATCCCAACATGAAGGAGCTTCGTCCCGCTTCACCTGGAGAAAGCGAAGTACGAATCCTATTTGCCTTTGACCCCCGACGGCAGGCAGTCATGCTGCTTGCGGGCGATAAATCGGCGGGAGGAACTCGCAACCGATGGGGGAAGTGGTACCAATGGGCTGTTCCGGAGGCCGATCGGCTCTACGTACAGCATTTGAAGGGGTTGGGTGAGAGATGATGGCGCTCTCTTTTGACGATTACGTTGTCGGTCGTGATATCTCCTCCGAGCTGAAGGAGGAGGCGCTGCGTGCGACGCAGGAAAAGATCAGGACGTACAACCTCATGCAGGCACGCAAGAGCCGCGACGTTACACAGGCCGAGCTCTCCCGGGATATGGGCGTGAGTCAAAAGCGCATCTCGGATATAGAGAACGGGCGCCTTGACCTGCTCAAGATTGATACGCTAAGGCGTTATATCGCCGCCCTTGGTGGTACGCTTGAAATCAGTGCGCACCTCCCCTCTGGAACGGTGTGGTTGGTCTAGAGAATTGGATTTCTGACAGAGGGCGCATTATGTGTCTTGACCTGTGTTTCCACAGGAGCTGCGGCAAAGTGCTCCTCTCTGGCTGCAGCAAGGTGATGAGAAACGAGGCGAGGAGGGAGATGGCGTGACCAAGCTGGGTGAATCTTGCACCTACGCGGGCGAGATGGTCGAGGAGGTCTCTGCGGGATCGGCCAACGTTTGCTTTGACGAGCGCGGCCTTGTGCCCGCGGTGGTGCAGCAGGAGGGCACCGGCGAGGTGCTCATGGTCGCGTGGATGAGCGAGGAGTCGTTGCGGCTCACGCTTGAGACCGGCACCACGTGGTTTTGGAGCCGCAGTCGCAGGGAGCTCTGGAACAAGGGTGCCACCAGCGGAAACATGCAGCAGGTGAGGCGCGTGCTCGTGGACTGCGATGCCGACACGCTGCTCGTGGTTGTGGACTCGCCCGGCCCCGCCTGCCACACCGGGCATCGCAGCTGCTTTTTCCGCGAGCTTTCGCAACAGTCAGACCTGTCCTAACGCTCACGCCTAAGGAGGACCCATGGGGGAGAGAACCGCCAACGTGCAGGACGGCAACATCGGTGAGACGCTTAACGGGCTCGCTGCCGTTATCCATGCTCGCCGCGATGCCTCACCGGAGCAGTCCTACACCGCCCGCCTGCTTCAGGGCTCGGAGGACACCCTGCTCAAGAAGGTCACCGAGGAGGCAACCGAGGTCGCCCTCGCCTGCAAGGACAACGATCACGACCACATCCGCTATGAGGCGGCCGACCTCGTCTATCATCTACTCGTCACGTTGGAGCGCTATGGTGTGACCATAGAGGAGCTCGCAGGCGAGCTCGACGCACGCCACAGATAGTTCGTAGATAGGAACGACATGGCCTCAAGACCGGAAAACGTCACCGAGAATGACCTGGCGTCCACCATCCAGCCCGTCATTCTGGGAGCCGACTACTCGGCGTACGCCTACGTGCGCGCCTTCCGCGAGGCGTACGGCGTGCGCTCGATCATCTATGGAAGCTCCGACGTCAAGTCCATCTCGCGCACCCGCTTTGCTGACTACCGCGTGGTCGAGGGCTTTGACGAGCCCGAGGTTCTTCTCGACACGCTCTTCTCGCTGGGCGAGGAGCTCTGTGCGTCGGGTCGGCTTCCCTTCCTTGTGACCTGCGGAGACTTCTACGCCCGCATTGTGTCCGAGCGCAAGGGCGAGCTCGAGCGCTGGTTCTACACACCGGTCGTGGATTATGACGTGCTCGACTTTGTGACGCAGAAGGAGAACTTCTACCGCGTGTGCGAGCGCGCCGGCGTGCCCTATCCCAAGACGCGTTTCCTGGACTGCTCAAACCCGGACGCTGTGGCAGATGACTCCGGCTTCACCTACCCGCTCGTGGCCAAGCCCTCCAACTCCGCCGCCTACCACTATGCGGAGTTTCCCGGAAAGAAGAAGGTCTTCATCGTGGAGACGCCCGAGGAGCTGCGTCGAATCTTCGATGCGCTCAAGCGCTCCTGCTACGACGAGAGCCTTATCATCCAGGAGTTTGTCCCCGGCGGCGACTCCCACATGTACGCCATCTACCTGTATGCGGACAAGAACTCCAACGTGGTCTTCTCGATCTGCGGACACGTGGGCCTGGAGGACCACCACCCCGGTGCCATCGGAAACGCCGTGGCTATTGTGCCCGAGAAGAACCCCGAGGTAGAGGCTGCCGCTGCGCGCTTTGTCAAGCAGGTGGGCTATCACGGCATGGGCACCTTTGACGCCAAGTGGGACGCCCACACGGGTGAGTACAAGTTCCTCGAGATGAACGCGCGTCCGGGCAGGAGTTCTTGGTTCGTCCTTCTCGCCGGCATCAACTTTGCGCGCATCCAGGTGGAAGACACCGTGCTCGGACGCACGCCGGCGCACGTAGAGCCCGGTGAGAACTGGGCCTACGTTGCCGTTCCGCGCAAGGTCATCGAGCGCTGCATGCCCGCCGGCCCCCTCAAGGACCGCATCCTTGCGGCGTATCGCAACGGCACCGCGAGCTTTGCGCTCGACTGGAAGGACGGACACGACGCCCTCGCGCAGCGCCTCTGGGCCTACGTCAACTTCTATCACCAGGTTCAGAAGTTCGAGAAGTACCTGCCAAAGGGCGACGCCTCGTGAGCGAGCCCAGAGACATCGTCTCGGCCCGAGATGTGCCCAGCCTTGCCGAGCAGGTGGCGCTCGTGCCCACCGATCCCGGCTGCTACCTCTGGAAGGATGCCAAGGGCGAGGTCGTCTACGTGGGCAAGGCCAAGAACCTGCGCGCCCGCATGCGCCAGTACGTGACGCTTCAGGACGACCGCGAGAAGATCCCGCTCATGATGCAGGTGGTCAAGTCCTTTGACTATGTGGTCGTGGGCTCCGAGCACGAGGCTCTGGTCCTGGAACGAAACCTCATCGCACAGTACCACCCGTACTTCAACGTGGACTACAAGGACGACAAGTCCTATCCCTTCATTGCCATCACGGAGTCTGACGTTTTTCCCGCAATCAAGTACACGCGCGAGAAGCATCGCAAGGGCACGCGCTACTTTGGGCCCTACACCGATGCCCGCGCGGCTCGCGAGACCATCGATACCCTGCGCAAGGTGGTCCCCATCTGCATGGCTACCTGCGCGGAGTGGAAGCGCGCCCGTCGCATTCTCGAGCGTGAGCCAGACCAGGCGGCCGTGGCCAACATGCTGCTCTCCAAGCGCTGCCGCCCCTGCTTTGACTATCACGTGGGCCGAGGGCCCGGCGTGTGCGCGGGCATGATCGACACGGTGGAGTACGCGCGTCACGTGCGTCAGGTCGAGCGCTTCCTCCAGGGTAACCGCTCGGAGATCGTGGGTGAGCTCACCGAGCAGATGCGCGAGGCTGCCGCCGACCTCGACTTCGAGCGCGCCGGGCGCATCAAGGCCCGCCTCGACAACCTCGACGCGCTCGATGACCGCCAGCAGGTGGTCTTCTCCTCCAACGTGAGCCTGGACCTCATAGGCGTCTACCGCGAGGAGACCATCAGCTGTGCCTGCGTCTTCGTGGTGCGCGAGGGCAGAACGGTGCGCTCGGTTGAGTTTGTGCTCGACAAGGGGCTCGACGTGGGGGAGGAGGAGCTCGTGGGAGGCTTTCTCAAGCGCTACTACGACGAGACCGCCGATATCCCCGCCGAGGTCAACCTCGACTGCGAGCTCGCCGACGCCGAGGTCATCGAGGGCTGGCTCGCCGAGAAGCGCGCCGCGCGCGTGCGCCTGCACCGACCCCTGCGCGGCGAGAAGCGCCATCTGCTCGACATGGCCTCCGCCAACGCCCGTCACGCCCTCATGCGCTACATGGTTCGCACCGGCTACGCGGACGATCGCACCAACAAGGCGCTGCTGCAGCTTGAGAGCGCGCTGGCACTGGACGCGCCGCCGATGCGCATCGAGTGCTTTGACATCTCCACGCTCCATGGGCACTTCACCGTGGCCTCTATGGTTGTCTTCACCAATGGCCGCCCTGACAAGTCCCAGTACCGGCGCTTCAAGATTCGCGCCGAGCTTGACGAGGCAAACGACTTCGTGAGCATGTCCGAGGTGCTGGGCCGGCGCTACGCGCCGGAGCGCATGGCGGACGAGCGATTTGGGAGCAGGCCCGACCTTCTTGTTGTGGACGGCGGAAAGCCGCAGCTCACAGCCGCCATGGCGCAACTCGAGGAGCTGGGGCTGGATATTCCCGTCTGCGGACTGGCCAAGTCTGACGAGGAGATCTTTGTGCCGTGGGACGAGACGCCGGTGGTGCTGCCGAGCGGATCTCCCTCGCTCTACCTCATAAAGCAGGTGCGTGACGAGTCGCACCGCTTTGCCATCACCTTCCACCGAGAGCTTCGCGACAAGGCCATGACGCGCTCCGCGATCGATGATGTCCCTGGCGTGGGTCCCAAGCGTCGCCGCGCCCTGATGAAGCGGTTTGGTTCCATGAAGCGCCTGCGCGCCGCGAGCGAGGAGGAGATTGCCGCCACGCCCGGCGTGCCCGCGGAGGTGGCGCACGCCGTGTGGCAGGCGCTTCGCGACGCCGAGGAGCTTGCAGCCGAGTGATCTTCTCGGCGCCCCGCACCCGCTGGGGCGGGTTCCGGACGTTTTCGGCTCCCAAACCGTCCGCGTGCCGCCCGAACTTCTCGGTATCCTGCGTTGGGGCGGGTTCCGGACGGTCTGACCTCAGAAACCGTCCGCGGGCCGCCCGTTTTTCTCGCCGTCCGCCGTTGGGGCGGGTTCTGGACGGTCTGGTGCCCGGAACCGTCCGCGGGCCGCCCGTTCTTCTCGGTTGCTGCCGTTCTATTGACCTGATTGGCGAGAAGAACCCCTCATTTTGATGCGCGAAACTGCGTAGATTTGACTGAAATTGACCGTTTAGGCGCACAAGAGTACCGTTTACGGCAAATCTGCGTAATCATGCGTATATCTGCGCGAAATTGCGCAAAAATGAAAATCACAGAACACCAAGCACATCGAGGGAGGCAGACATGCTCGCAGAGGGGCGCCACGCGCGGATCGTTGAGATGGTCCACAGGCAGGGGACCGCCACCGTGACGGAGCTTGCCGAGGCCCTGGACATCTCCGAGTCCACCATCCGTCGTGACCTGGACAAGCTCGATCAAGCCCATCGACTGATCAAGGTTCACGGTGGCGCCACCACCCTCGAGTCGGCCCATCTCACGCGCGACCTCACGCTTGAGGAGCGCCACGGCCTGCACGCGGAGGAGAAGCGCGCCATCTGCGCCTACGCTGCCACGCTCATTCGTCCGGACGACCTCGTCTACCTTGATGCCGGCTCAACCGTGGAGGAGCTTCTCAACCACCTCACCGAGCACAATGCCCGCTACGTGACCGACTCTGTCTCTCACGCGATGAAGCTTGCCGCGCGCGGCTTTCACGTCACCGTGCTCGGCGGCGAGCTCAAGAGCGCCACGGAGTCGCTTGTGGGACCGGATACCATCGCGTCTCTCTCGCGCTACCACTTTACGATCGGCTTCTGGGGCGTCAACGGCACCAACCCAGAGAGCGGCCTCACCTCGCCCGAGAGCAACGAGGCCCTGATAAAACAGCTCACCATGGAGCGCACCGCGCGTCCCTACGTGCTTGCGGACGCTTCCAAGTTTGACAACACGAGCCTCGTCGAGTTTGGCTCCTTCGACGCTGCCACCATCGTCACCTGCGGGGATGTCCCCGAGAAGTACAAGAGCTGCAAAAACGTTGTGGAGGTAGCCCAATGATCTGCACGGTCACGTTCAACCCCTCGCTTGACTACATCGTCCGCGTGGACGACATGCGCCTGGGAGTCATCAACCGCACCACCTACGAGAAGATCTTGCCGGGAGGCAAGGGCGTGAACGTCTCCATCGTGCTCGGCCACCTTGGCCACGAGAGCCGTGCCCTCGGCTTTGTTGCGGGCTTCACGGGCATCGAGCTCGAGCGCCTCTGCGCAGTGGAAGGCGTGACCTGCGACTTCATTCGCGTAGCTGAGGGAATGACGCGCATCAACGCCAAGGTCAAGAGCAACGAGGAGACCGAGCTTAACGGTCAAGGCCCAAAGATCACCGAGGACGACGTCGAGGAGCTCTTCTCCAAGCTCGATCGTCTCACCGACGGGGACACGCTCGTCATCTCCGGATCGGTGCCCTCCGCACTGCCTCACGACATGTACGAGCGCATCATGTCCCGTCTTGACGGACGCGGAATCCGCATCGTCGTGGACGCGGAGCGCGACCTGCTCACCCGCGTTCTGCCCTATCACCCCTTCCTCGTGAAGCCCAACAACCACGAGCTCGGGGACATATTCGGCGTCACGCTGCGGACGCGCGACGAGGTTGTGCCGTATGCGAGAAAGCTCCAGGAGATGGGTGCGGTCAACGTGCTCGTCTCGATGGCGGGGGAGGGCGGCGTGCTCGTTGACGAGACGGGCGATGTCCACCAGAGCCCGGCCGCCAAGGGCACCGTGGTCAACTCCGTGGGTGCCGGCGACTCCTCGGTGGCAGGGTTCCTTGCGGGCCTCATGGAGACCGGCAGCTACGAGGCCGCATTCAAGATGGCGCTCGCAACCGGGTCTGCCAGCGCGTTTTCTGATCACCTGGCCACGAGGCCGGAGGTGGAGGCGCTTCTCGCGGCGTCGTGATCGTCCGCCCCGGGCGCCCGGCCCGGGCGGCCCGCCCGGCGCGACGGCGGGGAGCGTGGGACACCAGCCAGACCCGAGCGGGGGGCGGGCACGGGGCTACCAGCCAAGTACAGCGTTCTTCTCGCTGCCCTAAGGCCTCGGGGCCGGGAGCAGGAAGGCGTTTGCAAATCGTCAGTAGTGGGCGGCTGTGGCCGCCTTTGGGAAAGGGGACAGACATGAGAATTACGGATTTGCTTAAACCTGAGTCGATTGGGATCGGGGGTGCTCCAAAGAGTAAGGATGAAGCCATCGACGAGCTTGTTGACCTCATGGCGAAGGGCGGTAACGTGCGCGACAAGGCGGGCTATGCCGCGGCGGTGCGCGAGCGCGAGGCGCAGTTCTCCACGGGACTCGGAGACGGCATCGCCATCCCGCACGCAAAGACCGCTGCGGTCTCGGCGCCAGGCCTGGCGGCGATGAGCGTTCCGGCCGGTGTCGACTACCAGTCGCTTGACGGCGAGCCCGCCACGCTGCTCTTCCTCATCGCCGCGCCGGAGGGGGAGGCCAACACGCACCTCGAGGTGCTGAGCCGCCTCTCCACGCTCCTTCTCGATACCGACTTCTGCGCAGCTCTTCGTGCGGCCAAGACGCCCGAGGAGTTCCGCTCGCTCGTGGACGCCGAGGAGGACAAGCACCTCGCCGCCGAGAAGGCCAAGGCCGCAGGTGCCGCCGCCCGTGACGCCGCCGGCTATGACGTGCTTGCCATCACGGCCTGCCCCACCGGCATCGCCCACACCTACATGGCGGCCGAGGCGCTTGAGAAGCAGGCCGAAAAGATGGGCGTGCGCATCAAGGTTGAGACCCAGGGCTCGGGAGGCGCCAAGAACGTCATTACCGAGAAGGACATCGCGGGTGCCAAGGGCGTCATCATTGCGGCCGACAAGAACATCGACCTCGCGCGCTTTGACGGTATGCCGGTCTACAGCTGCTCCGTCACCAAGGGCATCAACGAGCCTGAGGAGCTCATCTCCATCATCATGGATGGCCGCGCGGGCACCTATCACCACGCTGGGGGCTCTTCCGACGCCGCCGCTGCCGGCGCCGAGAGCGAGGGCATCGGTCACACCATCTATAAGAACCTCATGAACGGCGTCTCGCACATGCTGCCGTTTGTCATCGGCGGCGGCATCCTCACCGCCATCGCGTTTTTGATCGACCAGCCCGGCCTTGGCACCTCGGCCTACGGCTCCTCCATCCCGGCCGCGGCGCTCTTCAAGACCATCGGCAACGAGGCCTTTGGCTTCATGCTCCCCATCCTTGCCGGCTACATCTCCATGTCCATCGCCGACAGGCCCGGTCTTGCCCCCGGCTTTGTGGGCGGCATCTTCGCCAAGGTGGGCTATGACTTTGCCTACCTCGGAACGCTGGACACCTCGGGCCTGGTCTCCGGTGGCTTCATTGCGGCGCTCTTCGCGGGCTTTGCGGCCGGCTACATGACCCTCGGCATCGAGCGCCTCTGCGACCGTCTTCCGTCCTCGCTCGAGGGCATCAAGCCGATGCTCATCTATCCGATCCTCGGTATCCTCGCAACTGGCGTGGTCATGCTCGCCCTGAACCCGGTCTTTGCCTTCATCAACACGGCGCTCAACAACTTCCTGCGCGGCCTTGGCACCAACAACATCGTCCTTCTCGGCCTGGTCCTTGGTGGCATGATGTCCGTTGACATGGGCGGCCCCTTCAACAAGGCGGCCTACGTCTTTGGTACCGCGGCGCTCGACCCCGCGAGCGGTCTTGGCACCACCGGCCAGATCATGATGGCCTCCGTCATGATCGGTGGCATGGTCCCGCCCCTGGCGATCGCCCTTTCCACCACGTTCTTCAAGAACCGCTGGACCAAGTCCGACCGCAACGCCGGCGTGGCCAACTACATCATGGGCCTCTCCTTCATCACCGAGGGCGCAATCCCCTTTGCCGCCGCCGACCCCGGCCACGTGCTGCCCTCCTGCATCGTGGGAGCCGCCATTGCCGGTGGGCTCTCCGCCTTCTTTGGCTGCACGTCTCCGGCACCGCATGGCGGCGCGTGGGTCACGCCGGTCATCGGCAACGGCGTCATGTGGCTGGTTGCGGCACTTATCGGCGCCGTGGTTGCGTGCCTGATCCTCTCGTTCTGGAAGAAGCCCCTTCCGCCCGAGGAGAGCGGCCTCAGCAAGTAAGCCTTAAGCCTTTTGTGCTGGAAGATCCAGCGAAACGGTTCCTCCTTCGCGCGCCGGGTCCAGCGTCGGGCCCGGCGCGTTTTGTGTGTGGCAGGCAATTGTCGCAATGCGTCCCCGCATCACGCGACGTCTCGCCTCGTGCCACGCGCGCTGCCCCGGTGCCCTATACTCGTATAAGCGAGAGGGGAGTGCCATGTCAGATTCAGCCCAGCAGATGCGCGCCGCCGAGAGTGCCGCCCGGGTGCCCGACGTTGTGGTCATCACCGGCATGAGCGGCTCCGGCCGTACCCAGGCCCTGCACGTCTTTGAGGACATGGGCTACTTCTGCATCGACAACCTTCCGCCGCGCCTGCTCCTGCAGCTTGCGGACCTCGTGGGCATCAACTCCGGCGTTGGACGCCACCTTGCCGTTACGTGCGACCTGCGCAGTATGGGCCTCTTTGACGAGTTCTCAGACTCCATTCGCCAGCTGCGCGCGCACGAGCTCACGGTGTGCGTCCTGTTCCTCGACACCGAGGACGAGATACTGCGTCGTCGCTATGACGAGAACCGCCGGCGCCACCCCTTGGCCGAGCCGGGAGAGTCGGTCGCCTCCGCCATTGCCCGCGAGCGCATTCAGCTCGCACACGTGCGTGAGAGCGCAGATCTTGTCATCGACACCAGCCATCTGCGCACGAGCACCCTTCGCACTCGCCTGCGTCGCACCTTTTCCGAGCTCACGGACCAACAGCTCATGGATGTCTCCGTCTTCTCGTTTGGCTTCAAGCACGGGATGCCGGTCGAGGCAGACCTCATGATTGACGTTCGCTTTCTGCCCAACCCGTTCTACGACCCCACGATGCGCACCCTCACGGGAAACGACCGCCTGGTTTCGGACTTCGTCCTCAACAACCCCACCACCGAGAAGTTCCTCGAGGCGTGGTATCGCCTCCTGGACGTGGCGATGCCGGGCTACGTTGCCGAGGGCAAAAGCCACCTCTCCATCGCCGTTGGCTGCACGGGTGGCCAGCACAGAAGCGTTGCCATTGCCTCCGCAACGGCGGCGTACCTCGAGAAGAGCGGCTATCACGTGACGCTGTCGCATCGCGACCTTGCCCTGGCAAACGTGAGGACGAGCTAGCATGTCCTTTACCGCAGAGGTCAAAGACGAGCTCTCCCGCGTGGAGGCTCCCACCGCCGTGGCCGAGCTCGCCCAGCTCTCGGCGCTCATCCGCGTGTGCGGGACGCTCTCCTTCAGGGGGTCGGGTCGCTATTCCATCCGCATTGCCACGGAGACCGGAGCCGTTGCCAGGACGGTGATCAAGCTCACGCACAAGATCTTCGACCTCGAGACCTCGCTTACGGTGCGAAGGTCGGTTCTTCACAAGACGCGAAACTACCTCATCGAGATGCCCGAGCAGGAAAAGCTCGCAAAAGACCTTGTCCAGCTTGGGATTCTTGTGCCGGGGCGCGGGCTTGCCACGGGAATCCCAACGGCGCTTCTTGGCAGCAGGCCGGCGCGCGAGGCCTTTGTGCGCGGGGCCTTCATGGCGGGAGGCTTCATCGCCGATCCTCGTGGGGACTTCCACCTTGAGATTGCCGTGACGGGGGAGGACTTTGCACGCGGTCTGGTTGCCCTCATCGACTCCTTTGGCGTCTCCGCCCGCCTCAACCGGCGGCGCGGCGCCTTTGCCATCTATCTCAAGAGCTTTGATGACGTGATTGCCCTTTTGCGCGCCATGGGCGCCCGCCGCATGGCGCGCGTCGTTGAGGTCGCCCGCGCCAAGAAGTCTGTAAAAAACGACGTTAACCGCAGGGTCAACGCAGAGATGGCGAATCAGGCCAGGTCCACGGACGCGGCAGCGGCCCAACTCGAGCTCATAGACCGTGCCGAGAAGGCCGTGGGGCTCTCGTCTCTTCCACCTGCGCTGCGCGACTTCTGTCGTGCCCGCCGCGCTCACCCCGAGCTCTCGCTTGCCGCGCTGGGGGAGGAGCTTGACCCGCCGGCCTCTAAGTCGGCGATGTATCATCGCGTGCTCCGCCTCGAGCAGATCGTTCGAGACGCTGAGTCGTGATCTCCGGCGTCAGACGCGGTTCCGGGGCCGGGCAAAGGGGGGACGGGTTATTTCGGCCAGCAAATTGGGGACGGGTTATTTCGCTCAGAGTTTTTGGGACAGGTTTTTGCCAACGGGAAAA
>CASEVE010000011.1 GCA_949291295.1 uncultured Olsenella sp.
CCCGGGTGAAGATGGGTGGGCCCGCCCCCTCCGGCAGCTCCGGGAGGGGGCGGGCCGAACTTGGCGCTTGACAATGTTCAGCTCATATTAGAAAAGCCGTCTGGTGTACTGCCTGGGCGTTACGGCGTGTAGTTGGGGCGGGCGCGTATGGTACGGGGCCGGGGTTTTCTCGGCATAAACCGCTTCCCTCTGGTACGGAGGGCGCGATTTCTCGGCGGTGCGTCGAGCACTCTGGTCCACCCGGCAGCATTTCTCGGCACGTACTGGCTCCGCCTGGTACACTGCCTGGTTTTTCTCGGTATGAGAGAACGACGCTCAGTACGCCAGGCGAGTTTTCGGGGCACGTCGGATGGGCGCCTGGTACGCTACCTAGGTTTTCTCGGCACGTCGGATGGGCGCCTGGTACGCTACCTAGGTTTTCTCGGCGTGTCGGGCGGGCGTCAGGTACGCCCGGCAGCATTTCTCGGCACGCGCGGTCGCCACCCAGTACACTCCCCAGGTTTTCTCGCCGCACGTCGGCGCGTGTGCCCAGCGTGGGCATCGCCCGCCATCCAAGTCTGCGCTTGGGCTCGCGGCTACTCCACGGTGCCGTAGACCCCCGCCCAGCCGTGGCCAATCAAGATGGAGTTGAGCTGGTCGCAGAGGCGCTGGCGGGTGTAGGTGCGCGAGGGGAGGGCCTCAACCACCTCGCGCAGGTCGTCGCAGAGGTCAAAGATCTCCGCGCGGGCAACCACATCGAGCTTCGAGCATGTGGCAAGCGACGATATGCCCGGCGCAAACACGGCGTTCACCAGGCGCTGCAGCTCTCCGTAGTCCTCCGAGCGGAAGTCCGTCTGGTACATGCGTGCCTCCCCGCAACGTAAGCGTTCGTTTTCGTCTGCAACATGGTAGCAGCCCCTCGCGCGCTTATGTCTATACTAGGCGAGACCAAACGGCGGGAACCCAAAGGAGGACCCATGCCCAACGTGTACCAGAACATGACCGACGCCGCCCTCGACGCCGCCCTCGCCGAGCTCGAGCGCCAGGCGGACGACCTCAAGGCCCTCAACCTCAAGCTCGACATGGCCCGCGGCAAGCCCAGCCCCGAGCAGACCGCGCTTTCCAAGCCCATGCTCGACCTGCTCACCTCCGACTCCGACCTCTCCGACCAGGGCGTCGACGCCGATAACTACGGCGCTCCCGACGGCCTGCCCTCCGCGCGCGCCCTTGCGGCGGAGCTCCTCGGCGTTGACGCGGCCAACGTCTCCGTCATGGGTTCCTCGAGCCTCAACATTATGTACGACTGCGTCGAGCACGGCTACGTCCACGGCATCGCCGGCGAGAAGCCCTGGTGCCAGCAGGGCGAGGTCAAGTTCCTCTGCCCGGCTCCCGGCTATGATCGCCACTTCACCGTGACGGAGAGCTTTGGCATCAAGAACATCCCCGTCCCCATGCGCGAGGACGGCCCGGACATGGACGTGGTCCGCGAGTACGTGGAGAAGGACGCCACGGTCAAGGGCATCTGGTGCGTGCCCAAGTACGCCAACCCCACCGGCGTCACCTACTCCGACGAGGTTGTCCGCGCCTTCGCGGCCCTGAGTCCCGCCGCGCCCGACTTCCGCATCTTCTGGGACAACGCCTATGCCGTCCACACCTTCGAGGGCGAGGGCGATAAGCTCATGAACATCTTCGACGCCCTCGCCGAGCAGGGTGGCGACAAGAACCTCGTCTACGAGTTTGCCTCCACGGCCAAGGTGACCTTCCCCAGCTCCGGCATGGCGTGGGTCACTGCCTCCCCGGCGGACATGGCTGAGCTGCGCCGCGCCTTCGCCTCGATGCGCGTCTCCCCGGAGAAGATCTCCCAGCTCGCGCACGTGCGCTTCCTGAAGGACGCCGCCGGCGTGGCCGAGCACATGAAGAAGCACGCCGAGCTCGTGGCGCCGCGCTTTGCGCTCGTGGAGCAGAAGCTCGCGGACGGCCTCGCGGACCTCGACGTGGCAACCTGGACCCACCCCAAGGGCGGCTACTTCGTCTCCTTTGAGGGCCCGGAGGGCTCGGCCAAGGCCGTCGTGAGCCTCGCCAAGGAGCTCGGCGTTACGCTTACGCCCGCCGGCGCCCCCTGGCCCTACGGCGCCGACCCGCGTGACACCAACATCCGCATCGCGCCCACCTACCCGACGCTCGAGGAGCTCGGTCAGGCGCTCGACGTCTTTGTCGTGGCGGTCAAGCTCGTCTCCGCACGTCTCGCCAAGGCCGAGCGCGCCTAGCGCGGCCTGTTCTTGGCCGAGGTCCGACGGGGAGGTGCCGCCAACCCGCCGGGCCCCCGGCCTGCTGTCATTCCGCCGCGGCGCGGAGTTCTGTTATTATCAGCCGCACGTGGCCCTGTTCGCTTGCGGACGGGGCGCTGTGGCTTATCCTTAGAGATTGCGGGCGTCTGCCCGCTTCCGTTCTAGCGCGAAAGGTGTCGACCCATGGCCAAGAACTCGGCTTCCAAGAAGAGCAAGTCATCATCCAAGAACTCGCAGGACCAGCAGAAGCAGACCCGCAAGCCGGGTGAGCTCACGCGGTTCCAGAAGGTCGTCATCGTGCTCTTTGTGGTGGTCTTCGCCATGTCCACGCTCGCCGGCGCCCTTGCCTCGGTGTTCCAGTCGTCCCAGTCCGACCAGACCGTCGAGCTGACCGTCGACAACATCGACAGCCAGTTCGAGAGCACGGTCGCGGACCTCGAGAACACGGTCAGCGAGAACCCCGAGGACACCACGTCTCTCAGGTCCCTCGGTGACAACTACATGACCTGGGGAAGCTACGTGAAGGTCCTCGCGAAAAACGACGCGGACACCGAGCACTCCAACGAGCTCTTCGAGAAGGCCATCTCCGCCTACGACAAGATCCTCGAGCTCGGCGACGACTCCGACGTCCGCATCAACCGCGCGATGTGCCAGTCCTACATGGGTGACTACGACGGCTCCATCGCGGCTCTGACCGAGCTCACCGAGGCCGAGCCCGACAACGCCTCCGCATGGCTCAACCTGGGCGTGGTGTACCGCAGCAACTCTCAGGACGATAAGGCCCTCGAGGTGCTCAACAAGGCCATCGAGCTCGATCCCGATGACGCCGAGGGCATCAAGAGCCACGCCGAGAGCATCATCTCCAGCATCACGGGCGAGGACACCACCACCGACGACACCACTACCGACGACACCGGCGCGGACGACACCGCCACCGACACCGGCGCGGACGACACCGCCGACACCTCTTCCGAGCAGGCCGACGGGGAGAACTAGTCCGCGCAATCCATGAAGGAGAAGCGACGCAATGAGTCTTTCCATCACCGTTGACAACATGGTCGTCTCCGTGGAGGGCGAGGTCGACGTCTCCAACGCCGACGAGCTGCGCTCCGCGCTCGACCGCCAGCTTGAGTCCAACGTCTCCGAGCTGAGCGTTGATCTTTCCCAGGTTCCCTATATCGACTCCACGGGAATCGGGGTCCTCGTCGGTGCGGCACACCGCGCCGGCGAGAGGGGCGTGCGCTTCGAGGTGGTTCGCCCCCAGAGAAACGTCGCGCGCGTCCTCGGGCTTCTCGGCGTCTCGGCAGACCTCAACGTCCGCGAGGCGTAAGGCACGCAAGGCCGTGCTCGACGACAGCGAAAGAAAGGGACCTAACACGTGTTTGGCATAGGAGAAGGTGAGCTCGCACTCATCGTTCTTTTTGCGTTTCTGGTCTTTGGTCCGGACAAGCTTCCGGGCATGGGCAGAACGCTCGGTCGCGCCCTCAGGCAGTTCAAGAACGCGCAGGAGGGCTTCACCGAGGTCGTGCAGACCAACATCGTTGACCCTGCGGCCGAGGCCATGAGCGACACCCCCAAGCGGCCCAACCGCAAGCACGAGGAGGCCCTTGACGAGGACGCCGACCTCGACCTCCCCGAGGGCGAGGAGGCTCCGCGCCCCAAGCGCACCGAGACCTTCGCCGAGCGCAGGAAGCGCCTCGCCGAGGAGAAGGCCGCCCGCGACGCCGCTGAGAAGGCCGCCGCTGCCGCAGCCGTTGCCACCTCCGACGAGGACGCCGACCAGGACGTCCCCGCCGCCGAAGCTGCCGCCGAGCCTGCGGCCGAGGCTTCTGCCCCCGCCAAGCCGAGCGTGTCCGACCTCTACACGATGCGCCGTCCTTCTCGTCCGGCGGACGCCGCTGACGACCCCGACGCCGGGGTCAGTCCCGGCGCGAGTCACGAAGCGAGCGAGGAGCGCAGCGACGAGCGCCGAGCAGCTGGGGCTGACCCCGGCGTCGGGGCCGTCAGCGGCGTCACTTCCGACGATGAGAAGGAGGCCTAACCCATGCCCATCGGACCCGCTCGCATGCCCATCATGGACCACCTGGGCGAGCTTCGCCGCCGCCTCACGATCATCGTCGTTGCTGTCTTCGTCTGCGCGCTCATCGTCTACTTTGCCACGCCCACGCTGATCGAGCTCATGATCGACCAGATCGAGACCGCCATGCGCGGCCAGGAGCTCGTCGTCATGTCGGTGCTTGGCGGCTTTACCATCCGCTTCAAGGTGGCGCTGTTCTTCTCGGTGATTGTCTGCAGCCCGATCATCATCTGGGAGGTGCTGGCGTTTTTCCTGCCCGCGCTCAAGCCCAACGAGCGAAAGTGGGTCGTCCCGACGGTTGCCGCCATGGTGTTCCTGTTCTTCCTGGGCATGATCTTCTGCTTCTTTATCATTCAGCCCGCGGCGTTTGGATGGCTGCTCGACCAGTCCTTTGAGATCGGCACGATCATGCCCAACGCCGAGGACTACCTGAACATCTTCATGCTCCTCGAGATTGGCTTTGGCATTGCCTTCCAGCTGCCCCTGCTGATCTTCTACCTCTCGATCTTCCATCTTGTTCCGTACAAGACGTTCCGCCAGCAGTGGCGCGTCGTCTACGTTGCCTTCATGGTGCTCTCGGCCGTTGTCACCCCCGACGCCTCGCCCGTGACGATGGTCCTCATGTTTGCCGTCCTCATTGCCCTGTACGAGGCCGCCCTCGCCGTGGCGCGCTTTGTCATTGTGGCGCGCGACGGCAGGGACGCCCTCAAGTGGGGTCGCGAGGATTACGAGCAGCACGAGTTTGAACAGCTGTAAGGATTGGTGATGCAGTGAGGCTCATCGTCACCGAGAAAAACGACGCGGCGCAGCAGATCGCGCGCCTGCTCTCGACCTCCGGAAAGCCCAAGGCCGACAAGGTCTACAACACCCCCGTGTACCGCTTCACCTGGGACGGAGACGACTGCGTGACCATTGGTCTTCGCGGCCACATCCTCAAGGTTGACTTTCCGGTCCAGCTGACCTTTGACGACAAGAACGGCTGGCAGGGCGTCACCGCCGACGGCGAGCTGCTTTCCGCCGACATTCCCGACGGCCTTGCTCGTCCGCCCTACAAGTCCAAGCGCAGGCCCTTCCTCGCCAACGGCGTTGACCTCAAGGGCTGGAAGATCCAGAGCCTTCCGTACCTGGTGTGGGCGCCCATCGAGAAGCTCCCCGCCGAGAAGGAGATCATCCGCGCGCTCAAGAACCTCGCCAAGAAGGCCGACTCCGTGATCATTGGCACGGACTTCGACCGCGAGGGCGAGCTCATCGGCTCCGACGCCCTGCGCCAGGTGCGCGAGGTGGCGCCCGACGTGCCCGTCTCGCGTGCCCGCTACTCCGCGTTCACGCGCGCCGAGATAGACCATGCCTTCTCCAACCTCGTGGAGCTTGACCAGGACCTCGCCGACGCCGGTGAGTCTCGCCAGTATATCGACCTCATCTGGGGCGCCGTTCTCACGCGCTACCTCACCGCCGCCCGCTGGAGCGGCCTTGGCAACGTGCGCTCCGCCGGCCGCGTGCAGACCCCGACGCTGGCCCTCGTGGTCGAGCGCGAGCGCGAGCGCCTTGCCTTCAAGCCCGAGGACTACTGGGTCATCCAGGGCCAGGCCGAGAAGGACGGCGACGCCGCGGGCCCCTTCCGCATCACGCACGCCACCGCGCGTTTCTGGGACCAGACCGAGGCAGATGCTGCCTTTGCTCACGTGGCCGCCGCCAGCGAGGGTCGCGTCACGGCCGTGGAGCGCAAGAGCCGCACGCAGCGCCCGCCCGCGCCCTTCAACACCACGAGCCTCCAGGCTGCGGCCGCCGCCGAGGGCATCAGCCCCGCGCGCACGATGCGCCTCGCCGAGAGCCTCTACATGGACGGCCTCATCTCGTACCCGCGCGTTGACAACACGGTCTACCCCAAGTCGCTCGACCTGCGCGAGTGCGTCCGCATGCTCTCCACGGTGCCGGCCTATGGCTCCGTGTGCCACGAGCTCCTGAAGCAGGACAAGCTCACTGCCACCCGCGGAAAGCAGGAAACCACCGACCACCCGCCGATCTATCCTACGGCGCCGGCCTCCCCGGACAAGCTCCAGCCCGCCGAGTGGAAGCTCTACAACCTCATCGCGCGCCGCTTCCTGGCCACGCTCATGGGGCCCGCCACCATCGAGGGCACCAAGGTCACCTTCGACGTTGCCGGAGAGCCGTTCACGGTGACGGGCAGCGTGCTCGTCAGCTCAGGCTTCCGCGCGGCCTACCCCTACGGACTCAAGAAGGACGACCAGCTCCCGGCGCTCGCCGAGGGCGACGTTGTCTCTGTGAGCGACATGGAGCTTCTCGCCAAGCAGACCGAGCCGCCGGCGCGCTACAGCCAGGGCAAGCTCATCCAGGAGATGGAGAAGCGCGGCCTGGGCACCAAGTCAACGCGCGCGAGCATCATCGACACGCTCTACGAGCGCAAGTACTTCCGCGGAGACCCGGTGGAGCCGAGCCAGCTGGGCATGGCCATCATCGACGCCCTCACGCGCTACGCCCCGCGCATCACCAGCCCGGACATGACGGCCGAGCTCGAGGACGACATGACCAAGGTCGCCGAGGGCACCGACACCCAGGAGCAGGTGGTGGGGCACTCCCGCGCGCTTCTCGCCGGCCTCATGGACGCCCTCGTGGAGCACACCGAGGACCTCTCCGAGCAGATCGCCGACGCCGTGACGGCCGACGCCAAGATTGGCGTGTGCCCCAAGTGCGGCAAGGACCTCGTGGTCAAGACGTCCGCCAAGACGCGCGGCAGCTTTGCCGGCTGCATGGGCTGGCCGGAGTGCGACGTCACCTATCCGCTGCCGCAGGGAAAGATCATCGCCCTGGAGGGCGAGGCGGCCGTGTGCCCGGAGTGCGGCGCGCCGCGCGTGAAGGTGCAGCCGTTCCGCAGCCGCGCGTACGAGACCTGCATCAACCCCGCATGCGTGACCAACCGCGAGCCCGACGTTGACGTGGGGGAGTGCCCCGCGTGCAAGGAGGTCGGGCGCGAGGGGCGCCTGATCGCCCACAAGTCCGAGAAGAGCGGCAAGCGCTTCATCCGCTGCACCAACTACGACGACTGCGGGACCAGCTATCCGCTGCCCGCCCGCGGAGCGCTCGAGGCGACGGGCGAGACCTGCCCGGAGTGTGGTGCGCCCCTGGTGGTGGTGACCACTGCCCGCGGCCCGTGGAAGCTCTGCCCCAACATGGACTGCCCCGGTCGCGAGAAGAAGGCTGCGGCCCCGCGCCGTGGCGGCCGCCGCTCGGGAGGCGCCCGCGGGTCTCGGAAGAAGTCCTGATAGAGGTCCTTCTCGGCTCACGGCTCTTCTCGGTGCTGGTCCTCTCTTGGCACGGACGTGCCCTCACTCCTCGTTGAGTGGGCACAAAAGTTGAACTGGTTGTGCCCACTTAGCGAGCAAGTAGACAAAACTCGCAGGTCACGAGTGCCCACATAAGCTATCTTAAAGCCGATGGTTCAACTTCTGTGCCCACTCAGCGAGAAGAGACGGAGATTCGCGATGCTTGACCTGAGGCGCGTGCTCGCAAAGGGGCTCAGGAAGCCCGACCAGCCGGAACTCTCAGAGCTCTGGACCCGCTGGGGCAAAGAGATCAGAGATGGCGAGAAGGACGTGGCGTCGTGTTCCCATCCGAGCCCGCTCTTTGCGCGCGACAGGTGGCGCTCGCTCAACGGCAGGTGGGAGTGCGCCTTTGTGGAGACTCCGGACGCCGCGCACGACTGGCGCACGGCCGAGCCGCCCGAGGGGGAGGCTTCCTGGCAGCAGATTCTTGTGCCCTTCTCGCCCGAGGCGCCGCTTTCTGGCGTGCGCCGTCAGCTGACGCCCGCCGAGCTCCTGTGGTATCGCCTTGACTTCCTGATGCCCGCCACGGAGCGCTCCGAGCGAGTGGTTCTGCACTTTGACGCCGTTGACTGGGCATGCTCCGTCTACCTCAACGGGGTGCGCCTTGGCGAGCACACGGGCGGATACCTGCCCTTCTCGTTTGACGTAACCGATGCTCTGCAGCCCTTTGAGAACCGTCTTGAGCTCTGCGTGCACGACCCCTCGGACACGGGGACCCAGCTTCGCGGCAAGCAGCGCCTTGCGCGCGAGGGAATCTGGTACACGGCCCAGAGCGGCATCTGGCAGGACGTCTGGTATGAGATTGTCCCCGAGGCCCACATCGAGCGAATCTCCGTGGACGCCCGCGCGCAGGAGGGCAGGGTCGTCCTCTGCGCCCGCCTGGTGGGAGAGGGGACGCTCGACGCGCGCCTGTTTGACGGCGGACAGGAGATTGCCCGCACGATTAAGGTGTCGCGCGGCGAGGATGAGCTGAGCGTGACGCTGCCCGTGCCGAGCGTGCGTCCCTGGTCTCCGGATGACCCGCACCTCTACGACCTTGAGCTTACGTTTGGCTCGGACCGCGTGCGGAGCTACTGCGCCTTTAGGACAGTTGAGGTGCGCCCCGACGAGCAGGGCGTGCCGCGCGTTTACCTCAACGGAGAGCCCATCTTCCTGAGGGGTGTGCTCGACCAGGGCTACTGGCCGGACGGTCTCATGACGGCGCCTTCCGAGGAGGCGCTCGAGCACGACATCTGCGCCATGAAGAAGCTCGGCTTCAATCTGCTGCGCAAGCACATCAAGGTGGAGCAGCGCCGCTTCTACGCCCTGTGCGACCGCCTGGGCATGCTCGTCTGGCAGGACGTCCCCTCCGGCGGCGGCGCCTACGACGCCGTGCACACGAGCTACCTGCCCACGCTCCTGCGCGCGAGCTGGACGCGTCACGCCGACACGGGCCAGCGAGCGGCCAAACAGCTCTCGGCGGGTGACGAGGCGTATCGCCGCGAGTGGCTTAAGACCTGTGAGGGCATGGTGCGCCTGCTCGGCGGGCACCCCTGCGTGGCGGGCTGGGTGCTCTTCAACGAGGGTTGGGGGCAGTTTGACGCGCGCTCGGCATGCGAGCTGGTGCGCGAGCTCGATCCCACGCGCCCCGTGGACGCCACGAGCGGATGGTACGACCGTCGCTGCGGAGACTTCTTCAGCGTGCACAACTACTTCCGGCCGCTCGCGGTCTGGCGCGACCCGGCGTGTCGCCGTCGCTGCGACCAGCCGACGCGGGCCTTTGTGATCTCGGAGTTTGGCGGCGTGAACTGGGTGGTCTCGGGATACGGCTGCGTGGCGGGGTCATATGGCTACGATGCCGCGACAGATGGCGAGGAGTATGCCAAGAAGGTCCGCGCCCTTCTTTCCCGTGCGGACGAGCTTGAGGCAGAGGGCCTTGCGGGCTACGTCTACACCCAGCTCAGCGACGTCGAGGCCGAGAGCAACGGCCTTCTCACCTACGACCGCCTCGTCTCCAAGCTCCCATGATGACAAAGGTGATGACAAAGGTGACAGGGTAAACTGTCAGGTTTGGCTGTCGGGCCGCCCGCCGCGCGCCGCCCCCCTGCCGCCTTCCGCCGAGAAGCGATTTCAGCTAGCTTGACGCTCTTCTCGCCGCTCCGCTACGTTGCACATACGGCTGTCAAATCGCAAGGAAAGGAGCAGGGATGAGCGGATCACTTACCAGAAGGGCAAGGGGCGCACTCGTGGTCCTTTTTGCCGTGCTGGCGGTCGTTTTTGTCCCCGGCGTGGCAAAGGCGGAGATTCCGGAGTGGGCGAAGGGGGCCAACATTCTTGAGAGGAGCTTTAGGGAGGATTTCCTCAACGACGAGGAACACGGCCAGGTCTACATGTTCCGCCTCTACAACCCCTACACCGGCGAGCACTTCTACACCAGCGAGAAGGTCGAGAAGGACTCGCTCGTCGAGGTGGGTTGGCGCTACGAGTGCCTGGGCTGGATCGCGCCCACTAAGTCCGATACTCCGGTCTACCGTCTCTACAACCCCTGGGTCGAGGGCGGCGACCACCACTACACCACGAGTAAGGCCGAGCGCGACGCCTGCATAGAGGCCGGCTGGACCGACGAGGGCATCGGCTGGTACTCCGCAGACGAGAAGGGCGGCGAGCCGCTCCTGCGCCAGTACAACCCGTACGCGGAGACCGGCACGCACAACTACACCACGAACAAGGTCGAGAATGACGCGCTTGTGGAAGCTGGCTGGGAGGAAGAGGGAATTGGCTGGTACGGCGTGAAGCCCACGGCTCCTGCGGACCTTGAGGCATTTGAGAAGTACGCGTACCGTGGCTACCTCGAGCCCTACGAGCAGGCGCTCTACAGCTTCCTGATTGATGGGTACTCTCTCAGCGAGTCCGTTGGCGGCCTGTCTCTGGCCCTTGAGACGTCCCCGGACTTTTCCGATGGCTTCTGGCTCCAGAGCTCGGAGTACTACGCGTTCTCCATTCTCCTTAAGTACGGAGATGAGCATGGTGTTGAGTACAACCTCTACGATATGAGCGACGCCGAGGCGGTCGAGCTTCTCCAGAAGGCGGGAGGCGCCACGGACGCTCAGCTCACGGTGTACCTGCAGCAGATTGGCTTTAGCTATGAGCTGTCCGTTGAGGGTATCGAGTGCCTACATGACGAGGTTCCCTTCGATAGGGGCTAGGCCTCTCTGTAGGTGATTCGCACGCATCGGGGCGCCACCAGATTCGGTGGCGCCCTTTTATGACAAAGGTTATGACAAAGGTGACAGGGTAAACTGTCAAGTTTTGACAAAGGTGACAGGGTAAACTGTCAGGTTTCAGGGGCTGACTGTCAGGCTCGCGCGAGATGGTTTTCTCGCGTTGGAGGGCGCCGCGCGCTACCATGGAAGGGTTAACCAACCGAGGGAGGGCCATGGGTACAGGCGGAATCTTCATCACGCTCGAGGGAGCGGACGGCTGCGGCAAATCGACGCAGGCAGAGCTCATCGCCGGCGCGCTCGAGGCCGCGGGCAAAGAGCTCGTGCGCCTGCGCGAGCCCGGCGGCACCCCCATCTCCGAGAAGATCCGCGCGCTGCTGCTCGACCCGGCAAACGTCGAGATGGTGCCGGAGGCCGAGCTCATGCTCTACGAGGCCAGTCGCGCCCAGCTCACGCGCGAGGTCATCGAGCCCGCCCTTGCACGCGGCGCCGTGGTCCTGTGCGACCGCTACTACGACTCCACCTACGCCTACCAGGCCGGCGGCCGCGGCATCGACGACGTCCTCGTCCGTCGCGCCAACGCGCTCGGCAGCTGCGGGCGCATGCCCGACCGCACGCTCGTCTTCGACCTCGAGCCGTCGGTCGCCTTCGCTCGCGCCACGGCGGGCGGGGCCGACCGCATGGAGGCCGAGGGCCTTGCCTTCCAGGAGCGCGTGCGCGCCGCGTACCTGCGCCTCGCCGAGCAGGAGCCCAACCGCGTGCGTCTCGTCGATGCATCCGGCGAGAAGGACGCGGTTCTCGCCCGCGCGCTCGATGCCCTCAGCGACCTCGTGGACGTGTGCGCCTGATGCCCGCTGCCCTCGACAGTCTCTCCGACCAGCCCCGCGTGCGCGTTTTTCTCGCAACCGCCGTTGCCGAGAAGCGCCTCTCCCATGCCTACCTCTTTGTGGGCGCACCGGGATCGGGCAAGCACGAGGCGGCCGAGGCCCTGGCCAAGTGCGTGGTGTGCCCAAACGGCGGCGACGCAACCTGTGACGAGTGCCGCCGCGTGGCGCATCGCACCCATCCCGACGTCCGCTGGCTCATGCCCGGCAGCGCGACAGGCTACCTCGTGGCGCAGATCCGCGAGGTCATCGACGACGTGAGCCTTGCGCCCACGCGGGCCCGCACCAAGGTCTATGTGTTCGAGCGCGCCGAGCTGCTCCGCGGAACGGCGGCAAACGCCCTGCTCAAGACCCTTGAGGAGCCGCCCGCCAGCGTGATGTTCATCCTGTGCGCCAGAACCGTCGCCTCGATGCTTCCCACCATCGTCTCCCGCTGCCAGCAGGTGCCCTTCCGCGCGACCTCTCCGAGGGCGGCCCTCGAGGCCGTGATGCGCTCCTGCGCAACGGACGAGCAGGAGGCCCGCATTGCCCTCGCCGTTGCGGGAACGCCCACGCGCGCGACGGAGTTCCTTCAGTCCACCGCGCGCCGGCAGGTTCGTCGACTCGTGGTGGGCGCGATTGACGCACTTGCCCGCGATGACTCCTGGGACGTCCTTCTCGCCGCGCGCGAGATCGTGGGGGCGGTCTCCGTTCCGCTTGCCGACGTCAAGCAGGCCCAGGAGGACGCGCTCAGGGAGACCCAGGACTTTCTTACCGCCGCCGCGCTCAAGCAGGTGGAGGACGCCAACAAGCGCGAGCTTACCGCCCGCGAGCGTTCGGGTATGATGGAAGCTCTGGCGGCAATCGAGTCGCTGCTGCGCGACGTGCTCGTTCGCTGCGAGGATGTCTCGGAGAGCATCGTCAACGAGGACGCCGCCGCCGCGGTCGATCGTATCGCCGCCGGCTGCACCACCGCGGGGCCCCTGCGCGCACTCGATGCCGTGACGCGCGCACGCGGCGACCTCGCCCGCAACGTATCACCCCAGCTGACCCTTGAGGTCATGCTTCTTCGCATCAAGGAGGCACTCGCATGCCGACCGTCATTCCGGTGAAGTTCACCTATGCCGCGCGCGACCTCTGGTTCGACCCGGCCGAGACCGGTGCCCAGGAGGGCGACCACGTCATCTGCACCACCGAGCGCGGGCGCGAGATCGGCCTTGCCACGGCCGACGCGCGCGAGGTGACGCCCGAGGAGCTCGCCGAGACGATCGGCGGCGCCCAGCTGCGCCCCGTCGACCGCATTGCCACCGAGGAGGACCTCGAGCGCGCCGACGAGCTCGCCCGTCGCGGCGAGGACGCCATGCCCGCCTTCCGCCGCCACGTGGCGGAGTCCGGCCTGGACATGAAGCCCGTGGGCGTGGAGTACCTCTTCGACGGCGAGAAGGCCGTGTGCTACTTTGCCGCGGAGGAGCGCGTGGACTTCCGCCAGCTCGTGCGCGACCTCGCGCGCGAGTTCCACGTGCGCATCGACATGCGCCAGATCGGCGTGCGCGAGGAGGCCGCCATCGTGGGCGGCTACGGTCACTGCGGCCAGGAGCTCTGCTGCCGCCGCTTTGCCACGGGCTTTGACCCGGTCTCCATCCGCATGGCCAAGGAGCAGGACCTCCCCCTCAACTCAACCAAGATCTCCGGCGCGTGCGGCCGCCTCATGTGCTGCCTGCGCTACGAGTTTGAGGCGTATCGCGACTTCAAGACGCGTGCGCCCAAGCGCAACGCCGTGATCGACACGCCGCTCGGCAAGGGCAAGATCGTGGAGTACGACACGCCCAAGGAGCAGATCGTCCTGCGCCTTGAGAGCGGCAAGCAGATTCGCGTGGCGCTCGCCGACATGACGGCCTCCGAGGCCGCGCACAAGAAGAGCGAGGAGCTGGGCTGCCCCTGCCGTCCGGACACCGTGACGCGCGAGGTGCTCGACCGCCTGCAGTCCCCGGACGTCCAGATGGCCCTCGCCGAGCTCGACCGCAAGAACGGCGTGCTCACGGAGCCCGAGGTAGACACGGCCGATCTCTTCGTGGAGACGCGCCGCAAGCGTCGCCGCGCCTCGGGTGGGGCGCAGGCTGGCGAGAAGAACGAGGGTGCTGTCGCGTCCTTTGGTTCTGGTTCCGGCTCCGGCTCTGGAGATGAGGCTTCTGCCTCGACGCGCCGTCGTCGCAAGCGTCGTCCGGGCGATGGCGGTGCCGCGCCCGCCCAGGAGCAGACCGCTCAGCAGCAGACGACGCGTCGCCGCCGTCACCACCAGGTGGCCGAAGGTGGCTCGGCCGATGGGTCCCAGCAGCCCCAGGCCCAGCTTCCGGCCAAGCGCACGCGCCGGCCGGGCGACAAGGGCGGCCTCGGCGAGAAGGGCACGCAGCCTCGCGGCATGCAGCCCTCGCGCAAGAAGCGCGCCCAGCAGGCCGCGGCCCAGCAGGGCGGCGATCGTCCGAACCCCAAGCATATGGGCGGCCAGCCGTCTCAGGGTGGCCCGAAGCCGCAGCCGGGCGCGGAGGGTGCCGCCAAGGCGCGCCGTCGCCGTCGCCGCGGCGGCCGCGGACGCGGCGGCAGCTGCGAGGGCGGAGCGCCCGCCGGCGAGTAGCGGCGAGAGGCTCTTCTCGCCGTGCGTCTGCGGGGTGCGCTGGTGGGATGCGTTGGGCGCACTGGGCGCCGAGGCCGAGAAATGCTGGAGAGTGTATCGCCGACGGCCCGGGTGCGCCGATAAATCCGGGCTGGTGTACCGCTGTCGGCTCGGGCGTGCCGCGGAATGCTGGCGGGTGTACTGCCGTCAATCGAGGCATGCCGATAAAACCCAGCGACTGTACCGCCGTCGCTAGGAGCGAGCCGAGAAATCCCAGCGACTGTACTGCCGTCGGTCAAAGCATGCCGCGGAAACTCGGCGGGCGTACCGCAATCGACGTGAGCACGCCGATAAAACCCGGTGAGTGTACCGCCATCGGTCAAGACCTGCCGCGAAAACCCGACTGGTGTACCGCAATCGACGTAAGTGCGCCGAGAAAACCCGCCCTCTGTACCGCGTGCGGACCGCCTGAGAGCCTTCGCGGCGTACTGCGTGGTACAGAGGCAAGTGTTTCTCGGCAGTCACTGGTACATCTGTCCGGATTTCTCGGCGATTGACCTGGGCTGACGGTACACCAGCCCGGATTTGTCGGCGCACCCGGGCCACCGGCGGTACACCCGCCGCCATTCCGCGGCGCACCCGGGCCACCGGCGGTACACCCGCTGGCATTCCGCGGCACGCCCGGGCCGTCAGCGGTACGCCTGCCAGTTTTTCTCGGCACCCCTAGGCAGTCGGTGGTACACCCGTTGGCATTCAGTGGCGTCCCGGGCCGTCGGCGGTACACTCGCCGGATTTCCTCGGCACCCACCCGCACCGACCACCGGGCCGCGGCAAAGCGCCAGCACAAGCTGTCCGCAGGCAATCTCGCTGGATAGATGGGTATAAAAAAGAAGCCATCTCAAAGAGCTCCCGACTAAAGGAGGCGCTTGTGGATGCGATGCTGAGCCGCCGCACGGCAGTGAGGGCAGGTGCCCTTGTCGCATTTTCGCTGGTCGCAGGAGGTGCCTCTGCCTGCACTAATACGGGCGATCAGGTCGAGGAGGCCGGCCAGTTTGACCGCCTGATTGGGACGGACCCTCAAGAGGCGTGGGAGACGCTCGTGAGCGAGGGGTGGTTTCCCACCCTCAAGCGCTACCCAAACGGTGGTACCGCAGGAACGGTTGCCCTCATCGAGCATAACGACCAGACGCATTTCTCGGCGGATGCGTGCCACGACGTTGAGGGCACGCTGCACGAGGAGCTCGAGGGCACCGAGTGGCAGGGCGGTCTTGACGTGTGGCTGGCCGGAATGTCGCAGATACCCCCGCACATCATCGGGGCATCACGGACGGAGGGCGTCGAGCAGCTTGAGGAGGCCGGCTTCACGGACGTTCAGGTGATCGAAGAGGGAGACGTGGACGCAAGCCACAACAGGGTCAAGGCGTGCGACCCCGCTCCCATCTCCTGGGCGCTTCTGGACGAGGAGGTCGCTCTGACCATCACGAGCGACGTGGAGATGCCGGACCTTGTTGGGATGACGCCCGTTGACGCCTCCGCGGAGCTCATTCGAGTTGGCCTTGTCCCCGATCCGGAGGTGCTCACCAACGAGGGGTACTACGGAAGAAACCCCGTCGTGACCTCGACCTCCGTTCCGGCGGGCTCTACCGTCCGTGTGGGGGACACGATTGTCGTGGAGTATTCCGAGCCTGTCTCGTAGTGGCGTCTTGGGGTCGCTGCCTCCGTCCTTGGGCTACGCCAAGGCCGCGAGGCGCAGCACAAGCTCCACGGTGCCCACTGCGTAGCCCCCGCGGGCAAAGAGGCCAACCGGCTCGTCTGCGCGTCGGTCGAGAAGAACGACGAGCGGCAGCAGCTCAGGATTGGCAAACATGCGCCGCGCCAGGCGCTCGGGCAGCTCGGAGAAGTCGTCGTGCGCGAGCTCAACTCTGGCCCCGGCGGCCAACATCGCGCGATGCGCGTTCTTGAGGGACACCTCGTCCAAATCTGCGGGTCGTGCGAGGAGGGTGACGGCAAGCCCCGTCGAAGCGAGCTGCTCGGCGTTGTTCGAGAGCTCGTTGAGCAGGTGTTCCGTGGGCTCCTCGGCGGGCTCCACAAACGCCACCAGCGAAAGGCCCCTCTCGCCGGGCGTAAACGTTGCGTCCGGCAGCTCGATGCGCTGGAGCATGTCCGCCGCCGCCGGCTTGCGCAGGTGAAGCGCCAGCTCACGGGGCCTGTCCATCTCAAAGACGAACTCGCTTGCCTGCTGGTTGCCGTTGGGGAGCCGCACGGTGGTGGTGAGCCGGTAGGTCCCCGCCGGCACCTCAAGGTGCGCGGGGTCGCACCCCCAGAGCTCGAGCTGGTGAAAGCCGTAGAGCTCCTGCCCGCCGACCTGCATCGCAGACCCCAGGCGTGCGAGGCCCCAGTCGGTTCCGTACGAGAGCGCATGGCCCTCGGGCACGTCCAGGCGCAGCGCAAACGTGGCCTCTTCCTCCGCCTTGCCCTCGACGCTGGACCAGCGCCCGGAAAGAAGGACCTCCGCCCGCCCGTCCTCAGGGGCCAGGCGCGCCGGCACGCCGAGGCTGCGGCACGCGGCAACAAAGAGCGTGCGCAGCGTGACTTCGGACGCCTCCCCGGACGCGAGCGCGCCGGCGGGCGTTCCCACGAGCTTTGCCAGGTGCTCGGCAGGCGAGAAGGACAGGTGCTCCCTAAGCCAGCTCCATGCGGCGGCGGGGTCGCTCTCCACGAGCCCCGCAAGCTCGTCCGGCAGCGCCGCGGGCAGCACCGGCCGCCATGCGCTCAGGTGCTCGAGGCCAACGCGCGGGCAGAGGACGTAGCGCTCCCAGGTGGTGGCGTCTACGTTGCGGCGTCGCCCGGATGCAAGCGCGGCGCGCAGGTGTCCCTCCAGGAGCTGGGGCCTGGCGTCCAGATAGTCCTTCTCGGCAAGGCTGGAAAGAAGCGCCACGCGCTCCGGCTCCGTACCTGCGGTCAGAAAGCTGTAGATCGCATCCGCGTTTCCTCGTGCCGCGTCCAGGATGTGCGCCACCTGGGCGGCGTCGTCATCCGGGCGCGCGACGGCGGCCTGGGCGGCAAGCGCGGCGGCGTGCGCGTGCATGGCGGCAACGCGCATCGCGCGCGACTCGTCAGCCACGGCCTTGCGCATGCGACCGCGCGCCGCCTGCTCGGGGGAGAGCGGCTGCGAGGGCGCGGGATGGTCCTCGGGCGCGCGCACGTCGACCTCGGCCCAGGTGTTGCCCGCGGCTGCCGAGACCGGCGCAAGCGCGAGGGCCACCTCCGTTGCCGTTGCCGCGTCCACGTCCTTCTCGGCCATGAGGCTGCCGCGTGACGCATGCACGCGCACAGAGCCCGGACCCAGCTCGGTGGCGCAGCAGCCGTCTGCGTCTGCCGTGAGCACGCAGAGCGGCCGCCACCCGGCCATGTTGAGCACCTCAAAGGCCACGGTTGCCCCAGCTGCCGGGGTACCGTCTTGATCTGCCACGCGCACCGTAAGACGCCGTGTGTGCGCGTAGCTCTCCGTTACGTTGACGAGCACGGTGCAGCCGGCGCGTCCCACCACGTCCTTAGGCGCGCAGCCAAAGTCCGAGAAGAGCCGCGTTGCCACCATCGGCGCGCGCCCCGATGCGGCTGTGAACCAGCCGCGGTCGAGTGCCTCCTCGGGCTCGCAGGCGCCGAGGTAGTGCCAGGCGCCGCCCGCATATGCCTCGACCCAGGCGTGGTTGTCGTCGCAGTGCGCCCACCAGGGCACGTAGAGCTGGCGCGCGGGGATGCCCACCGCGCGCAGGGCGCTCACGAGCAGCGTTGACTCCTCGCCGCAGCGGCCCGCGGCACCGGCAAGCACGCCGAGCGCTCCCAGGGTGCGCCCGTCCGTAGTCTGATAGGTGGCCATCTCGGCGCACCAGTAGTTGACCTCGATCACGCCGCGCTCTCCTGAGAGCGCGGCGACGCGTGGGGCAAGCTCCTCCCAGAGCGCCTCGCGACAGCGGTCGAGCGGCTCGTTGTTCACGCGCGGGCACGCCACGTAGTGGACAAAGAGGTCCTCGGGCAGCCCCGCCGCGGGTCCCTCGCGCAGCATGAGGGCGTGGCGGGTGTGGGCGAGAAGCACCTCGAGCGGCGTGTCGAAGACGTCCGTGAGCGGTAGCGTTGCCACGTGGTAGCGCAGCAGCGTCGCCTCGTCGGGCGCAAGCGCGCCAAGTGCGGCCTCGAGCTCCTGGTCCTTCTTGCGCAGGAGGGGGCGGCGGGCCTTGTATCGGGCGGCCGCATAGGCGGCCAGCTGCTCGGAAAGCGGCATGGGTGCTCCTCGTGTCGGCGGCCGGTGGCCGCGTACGTGCCCGAACATGGTACGCCAACGCCGTCCTTCTCGCCCGTGCCGCCGCGCGTTACCATGTGACAAAACCTGACAATGGTGACAGGCACTTTTGTCATGATGACAAGTAACCCTGTCACCATTGTCATGAAACGGGGATGCGGAAAGGGATTCTATGTACGGGCTCAAGACAGAGGCGAGCTTTGACTCCGCCCACTTTCTTGCCGACTACCACGGAAAGTGCGAGAACCTCCACGGGCACCGCTGGCGCGTCGTGTGCTACCTTCGCACATCGGAGCTTGGCGACGCCGGTACCGAGCGCGACATGGTCTGCGACTTTGGCTCCTTCAAGCGCGAGGTCCGCGTGCTGGCAGAGGAGTTTGACCACACCTTTCTCGTGGAGGAGGGCACGCTCGCGCCGTCAACGGTTGAGGCTCTGGAGTCCGAGGGCTTCTCGCTCAAGGTGCTGCCCTTCCGCACGACCGCCGAGAACCTTGCGCGTCACTTCTGCGATCGTCTCCGCGAGCGCGGCCTGCCCTGCTCGCAGGTAGACGTCTACGAGACGCCGCTCAACTGCGCCACGTACCTCGCCGAGTAGCCTCGCCGCGCGCCCGACCCGCGCCCGGCCCGCCCCGCGCCCGCGTCCGCCGCCGACCCCGCGCTCCCAACCGTCGGCGCGGAGTTTTTCTTGCATGGACTTCTTGTCCGCGGGGGTCGCTATACTTGCGGTGAGAGAAGAAGCCGGCTTGGGACGGAGGTGCGTCATGGGAGGGCATTCCCTGCACGGGGTCAACCTGACAGGTTGGCTGACGCTTGAGTCGTGGGTCACGCCCGAGCTCTTTGCCGGGGCGGGAGCCCTTGACGAGGAGGCGCTCGCCATCGCCCTTGGCCCCAAGGACTATGCCGAGTGCGTCCACAAGCACCGGGCGTCCTTCATCACCCGTGACGACTTCGTCAAGATCGCCGCCCGCGGCTTCAACGCGGTGCGCCTGCCCGTGCCGTGGTACGTCTACGGGGAGCAGGGCCCGGAGGCCGGTCCCTACATCGGCTGCATCGAGCACGTGGACGAGGCGCTCGACTGGGCGGAGGAGATTGGTCTCAAGGTGATCTTCTCGCTGGCGATAAACCCCGGCGGACCCCACTCGGACAACGGCATTGCCCCAGACAACGCGGATTGTCACGTGCCCCGTGACGGCGTGCTCGACGTGGTCTTTGCGCTCTCCAAGCGCTACGCCTCGCGCATGGGTTTCTACGGCATGGAGCTCGCCGACGACGTGGTGCCCCAGGTGCGCCGCGGCCTCGTCCTCACCGACGGCGTTCCCATCCACCGCCTGCGCAACTACTACCGCGAGGCCTACGAGCTCGTGCGCAGCGCGGCGGGGGAGGACGTTGTCGTCATCATGCCCGACGGCGGCATCCCCGGCGGCTGGGGCCGCTTCATGGCCCAGCGCCACTACCGCAACGTCTGGCTCGACTGCCACCTCGACCGCACCACCGCGCGCGTGGACGTCTCCGGACCCTCGGGCGTGCGCCGGCTCGTGAGCGCGCACGAGCGCAACATCCGCGAGGCCAGGCGCTCCGGCATGCCGGTCATGGTGGGCAAGTGGTCCTCGTCGCTTCCCGTCTCGGACTCCCAGATGACCCCCGAGGGCCGCATAGCCCTCGAGCGCGTCTACACCTCCGAGCAGATCTCCACGTACGAGAAGTGCCCCGCATGGTTCTTCAACACCTGGAAGACGAGCGGGCTTCTCGGCGGCTGGGACGCCCGCGTGGCGCTTGCCACCTTTGAGCGCGGGATGATTGTCTGATGACGGGGGCGCCAACCCTTCCGGGAACCCTTTCCATCGTGGGGACGCCGATCGGAAACCTCCGTGACGCGTCCCCGCGCGTGATCGAGACGCTCGGCGCGGCGGACGTGGTGCTCTGCGAGGACACGCGCGTCACGGGCAAGCTGATGAGTGCCTTTGGCCTGCGCGTGCGCCTCGAGCGCTGCGACGAGAACGTCATGGCCGAGAAGGTCGCAGGCGTGTTGGACCGCCTTGCTGCCGGCGAGCGCGTGGCCTTTGTCTCCGACGCGGGCATGCCGGGCGTGAGCGATCCTGGCCAGCGTCTCGTGGACGCCGCGCTCGACGCCGGCGCGCACGTGGAGGTGGTTCCGGGCCCAAGCGCCGTGACCTGCGCCCTTGTGGCGTCGGGACTTGCAAGCGAGCACTTCTTCTTCGAGGGGTTCCTGCCGCGCAAGCGCGGGGCACAGCTCGAGCGCCTGGAGGAGCTGGCCGCCATTCCCGGCACGATCGTTGTCTACGAGAGCCCGCGGCGCGTGGCCGAGACGCTTGCCAACGTGGCCGAGGTGATGCCGGGGCGGCGCGTGGCGCTCGTGCGCGAGCTCACCAAGCTTCACGAGGAGGTCGTGCGCGGCGAGGCGGCAGGTCTTGCGGCGTGCATAGCCGCGCGCGGCGAGCTGCGCGGCGAGTGCGTGATCGTGATCGCGGCGCCCGCGGCAGACGAGCTCGATTCCCGCAGGCGTGCCATGGGTGGAGCCGCCCTCAGCCTCGAGGAGGAGATTGCTGCCGGCCTTGCCGCGGGCGAGCCCAAAAGCGCGCTGGCAAAGCGGCTGGCCAAGTCTTTCTCGCTTCCGCGTGCCGAGGTCTATGACGCCGTGATCGCGGCTGCCTCGCGCTAGGTGCGCCCGCCCTACCGAGACCGAGAGCGTCGCCCCTTGGCGGTGTAGTCCATGATGCCGAGGATGTACTGACGCATGTTAGGCGGCTGCAGCTTGAAGAGCATCAGCAGGCGCTCGTCCTCCTCGCTGAGCGGGGAGAGGTGCCGCGCGGAGTGTCCGTAGCCAAGGATGTCGTTGGGGGTGCAGTGAAAGAAGTCGCAGAGCGCCCTCAGCCGCTCCGCGCCAAGCTCGGCCCGTCCGGTTTCCCACGAGCTGTAGGTCGCCTTGCTCACGCCGAGCTGACCTGCGACCTGCGCCTGCGTCTTTCCCGTCATGCGACGAATCTGGGAAAGCGAGGTCTGGTGCTTCTTTGCCATGAGAGTCTCCGTTCGATTGCTGCGAACACTCTCGTTGCTCAAAACACAAGAAAGTCCAATGCGCATAGACTCGGCCCGCGCATTGCGGAAAAGTACAACCAGACAAGACTTTTTGCACCCCTTGTGCAACGAGAACGTTCAAGAACGGGCTGCCCAAGAGCTGCGGTAAGGGTACAATCAGAGAGCTTGCGCCCCGGCGCGGGCCTATGCCACATTCCGTCATGAGGAGTCGTCATATGGCAGAGAAGCCGTCCTACTTTGTCACCACCCCCATCTACTACGTCAATGCCGCCCCCCACCTGGGCACCGCCTACTGCACCCTGCTCGCGGACGTCCAGGCGCGCTTCCGTCGCGCGGCCGGCTACGACGTCAAGTTCCTGACCGGCATGGACGAGCACGGCGAGAAGGTCGCCGAGGCCGCCGCCGAGCACGGCATGACCCCGCAGGAGTGGTGCGACTCCCAGGCCCCGCTCTTCAAGGACCTCTGGAGCGAGCTTGAGATCTCAAACGACGACTTCATCCGCACCACCGAGCCCCGCCAGCACCACGCGGTCCAGTACCTGTGGGACCGCATGCTGGAGAGCGGCTACCTCTACAAGGGCTCCTACGATGGCTGGTACTGCGTGCCCGAGGAGACCTACTTCACCGAGACCCAGGTCGAGAAGGCCGACGAGGAGCGCGGCACCAAGGGCGAGCACCTCTGCCCGGACTGCGGCCGTCCGCTCGAGCGCGTCCAGGAGGAGTCCTACTTCTTCAAGCTCTCCGCCTTCCAGGACCGCCTGCTGGCGCTCTATGATGAGCACCCCGACTTCGTGCAGCCCGACTTCCGCATGAACGAGGTGCGCAGCTTCGTGGAGGGCGGCCTCACGGACACCTCGGTCTCCCGCACGACCTTCGACTGGGGCATCAAGGTGCCCTTTGACGACAAGCACGTCACTTACGTGTGGTTTGACGCCCTGCTCAACTACATGACCGCCGTGGGCTACAGCCTGGACGACCCCGACTCCCGCGCCGAGCTCGCGCGCCGCTGGCCCGCCCAGTGCCACCTTATCGGCAAGGACATCATCCGCTTCCACTGCATCCTCTGGCCCGCCATGCTCATGGCCATCGACGAGGCCCTGCCCGAGCACGTCTTCGTGCACGGCTTCCTCACGGTGCGCAACCCCGAGACTGGCCAGGCCGAGAAGATGAGCAAGTCCCGCGGCAACGCGATTGCCCCGCGCGACGTCATCAACCTGCTGGGCGTCGAGGGCTACCGCTACTACTTCATGACCGACGTGGTCCACGGTGACGACTCCGCGATCTCCTTCGAGCGCATGGAGCAGGTCTACAACGCCGACCTCGCCAACAGCTGGGGCAACCTGGTCTCCCGCGCCCTCAACATGAGCGCCAAGTACTTCGACGGCAAGACGCCGGAGCTGGCCGAGGGCTGGGCACAGAAGGACGGCGTGCTGCGCGGGGTTGCCGAGGGCATCTACGACCGCTATGCGAGCCGCATGGAGGTCTTCGACTACGCCGGCGCCAAGGATGTGGTCATGGAGCTCGTCCACGCCGCCAACCACTACATCGAGGACTCCGCGCCCTGGGCCGTGGCCAAGGACCTGGAGCGCGCCGGCGAGCTCGCCGAGATCATCGTGAGCCTGCTCGAGTCCATCCGCATCTCCGCGCACCTGCTCGCGCCGTTCATGCCAAAGACCTCGGCCGAGGTCCTGCGCCGCATGTCGCTCGAGGCCGAGGCCGCCACGGACGACCTCGCCGCGGCCTGCGCCTGGGGCGGCCTCGCCGGCGGCGTGGCCGTGACCAAGGGCGACGCGCTCTTCCCGCGCCTGGATACCAAGAAGTAGGCGGGCGTGGGCGGATCTCCTCTCGCAAACCCCGGCGCCACGCGCGCCCTGCTCGAGGCGTACGGCCTTGCCACCAAGCACAGCCTGGGCCAGAACTTCCTGGTCAACAACCACGTGATCGAGAAGATCATGGACCTGGCGGAGCTTGGGCAAGAAGACCGCGTGCTCGAGGTGGGCCCCGGCATCGGTACGCTCACGCTGGCGCTTCTCGCCGAGGCGGGCCACGTGGTCTCCGTCGAGATGGACCGCGAGCTCGAGCCCGTGCTCTCTGCGCATGCTGCGGCGCACCCGAACTTCTCGTTCATCATGGGTGACGCCCTGCGCGTGACACCGGATCAGATCGCCGAGGCCACGGGCGGCGAGCCCACGATGCTCGTGTCCAACTTGCCCTACAACGTGGCTGCCACGGTGATCCTGCGCTACCTGCAGGAGGCTCCGAGCCTGCGCCGCCTCGTGGTGATGGTGCAGGCCGAGGTGGCCGACCGCATCTGCGCGGGCCCCGGCAACCGCACCTACGGTGCCTACACGGCCAAGCTCGCGCTTCTCGCCCGCGTGACCGGGCGCTTTGAGGTGGGGCCGGGAAACTTCATGCCGCCCCCGCACGTGGACTCCGCCGTCGTGCGCATCGACCGCGCGCCCGTGTGCGACCCCGCCTCCGGTGAGCCGCTCACACCGGAGTGCCTTGCCGCTACCGCTGCCGTGATCGACGCCGCCTTCGCGCAGCGCCGCAAGACCATTCGAAACTCCATGTCGGCGTCGGGCTATGATAAGGGCGCGCTCGACGCGGCCTTCGAGGCCTGTGAGATCTCGCCGACCTGTCGCGCCGAGACGCTCTCTCCGACCGACTTCGTCCTTCTCGCCTCCAAGCTCTCCTAAGGAGAAGAAATGTCCGAGCAGATTGCACTTGACCACCTCACCCTCGCAGACCACGAGCTCTTCCATGACCGCAAGGGCCAGGCATGCCCGCTTCCCGCCCCGCTCGCCCCGCTCGCGGACACGCACGGTCACCTCACGAGCTTTCGCGCGCACGACCCCGCGATGGCGCTTGCCCGCGCCGCGCTGGCCGGCGTGAGGCTGCTCGTCGTTCCCATCGATGCCGTTGACGACGTTCCCGGCAGGTGGGGAAGCGTCCCCGAGGTGCTCTCGTGGCTCGACGAGCAGGTCGAGATTGCCCGTGCCTGCCTTGACGAGTGTGCTGAGCTGGGCTTTGTTCCGCCGGTCTTCGAGGGCTACGACGTGCCCGACCTGCTGGACAACGTGCACATCGTGGCGGGCGTACACCCTTACGGCGCGGAGTCGCTCGATGACGACGCGATGGCGCGCATCCGCGAGCTTCTCGCCAGCCCCCGCTGCGTGGGCGTGGGCGAGTTTGGCCTGGACCTCGGTCCCTACAGCAAGGTTCCCCGAGAGGTCCAGGAGGACGCCTTCCGTCGCCAGCTGCGCCTTGCACACGAGATGGGCCTGCCCGCCGAGCTGCACATCCGCGCGACGGCCGGCGACATGCTCTCCAACGCCTACGTTGACGCCGCCCGCATCCTCTCGGACGAGGGGGTTCCCGAGAAGGGCTGCGACCTGCACTGCTTTACCGCCGGGCTCAAGGTGATGGAGAACTTTGCGCGCCTCGGCTGCCACGTTGCCTTTGGCGGGGCCGTTACCTTCACGCGTTCCGAGGACATCCGCGAGGCCGCCACGTTCTGCGCCGAGCGCCGCCTGCTCACCGAGACCGACAGCCCCTACATGGCGCCCGTCCCGCTGCGCGGCGAGGAGTGCGAGCCCGCCATGGTGGCGTTTACGGCGGCGTGCGTGGCGGACGTGCGCGAGAAGGCCGGTCGCGGCAGCCGCAAGGCCACCTATGACGCCCTGTGGAGAAACGCCTGCGACCTCTTTGGACTGTAGGGGTGGGTTCCGGACGGTTTGCGGGTGCGGAAACGTCCGCGAGCCGCCCGTTCTTCTCGGCGGGCGAGTTCCGGACGGTTTTGACCCCGGAAACGTCCGCGAGCCGCCCCAAACCGCCCCAAACCGCGCTGAGGTTCCGCGCGGCACCGCGAACGGGTTAGCGGGCGGATAGCGCGCACGCCAGTCGTGCGAGCAGCGTGGGCCGCGCGGCAGGCTCGTCAAAGGAAGATCCCGCGAGAAGGGCCACGATGAGCCGGTCGAGCGCCTCGGAGACCCAGCGGCGCTTCCATCCCATGCGCGGCGCCCCCGCAGCTACGCGCACCAGGCGGTCCCCGCAGATGACAAGCCCGCCCATCCAGCGCGCGCCCGCAGCCTCGCAGCATGCCTCCATCTGCGAGAAGCGCGGCGGCGTCTCGTTGCCCGCGCTGTCGCGAAGGTGGGCGAGGGTGTAGACGCGCGTTTCAGGCACCACCTGCGTGGCAATGATTTCCTGCGCGGCGGCGACGTCTCGAAGGGTGTGGCCGAGAAGCACGGTGTCGCACGCGTCGATCTTCTCGCCGGGGGCGGCGTAGGCGAGCTCGGGTGAGGCAACGCCCGCCAGGCGCGCGTAGACGGGTAGAGCCTCCGCGAGGTCATCGAGCAGGTAGCGGGAAATCTTCTCGTCCGCTCGCGAGCTGGTGTTCACGAGCGCGATGCGGCAGGGGAGCGCGGGCTTTGCCGTGGGTTTGCGCCCCATGTCATGGTTCTCCGTCTGCACGCACGCTCCTCTCGCCTTTTCTTGCATGGTAGCATGCGGCTGACAGGGCTTGTCCTGCCCCGGTTGCGTGCTGTCGTCTTCTGAGAGAACCGCCGCTCGCGAGCCAGCCTGCCATGTGCCGAGAAACACCGCCCTCTGTACCACTTTCTTGGGTCGTACGTCCGGAAAAGGCCTCCTCTGTACCATCGGGCGCCGGCCCCGCCGACCGCATGCCGAGAAAAGCTGGCCGCTGTACCCGCGTGTCCGATGCCATGCCGAGAAACACCGCCCGCTGTACCGTTTTCTCCGAGAGGGTGTCGTAATAATCCGCCCACTGTACCACGCGCAAACCCGCTGCGTAGCCGCCCCTGGTACACCGGGCGGCTTTTCATGACGTGAGGTCCGCGGAGACGGTACAGAGGACGGCTTTTCTCGGCATGCGGTCGGCGGAGCCGGCGCGCGCTGGTACAGAGGGGGGCTTTTCTCGACGTGAGCTCCGCGGAGATGGTACGGCGGGCGGCATTTCTCGACGCGCGGCTCAAGAAGGCAGTACAGCCGGCCGCATTTCTCGGCAGGCCGCCCGCGCCACCCTGTTCCGACCAAACACGACGGCCGCGTGCTACACTCTTTTCACCGACGCGACCCCCATCCGCCTTAGGAAGGGGGTCGCATGCCTATCGGTCGCCTTGCCCGCGCCGCTGCCGGGGAGCTCGCCGACCTGCTCTGGCCCACGCGCTGCGTGAGCTGCGACCAGCCCGGCGAGCTGGTCTGCGACGAATGCCGCGCCGCGCTTGGCTGGATCGAGCAGCGCCTTGCCTGCCCCGTCTGCGGCGCGCCCTACGGATTTCTCACCTGCACGGAGTGCGTGGGCACCTGGGCGCCCCGGACAACCGTTGCCGCGCTAGACTTCCACGGCACCGCGGCGCGCATGGTCACCTGCCTCAAAGACGCCCACGAGCTGCGCCTGGCTCCCGTGGTGGCGGCGGCGATGCTCACCGCGCTCGAGGAGGCGTCGGCCTGGGACGCGCCCGACGGCGCGCCGCGCTTCTCGCCGCACGAGACGGACGGCATCTGCTTTGTCCCCGCCACGTCCGCGGCCTACGCGCGCCGCGGCTTTGACCACATGGAGCTCGTCTCACGCGAGCTTGCCGCCTGCTCCGGCCTACCCGTTGCCGACGTCCTCGTACGTCCCGAAGCCCGCGACCAGCGCGAGCTTGGCCGAGAGGAGCGCGCGGCCAACCTCTTGGGAACCATCCGTGTCTGCGATGATGTTCTCGGTGCGCACCTGCTGCTGCTCGATGACGTTGCCACCACGGGCGCCTCGATCAACGAGGCCACCCGGGCACTTCTCGCCCGAGGTGCCGCGTCCGTGACGGCATGCGTCCTTGCCCGCGTGTGGTAGCGCTGCTCGCGAGCCCGCCTTCTCCGGGACGCGTTTTGGGACATTGGCTCTTGGGCGAGAAAAACTGCCCCCTGGAAGGTATACTCAAAGGAGTCTCGACCAGGTCTGTGGTTGCGGGCGGCCTTTCGCCCAAGTCCATGCCAGACGAGGGCAAAGGGATCCACGTAAGCTCGGGCGTGCGCGTCCGTGCGATCATGGCTCGTCCTAGAGGTAAGTCGCACCGTCCGTCATACTCATGAGGCATACGGCCTCGCGGGCGAGAGGGGCAAAAGTGGAGGTGCCGCGGCACCAAAAGCGACGTCCCCAGTGCGCGGGTGTGGGGTCAAAGACCAGGTCAGCTGGGAGAGACGCGATTTTGGACATTTGGGAAGAAGGATAGTCATGCCGCACAGCCACACTCGCATCCTCACCGCAATGGCGGCCGCGCTCTGCACCGCGCTTGGTCTGGGAGCCTGCTCCCTCGGCCCCGTGGACTTTGATGACTTCCTCATGACCACATCCGTTGCCGAGGCCCGTGCCGAGCGCGTGGCCGCTCTCGAGCAGGTGGTCGATGACTCGCTGCTCAAGCAGGCTGGCACGCTCACGGTGGGCATCCCCGCCGTCGAGTCGGTGCCGCTGGCGGTTGCGATGAGCGACGGCTCGCGTGCGGGAATGGACGTCGACACCGCCCACGCCCTTGCCGACGCGCTTGGGCTGACCTCCGTCTCGTTTGTCTCGGTCTCTGAGATTCCCTCCGCTCTTGAGGAGAGCTGCGACGTGGTGATGGGGGTTGCCGCGGACGGCTCGAGCTCCGTCACGCCCACGGGCGACTACGCCCAGAGCGCCACCGGCCTCTTTACCACCCAGGACGTGACGGCTCCCATCGACGCCTCCGCGCTCTCCGGGGCAAGCGTGGGCGTTCAGGAGGGCTCTATCTCCCAGCGGACGATGGCAAACCTCGAGACGGGTGCCACCGAGACCACCTTTGCCAACCTCAACGAGGCCTTCGAGGCCCTCCAGAGCGGCTCCGTTGCCTACGTTGCCTGCGATGCCTACGCGGGCGCCTATCTCCAGGGCGTCTACGAGGGGGTTACCTTTGCCGGAACGGTAGACGACCCTATTGCCACGGGAATCGTCGCCTCCTCCGACGAGCTTGCGTCCGCCATTCAGACGGCGCTCGAGACGATCCAGTCCAACGGGGTGAACGACATCATCCGCTCGCGTTGGCTGAGCGGCCTGCCCATGCTCACGGAATCCACCAAGGTGAGCGGCATCGTTGTCCGCGAGCCGGAGCCCGTCGAGGAAGAGGAGCCCGCCGAGGGCGAGCAGGGCTCCGAGGACGATGCCGCCTCCGAGGACGGCACCGTGCCCGAGGGCGAGTCCGGCGACCAGGGCGCCGCGCCCGAGCAGGACGCCGGAACCGGCGACTACTCAGGCGATGCCTACGCCGAGGACTACTCCGGCGGGGAGGACTCCTACGCCGAGGACTACTCCGGTGACTATTACTCGGAGGACTACACGGACTACGGCTACACCGATGACGGCTACACCGATGACGGCTACTACGAGGAGGACTACTCGTACGACTCCTACTACTAGCCGGGGGCGTGCCCGGGAAACCTTACGTCCGCCGAGCGGGAGCGTCCGTTCAGGCATGTCATGGGCGTCTTGCGGTGGACTGCCACCCGCAGAAGTGGGTATCAGTCAGATATGGTGCGACCGAGTTGGTCGCAACCACGTACAACGTAAGGAGGTTCGCATGGTGGACATCAAGATCTCGGGCCGCAAGGTGAGCGTCTCCGACTCCCTGCGCGAGCATGTGGAGGAGAAGGTGGGCAACGCCCTCAAGGTGTTCGACATCAAGCCCATGACCTGCGACGTCGTTCTTCGAGTCGACAAGAACCCCTCCAACCCGGAGCGCAAGGCCTGCGAGGTCACCGTCTTTGTCCGCGATAACGTGGTGCGTGTCGTCGCGAGCTCCGATGACATGTACGCCGCCATCGACGAGGCCGCCGAGAAGGCCACCCGTCAGCTCCGCAAGTACAAGACGCGCGTCATCGACCGCCGCCAGCGTGCCCAGGCCGCAAAGGCGGGGGCCGTCACGCAGGAGGACCTTGCCGCCCTCATCGAGCCCACGCCCGACGAGACCGAGGACGATCAGCTCGTTCGCGAGAAGTACATCGACCTGTTCCCCATGACGGAGGAAGAGGCCCTTGTCCAGACCGACCTCATAGGACATGATTTCTATGTCTTCACAAATGCCACCACGGGGCTTGTCAACGTGATCTATCACCGCAAGAATGGCGGGTATGGAATCATCAAGCCCAAGATCGAGGAAGAGAATGAGCAGTAGCGATACCGACAAGAACATAGAGACTGCCCCCATCGTAGAGGGGGAGGACAACGCCCAGGCGTCGCAGGAGGCTGCGCGCCTGGGCCGCGCTTATCATCGCAAGTCAAATGTGAGGATCATCGTTGACTCCTGCGCGGACTTTGCGCCTGAGGTCGCTCGTGCCCTGGGCGTGGAGGTCGTGAACTTCACCTATGTGATGAGCGGCACGGAGTATGCCGATGACCTCTGGCAGACCATGTCGGCCAAGGAGTTCTACGATCGCATGCGCGCCGGCGAGGTGGCCACCACCTCAGCCGTGACGCCCGGCCACTACCTCGAGGTCTTTGAGCGCGCCGCCGAGGAGGGCACCCCGACGGTCTATCTCGCCTTCACGCGCGGCCTCTCGTCGAGCGTCGACGCCGCCCGGCAGGCGGCCGAGATGGTGCGCGAGAGCCACCCCGAGTTCGAGATCTACGTGGTGGACAACGTCTGCCCGTCTGCCGCCGCCGAGCTTCTCGCCATTGAGGCGGTTCATCAGGCTGCGAGTGGGCTTACGGCCAAGGAGCTCGTGGCGTGGGCCGAGGAGGCGCGCTACTACATTCACGGCTACTTTACGCTGGACTCCTTCGATGCCCTGGCCCGCGGCGGGCGCATCCCGCCGGCGGCGGCCACGGTGGGCGGCAAGCTCGACATCAAGCCCGAGCTCTCCTACGACACCAACGGCGCCCTCACGCTGCGCGGCATGTGCCGCGGGCGCAAGAAGGCCCTGCGTGCGATCATCGCCGACTTCAAGGCCAACTACCTCGGTGCCGAGGGCGGCGACGAGAAGCTTCCCATGGCCATCGTCTCCGCTGATGCCGAGAAGGACGCGCACTGGATTGCCGAGCAGGTTCGCAAGGAGCCCGGCTGCGAGGACGTGCCCATCATCTACAGCTCTGTGGGTCCTGTCATCGGCGCCCACGTTGGCCCGGGCATGGTGGCGCTGCTCTTCTGGGGCCGCGACCGCCGCGATGCCCTCTCCTTCACCGACCGCATCGCCCGCAAGGTCCGCGGACAGTAAGCACTTGACAGTTTGGTGACGGGGTAGTTTGGTGACAGAGGTGACAGGGTAGTTTGTCAGGTTTCTGGTGAGTCATCTCGAGTAGTGTAACCATACAAAAAACCTGACAAACTACCCTGTCACCTCTGTCACCAGCCCCTGTCGCCACCCGTCGCCCCCGTCACCAGAAACCTGACAAACTGCCCTGTCACCTCTGTCATCAACCATGCATGTGGAAAGGAATGACTTTGCAGATCAAGAAGATTGCCTTCATCGGTACTGGCATCATGGGCGCGCCCATTGCCGGCCACATCCTCGATGCTGGCTATGACGTCACGGTCTACAACCGCACGCGCGAGAAGGCCGAGGGGCTTCTCGCCAAGGGTGCCCACTGGGCCGACAGCCCGGCCGAGGCCGCCGCGGACGCCGACGTGGTGTTCACGATGGTGGGCTATCCCACGGACGTCGAGGACGTCTACCTTGCCACCGACGGCCTGATCCGCACCGCCAAGAAGGGCGCCTGGCTCATCGACCTCACCACGAGCTCCCCGCAGCTCGCGCGTGACATTCACGATGCCGCTGAGGTTGAGGACAAGCACGCGTTCGACTGCCCGGTCACGGGCGGTGAGCAGGGCGCGGTCGACGGCACCCTCACGCTCATCATGGGCATCTCCGAGCAGGAGGCGGCGCCCGTGCTCCCCGTGCTCGAGACCTTCTCGGCAAAGCGCTTCTTCTTTGACGTTCCTGGTGGCGGCCAGACGGCCAAGCTCTGCAACCAGGTGAGCCTTGCCTCCTGCATGGTGGGCTACGCGGACGCCATCGCCCTCGCCGAGCAGTCCGGAATCGACGTGGAGCGCGTACTCGAGGTCATGGCTAGCGGCACCGGTGGCTCCGGCGCCTCCAAGACTCTGGCGCCCAAGTCGCTCGCCGGCGACTACAAGCCTGGCTTCATGGCCGAGCACCTGCGCAAGGACATTGCGCTCGCGCTGCAGCGCTCCGAGGACCTCGACATCACGCTGCCCGGCGCCGAGACCGCCTTCACCCTCTTTGACATGCTCTGCCAGATTGGCGGCTCGCGCATGGGCACGCAGGCGCTCACCCTGCTCTACCAGGAGGAAGCCACCTGCGCCGCTGCGGGCCTTGACTGGAGCCTGCTCGACCAGGGCGAGGACGACGACCACGAGTGCCACTGCGGCCACGACCACGCCGCCGACCACGAGTGCTGCGGTGGCCACCACCACGACCACGGCGACGACCACGAGTGCCACTGCCACCACCACGACCACTAGTGCCGAGAAAAACACGCACGGCACGGCTTTTGTCCGCAGGCTTCCTTGGCTATGTGAAATGAAGCCGTGCCGTGCGCGCCATCTTGGACGCACGTAAGGAGAACCACCCGTTTTGAACGAAACCGATATGCCGCAGAGCTCCATCGCGGTGCTCATCGACTTTGAGAACCTCGCGCTCGGAACCGGGCGCCGCAAGAAGAACGGTCACCAGGAGGCAGGCCCGCTCCCTGACGTCAAGCTCATTCTCGAGCGCCTTGTCGACAAGGGCCGCATCACCGCAAAGCGCGCCTACTGTGACTGGCAGCGCTTCTCGGATGCCATCACACCCCTGCACGAGCTGGGCATCGAGCTCATAGAGATTCCCGACCGAGCCTATACGGGCAAGAACTCGGCCGACATCCGCCTTGCGGTGGATGCCATGGAAATCTGCCTCACGAAGGACCACATCGACACCTTTGCGATCCTCTCGGGCGACTCGGACTTCTCGCCGCTTGTCTCCAAGCTCAAGGAGTTTGGCAAGACGGTCATTGGCGTGGGCATGAAGGACGCCACGAGCAGCCTGCTCACCGAGGTCTGCGACGAGTTCATCTTCTATGAGGACATCACGCGCGGCCCCGGCATCCCCGACTTCCAGGGCAAGGTGCCCAAGGAGCGCGAGAAGTGCTACCAGCTGCTCTTTGAGACGATCGATGCGCTGCAGCGCGAGAGTGACAGCTTCATTTTGGCCTCACGCCTCAAGGACACGATGAAGCGCAAGCGCCCTCAGTTCTCGGAGGCGAGTTACGGCTATCGTTCTTTCACGGCGCTTCTCCGCGAGGCGGCGAAGCTCGGCTTTATCGACATTCACCAGGACCCCAAGAGCGGCACGGCCGTTGTCGACGGGTTCTGCGAGTAGCAAGGAGATACCAATGGCAGATTCCAACAGCGCACAGATTGTGGGTCTCATCGAGGAGCTCTCTGGTCCAAACAGGCGTCGCCGCCAGGAGGTTGCCCACCAGATTGCGCTCACGGCCCGCGCAAACACGAAGATTTTGATTCCGTACATCCGCCCGCTCACCGACGCGCTCTATCGCCCTGAGGCCCAGACGCGCTGGGAGGTGCTCGATGCCCTCTCGAGCATTGCCGTGGGCAACCCGGAGGCAGTCGCCGATGCCCTGGACGGCGCCGAGGCGTCCCTTTTCGACGACAGCTCGTCGACGGTCCGCCTGGCCGCGTTTGTGTTTCTCGCCCGAATTGCGGCAAGCTCCCCGGAGCGCTCCGACCAGATCTGGCAGCTGCTCGACGAGGCAATCCAGTGCTATCACGGTGACGCCGAGTATCGCGACATGCTCGTTGCCCTGCTTGAGCTTGCGCGTGGCAACGCGTCCGAAGCCACGCGCAAGGCGCTCGCGGCGCGCGTGAGCTTTGACGCGGAGAACGGCACGGGCTACATCAAGACGCTCTCGGGGGAGATCCTTCAAGCTCTCTCCTAGGATTGTGCCGACTGTGAGGAGAAGCGTCTCTTCACATAAAATCAACAAGGTATGTGTATGGGTCGCCGGGCGCGACCGACTTTGAGGAGGAATCATGGCAGAGGAGAAGCCGATCGATCAGGAGGGCGCGGAGCCGGTCGAGAAGGACGACGAGGTCCAGGAGGCCGTCGAGGTCGAGGAGGCTGTCGAGGTCGAGGAGACCGTCGAGCCTGAGCCTGAGCCGGAGCCCGAACCCGAGCCTGAGGAGACCGTCGAGCCTGAGCCGGAGCCCGAGCCCGAGCCCGAGCCGAAGCCCGAACCTGCGCCCAAGCCCGCCGCCCCGGCGGACGAGAAGCCCGCTGCAGCCGCTGCGCCTGCGGTGCCCGGAGCCGCAGACGCTCCCGAGAAGCCTCACGGCATCTCCGGTGCCGTCTGTGCCGCCATTGCCGCCGTGGCACTTGTCGTCGGCGTTCTTGCCGGCCACTTCCTCCTCGGTAGCGCTGCGGGCGGAAGTATCGCGCTCAACGGGCGCACGACCCTCTCCAGCGGCGAGCTCGACAGCACCATCGCCACCTACACCTCCGACGGCGTCGCGCACGACATCACCGCCCGCGAGGTCCTCACCTACGGCGGTGCCGAGCTTGCGGCTAACGAGGACGGCACCTACGACATCCCCGCCGCGGACTCGATCCTCAACTACGCCCAGACCCAGCTCATGCTCGCTGACGCCGCTGAGCGCGGCGTGACCGCCACCGAGGATGACATCAACGAGTTCCTCTCGTCCTCCTACGGGGTCGACCTCGCTACCTTTGCCTCCGGCATGGGCATGACCGAGGACGCCGCCCGCGATATGCTCACCAGCTACGTGACCATCAGCAAGCTCGGCGAGGAGGTCATCTCCGGCGAGATTCCCGAGATGCCGACGGAGCCCACCGCCCCCTCCGAGGGCGAGGAGGACACCCCCACGGCCGAATATGCCGAGTACGTGATTGCTCTTCTCGGCGACGAGTGGGACAGCGACGCCAACGACTGGGCCACCACCGACGGCGAGTACTACAACACGCTCTCTAGCTACGAGATTTCCAACGACTCCGCCACCTACGCGGCCGCGAGCGCTGCCTACAGCGTTGCCATGACCGACTATCAGGAGGCCTACAACACCGCCATGGAGGAGCAGGACGCCTATACCAACGAGCTCTTCTCCAACGCAACCATCCAGATCGGCACCCTGGCGTAGCCGATGCGCGTTGCAATAAGTGCCTGTCTGCTTGGGGCCGCCGTCCGCTATGACGGCGGCTCCAAACCGATAGATGAGGTAAGAGAGCTTGCGGAGAAGGTCGAGGTCGTGAGGGTCTGCCCCGAGACGGCCTCGGGGCTTCCCGTGCCGCGGCCGCCTGCGGAGCAGCGGGAGGGCCGCGTTTTTCTCGCCGACGGCAGGGACGTGACCGACGAATTTGCCCATGGGGCGAAGCTCTGCCTTGACGCCGTGCGACGCTCGCCGGTCTCGTTGGCCGTGCTCAAGGCAAAGAGCCCGTCATGTGGCGTTGGACTCGTCTACGATGGAACGTATTCGGGAAGACTTGTTCCGGGCCAGGGCGTGTTTGCCCGTCGGCTCGAGGAGGAGGGGATCTGCGTGGTAACCGAGGATACCGTGAGGGCGTGCAAGCCGAGCATGGAGCATCCCGTGGCCATTGTGCTGGGAAGCGGCCTTGGGCATCTGGGCACGCTGGTGCGCCCCGTGCGCCGCATCGACTATCGAGACATCGATGGCTTTCCGCTCTCGGCGCGTCCCGTGTCAGGCCACAGCTTTGAGGCCACCGTCGGCACGATCGATGACGTTCCCGTGGTGGTCTACCCGGGTCGCATCCACCTCTATCAGGGCTACTCCGCCGCTGAGGTGACGGCCCTCGTGCGTCACGCGCACCATCTGGGCTGCCGCGACATCGTCTTTGCCTGCGCGACGGGCGCCGTTCCCGGCCAGGCGCACGTGGGCCTGGGCATCCTGACGGATCAGATCAACCTCACGGGGCGCAACCCGCTCGCCGAGTGGGACGGCCTGCGTGACGTGGAGAGCCCCTTCGTGGACATGAACGAGGCGTACTCGCCCTACCTGCGGACCATCGCTCGCGGCGTGGCCGACGACCTCGGCATTGCCGTGGAGGAGGGCGTCTACGCAGGCGTGCTCGGGCCGTGCTTTGAGACGCCGGCCGAGGTGGCGGCGCTTCGCACCCTTGGCGTCTCCTACGTGGGCATGTCCACGGTCAATGAGGTCATCATGGCAAAGGCGCTCGGAATGCACGTGCTCGGCCTCACGCTTGCTGCCAACGAGTCCGGCGCGCCGGCGGTAAGCCACCAGAGCGTCCTCGAGGCTGCCGGGCGCTACGCGGATGACTTCGAGCGCCTCGTTCGCGGCGTGCTGCGCCTGCTCTAGGGGCGGCGTCTGGACGGTTTTTGAGTCCGAACCGTCCGCAAGCCGCCCGTACTTCTCGCGGGGGCGTCGTCCGGACGGTTTTGGGTTTGGAACCGTCCGCAAGCCGCCCGTAGACAGAGCCGCAGCGTCAAATTCGGGGCTTGCGCGGTACGTGCGATTCTCGTATAGTGTTACTTCGCTGATACGCCAGCTTAGCTCAGTTGGTAGAGCACCGCTCTCGTAAAGCGGGGGTCACCAGTTCGAGTCTGGTAGCTGGCTCCAGCCAAACGCGCAGGCCGTCGGGTTTTTCCGGCGGCCTTTTTTCTTGCTTCGCGCAATGTAAGCGCAATGTAAGGGACGGCGAACGGACCGGCCTTTCTCGTTCTTCTCGCATTTGAGGGGTGCCAGTTTACGGTATCCTTATCAAGCGTTTACAAAGCTGTGACATTCGGTCGTGCCTGTCCGGCCACGAAGGAAGCGAGAGCCCTTGATTAGCTTTGAACAGTTCCTCGGCGTCTTGTCGAGCAACCCCTTTCTTGTGATTGTCATGCTCCTTGTTATGGGCACCATCTTTGTTAACGGTGCCACCGACGCCGCAAACGCCATCGCCGAGCCCGTGGGCACCCGCTCCATTGACGTGGACTCGGCGATTCTCATGTCCGTCATCTGCAACTTTGTGGGCCTCGTGGCAATGTCGTTTATCTCCACGGCCGTTGCGGACACCATCTCCGGCATGGTGGACTTTGGCGGAGATACCCACGCGGCGCTCATTGCGCTTGCTGCCGCCACGGTGGGTATTGTGGCCTGGGGCCTTGGTGCCTGGGCCTTTGGCATCCCCACCTCCGAGAGCCACGCCCTTATCGCTGGTCTCACCGGCGGCGCGCTCGCCGTCTCCGGCGGCCTTGACGGCGTCAACATGGGCGAGTGGGTGAAGGTCGTCTACGGTCTTGTGCTCTCCACCGTGCTGGGCTTTCTTGCCGGATGGATCATCTCCAAGATCATCCCCATCGCCTGCAAGAACGCCGACCGCCGCACGGCCAACAACTTCTTTGGCCGCATGCAGGTGCTTGGCGCGGCGGGCGTGGCCCTCATGCACGGCGCGCAGGACGGCCAAAAGTTCATGTCCACCGCCATGCTCGCCATCGCGCTCTCCCTCAACATGACGGTGGGCGAGATGGGCGGCTTCCCGCTCTGGATCATGGTGCTCTGCGCCGCGGTCATGGCCATCGGCACGGCCGTTGGTGGCAAGAAGATCATCAAGAAGGTGGGTATGGAGATGGTGCGCCTGGACAAGTACCAGGGCTTTGCTGCCTCTGTCTCGGCCACCGCGAGCCTGCTCATTGCCACGCTGACCGGCCTTCCCGTCTCCACCACGCACACCAAGACCGCCGCGATCATGGGCGCCGGCGCCGCCAAGGACCCCAAGTCCGTTAACTGGGGCGTCGCCAAGGAAATGGTCCTTACCTGGGTGTTCACGTTCCCGGGCTGCGGCATTATCGGCTATCTGCTCGCCAAGCTCTTCCTCGTCCTGTTCTAGTCTTGGGCCGCGCGCCCGACCGCGTTTTTCTCGTCAGCTCATACGTAAAGGAGTTCACATGCCCCGCATCAAGAAGGAAGACGAGTTCTACACCATGCTCAAGGAGTTCGCGGCGCTCATCGTTGAGGCGGCGGACGAGTACAACACGATCATCTGCGATTTTCCTGGTTCTATGAGCAGCATCCCGCAGATGAAGGTCTACGAGTCCACCTGCGACGAGCGCGTGAAGGCCATCATGGCCAAGCTCTACACCTCCTTTATCACCCCGATCGACCGTGAGGACATCTCGAGCCTGGCGCTTGCCATGGACGACGTGGTGGACTCCATGTACGGCGTGGCGGTACGCCTTGACCTCTTCAACATCTCTGATCTGCGCCTTGAGGCCAAGCAGATCTCCGAGCTCACGCTGCACGCCGTGCACGAGATGCAGGAGATGATCAACCACCTGCCCGACTACAAGAAGGACCGCGTGGTGCTGGAGAAGGCCATCGAGATCGGTACCGTGGAGGACGAGGGCGACACCGTCTACCAGAAGGCGCTGCGCCGTCTCTTCTCCGACGAGGAGGACGCCTCCGGCAAGTACGCGGTCACCTGGCTGCGCATCTTTGACCGCATGGAGCTTTGCCTTGACGCGTGCGACCGCGTCTCGGGCATCGTGCGCGACATCATCATGAAGGACGCATAGGCGAGAAGAACGTCTCGCTCGAGGGGCCGCCCCCGGCAGCCTCCCGATTTCCACGCAGAAGTGCACTTCGTGAAACTTCTGCTTAGGAAATCGGGAGGCTGCCGGGGGCGGCTCGCGTCGGCGGGTTCTCTTACCGGGGAAACGGGTTAGAAGGGGATTTCGTCGTAGGTGAGCTTGTGGCGGCGGTCGAGCCAAGTGAAGAAGTCGGTGGGGGAGAGGGCCGGTATTGACGAGAGCGAGAAGTCCTTCTCGTTTCTTGTGATTATGGCGCGTGCGCCGATGCTCACGGCGGCCTGGTAGACGAGGGCGTCCTCGAAGTCCTCCCAGGTTGAGTCAAGCGCAAGGTCAACCTCGCGTTCGCCGGGCGAGCATACGTGTATGAATCTCCGAATGCCCTGCAGCGCGGAACGGGCGGCAACGAGCTCCGAGCGCCTCCCGCCGTTGCTCAGGATGTAGTGTACGTCCGTTATCTGCGTGGAGCTCATCCAGAGCTCATAGTCGCCAAACTCGGAGAACACGAGGAGCCTTCTTGCTGCCTCGTAGAATCCGTTTCGCTCGGCTAGAAAGTCAATGATGACGTTGCTGTCTACGAGGACGGGAATCATGCGTTGCTCCTCGGGGAGGTCCGCTGCGAGAGACGCTCGCGACGGGCGTCTTTGACGCTCATCTCGGCGTAGTGCGCATCGAGCCGAACTTTGGGGACGGCATCTACAAGGCGTGTGGATGTGCGGAGGAGCTCGCATTTGTCTGGCTGATCTGTTGGGAAGGGAAGCGCGTGGTGTTCGATGACGTAGTCGTAGAGCGCGTTGATGACCTTGGAGGCGTTTGTTCCAAGCTCGCTGAGCACGCGGTTGCCGCGCTCTTTCTTACTTACGGGCATTCTGCCTGTGACCATTGCGTCCATAGGTTCTCCTAAAATGTTGTACGTACAACAACTATACTACAAAGGCGAGAGGAACGTCTCGCTCGAGGGGCCGCCCCCGGCAGCCTCCCGGCTTTCACGCAGGACTGCGCTTCGCGGAAGATCCAGCTTAGAAAGCCGGGAGGCTGCCGGGGGCGGCTCGCGTCGGCGGGTTCTCTTACCGGGGAAACGGGTTGTAGGTTGTTTTTCGTGGGGAGGTTGAGTAGGGGCGAAAAGTGGCTGAGAAAAGTGCAGGTCAGAAAATGCTACTTTCTTGGTAGTACTTGGGCTTTACATGAAAAACGACCTACAACTGGAAATGGGCCTTTCGGCGTGACAAAAAAGCCTGTTGTTAGCGCTGTGGTGGGAGCGGGGTATCGACGGGACCGCCTTCGTGTTGGAGTCTTCGCATCGATATGGTGTACCACGCTCCCATCCCAAGGCTGGCTGCCAGGGCAACCGGCAGCGGAACTGCCTCGAGGCATGAGATGAGTCTAAGTATCGCGAGGGCAAACATGCTCCCAATCATAACGTAGCCGTGAAGGGCAACCTTCTGGGTGAGTCTTGTTCCTCGAGCGTCGTCTCTCGCGGGGTGCTCGCTGATGTAATTAATGATGTCGTAGTAGGTGTTCTTCACATTAAGACGCTTTCGGAGTTGGTAAAAGAGATAGATTATGACGAGGTAGGCCCCGAGCACGGCACAATCGAGGCAGAGCCAGAGCTGAGAGCGGAATACCGGGCTTAGGTCCCAACATCTTCCGGTGATGGAGATCTCCATGAAGAGCCAGCAGACCATGCATGCCACGAAGAGGGCGGTCAGCTGACGGGCTCCCGAGTTTGTGCGACGCTTGATTTCTGGTATGTCGTCGCCGATGAGGGCGTCCACCGTGGTTCCGAGCTCGTGGGCCATGAGCTTGAGGCTCTCGATGTCGGGCAGGGTTTTGTTGCGCTCCCAGTGGCTGATGGTCTGGCGGCTCACGTGGCAGAGCTCGGCAAGCTGGTCCTGGTGCATGCCGGCAGCCTCGCGGTGCTCGCGTATACGCGATCCAACGTCCATAGTGACCTCCTCCGCAGGAGATTGCCCTCTGGCCACATCCTACCCGTCTTTGCTGAAACGTTGGCGTCTTCCTGCGTCAAAATGCTTTGACATGGGGCGTTGTTGGCGACATTTTGTCGGTGGGCGGAACGGGGTGCGCTCTCTGATACACTGTCGCCGTTCACCGCATACCCGAGGAGGATCACATGGCGCGCCCGGAGCGCATCGATGCCGTGCTCTTTGACTTTGACGGAACACTCTGCAACACGGAGGTCGAGAACATCCGCCTTGTACAGGGCGTGCTACGCCAGATGGGCGCGGACGTCTCGCTCGAGGAGCTTGAGGTGCTCACGGGTGGCGAGGACCGCGTGACGGTGCCGCCCATCCTGGAACGTCATCACGTTGCGGGCACCATCGATGAGTATGAGCGCCTGCGCGACAACTGCTACCGCACGTACGCCGAGGCGGATCTTGTGTTAGAGCCGGGTGCGCTCGAGCTTATTGATGGTCTGCGGGCGCGCGGTGTCAAAACGGCGCTCGTCTCGATGACGGTCGCGCGCTGCATTCTCACGGGTGTGGCACGGCTGGGAATCCTGGACCGCTTTGACGCGGTCGTTTGCGGTGACATGGTCGAGCAGCGCAAGCCCGCGCCCGACCCGTACCTGCGCGCGGCGGAGCTTCTCGGCATGGATCCGATGCGCTGTATGGCCGTTGAGGACTCGCCGACAGGTATTGCCTCGGCGCGCGCGGCTGGTTGCTACGTGGTTGCCTATACCGGCTGCGACATCGTTCAGGACGTGAGCGCCGCCGACGAGGTCATCAACTCGTTTGTGGGGTTCGAGCTCTAGGAGGAGCGGCTTGGCGACTGGCCTGGCGGGGGCGATGGCAAGGGTGGTGACAAGGGTGACAGGGTAAACTGTCATCATCGAGAAGATGATGACAGTTTACCCTGTCACCCTTGTCACCGCCTACAGTGTGGCGGCAAACGCTAGGAGCTCGTCCACGTCCTCCTCGCTGGTGGCCCAGGAGCAGACAAAGCGCGCGACCACGCGTCCGTCGGGCAGCTCGTAGAAGGTCTCGCAACCGCAGGTGGGCTCAAAGGCGTCGCGCTGCTCGGGCGTCATGACAAAGAACTGCTGGTTGGAGGGCGCGTCTCCGTATGGCTTAAAGCCGAGCGCCACAAGCCCCTCGCGCAGGCGGAAGGCGCAGGCGTTGGCATTTCTCGCCAGGCGCCAGTAGAGCGGCTCGCCGCCGTCGGGCGCGGGCGAGAACGCGGTCTCAAACTGCACGCCGAGCAGGCGCCCCTTGGCGAGAAGCCCGCCGCGCTCCTTCTGCAGGTAGGGGAAGGCCTCGCGCAGGCGCGGGTGGGAGATGACCATGGCCTCGCCCATGAGCATGCCGTTCTTGGTGCCACCGATGTAGAAGGCCCCGCAGCGTGCTGCGATGTGCTCGAGCGTGAGGCCTCCCGCGGCGGGGGAGGTGAGGCCAGATCCCAGGCGCGCGCCGTCGAGAAAGACGGGCAGGCCCTTCTCGTCCGCCCAGTCGCAGATGGCGTCAAAGCGCTCGAGGTCCCACACGCCGCCGAGCTCCGTGGTGTTGGAGATATAGACGCAGCCGGGACGCGTCATGTGGCGGCCCGTGGAGGTCTGGAAGCGCCAGACGCGCTCGGCCGCCTCCGGAGTGAGGAAGCCGTCCTTGTCGTCCGTGGGCAGCACGGTGCGGCCGCATGCCGTCACGGCGCCGGTCTCGTGCACGTTGATGTGGGCGTCCGGCGTGCAGACGGCGCCCTCCCAGTCGCGCAGCAGGCCAGTCACGCCGATGACGTTTGCCGAGGTCCCGCCGATGCAGAACTCCACGTCCACGTCGTCGTGACCGCACGCGGCGCGGATGAGCTCGCGGGCACGCTCGCAGTGGGCGTCGCCCTCGGTGTAGCCCACGGTCTGCTCGTCGTTGGTGGCCACGAGTGCGGCCAGGATCTCGGGCGCGGCGCCCTCGGAGTAGTCGTTGCGGAACATGCGCATGGCGGGGCCTTTTCTTCTCGCTGTGGTTTCCTGCCCCGATTGTACTCCCGTGTGGGGACGATAAGAACGAACCACAGCTTGCGAGTGATGCCTCGCCCATACGGAAAACAGCCGCCCCGGCAGGCGGCTGTTCCGCGTGGGCGTTGCCCACAAAGCTCAGTTCCCTGAACAGGAGGGCGCTCACCCTCTGCTCGATACTGAGTTTACCCGCTTCGGTCACCCCACAGACCGTGGGCATCCTCGGACCGGGCCCCGCGCTCGTTGCGGGGCCCTCCGCCCGGCGCGGGCAATGATACGAAGGGACTGTCCCTTCGTATCCTTCGTATCGCGCAATGTTACAACCTCCGCAACCTGTGGTACTTCTCGCCCGGAAAGGGTTTATCGTGTGCGCAGCACACAAACCCGGCACGAGGGGGCAACAACTATGGCAGTGGAGAAGAAGGACATCGACTGGGGCAGCCTCGGCTTTGCCTACCAGCCCACGGATTACAGCTACGTCTGCAACTACAAGGACGGCGCCTGGGAGGAGGGCGGCCTCACCACCGACCACACCCTCACGCTCTCCGAGTGCGCGGGCATCTTCCACTACTGCCAGGAGGTCTTTGAGGGCCTCAAGGCCTACACCACCGCCAGCGGCGACATCGTCTGCTTCCGCCCGGACCTCAACGCCTCCCGCATGGCCGACTCCGCGCGCCGCATCGTGATGCCGCCCTTCCCGGAGGACAAGTTCGTCGAGGCCGTCAAGATGGTCGTGCACGCCAACGAGGCCTGGGTGCCGCCCTTTGGCTCGGGCGCCACGCTTTACGTGCGCCCGTTCATGGTGGCAACCGGCGAGGTCATCGGCGTTGCGCCGGCAACGGAGTATCAGTTCCGCATCCTCGTGACGCCCGTGGGCCCCTACTACTCGGGCGGCGTCAAGCCCGTGGCCGTGAAGGTCCCCGAGTACGACCGCGCCGCGCCCCACGGCACCGGCGCCATCAAGGCCGGCCTCAACTACGCGATGTCGCTCTACCCGAGCGTCCAGGCGCACGCCGAGGGCTTTGCGGACAACATGTTCCTCGACCCGCAGACCCACACCTTTGTGGAGGAGTCCGGCGGCGCCAACTTCCTGTTCGTCGACAAGGACGGCGTGCTCGTGGTGCCGCAGTCCGCAACGGATTCCATCCTGCCGTCGATCACGCGTCGCAGCCTCGTGCAGGTGGCCGAGGAGCTGCTTGGCATGACCGTGGTCGAGCGCCCGGTCAAGTTTGAGGAGGTCGCGAGCGGCGCCTTCGTCGAGTGCGGCATGTGCGGCACCGCAGCCGTGATCTCGCCGGTGGGTAAGGTCGTGAACGGCGACGTTGAGGTCACCTTTGGCGAGGGCGGCATGGAGCACGTGGGTCCCGTCATGGCCAAGCTGCGCGAGACCCTGACCGGTATCCAGGCCGGCGAGATCGAGGGCCCGGAGGGCTGGGTCGTCAAAATCTGCTAGGCGAGAAGAACGTCCATCGCGCGGGTGCCGCCCCGCCGGGCCCTCCGACTTTCACGCGGAACTGCGCTTCGCGGAAGATTACGCTTAGAAAGTCGGAGGGCCCGGCGGGGCGGCCGTCTCTGGACGGGTTCTCTTACCGGGGGACGGGGTAGTTGGGCGTTCCCAGAAGTGGGGCTGTGGCACGTCTGGGCACGCGGCTCTCGTTTCCGTGGTTGAGTGTTCCCAAAATCGAGGCTGTGGCACGGCCGTCGTGCCACAGCCTCACTTTTGGGGACTCTTTTTTGCAAAACCCCAGATAGCGTTTCTCGGTGCGTGCCACAGCGCCACTTTTGGGGACGGCTGACGAGAAGGGCCGCTCGTCCGTTTGCCGTATCGTGCGGCCGGTTCTTCTCGCTGCGCGGTGCGCATTGTTGCGCGCTCGTCTCGGGGTCGACCGCGCGTCCGGTCCCTGTCGTAGAATGTCCATCAGCTGACGACAGGAGGATATATGCCCCTTACCAGAGAAGACGTCGCGGGCATCGCGGACTACGCGCGGATCGCGCTTACGCCCGAGGAGCTCGACGAGATGACCGCGTACATGAACGATGCCGTTGACCTGCTCGAACCCATCCGCCAGTACGATCTTGAGGGTGTGGAGCCAACGTTTCACCCCATCGGAGACCTCTCCAACGTGATGGCCGATGACGTGCCGGATACCGAGGTGCGTCACCTGCCCGTGGACGTGGCGCTGAAGAACGCCGGCGCGTCCCGCGACCGCAGCTTCCGCGTGCCGTCCATCCTCGGCGACCAGGGGGGTGACCGCTAATGGCAAACTTCGACCAGCTCTCCGCGCGTGAGATCGCGGCGGGCGTCGCAAACGGCGACTTCACCGCCGTCGAGGTGGCCCGTGCGGCGCTCGACGCCGTGGAGGCCCGCGACGGCGAGGTCAAGGCGTTCCTGCAGGTCTCCGCTGACCTCGCGCTCGCGGCGGCCGAGAAGACCGACAAGGCCCGCGCGGCGGGCGAGAAGCTAGGGTCCCTCGCCGGCGTCCCCGTTGCCTTCAAGGACAACATGCACCTCGTGGGCACCCGCACCACCTGCGCCTCCAAGATGCTCGAGAACTACGAGTCCACGTTCACGGCCACCTGCGTCCAGCGCATGCTCGACGCCGGCGCCACGCCCGTGGGCAAGACCAACATGGACGAGTTCGCCTTTGGCTCCTCCACCGAGTCCTCGGCCTTCCACCCCACGGCCAACCCGTGGGACACCGAGCGCGTCCCGGGCGGCTCCTCGGGCGGCTCGGCCGCGGCCGTCGCCGCCGGCGAGGTCACGGTCTCCCTGGGCTCGGACACCGGTGGCTCCATCCGCCAGCCGGCCTCGCTCTGCGGCGTCGTGGGCATGAAGCCCACCTACGGCGCGGTCAGCCGCTACGGCGTGGTGGCCTTTGGCTCCTCGCTCGACCAGGTCGGCCCCTTCGGCCGCAGTGTCGAGGACGTGGCCCTGGCCATGAACGCGCTCACCGCCGGCGGGCGCGACCCGTGGGATTCCACGAGCCAGCCGGTCGACGTCGATTTTCTCGCCCACCTGAACGACCCCATCGAGGGGTGCCGCGTGGGCATCGTGCCCGCCCTCATGGACGCCGCCGGCCTTACCGACGAGGTCCGCGACGCCGTCACCGCCGCCGGCCAGGCGCTCGCCGACCAGGGCGCCGAGCTCGTTGAGGTGGAGCTTCCCAACATCGCCTCCGCCATCGCTGCCTACTACGTGATCGCGCCGTGCGAGGCCTTCTCCAACCTCGCGCGCTTTGACGGCGTACGCTACGGCTACCAGGAGCCCGGCCAGGCAACGCTTGCCGAGCAGACCTCGCTCTCCCGTGCGCACGGCTTTGGCGAGGAGGCCAAGCGCCGTCAGATGCTGGGCGCCTACCTCCTCTCCAGCGGCACCTACGACAAGTACTACTACCCGGCGCAGCAGGTCCGTACCCTCATCACGGCCGACTACGCCCGCGCGTACGAGAAGTGCGACGTCATCCTCATGCCGGCCGCGCCGCGCACGGCGTTCAAGTTCGGCGAGCTCTCGGACCCCACGCAGATGTACGCGTCGGACCTGTTCACGATCTCCAACAACATCGTCGGCAACGGCGGCGTCTCCGTGCCGCTGGGCCTGGGCGCCACCTCCGGCCTGCCCGTCTCCGCGCAGCTCCAGGGCCCGGCCTTCGCCGACGCCACGCTGCTCACGTTTGCGCGCGCGATCGAGCGGTCCAACTCGTCGTCCGCCGGTGGGGCCCCCGTTGCGCCCGCGTTTGCCGGGAAGGGAGGTGAGCTCGCATGAAGAAGCTCGCCGAGGTCCTGAGGGACTGGGAGGCCGTGATCGGCCTCGAGGTCCACACCGAGCTCACCACGCTCGAGACCAAGATGTTCTGCAACTGCCGTCTCTCTCACGACGACGAGCCCAACACCAACGTCTGCCCCGTCTGCCTGGGCATGCCGGGGGCCCTCCCCGTGCCCAACGAGAAGGCCATCGAGTCCATTGTCATGGCGGGCATGGCCACCAACTGCCAGATCATGCGCCACTCCATGTTCTACCGGAAGCACTACTTCTACCCAGACATGGCCAAGAACTTCCAGACCACGCAGGGCCCCGTGGCGTTTTGCATGCACGGCCAGCTTGACCTGGAGGTTTCCGGCGCCGGCGCCAAGGAGCGCCCGGACTCCACGGTGGAGAAGGACGCGGATGGCGGCTACGTTGCGCCCATCCGCATCCTGCGCATCCACATGGAGGAGGACGCCGCCAAGATGGTGCACGTGGGCGGCGAGGAGGGCCGCATCGGCGGCGCGGCGGAGTCCCTCATTGACTACAACCGCTGCGGCACGCCGCTCATCGAGCTCGTCACCGAGCCCGACCTGCGCACGCCCGAGGAGGCGCGCCTCTTCATGGAGAAGCTGCGCCAGACGTTCCTCACGCTCGGCATCTCCGACTGCTCGCTTGAGAGCGGCTCGATGCGCTGCGACGGCAATATTTCCCTCCGTCGCCGCGGCGAGACCAAGTTTGGCACCAAGACCGAGATGAAGAACATCAACTCGTTCAAGAGCCTGCACGACGCGCTCGAGTACGAGATCTGCCGCCAGGCCGAGGTGCTCGAGGAGGGCGGCATCGTCTACCAGGAGACGCGTCACTGGGAGCCGAGTCGCCGCCGCACCGTGGTCATGCGCGTCAAGGAGACCGCTGACGACTACCGCCTCTTCCCGGACCCGGACCTCGCGCCCTTCGACCTCACGGACGAGTTCATCGACCGTTGCCGTGCGCGCATCCCGGAGCTGCCGGATGCCAAGCGCGACCGTTACATGGCCGACTTTGGCCTCAAGCGCGCCGACGCCGCCCAGCTCGCGGGTGACCCGAAGGTGGCGGCCTTCTTTGAGGAGACGCTTTCCGCTGCGGGCGAGAAGGACGCGGAGACCGTGGCCAAGGTCATGGTGAACCTCGTCCCCAGCTACGACGCCCTCACGCCGGCGCAGGTCGCGAGCCTCTCGGCGCTTCTCGCCGAGGACGCGATCACGTTTGCCCAGGCGCGCGAGGTGCTCGACGCGGTCAACGACACCGGCGAGGACCCGGCCGCCTACGTGGACGCCCACGGCATGCGCCAGTCCACGGACGAGGGCGCGCTCGGCGCGATCGTCGACGAGGTGCTCGCGCGCTGCACGGACCAGGTCCAGCAGTACCGCGACGGCAACAAGAAGGTGCTCGGGTTCCTGGTGGGCCAGTGCATGAAGGCGGCAAAGGGGTCGGGCAACCCCAAGGCCTTCAACAAGATGCTCGCCGAGAAGCTCGAGTCGTAGGGGCCCGGGGCCGAGACGAGAAGGGCCGGGACCTTGCACGCAGGACTGCGCTTCGCGGAAGATCCTGCTTAGCAAGGTCCCGGCCCTTCTCGTCTCGGCCCGCCCGTACTTCTCGGCTGCTCTGACCGGGGAAGGGGCGGCGGATGGACGGTTTGAGGGGTAAAACCGTCCGTAAACTGCCCGTTTGTTCTGACTCAATATCCCGGGGGGTACGGCTAGAATGGGTGTACGGAAGAACGTTTCGCGTCATGCGGGACCGAGTGGTTGGGAGATGCCATGACCGTATCCAAGTCACGCACGCTGCGCGCCTGCGCCGCAGCACTTCTCGCTGCACTGATCGGGTGCACGCTGGTTCCGGCAGGCGCCCGCGCGGCCGAGAAGACCGACGTTGCTCAGCAGATCGCCGATCACCTGGTGGTGCCGGATGGCGTCACGCGCGGCATCGAGCTGAGCGATGAGGGGGTGCCGCAGGGCCTCTCGCCGGAGTACGGCAGGATTTCCTCGGGTGACGCCGATGATTCCGGTGCCGGCGACAAGGCCAGCCTTCCCGCTAAGTTTGACCTTCGCTCCAAGGGTGCCGTGACGCTCGTGAAGAACCAGTACCGTTGGACGGACTGCTGGGTCTTCTCGGCAACCGCGTCTCTGGAGAGCAGCATGCTCATGCAGGGTCGAGGCACCGCCTCCACGATCGACTATTCCGAGAAGCAGTTTACGGCGGCGCGTCGCTCCGTGCTCAGCGAGGCCCAGGCCGCGTCCCTTGGCGCGAGCGGCCAGGGCGGCGAGGGCGTAGAGCCGCTGGTGACCCTGCCCTCGGGCGTTCTCTCGTCAAATGCGTTCCTTCTCAGCTACGGTCACATCACCGAGGTCGCGGACGCCGTCTTTAACGGCATGGGCCCGGTTGCCGAGAAGGACGCGCCCTTCCTGGGACAGACGGACGCCAGCGGTGCGCCCCTCGACTCAAACTACCCCCACTATGTTATCGACGGCATCGACGGCGCCATGCCCGCTGGTGACACGGACTGGTCCCTCAAGGACCCGTTTGCCTACGATCCCCTGGTGAGCCTCGACGAGTATCGCTCTCTGGGAACGCTTGCCATTGTGGACACGGCGGCCGACGGAACGCGTACGTACCAGGGAATGGACCAGACGGCAGCGACTGCCGTCAAGGAGGCGCTCATGGATGGTGGCGCCGTTGCCCTTGAGCTCTATCCCGGTCGCAGCTTGGAGTTCTACGACTACTTCAACCACACCCAGTACGTGAGCGAGCCCCTCATGTACTCGCACCTGGTGACCATTGTGGGCTGGGACGACACGATGCCCCGCGAGAACTTCAGGGGCTCCTCAGCCGACGCTGAGATGCCTCCCGCGGACGGCGCGTGGATCATCAAGGACAGCTACGGAACGAAGGATGACGACCTCTACCCGCTGCCCACCGGCATTGACGGAACGGGATACTTCTACGTCTCCTACTACGACCAGAGCCTGAGAAGGGCCGGTCAGCTCATTGCCGGGGACGACGTCTCCTCGAACGACGTGACGCTGCAGTACGACCTTCTCGGCACCTCGCCCTTCTCGGATGCGCTGCTCACCAGCACCGCGTCAAAGACTGCCAACGTCTTTACCGCCGATCAGGACATGTACCTCGAGGCCACGACGGTCTCCTCCGTCACCGCCGACGCGGACGCCACCGTGCAGGTCTACCTGCTCGGCAAGGGGGCGAGAAATCCCACGGACGGTGTGCTCGTTGCCCAGACGCGCCGCTCACTCGACTCTGCCGGTCGCTTCAGGGTGGAGCTCCCTGAGCCCGTTGCCCTGCAGAAGGGTCAGCGCTTCTCCATTGTCGAGGAGGTCAGGCAGGACGTTGCCGGCGGTGGCTCGCAGTGGTACCTCGCCATCGAGGGAGGCACCACGAAGGAGACCTCGGAGCGCTACGACTACACCTTCTGCTGGCACGCCAAGGCCAATGCCGGGGAGTCCTACGTGATGATTGACGGCAGCTGGGCCGACGTGCGCACGCTGAACAACAACGACGCCCTCACCTCTGGCGGCGAGAACGTGTACGGAAACGCCATGATCAAGGCGTATGGCACCGCGGCCAACCTGCCCGACACCTCGGGGACGGCGACGATGTACCGTCTCTACAACCGCTGGACCGGCGAGCACTTCTACACCGCGAGCACGGTGGAGCGTGACAAGCTGAAGAGCGTGGGCTGGGACTACGAGGGCGTGGGCTGGACCGCCCCGACCGCCGGCGACGAGGTCTGGCGCCTCTACAACCAGTTTGTGGACGGAGGCGACCATCACTACACGCTCAGCAAGAGCGAGTACGACGCGCTTGAGGCGCTGGGCTGGAAGCAGGAGGGCATCGGCTGGCGCTCCGGCGGCAGCGTCGAGGTCTGGAGGCAGTACAACCCCTACGCTGAGACGGGCACGCACAACTACACGCCCGACGGGGGAGAGCGCGACGCGCTCGCGCGCCTTGGCTGGAAGGACGAGGGCGTGGGCTGGTTTGCCGTGCGCTAGACCTGAGAGCGGGCCCGGGATCGCATCTTGCGCCCGGGCCCGCATTTGTAGGCGCCTGGACTTACGCCTGCGCCTGGTCTTTGCCTAGGAGAGCTTCTTGGCCTCGTCGAGATAGCTGTAGAGCGTGTACTTGGAGATGCCAAAGAACTTGCAGACCTTGGGGCCGCTCTTGGTGATGAGAAACGCGCCGGTGTCGTTGAGGTAGCGGATGGCGCGGACCTTCTCCTCCTTGCTCATGAGCGCCACAGGCGTGCCCACGAGCTCCACGCTCTGGTCGATAAGGTCGTCGAGAAGGTCGGCCACGTTGCGCACGATGGGCTCGGGCTCTCGTGGGGCGCTCGGCTCGGTGCCCACGACCTCAGAGATTGTCTCGCCCATCGCGCGCAGGATCGTGATGTCGTAGTTGAGAGCGAAGATTCCCACGGCACGCCCGCGCTCGTCGCGGATGAAGACGGTCGAGGACTTGAGAATCTTGCCGTCGGCGGTCTTGGTGAGGTAGGCGAGGCGGTCCTCGAGCTTGGTGTCTCCGGCATGGAGCGCCTCGAGGACCACGTGGCTCGGGCCGTCCCCGAGTTTGCGGCCGGTTACGTGCCCGTTCTCGATGGCAACGATTGAGTGACTTGGATCTGTGCTCTCGAGGTCGTGCACGACAACTTCGCAGCCGCTGCCAAACTGCAGCGCGAGCGCGTGGGCGAGCCTCTTGTAGAAGTCGAGCTGCTCCTCGGTCATGGGGCCTCCTCGATGGCGTTGTTCTTGGAACATGGTAACGGATTTACAGGACCTTCTTACTTTTTGTTAGGCCCACAAACGATAAGGAGCGGTGCTTCTCAACACAAAACAAGGCCCTTGACGTGGCGTTATATCACGTCGTAGATAACGAAAACTTTTTTGTGGCGAGGTTCTTCTCGACCGCTCACGCCCCGCAACCTACCGTCTAACAGATTTTCATCAAAGCAGACAAATTGTTAGCCCGACCCGCGCAATACTATCGAAACATAGTCGGAGCATCGTGGAGAGGACGATTATGGCGAAGACGAAAGCGGCGGCGGTCAAGAGCGCCCACGACTACCTGTTCCAGCGCGAGGGGATGCCGCCCATCGGCGAGATGATTCCCTGCGCCCTCCAGCACGTGCTGGCGTCCTTTGCCGGCATCATCACCCCGGCGATTCTCATCGCCGCCACGTTTGACTTCACCGCCCAGCAGAAGACCGACATCATCCAGGTCGCGCTGATCCTCTCCGCCATCGACACGGCGCTGCAGGCCTTTGCGCCGTTCCGCCGCATCGGCGGCAACCTGCCCATCGTCATGGGCGTCTCGTTCGCCTTCCTGCCGGCGCTGCAGGCTATGGGCGCCACGTTCTCCTTTGGGTCGCTTCTCGGCGGCGAGATCGTGGGCGGCATCGCGGCCATCCTCTTTGGCCTGTTCTACGGCAAGCTCAAGGCGTTCTTCCCGCCGGTGGTCACGGGCACGGTGATCTTCACCATCGGCGTCTCGCTCTACCCGACGGCCATCAAGTACATGGCTGGCGGCGAGGGCACCGCGCTCTGGGGCACCCCACAGGCCTGGTGCGTGGCCCTGGTCACGTTTGCTGTGGTCTTTGGCCTCAACAACTTTGCCAAGGGAACCCTCAAGCTGGGCAGCGTCTTCTTCGGCATGATCGCCGGCATCATCGTGTCCGCGCCCTTCGGTATGCTCGACTTCTCCGCCGTGGGCTCCGCCGGTGTCTTCGCGTTCCCCAAGATCATGCCGTACGCCATCGAGTTCCACCCTGAGGTCTGCATCACGCTCGCCGTGGTCTACCCGATGGTCGCCATCCAGGTCATCGGCGACGTCTCCGCCGCCTGCCTCGGCGCCATGGACCGCATGCCCACCGAGCGCGAGCTCTCCGGCGCCATCGTCTCCCAGGGCTGCACCTCGCTCGTCTCCGCCTTCATCGGCGGCCTGCCCACCTCCGCACTGGGCCAGAACGTGGGCATCATCTGCTCCAACAAGGTCGTCAACAAGTGGGTCTTCGTGATCGTGGCGGCCGTCTTTGCCGCGGCGGGCTTGCTGCCGCAGCTCTCCGCCGTGCTCACGGCCATCCCGCAGCCGGTCATCGGCGGCGCCACGGTGGGCGTCTTTGGCACCATCACCATGAACGGCGTCCGCATGTTCATCAAGGACGGCCTCACCCCGCGCGTCACCACGATCGTGGGCACCTCCGTCGTCTTTGGCCTCGGCATCTGGATGGCGTCGGGGTGCCTCGCGGGCGAGGGCATGCCCAGCTGGGTGACCACCGTCATCGGCTCCAACGCCATCACCCCGGCCGCCATCATGGCCATCGTCCTCAACCTCGTCCTCCCCAAGCCCGAGAAATGATGTTACGAAGGGACAGTCCCTTCGTAACATTGCGCAGGAAAGAGGGGCGAGAAGACCGGTCTTCTCGCCAGATAGATAGGAGACGAAATGCTGCTCGTCACCAACGGTCGCGTCATAACGCGCGACGCTGACAACGCCTACCTCGAGAACGGCGCCGTTGCCATCGATGGCGAGAAGATCGCCGAGGTCGGGGAGGCGGCCGCGCTGGCCGAGAAGTACCCGGACGCCGAGGTCGTGGACGCCCACGGCGGCGTCATCATGCCAGGCCTGGTGAACTGCCACACCCACATCTACTCCGGCCTGGCCCGCGGCCTTGCCATCAAGGGATGCAACCCCACCAACTTCCTCGAGAACCTCGAGCAGCAGTGGTGGAAGATCGACGACAACCTCACGCTCGACGGTACCCGCGCCTCGGCCTACGCCACCGTGCTGGACAGCCTGCGCGACGGCGTGACCACGATCTTCGACCACCACGCGAGCTTCTGCGAGATCCCGGGCTCCCTCTTCGCCATCAAGGACGTCTGCGAGGAGACGGGCATTCGTGCGTGCCTCTGCTACGAGACCTCCGACCGCCGCGGCGACGAGAAGCGCGACCAGTCCATCGCCGAGAACGCCGAGTTCGCGCAGTGGGCCGCCAAGCGGGACTCCGGCATGATCGCCGCGATGTTCGGCGGACACGCCACGTTCACGCTCTCCGACGAGACGATGGACAAGATGGCCGAGGCCAATGGCGGCCTCACCGGCTTCCACATCCACGTCTGCGAGGGCATGAACGACGTCTGGGACAGCCGCCAGAAGCGCGGCGGCATCTCGCCGATCGAGCGCCTGCTGCAGCACGACCTCCTGGGCCCGCGCACGATGCTCGGCCACTGCATCCACGTCACGCCCGCCGAGATGGACATCATCAAGGAGACCGGTACCCACATCGTCAACAACCCCGAGTCCAACATGGGCAACGCCGTGGGCTGCGCGCCGGTGCTCGAGTTCTTCCGCCGCGGCATCCCGGTGCACATGGGCACGGACGCCTACACGCACGACATGCTGGAGAGCCTCAAGGTCTTCCTCATCATCCAGCGCCACAACGCGGCCATGCCCAACGTGGGCTGGGTCGAGGCCATGACGATGCTCTTCCAGAACAACCCCACCATGGCAAGCACCTACTTCGGGCGCGAGATCGGCGTCCTCAAGCCCGGTGCCGCGGCCGACGTTATCGTGATGGACTACCCGGTCTTCACGCCCTTCTCGGACGAGAACATCGACGGCCACATGCTCTTTGGCATGATGGGCAAGAACTGCCGCACCACGATCGTCAACGGCAAGGTGCTCTACAAGGACCGCGAGTTCGTGGCCTTTGACGAGGAGCGCATCAACGCCTGGACCCTCGAGCAGTCAAAGAAGCTCTGGGGCACCCTGAACGAGCGCACGTACTAGCACGTACTGGGAACCGTTGGCCGGGCGCGAGGGGCGCCCGGCCCCACTCGGCCTCCGCGGGGCCGACCGATACCCTTTCGCCGGCGCGCGGTCTCGCCGGCGGGACACATGATCCAAAAGGGGTCTGTCCCCTTTTGGATCACGGAGAGGAGCAACAATGAGCGACGTCATGAGGCCGATCCCATTTGCGCAGGTCATGGACTGGGTCCTGGCCGAGCACGACACGCAGGCCAGCATCTTCGGCGTGCGCAAGGCCTACGTCCACGAGGGCGGCGCCGAGCCGATCTTTGCCGAGAAGATCGAGACCCCCTTTGGCCCGGCCGCCGGCCCCAACACCCAGCTCGCGCAGAACATCATCGCCTCCTACGTGGCGGGCTCGCGCTTCTTTGAGCTCAAGACCGTTCAGATTATGGACGGCGAGGAGCTCTCCGCCTGCGTGAACAAGCCCTGCATCGTGGCCGAGGACGAGTGCTACAACTGCGAGTGGTCCACCGAGCTCACGGTGCCCGACGCCTTTGCCGAGTACGTCAAGGCCTGGTGGGCCTGCAAACTCATCGCCCGCGAGTACGGCCTGGGAGACCCGGACGGCTTTGTCTTCAACATGTCCGTGGGCTACAGCCTCGAGGGCATCAAGTCCGAGAAGGTCGACAAGTACATCGAGGGCATGAAGGACGCCTCCGGCACCGAGGTCTGGGCCGAGTGCCGCGACTGGGCCCTCGCCAACCTCGACCGCTTTGACAACGTCGACGCCGACTTCGTCAACGCCGTCTCCCCGCAGGTCTCCAACTCCGTCACCGAGTCCACGCTCCACGGCTGCCCGCCCGACGAGATCGAGCGCATCGCCACCTACCTCATCACCGAGAAGGGCGTGAACACCTACATCAAGTGCAACCCCACGCTTCTGGGCTACGACTTCGCCCGCGAGCGCCTGAACGAGCTCGGCTTTGACTACATCGTCTTCGACGACACGCACTTCCGCGAGGACCTGCAGTGGGTCGACGCCGTGCCCATGTTCGAGCGCCTCATCAAGCTCTGCGCCGAGAAGGGCCTGGCCTTTGGCGTCAAGCTCACCAACACGTTCCCGGTGGACGTGACCCGCGGCGAGCTGCCGAGCGAGGAGATGTACATGTCCGGCCGCTCGCTCTTCCCGCTCACGATCGAGCTGGCGCGCCGCATCGCCCGCGAGTTTGACGGCAAGCTGCGCATCTCCTACTCCGGCGGCGCCGACGCCCGCAACATCCGCGAGCTCTACGCTGCCGGCATCTGGCCGATCACCATGGCAACCAACGTCCTCAAGCCCGGCGGCTACGAGCGCTTCTTCCAGATCGCCGGTCTTCTCGCCGGCGCCCCGCGCGCCGAGGTCGTGGACGTTGACGCCGTGACCGAGCTCGCCGCCCGCACCGCCTCCGGCAAGGACTACCAGAAGCCCATCAAGCCGGTGGGTCCGCACAAGATCGACGCCGAGCTCCCGCTCATGAGCTGCTTCACGGCGCCGTGCCGCACCGGCTGCCCCATCCAGCAGGACATCCCGGCCTACCTCTCCCGCGTGGACGAGGGCAAGTTCGCCGAGGCGCTCCAGATCGTCGTGGAGCGCAACGCCCTGCCGCACATCACCGGCAACCTCTGCCCGCACCCCTGCGGCGCCAAGTGCGAGCGCAGCTTCTACGAGCCCGAGGGCGCGCGCATTCGCGAGTCCAAGCTCGAAGCCGCGCGCGGCGGCTTCGACGAGGTCGTGAAGAAGCTCCGTGCCGCCGGTCCCTCTCACCTTGCTTCTGCGGCCGACAAGAACGTCGCCGTGATCGGCGGCGGCCCGGCCGGCCTCGCCACCGCGTTCTTCCTCACGCGCGCGGGAGCCAAGGTCACCATCATCGAGCGCACGGGGAGTCTCGGCGGCGTGGCGCGCCACGTCATCCCCGAGTTCCGCATCTCCCACGACGACATCGACAAGGACGTGGCGCTCTGCCTCGCCTTTGGCGCGCAGGTCCAGATGGGGCGCGAGGTCACGAGCGTGGCCGAGCTCTTCGACGAGGGCTTCACCGACGTCGTGGTTGCCACGGGCGCGTGGGCGCCGGGCAAGGTGGGCCTCAAGGCCGGCGAGGAGATCGACGTCCTGGAGTTCCTCGAGGCCGCCAAGTCCGGTGAGCCCATGGAGCTGGGCACCGACGTCGTGATCGTGGGCGCCGGCAACACCGCCATGGACGCCGCGCGCGTGGCCAAGCGCGCCGAGGGCGTGCAGAACGTGCGCATCGTCTACCGCCGCACCAAGAAGGAGATGCCGGCCGACGAGGAGGAGCTGCAGCTGGCCCTGGAGGAGGGCGTGGAGCTCTGCGAGCTTCTCGCCCCGATCGGCGTGGCAAACGGCCAGCTGGCCTGCGAGGTCATGCGCCTCGGCGAGCCGGACGAGTCCGGCCGCAGGCGCCCGGAGGGAACGGGCGAGACCGTGCAGGTTCCCGCGACGGCCGTCATCTGCGCCGTGGGCGAGCGCCGTCATCTGCGCCGTGGGCGAGCGGATCGAGCGCGGGCTCTACGAGGGCGCGGGCGTCGAGGTCGACCGTCGCGGTCGCCCGGCTGGCACCGCCACCGGCGTGGACCACGTCTGGGCCGCCGGTGACTGCCGTCGCGGGCCGGCCACCTTCGTCGAGGCCATCGCTGACGCGCAGGCCGTTGCCCGCGACCTGGCCGGCGTCGACTTCAACGCCTATGCCGAGAAGAACGTCCGCGCCGACAAGTACGACGCGATCATGGGCCGCAAGGGTGACATCTGCCTCGACGTTGCCGGCTGCAAGACGAGCCGCTGCTTGGGCTGTGCCACCGTCTGCGAGGTCTGCTGCGATGTCTGCCCCAACCGCGCCAACGTGGCGATTAAGGTGCCGGGCCTCGCCCAGGAGCAGGTCGTCCACGTGGACGGCATGTGCAACGAGTGCGGCAACTGCGCCGTCTTCTGCCCGTGGAGCGGCCGTCCGTACAAGGACAAGCTCACGCTCTTCTGGAGCGCCGAGGATATGGACGCGAGCGAGAACCGCGGCTTCCTGTCGCTGCCCGACGGCACGTTCCGCGTGCGCCTGGCCGGCTCCGAGGGCACCTACGACGTGAACGACGCCGCCTGCGGCCTGCCCGAGGACGTGCGCCTCACCATTGCCGCGGTCCGCGACACCTACCCCTACCTGCTTGCCTGATGTTACAAAGGGACAGTCCCTTCGTAACATCAAACATCAAATGTGACAAAGGGACTGTCCCTTCGTCACCTCGGAAGGAGAGACATGGACGACGAGCTCAAGCGCATCTGGGTCGCCGACGAGGGCTGCATAGGCTGCCGCCTCTGCGAGCGCGCGTGCCCCACCGGCGCCATGCGCGTGGAGGACAAGCAGGCCCGCATCGACTACACGCTCTGCATCGCGTGCGGCATGTGCGCCACCAAGTGCCGCAAGGGCGTCATCCACGACACGCTGGGCATCTACGCCCCGGCCCAGTAGGGGAGGAGACCATGGCAGTTGGAACCGCCGTCAAGGCACCCGCCGAGTACCGCTTCACCGTCAACGGCGAGGAGCAGGTCGTCACGTCCGACAAGCCGCTCCTGCGCTACCTGCGCGACGAGCTTCATCTCACCTCCGTCAAGGATGGCTGCTCCGAGGGCGCGTGCGGCACCTGCACCGTGCTCGTGGACGACCGCGCCACCAAGGCGTGCGTCCTCACCACGCGCCTGGCCGCGGGCCGCGACATCGTGACCGTGGAGGGCCTGCCCCACAAGGAGCAGGAGGCCTTCGTCTACGCCTTCGGTGCCGTGGGTGCCGTCCAGTGCGGGTTTTGCATCCCCGGCATGGTCATGGCGGGCGCGGCCCTCATCCACAAGGTGCCCGACCCCACCGAGGACCAGGTCAAGGTGGCCATTCGCGGCAACGTCTGCCGCTGCACCGGCTACAAGAAGATCATCGAGGGCATCCTGCTGGCCGCCGCCATCTTGCGGGGCGAGAAGAACATCGACCCCGAGCTCGAGCGCGGCGACGACTACGGCGTGGGCAAGCGCGCCTTCCGCGTGGACGTGCGCCGCAAGGTCCTCGGCTACGGCAAGTACCCCGACGACATCGACGAGCGCGACTTCCCCGACCTCACCTACGCCAGCGCCGTGCGCTCCAAGTACCCGCGCGCCCGCGTGGTCAAGATCGACGCCGAGAAGGCCCGCGCCATGCCGGGCGTCCTCGCCGTGCTCACGGCCGCCGACGTGCCCGTGAACGCCGTCGGCCACCTGCTCTACGACTGGGACGTCATGACGGCCGAGGGCGACATTACCCACTGCGTGGGCGACGCGATTGCCCTGGTAGTGGCCGAGGACGCGGCCACGCTCGAGAAGGCAAAGCGCGCCGTCAAGGTGGAGTACGAGGTCCTCGAGCCCGTGCGCTCCATCGAGGAGGCCCGCGCCGAGGGTGCGCCCGTGCTTCACGGCGCGTATCTCGCCTTTGGCAACTGGGTCACGCCAACCAACAACATCTGCCAGCAGCGCCACGTGGTCCGTGGCGACGCGGCCGCGGCGCTCGCGGGCGCCGCGCACAAGGTGACGCGTACCTTCAAGACGCCGTTCACCGAGCATGCGTTCCTCGAGCCGGAGTGCGCCGTCGCCTTCCCGTACAAGGACGGCGTGAAGGTCTGCTCGTCCGACCAGGGCGCCTACGACTCCCGCAAGGAGATCGCCCACATGCTCGGCTGGGACGCCACGCCGGAGCGCGTGGTCGTGGAGACCATGCTCGTGGGCGGCGGCTTCGGCGGCAAGGAGGACGTCTCCGTGCAGCACCTGGCCGCGCTCGCCGCGCTCGCCGTGAAGCGCCCGGTCAAGGTGCGCCTCACGCGCCAGGAGTCCATCAACTTCCACCCCAAGCGCCACTACATGGAGGGCACCTTCACCCTCGGGTGCGACGAGGACGGTACCTTCGTGGGCCTGGACTGCGAGATCAACTTCGACACCGGCGCCTACGCGTCGCTCTGCGGCCCGGTCCTCGAGCGCGCCTGCACGCACTCCGTGGGC
>CASEVE010000012.1 GCA_949291295.1 uncultured Olsenella sp.
GGCTGTGCGGCAGCTCGGCCGGGCGGCGTGCGGCGCCTAGTGGTGCGTGGCTATGCGGAGGGCAACGTCGTGGGCGGAGCGCTCGAGCTCGTCCGGCAGCGGAGCAAGCTCCAAGCTCACGCCGCGGCGACGCAGCGCACGGGTAAGCAGCCAGTCGGTAACGCCGGGGTTCTTGGGCAGGATCGGCCCGTGCAGGTAGGTGCCCACGACGCCGTTGTGGAGCACGCCCTCGCCGCCGTCCTCGCCGTTGTTGCCGGTGCCGGTGACAAGGGCGCTACCCAGGGGCTTCTCGCCCGCGCCAAGGAGCGTCCGGCCCGCGTGGTTTTCAAAGCCCACGATTGGGTCGGGGCAGATCTGGGAGCGGATAGCCACGTTGCCAATGAGGCGGGTAGAGCCCGCGGTGGTCTCGATGTCAAGGACGTGCAGGCCCTCCACGCGCTCGCCGCCCATCATGTAGTAGTGGCCAAGCAGCTGGTAGCCGCCGCAGACGGCGAGAAGGACCCCGCCGTCCGCCACGTATGCGGCGAGCTTCTCGCGCTGGCCCTGGAGCTCGTGGCATACGGCGAGCTGGTCGCGGTCCGCGCCGCCGCCCAGAAGCACCACGTCTGCGTCGGCAAGGTCGAGCTCCTGGCCCATGAGGACCTGGTCAACACGGCAGGGGATGCCGCGCCACTCGCAGCGCTTGGAGAGCGAGGCGATGTTGCCGCCGTCTCCGTAGAGGTTGAGCGCGTCCGGATAGAGGTGCACGATGCGCAGCGGGCGGTCCAGCGTTACGGGCGCCGGCGCCGCGTGCTCAATCGTTGAAACGGCCTCGGATGTGGCGATTGCCGCCGGTGCGTGCCAGGACTCCTCGAGCTTTCCGAGCTCCGCCACCACGGGCGGGAAGGCGGTGTAGTTGGCGATCACATGGAGCTTCTCGCCTGCGTCAACGAAGCGCAGGGCGTCCTCCACGCCGTTGATGAGCTCGATGGGCGCGCCAAGTTCTGCGTACTTTACGCGCACGGCCATGTCCTCGCGGCGCGTGCCGCCCACAAAGACGCAGCGCAGGTCGGAGAGATCGCGCAGGCGCTCGAGGTCGATGTCCCAGATCCAGGAGACGTCGTGGCCGTCCGCGTCGTTGTCGTTGAGGAAGAGGGCAACGTAGTGGCCGTCCTCGGCGCGCACCTGCTGGATCATGCGGTTGAAGCCGGTGGGGTTCTTCGCGAGGTTGCTCACGACGGAGTGGCCGCCCTCAAACTCGTAGGTCTTCCCGCGGCCGCTTGCGGGCTCATAGGCGTCGAGAACCTCCTGGAAGCGAGAGACGCTTCCGTCGCCGAGTACGCAGGCAACGAGCGCCGCCATGACGTTGTAGACCATGTAGAGGCCGTTGTAGCGCGTGCGGACGTGGTGGCGCACGGGCTTCTCACCGCGGCGATCCTCTACGTCGAACTCGTATCCGCCGCAGGTGAGGCTTACGTTTACTGCGGCAAACGCCAGCTCGGGGCGCTTCCAGCCGCACTGTGGGCAGCGATACTTGCCCAGCTGCCCGTAGTGGACGTACTCGTAGTCTAGCGGGGCGTTGCACTTGGCGCAGAACCGGCTGTCCGAGATGCGGTCTGCCTCCAGGCCTGTGGGCTCGTCGATTCCGAAGGGTACGCCGCGGTTGTCAACGCGCGCCGCAATGGAGGCGCACAGCGGGTCGTCGGCGTTGTAGGCGATGGCGGTCTCGGGGGAGCGGCGCAGCGCCTCGGCGATCACGTCTTGCGTGTGGTCGATCTCGCCGTAGCGGTCCAGCTGGTCGCGGAACAGGTTGAGAAGGACAAGCGCTCTCGGGAGCAGCGCGGGGAGCACGCGCACCGTGTAGAGCTCGTCGCACTCAAAGCAGCCCAGTCGGGCGCGGCTTGCGCGCTCGCCCACAAGGGCGGCGGCGATGCCGGACTCCATGTTGTTGCCGGCGCGGTTGCACACGACCTTCTCGCCACGCGCTCCGAGCGCGTCGGCCGCGAGGCCGGTGGTGGTGGTTTTGCCGTTGGTGCCCGTGACCACCACGGAGCGCTCGAGCGCGCCGCCCAGCTCGCCGATCACGTCTGGCGCGAGCTTGAGCGCAACGGCACCAGGGGCGTTGCCGCCGCCGCGATGCAGGAGGTGGGTGGTGCCCCAGCGCGCGGCGTCAGCCGCCAGGCAAGCGATTCTCACGCGGGAATTCATGTGGGCTCCTTCCGGCACGTTCTCTGCCAGCAATACTATCACGCTGCTCAGGGCATCAAATAAAACCGACGTTGGACGCGGCTGCCGCGGCTCCGCGTGCCGCACGTGCCGCGGCGATGATGATGACAATCTACCCTGTCACCTTTGTCATCATGACGAGAAAGGGTGGCTGGTGTACCAGTCGGGGCTCGGCCGTGCCGAGAAAACCCGGCTTCTGTACCGGACTCGTGTGGCGGACGCCGAGAAAACCCGCTGAGTGTACCGAGATGCGGGCGCTTTGCTGCCGTGAAAACGTTTCCATGGCAAGGACGCGAGAAGGGCCTGGTACAGAAGCCGGGGTTTCTCGGCGCGACCCGCCCGCTCCCGGTACACTCCCCGGCATTTCTCGGCATCTCGCGTCCCGCGGCGCCCCGCGTCCCCGCGATGATGACAATCTACCCTGTCACCTTTGTCATAAAACGATACCAGTGGCACATCTGCTAGTATTTTCCCTGTCGTGTCCGTGGGGATGCTTCTTTTGGAGTGCTTTCCACCGGGATCCCGCACGGTGCGGACGCGGCATGCCCTTTGGGCATCTAGCAAAGCCCTCCTACAGAAAGCGAGAGTCACCATGAGTCACCAGAGCACGTCGCAGATCAGCGTTTCCAGCGCCGAGGCCCACGCGAGGAAGGTCTCTCGCATTGGCATGATTGCCGCCGCCTATGCCGCGCTCACCCTCGTAACCCTGCTCTTCCTGGGCAGTCTGGCGTGGGGCCCGGTTCAGTTCCGAGTCTCCGAGGCGCTCTGCGTCCTGGCCCTCTTCACGGTGGATGCCGTTCCCGGCCTGGCCCTGGGCTGCGCCATCGCAAACATCGCCAACATCGTGCTCTCCGGCACCGGCATGCTCGGCATGCTCGACGTGGTCTTCGGCACGGTTGCCACGGCGCTGGGCGCCTACTTCACCTGGCGCTTTCGTAGCCGTCCCGCGCTCGCGCTTCTTGGCCCCGTGATCGCCAACGCCCTCATCGTGCCCGCCTATCTTCCGCTCATGCTGCAGGGCATCGGCTTCTACACCATTCCGTTCACGAGCATCGCCCTCGATGGCGCCTATCCGGCCATGTACGCATTTGGCCTGATCGCCACCGGAATCGGCGAGGCCGCGGTCATGTACGTGCTTGGGCTTCCGCTGGCGCGCGCCCTGAGGCGCACGTCTCTGCCGCGCACGCTGGCCTGCGACGAGTCGGACCAGGGCTAGGAGGACGCTTGAATCCCGTAGTCGTCATACCCTCCTATTGGGCGCAGGGCGAGAAGCCTGGCGCGCTGGGGGAGCGTGGCGTCTACGACTACACCACGCGCATCGACCGCCCCCTGCCCGAGCTTGAGACCTGTCTCTCGTCGCTCGAGCAGGTGAGCGGCATCCTGCGCGTCATTGTCCTCGTGGTTGCCCCGTCGTCGTGCGCCGAGTCCGCGCGCGCCCGCGTGAACAGCATCTGTCGCGCGCATGTTGACCTCAACCCCCTCGTCATCGGGGCGCAGGAGGCCGCCCACGTGGAGCGCGCCGTTGCCCGCATGGCGCACCACGTTGCGGGGGAGACCGTCTCCCTGCGGGGCTACGGCGCAATCCGCAACATGGGGCTTGCGGTCGCAACGGTGCTCGGCCACGACGTGGTGGTCTTTCTCGATGACGACGAGGTGGTGCTCTCGCCCGACTTCCTTGTCAAGGCCGTGTGGGGCCTGGGCTCCCTTACCCGCCAGAACCTGCAGGTTCTTGTAAAGAGCGGATTCTACGTCGACGAGAAAGACTCCCCCTACGCCAATCCAACCACGGAGTGGAGCGAGCGGCACTGGACCAAGGCCGAGGAGTTCAACAAGGTCATGGAGCGCGCCCAGCAGTCCTCGACGCGCATCACGCGTTCCAATCACCTGTGCGGCGGATGCTGCGCCCTGCATGCCTCCGCCTTCACGCGCGTGCCCTTCGACCCCTACATCACGCGGGGCGAGGACCTTGACTATCTGCTCAACCTGCGTGCCAACGGACTCGACGTCTGGTTTGACAACGAGTGGTTTGTCCGCGCGCAGACGCCCGAGGAGCCGGCGCCCGTCCCGTCCACCTTCATGCAGGACGTCTACCGCTGGTTGTACGAGTACCGCAAGCTCGACGCCATGAACGCGCGCCGAGACCTGCGCACCGTTACGCCCGAGTCGCTCATGCCCTACCCGGCTCCGTGGCTCACCTCAGACGTGCGCCGCCGCGTCTTCCAGACGGCCCTCAGGCGCTTTCTCACGGGGCCGGACCGCCTTTCCTACCTTGGCATTCTTACGAAGGGCCGCCACGAGGCGGACAAGTTCGCCCGCAGGGCGAGCACCCGCTACCTCTCGTTTGCCATGGTGTGGCCGACCATTGCCTCCGCGCTTTGGGAGGACCGCTTCCTCCAGGGGGCAATCCGGGGCACCGGAGAGGTGAGCGAGCCGCTGTACCCTGCGGTGAGCGCCGCGCATCTCGCTGCTGGGGGCCTCGGCGACACCGGAGCGCTTCCCGTGATTGACGCCTGGGTGCCGGATGAGCTGGGGCCCGAGGAAGATACCGACGAGCTGGCTTTGGCAGGCGAGAAGAACGCGGACGTGCAGCCCGCAGAAGACGGCCAGGACACCGGGGCGCTCCCTCTTGTCGGCGAGCCCGGGGACACCGACGATCTTGGCGACACCGGCGAGCTCGGCGACACCGACGAACTTCTCGCCTGCGACGCCCCTGCCGAGGACGGCGAGCCCACCGAGCCCAGCGCCCCCACCGAGCCCAACGCTCCCTCCGAGGACAAGACGGGCGAGGTCACACCCTCCGCCGGGACAGGAGAGCTGCGATGAGGCTGCCCGGAAAGAGCCTGTATGCCAACCTGGCGTCCATCGCCCTTCTGCTCTGCGCGCTCGCGCTGGCGGGCGGCCTTGCCTGGAGCGTGAGGGACGGCCTAGTGGCAACCGCCGTCCTTGCCGGCTGCGGCCTTGCCGCCGTCATCGTGACGAGCGGCGCCATCAGCCTCTCTCCCGAGGACTCGCGCGCGGAGTCGACCGAGCGCACCCTCCGCGTTGCCACCAACACCCTAAGCCACCTGCGCGGCGGCCTCACCGAGGAGAACGCGCGAGCCATCTGCGCGCTGCTTCTCCCCGAGACGAGCGCCGAGGGCATTGCCATCACGGACCTCGAGGCGGTTCTTGCGTACGAGGGCACGATCGAGACGCCCTTTGTGCCGGGAACCAAGAACGCCAAGCCAACCATGGAGGTCTTGGAGAGCAAGCGCATGGAGACGTTTGTCTCCGTTGACCAGGAGAGCCAGGACGTGAGGCGCTTCTCCATCGGAAACCGCCGCAACGGGCACGCGTTTGGCATCATCGTGCCGCTGCTTGTGCAGGAGCACGCCGTCGGCACCATCAAGCTCTACTATCGCAACGACATAGACATCGATCGCACACAGCTCGCCATCGCCGAGGGCCTGGGAACGCTGCTCTCCACTCAGCTCTCCTCCTACGAGCTGGACCGCCAGGCAGAGCTTGCGGTTAGGGCAGAGATCAAGGCGCTTCAGGCGCAGATCAACCCGCACTTCCTCTTCAACACGCTCAACACCATCGCGTCGTTCACGCGCACCAACCCCACCAAGGCGCGCGACCTTCTCCGCGAGTTCTCGGCGTTCTACCGCAGCACCCTCGAGAGCTCCGAGAAGAGCGTCATCCCCCTTGCCCAGGAGCTCGAGCAGACGCGCCGCTACCTCAAGATCGAGAAGGCCCGCTTTGGCGAGGATCGCATCGTGGAGACCGAGCACGTTGAGCCCTCCTGCGAGGAGCTTCCCGTTCCGAGCTTCCTCGTGCAGCCCATCGTTGAGAACGCCGTCCGTCACGCCATGCGCGACGAGGGACCACTTCACGTTGATGTGCAGGTTGCAAGCGACGGTGATGATATTCTTATTGCGGTCGCGGACGACGGGCTTGGCATGGACAAGGCCGTTGCCGACCGACTGCTCGCCGAGGCCACCGCTGCGCGCAGGCACGGGTCCGAGCACGCGCGCGGGGCCGGCATGGCGCTGCGCAACGTTGCCGACCGTGTCGAGCGCTTCTTTGGCGTGGGCTCGGGCGTCGAGATTGTCTCGAAGCCCGGCGAGGGAACGTGCGTGACGCTGAGGCTTGCCCACGCCCGTGAGAGGCTTACGGACGCGCGGCTGGGGATGAGCGGTTAGGACGGGGCCCCTGGGCCCTTGAGCGAAACTTGGGAGAAGACATGCGAGCGATGATCGTAGATGATGAGGCCCCGGCTCGTTCCGAGCTGAGGTACCTGCTCGAGGAGACAGGCAGGATCGACGACATCATAGAGACCTCGAGCGCACGAGAGGCCGTCGAGAAGCTCATGGAGAGCAAGACGGACGTCCTGTTCCTCGACATCCAGATGCCCAAGACTTCCGGCATGCAGCTCGCCGAGGCCCTGCACAAGCTCAAGAACCCGCCCGCCATCATCTTTGTGACGGCCTACAGCGAGTACGCCCTCGAGGCCTTTGAGGTCGACGCAATCGATTACCTCATGAAGCCCGTGGACCCCGAGCGCCTGGGCCAGGCCCTCGACAAGGTTCAGTCCCGCATGAAGCCGCAGCCCCAGAGCCACTCCTCCGTCGAGCGCATCCCCGTGGTCAAGAGCGGTCGCAAGGTGCTCGTTCCTATCGACCAGATTCGCTACATCGAGGCCAAGGACGACTACTCCTGCATCTACACGGCCGACGACCGCTTCCTCTCCACGATCTCTCTTGCCAAGCTCGAGCAGAAGCTCGCGCCGCACGGGTTCTTCCGCGTGCACCGCGGCTACATCGTGAACCTCGAGTACGTGGAGGATGTCGAGGTCATCTCCTCCGGCATTCTGCAGCTTGGCGTCAACGGCATCGAGGGCAAGAAGATCTCGGTCTCGCGCCGTCGCGTCGTGGCCCTCAAGCGCGCCCTCGGCCTCTAGAGACAGGGCGGCAACGTGGCAACCAGGTACGACATCATCTCGGACACGCACGGCTATCTCTCGCCCGAGCTTCTCGCGGAGCTTGCCGGGGCGGACGTGATCGTGCACGCAGGCGACATCTGCTCCCCGCGCGACTTCCTCACGCTGCAGGACATTGCCCGCGTTCAGATGTGCCTGGGCAACAACGACTGGTCCTACGACTACGGCCCCATGGTGAAGGACCGCAAGATATTCGCGGGAAGCGGCCTTAGGTGGCAGGTGACGCACTATCGCAAGCGCCTGAACCTCTCGATGTGCGACATCGCGATCTTTGGGCACACCCACACGCCGGTGCTCGAGCGCGACGAGTGGACGCACACGCTCGTTATGAACCCGGGAAGCCCCACGTATCCGCGGCGGTCGCGTCCGAGCATGGGGCGAATCATCGTCGAGGACGGCAAGGTCCTCGACGCGCGAATTATAGAGCTGGGGTAGCAAGGCGGGGTTCTTCTCGCCTCTTTGCGGGGCGCCCGCTTGGCAGGGCTCAGCGCTCTTGAGGGTTTTTGGGCGCGTCGACCGCAACAAAGAGCGGCGCCACGCACCTCACGTAGAAGATCAGCCACACGAGCGAGACGCAAAAGCCCGCCAGGACGTCCGAGGCGTAGTGGACGCCCAGGTAGATGCGGCTGATGCCAACCATGGCAATGACCAGGCCAAACACCACGCACCACACGATGCGCATGACGTCCTTGCGGTGATAGCGCCAGACCATCCAGATGAGCAGGCCAAAAAACGCCATGGAGACCATCGAGTGGCCCGAGGGAAAGCTGTAGCCGGTCTCGGAGATGAGGCGGAAGCCGTCCGGGCGCGGCCGCTGGACGATGACCTTGAGCACGGTGTTGAGCAGCACAACGCACACGAGGTTCACCGCCACGCACCAGCCCGGGGCCTTTCCGGGCGCAAGCGCGGCAATCACGGCCGCCATCACGGCGAGCACCACCACCGAGGCCAGCGAGGTGAACGCCTCCATGAACGGGGTGAGCGCATCCGAGCGCAGGCGCTCCACAAAGAGCTCGTATGCCAGCGTGTCCAGGCGCATGATCTCGCCGGATGCCACCTCGCCGAGCAGCCACACAAAGACAAGCGCGGCAACGAGAAGAACGAGCGTCTTGACGTTGTCGCGCGCAAGCGCCAGGGCGCCTCGGGCAATGCCGCGGGCGCCCTGGTTGATCTGGGGCCTGTCCGTCATGCCTAGAGGTTGGCCTCGAGCTCCGCAACGAGAGCGGGCTTGGGCATGTTGCCAACGATCTGGTGGACAGGCTTGCCGTTCTTGAACAGGATGAGCGTGGGGATGGAGACGATGCGGAACTGGGTGGCGAGGTCTGCCTCCTCGTCGACGTTGCACTTGTAGACGTCGAGCTTGTCGGCCATCTCGCGTGAGATCTCGTCAATCACGGGCGCGAGCGCGCGGCAGGGGCCGCACCAGGACGCCCAGAAGTCAACGAGCACGGGCTTCTCGGAGCTTGCGATGACGGAGTCAAACTCCGCGGTGGTGATTGCGTTGGCCATGGGAACCTCCCCGGTCGAATTCTGTCATTGCTTGGCTTATGCCCGATTTACACTGATTCAAGACACGGGCGCGGCATGACGTTCATGATGACAATTTACCCTGTCACCTTTGTCAGGTTTGGAGGAGGGCGGATGGCATCCGAGAGGGAGGCGCGCAGGCGCGCGTACGTTGACAAGGCGGTAGCCGAGGCAGATGCGCTCGTGGCGCGCGGCGTCCGCATGGGCGGAAATGCGTTCTCCGAGGTTCTTCTCGTCAAAGGAGAGCTCTCGGAGGCCGAGAAGGGCGGCGAGCAACCGCTCTCCGGCGCGGACGGCACGGCGCTCAAGGCCTCGCTCGACCGGCTGGGCTACGCGCCCGAGGACTGGGAGTGGCTGCTCGCCGAGAGTGCGTCCGGCGAGCCCCTGGACGCCGCGCTCTTCCGCGAGGCCGTGGCGGCGCTCGACCCCGCCACGGTTGTCTGCTGCGACGAGACGGCCGCCAACCTGGTGCGCGAGACCTACGCCGACGAGCTTGCCGAGCTCGATCGCCTGGAGGAGGCCATGCTGCTTCCCGGCGAGGTGACGAGCGTCCTTGGCATGCGCGTGCTCAACCTCGGAGGCTTTGCCGCGGCCCTTGAGAGCGGGGAGTCGCGCGAGAAGCAGCTCATGTGGGCGCGTCTGAAAAGGATTCCACCGCTCGGCGAGCCGTTCTAGCAGCCGGCAGCCCGGCGCTATATCCTAAAACCATCTGTAGCTTCCTCGGGAAGGAGCACGTTCATGTCCAACTTTGCCGCGCCCATCGACGCCACCGCCACCCCCGCGTGGGCGGCCCTCCAGGCCCACCACGACGAGCTCGTCTCCTCTGGCTTCCACCTCAAAGACGCCTTTGCCGCCGACGCAGACCGCGTCTCCAAGCTCTCCTTCGACCTGCCCGACCTGCACTTTGACCTCTCCAAGAACCTTGTTGACAATAAGACCCTCGGGCTTCTCTGCGACCTTGCCCGTGCCGTGGGCCTGGAGGAGCGCCGCGACGCCATGTACGCCGGCGAGCACATCAACACCACCGAGAACCGCGCCGTCCTGCACACTGCGCTGCGCCGTCCGGCATCTGAGGCCGGCACCGTCTTTGACGGCGAGCAGGACTGCGTGGCGGACGTCCGCGCCGAGCTGGACCGCATGTACGCCTTTGCCGAGCGCGTCCGCTCCGGCGAGTGGAAGGGCGTCACGGGCAAGCGCATCGAGCACGTGATGTCCATCGGCATCGGTGGCTCCGACCTCGGCCCCGTCATGGTCTACGAGGCCCTGAAGCCCATGGCCGACGCCGGCATCGATTGCCGCTACGTCTCCAACATCGACCCCAACGACATGGCCGAGAAGGTCAAGGGCCTCGACCCCGAGACCACGCTCGTGATCATTGTCTCCAAGACGTTCACCACGCTCGAGACCCTCACCAACGCCCGCGAGGCCAAGGCGTGGCTGCTCGAGACCCTGCGCGCCCAGGGCGCCATCGACGGCTCGGCCGAGAAGGACGCCGAGGCCATCGAGAAGCACTTCGTGGCCGTCTCCACCGCGCTCGACCTCGTGGCCGACTTCGGCATTGACCCCGAGAACGCCTTCGGCTTCTGGAGCTGGGTCGGCGGCCGCTACTCCGTGGACTCCGCCGTGGGCCTCTCGCTGATCATCGCCTTTGGCCCCGAGCGCTTCGAGGAGTTTCTCGCCGGCTTCCACGACCTTGACGAGTACTTCCAGAAGACCCCGCTCGAGCAGAACGTGGTGGCGCTTCTTGGCCTGCTCAACGTCTGGTACGTCAACTTCTGGGGCGCCGAGAGCCACGTCGTGCTGCCCTACAACCAGTACCTGCACCGCTTCCCGGCATACCTCCAGCAGCTCACGATGGAGTCCAACGGCAAGAGCGTGCGCTGGGACGGCACGCCCGTGACCTGCGCCTCCGGCGAGATCTTCTGGGGCGAGCCGGGCACCAACGGCCAGCATGCCTTCTACCAGCTCATTCACCAGGGCACGCGCATGATCCCGGCGGACTTCATCGCCTTTGTGAACACGCCCAACCCCGTGAAGGACGGCAGCCAGGACGTCCACGAGCTCTTCCTCGGCAACTTCCTCGCGCAGACCAAGGCGCTCGCGTTTGGCAAGACGGCCGACGAGGTCCGCGCCGAGGGCACGGCCGAGTGGATGGTGCCGGCGCGCTGCTTCGAGGGCAACCGCCCGACCACGTCGATTTTTGGCGTGGAGCTGACCCCGCACGCCCTGGGCGAGCTCATCGCGCTCTACGAGCACATCACCTTTGTCGAGGGCACGGTCTGGGGCCTGGACTCCTACGACCAGTGGGGCGTTGAGCTGGGCAAGCAGCACCGCAAGTAACGTTACGAAGGGACAGTCCCTTCGTAACATCGGGCCGGCGGGCGCTTGAGGCGTGCCCGTCGGCCCTTACGTTTGTTTTGCCATGGAGGAAGACAGCATGATTGACGGAAAGCGAGTCCTCGCCTTTGTCCCCGCGCGCAGCGGAAGCAAGGGCGTCCCCAACAAGAACGTGAGCGACCTCTGCGGCAAGCCCCTGATGGCCTACACGATAGAGGCTGCCCTGGGCTGCGACTACGTTGACGCGTGCCTGGTCTCCACGGACAGCGAGGACTACGCCCGCGTAGCTCGCAGCTGCGGCGCGTGGGTGCCGTTTCTCCGGCCAGCCGAGCTTGCCGGCGACAAGAGCGGCGTGATGGGGGCAGTGATGGACGCCCTCGCACGTCTTGACGAGATGGGAGAGCGCTTTGACGTGCTCTGCCTCCTTCAGGCAACGAGTCCGCTGCGCACCTCCGACGACCTCACCGCCGCCCTGGAGTGCTTCCTTGCGTACGGCTGCCGCGGCCTGGTCTCGGTCTCCGAGGTAAAGGACCACCCCACGCTCATGCGCGTGATGGCTGGCGAGAAGGACGCGGCCCAGGGACCTCTTTCCCGTCTTGAGTTTGGGACGCGCTCGCCCGAGGAGGGCGCGTTTACCTGGCTCTCGGGCGAGACGAGCACGGTGCGCCGACAGGACATGCCGCGCATCCTGCGCGTGAACGGCGCCATCTACATCAACCTGGTAAGCGAGCTCACCCCGGAGACGAGCCTCAACGACAACCCCGTCGGCCACCTCATCGACCAGTCCCACGCCATAGACATCGACGCCGAGGACGATTTTCTCGCCGCCCAGCACGCCATCGAGGGGTGACGGAGCCGCCTTGGCCCTTGTCAGCCCTCCTCGGTCATGCTTCGTATGCCCGGGATCGAGCTCACAAACGTGGTGATGACAGCCACGTTCATAAAGCTTCCCACGGTTGCCTCGACGAGGGCAACGTACCTGATCCAGTGCGAGGAATTGCCGCCCACGATGTCAAAGACGCGGTCTGAGTCAAAGGTGAGGCAGCCAAACGCGCTCGTGGAGACCGCAAAGAACCAGTCTCCCTCTATGCCGCCGTCAAAGATGCCCAGAAGCAGCATCGTTATGCAGGAGAACCAGAACATGATCTCCGCGCAGTTGGCAAGCAGCAAGATGAGCGAGCGCTTGAGGCTCTTGACCACAAGCCCCCGCTGCCTTCGGTCAAACGCAACAACGAGCAGGTTGTTTGCCTGCGTCAGCACGATCTCGAGGATGCGGTAGACGCCCCAGGCCGCAAAGACGCCCGAGAGAACCCGCCCGGCCATGCCCGAGCCCGCGAGCGCATAGGCCACCGCAGACCCCACGACCGAGAGGATGAGGTTGGAAAACACCCACCTGTCGGTGAAGCGATACCCGCGGTCGGACTTCTCGGTATCGCTTAGCCCCTTTCGCTCCCAGCTGCGCTTCAGGCAGCCCTTGATGAGGGTATAGGCGTCGTGCCTGCTCAGAAAGCCGATGGCGCTGGTGAACCACTCGGAGATCGAGTCCTTCTCGGCGTCCTCGCTTGTGGGCTCGGCGTTGGTGTCGGTGCTGTCGTTGGTCTGGTTGTCGGTCATGCTTGTCCTCCCTTGGGGCCTGCGCATGCCCCGATTATAGAAACACGCCGTTGAGGACGGTGCGAGAACGGGTGCGAATTGGTTTCGCGGCTATACTGAGGCTCGATTCTTGAGAGAGGGGGCCGGATGGCTGAGCACGGGGACAGCGGAGTGTGCGGGCTGCGCCGCACGGCGATGGTGTGTGGGACCCCGCTGCAGCTCATTGGCTGCATTGCCCTGGCAACGTCGCTGAGTGAGCACGGCGAGGCGGCCCCGGACCTCTTCTTGCGCCACGATTTTGCCGGCTCCCGCAGCCTTGTGGAGGGCATTCGCGCAGAGGGGCTCTTCTCGGCGGTCTTTGAGATCGGAGCCCATGCCAAGGGCCTCTTCTCCATACGCGGCGGCGAGAAGAACGAGCTGCCCAAGGACGCCCGCGCCCTTCTGGCCGAGCAGCTGGAGCCGCCGTGTCCTGCCGACCGGGTCTCTGGCTATGCTTGCCTCTACTTTTCGTATCCCTACGACACCGTGAAGGCGCTGCGCGAACTGAATCCCGCCGCACGGCTCAGGGCCTTTGACGACGGCCTGGGCAGCTACGTGGGAAACATTATCCGGGACAACGGCGGGGAGTCCCTTCTTCCGATAGAGCGGCTGTACCTGTGGGCGCCGGGGCTCTATCGCGGTGAACTCTGCGACGACGTGCGGTCACTTCACCTTGAGAAGGGGCGCGAGGGGGCGTTTGAGTACGCGTGCCGCCTCTTTGGCATTGGCCAGGAGGACATAGGTCTCTACCGCGGCGCGCGCTGCGTCTACCTCACGCAGCCGACCGACGGGAAGCAGAGCAGGCTCCGCGAGAAGGAGGCCGTTCTCGATGCGCTGCGCCCGTGGGCGCCGGATGTCGTCGTGAGGAGGCACCCGCGCGATGGCGCAAAGCCGGTCGAGGGGTTTGCCTATGACGAGCGAGGCGTGCCCTGGGAGCTTCTCTGCCTCTCGGGCGCGCTCGACGAGCGGACGGTCCTTCTTGCCTCCGTCTCCACGGCCCAGCTCATGCCCAAGATTCTTCTGGGGGATGAGCCGGTGCTCGTTGTGACCGAGAGGCTCTCCGGCGGATCCGTCACGGATGCCGAGCGCGCAATCGTGGAGCTTATGCGCTCCGCGTACGAGGACCCCGGCAAGATCGTGGTTCCGGAGACTGTGGCTGAGCTCTCTGCGGCCCTCCGCCGCGTCCTTGCGTAGAAAGTGCGGTTGGGGCTGCTGTCCCTGGCCCGCTTTGACCTCCCCGCGGCCACGCCTATACTGGTGGCAAAAAGGAGGCCGCCATGTCCGTTGTTGCCGCTTTTGCCGTTCCGCATCCGCCGCTCGTTGTGCCGGGGGTGGGACACGGGCGCGAGAAGGACATCGCCGCCACGGTGGCAGCCTATGAGGAGGTTGCGAGCCGCGTGGGCGCGCTCCAGCCGGACACGCTGGTGATCTCCAGCCCGCATACCACCTCATACCTGGACTATCTTCACATAGCACCCGGCCGCGGAGCGCGCGGGGACTTCCGCGACTTTGGCGACCGGGCGGACGGCTCGGACGTTGCGTACGACCAGGACTTTGTCCGTGAGCTCGCCCGCTCCGCAGGTGCCGCCGGCATCCCCGCTGGCACGCGCGGCGAGAAGGACCCCGCGCTCGACTGGGGCGTGCTCGTGCCGCTGCACTTCATCCAGCGGCGCGCGAGTGGCTACCGCGTGGTGCGCATGGGGCTTGCGGGCTTCTCGCCGATCGAGCACTACCGGCTTGGCCGCTGCGTGCAAGAGGTGGCGGAGCGCCTTGGGCGCCGCGTGGTCTACGTGGCCTCCGGCGACCTCTCCCACAAGCTTGCGGCGGACGGCCCGTACGGCTTTGCGCCCGACGGCCCGGTCTTCGACGAGGCTGTTTGCGCTGCGCTGGGCACCGGCAGCTTCCTTGACCTGCTTACCATGGACCCGGGGCTCTGCGAGCGCGCCGCGGAGTGCGGCCTGCGCTCCTTCCAGATCATGGCGGGTGCGCTGGATGCCACGCCCGTGCGTGCGGAGCTGCTCTCGTACGAGGGCCCGTTTGGCGTGGGTTACGGGATTGCGGCGTTTGAGGCGGCGGGTCCGGCGGGCTCCGATCCGTCGCGCGCCTTTGAGCCGGCCTACCTGGCCTGGCACGAGCGTCAGCTTGCGGACACGCGTGCTGCCGAGGACGTCTACGTCCGCCTTGCGCGTGCGTCGCTCGAGCACTACGTGCGCACGGGCCGGCGCCTCGAGGTGGCACGCGGGGCGGAAGGGGCGGCGTCCGGCCTGGCCGAGGCGGCGGTTGGGATGGCACCCGAGCTGGCGTCCGGCCTGGCCGAGCTGCCGTCCGAGCTCACGGAGCGCCGCGCCGGCGCCTTTGTCTCCCTCAAGAAGAGCGGCCAGCTCCGCGGCTGCATTGGCACCATCGCGCCCACGCGCGCGAGCCTGGCGGAGGAGATCGTGGAGAACGCCGTCTCTGCCGGCTGCCATGACCCGCGCTTCTCGCCCGTCCGCGCAGACGAGCTTCCCGAGCTGGTCTATGACGTGGACGTACTGGGGGAGCCAGAGCCCGTGGAGAGCCGCGACCAGCTGGATCCCGCGCGCTACGGCGTTATCGTGAGCACGCCGGACGGGCGGCGCGGGCTTCTGCTGCCGGCGCTCGACGGCGTGGACACCGTAGACGAGCAGCTGCGCATTGCCGCGCGCAAGGGTGGCATATCGCTTGGCGAGAAGGGCGTGCGGCTGGAGCGCTTTGAGGTGGTGCGTCACCTATGACGGCGTTTGGGGCGGATCGGGCGAGCGGAGGGCCGGACGCGGCCGTGTGCGCCACGTGCCCGCGTCATTGTCGCCTTGCCCCGGGCGCTCTTGGCGCGTGTCGGGCACGACGCAACGTGGACGGCGCGGTGGTGGCAGAGAACTATGGCCGCGTGACCTCGCTTGCGCTGGACCCCGTGGAGAAGAAGCCGCTCGCACGCTTCATGCCGGGCAGCTATGTGGTCTCGGTGGGCAGCTACGGCTGCAACCTTGCGTGTCCGTTCTGCCAGAACTTTGAGATTTCCCAGGCGGGGGCGCCGGACGTGGGCTGGCGCGAGGTGGGCCCAGAGGAGCTTGCGGCGCTCGCGGCAGATGCACGTCGGCGTGACCCTCGCGTGACGGGCGTGGCCTTCACCTACAACGAGCCCCTAATGGGCTGGGAGTATGTGCGCGACGCGTCGGTTGCGGCCCGCGAGCGCGGCCTTGTGAGCGTGCTGGTGTCAAACGGATGCGCCGAGCCGGGCGTTGTTGACGAGCTGGCGCCGCTGCTGGATGCGGCGAACATCGACCTCAAGGGCTTCTCGCCGGCGTTTTACGAGAAGTGCGGCGCGGCGGACGGTGCGGCGGCGCTTGCCGCCGTGCGGGGCACGATCGAGCGGCTGGTCGCGGAGCCCGGCTGCCACGTGGAGGTGACCACGCTGGTGGTGCCCGGCATGAACGACTCTGAGGAGGAGATGTCCGCCATTGCCGCGTGGCTGGCCTCGCTTGACGGCGGCCGTGGTGCCGAGAAAATCGTGCACCACGTGACACGCTTCTTCCCGCGCTGGCGCATGCTTGACGCGGCTCCGACCCCGGTTGCCACGGTGTACGCCCTGGCAGACGTCTCCCGCCAGCGGCTCCGCCACGTCCACGTCGGCAACTGCTGATGATACGAAGGGACAGTCCCTTCGTATCATTCCGTGGTGCCGGCACTTCTTGCCGACACTCATAAGTGCCGGCTCGACGGCTCGGCTCAGCCGGCACTTCTCGGCATATCGCGAGAAGATGCCGACACCCCTCGCCGCAAAGTGCCTCCTAAGCCGACACTTCTTGCCGGCATTCACGAGTGCCGGCTCAAGCCCCGATCGTTCCTCTTCGCCTCAGTGCTACTAAGCGGCGAAGGAGACACATACGGAAGGGCGAAGAGGACGGCTCCTTTTCCTCACCCACGTTGGTGACCGGATTTCCGGTCACCAACAGACCCGCGCGGCGAGAAGAACCTGATTCAGCCTCTGTTCATAGCCGGATTTCCGGTCAATAATAGACCCCACAAGCAAATTCGAGTTCGAGACAGCGTGCAGCTGAGATAAATATGTAGATATTGTGGGTATCATTGGACTGCAGTCCAATGTGGTAACATAACCAACCAGTAAGCCCGCCCGGCCTATGCCTCGCTCAATTGCTTGGTATGCACACTGGCGGGTCTTTTTATTTGAAATGATACGAAGGGACAGTCCCTTCGTATCATTCCGGCGCGCCGGCTTAAACCCCGACCATTCTTCCCCGGGTCAGCACCGCCAAGCAGCTAGGGAGATGCATGCGGTAGGGCGGGAGGACGGCTCCTTTTCCGCACCTGCGTTGTTAACCTGAAATCCGGTCAACAACAAACGTTTGTGGCACCAAACCCCTCCTCTCCCTCGCGTTGATACCCGGAAATCCGGTCATCAACAGACCCGCGCGGCGAGAAGAGCCACGGCCCCGGTCGCGCGCGTTATCGGATGTTAAGTCCGTTGCACGCGCGTTACGCGCCCCTTACGCTGGGCGGTCCATCAGCAGCGCGCGCCGATTGTCCGCGCGGAGCTTTCAGGTTGCGTTGCATACTGGTTCGGGATGTGTGCCGAGCGAGGGGATGCGCCATGGTGACAATCGAACAACTGAGGGGCGAGGGGTACGCCGGCGGCGACTCCGTTGTCCAGGGGATGTACAAAATCAATGCCGAGCATCTTGATGGGGTGCTCGAAGGCGTGAAGAGGGGTTCCGTGATTCCGATGGTAGGCGCGGGCTTCTCGGCAGGAGCTTATCCTCTTTGGCGCAACTTGCTTCTTGATTGGGCAAAGGGCTTTGGCTCCGTCTTCGAGAATGAAGTAGAAGGGCTGCTCAACGAGGGCAAGTTCGAAGAAGCCGCCTCGCGTGTTGAAGAAGAGATGGGCGAGAACACCTTTCGCGATGCGATCAAAAACGAGTTTGGCGAACCCACGCTACGGGATGCCTACAACAAGCTCACTCGGGAGCGCCGTGGATTTCCGCAGATCTTCCGTGGTTGCGTTCTCACCACCAACTACGACCGCCTGCTCGAGCGCGCCTACGACGAGGCTGGCCTTGGGATCGAGTCGGTCTGCCCGCACGGGGAGTACCACCGTGCCCAGGCTGAGGGCGGTTTGCAACGCGGTGACCGCATGCTCTTCAAGCTTCACGGTGACGCTTGGGATCCCACAAACGCCGTCATCACGCGGGATGATTACAACCGATTCTACGGTAGCAAGGGAGGCACCGGAAAAGAAAAAACCCTCGTCGATCATATGCGTAACGCGTTTACGGGCAAGCAGGCTCTGTTTCTCGGCTGTTCGCTTTCAAAAGACAGGACGCTTGATGTGCTCAAGGGATGCTGCAAAAACATGACGCAGTACGCACTTGTTGAGCTGCCCAAAGAAACGAGAAACGACAAGGACCCGTTCTCGCCGATTCTTGTCGACTCGAAAGGCCTACAGATTCCCGCCTACAAGGATAAGCGTCTCTGGTTGGATAGCCTTGGCATCCGGCCGATATGGTATCCATACGGCGAGCATTCCGCCCTGGACGCTCTGCTCGGCTGGCTGGAAGCGGAGGTGGTGCGCCCTTTTGACCGAGCCCCATCGAAGCTCCCTAGGATTCCCCGCTCAACATATGGCGTTATCGGCAGGGATGACGAGGTCAAGAAGGTGGTTGATTCCCTGGAGAGCGATGGGGTCATCACACTGGTCTCGGGAGCTGGGGGCATTGGCAAGACAGAGGTTTGTCGCGAGGCGCTGCGCCGGCTGGGCGAGGTCGGCCGCGACATTGTCTACGTGGAGACTGCTGGAGCCATGAGTGCGTGGGAGCAGTGCGGCGCGGTGGCTGATGCTCTGAACGTCTCGCGATTGGGGCAATCAGACGAGGTCGCTATCAGCGATTACGCTAATCGTCTTGCGCGCGCGATGGTCGGGCTCAGTCGTCCCGTTGTATACCTCGATAACTGGGAAGACGCGTGGGAGGGGGCATCCAACGACAGCGGCAAGCAGGAAACCATAGAGCTGCTAGACGTGCTTCGTGAGGAGGGCGCTTCGATTCTTGTCTCAAGCCGCGCAAGGGCTCGCGGAATCAATATCCAAATCCAGCGCTTTAAGATTGGGGCCTTGAAGCCAAAAAGTGCCTCGGAACTCTTTGACGCGGTTCTCCGGAACGAGGTTGGCGATGAGGAGGGTCTTGACCTCAAAGATTCGAGACGAGGCAAGCTTCTCAATATGCTCGAAGGTTATCCGCTCGCCATCGTTTTGGTGGGAACGTATGCGGCGGGAGCGACTTCGTGGGACAGCGTGCTGAAAAGCTGGTCTCGGGCCTCTCGCCGTCTGGGCGGTAGTCGCTACGACTCTTTGAAGACTGCGCTTCGCATGACTTGGGAGGCTGTGTCGGATACCTCTATGGCGCACGAGCTCTGGGGGGTCATGGCGTTTATTCCCGATGACTTGGACGTTGACGAGCTTGAGGGGCTTACAAAATGCTTTCAGTGTGGGCGCGATGACTTCGAGAACGCGTATCAGCGCTTGTGGGAGGCAAGCATCATCGACTGTCGTGATGGAGCGCTGACAATGCTCGTCCCTGTTCGAGAAGCATACTTTGAGCTTGCGTCCGAGGTAGATGTCTTTGAGTGTCAAGAGGTGATTGCATCCTATCTTGTGGAACAAAGTGACTATGTCTTCGACAATTTGCATACCGGAGGTGCTGAGAGGAACATTCGGAGATCCAATCTGCAGGAAGCCATCCAGCTTCTTGCGCTTCTTAACCTTGCAATGAGGCACAGCTCCCGACTTAGTTTCTTCCTTCAGAAGTCATGTCAGTTAGTTTTGAATAGCCCAACATATAGAAGCATCGCTCAGAAGATAGGAAAGGTAGGCTTTTTTGAAGAGCAGGTGACTGAATTCGACGAACGCGAGAGTGAGCTCAATCTCCAGAAGAGAGAACTCGTGGAAATAGCTCGTCGTGTAGCCCTTGTTTCTTCTCACAAACCCTAAGTCACCTCCCTCCAAACACACCCAGAAATAACGCTACAACTTCAGCAACTTGCGCGTTGTCGTACAGCCCACGCCCCCCCCTGTTGTTGACCGGATTTCCGGTCAACAACAAAGCTCTATGTTGAGAAGAGCCAACCTCGGCTCCTGTCCGTAACCGGAAATCCGGTTATGGACAGACTCCGTCAGAGAAAAAAGAAAGTCGGCTCCTCTGAGTGCATTATCGGATGTTATGGCCACTCCTCGCGCGTTACACGCCGCTTACGCTAAGCGGCCCATCTGCTGCGCGCACCGATTGCCTGCACACGGCTTTCAGGTTTCGTCACATACTGGTTCGGGATGCGCGTTGAGCGAGAGGGCATGCGGCATGGTGACAATCAACCAGCTGAGAGGTGAGACCTATACCGGCGATGACCCCGTCGTGAAGAAGATGTACGAGCTCAACGCTAGGCGCTTGGATGAAGTTCTTAATGGCGTGAAAAGCGGCTCGATTGTTCCTCTGTTTGGCGCTGGCTTCTCCGCCGAGGACGCGTCCCGGAATCTGGTGTAAGCGGCGTCCCGGCCGCGCCCGTGCGGGCGCCGGCTGCCTGGCCGCTTACACCAAGTTTCGGGACGCGTCCTTGCGCTGGCGGTGCTGGCGCTCGCGGTCGTGGGTGTGGCGATTACTGGTGTGGTGGCGTGGCTCACCGCCTCGAGCAGCCTCATCAATGAGTTTGGTCTTGGCCAGGTTGATACGAGCGTTGAAGAGACGTTTGACGGCACCGCCAAGAGCGACGTCAAGGCCAAGAACAACGGAACCGTGCCCATCTACGTTCGCGCGCAGGTGAACATCTACTGGCAGGATGCCAACGGCAACCAGCTGTGGGAAGAGCCGGTAAAGGGCACGGACTATACGATTGAGTGGGGCGACGGGCTCAATACAGCTTGGATCCAGGGCTCCGACGGCTTCTACTACTGGACCCAGCCGCTTGCGGCAGGCGCTGAGGCCGAGAACCTCATCGACGAGCTCACGTGGAAGACCGTAGACCCCTCCAACGGCCGCACCCTCGTCTGCGACGTCTCAATCCAGGGCATCCAGGCCGACCCCGCAAACGCCGTGAACGAGGCCTGGGGCGCAACGGTTACCGAGGACGGCATGCTTACCCCAGCACAGCAGGGACAGGGTGGTGAATAACATGAACCTTCGTACTTCTCGCATCACCCGCTATGCGGCGGCATCCGCAACCACGGCACTTCTCGCCTCCGCGCTGCTCGCCACGCCGGCGATGGCGGCCCCGGGTGCTCCGAGCTTCTCCTATAACGCTCAGACCAACACGCTCACCGTTGACGATGGCACGGGCTCCACGGACCTCTTTACCAACTTCAAGGGCGTGGTTCCCGGCGATACCATCACGCAGGACGTGGCCATCGAGCTCACTAACGTTGAGCACCCCACGCGTCTCTATCTCCGCGCCGATACCGCGGGCATGGACCCCGCTACGGTAGCCGCGCTTTCCGAGGGAGTCACGCTCAGCGTGGCCTTTGACGATGCCAACGGCCTTGTGGCCGAGCCGCAGTCCGACGCTCCCACCGAGGTGTTTGCCGAGGACGCAAACGTTCTCATTGCCGAGGTGACGGAGCCCACCACCACGACGATGCACCTCACGTTGTCCGTGGACACCTCCGTGGGCAACGAGATCGCCGACATGCGCGCGGAGATTCCGTGGGTGGTTACCGTTGAGGAAGAGGACGACGCCGTCACCCCGCCCGACGACGGTGACGACGAGACGCCTGCGCCTCAGCCGCCTGCCGACGACGATCAGACCACGCCGCCCACCGACACCCAAAAGCCCGCAGGCGAGAAGCCCGCGGGAGACGGTCAGAAGCCCTCGGGCGGTCCCGTCCCCGAGACCGGCGACGTGCTGCCCACAGTGGCGCCGCTCCTTGCCACCGCCGGAGCCACGCTCGCTGGTGCGGGCGCTCTCATTCTGGGACGTCGCAAGAAGTAGCCACAACCACAGAGCCCTTACCCTGCGCGCCGGAGACGTTTTCGAACGCCCTCCGGCGCGCTCCTTACCGTTGGCCGAACACGCGCGATTGTTGTCCGGCGCTGCCGATATATTCGCAGTGTGAGAAGAACGACCGATGGGAGGCCTTCTATGTCAGCGCCCCGCAAGCTCATGGTTCTGCTCGTTGCCATAGTGGTTGCCCTCGCGCCGGGGGTTGCCCACGCGCAGAGCGTCAATACGCCCTCGCAGGAAGAGATCATCGACTTCTACCGCTGCCACGACTACAACCTCAGCACGCCGACGAGCTTTGTGACAAGCCCCTCGGCCACACAGCCCTACGCTCTTGGTGCGCTGAGCCAGGAAACCATGAGGCAGGGCCTCAACTACCTCAATCTTGTGCGCTACGTAGCGGGAGTTTCGTCGACCATTGGCCTGAGCGACGAGTACAACGAGCTCGCCCAAGCGGGTTCGCTCGTCATGGCGGCAAACGGAGTGCTCGCTCACGACCCGAAGCAGCCCGCCGGCATGGATACGGGCCTCTATAGCCTTGGTCTTACCGGCACCTCAAGCAGCAACATCGGCATGGGCTACGATAACATCGTTCAGTCTCTTGAGGGCTATCTCTCAGATAGCGGTTCGAGCAACGTTGACAGGGTGGGGCACCGCCGCTGGCTCTTGAACCCCATGATGGGCGAGGTTGGCTTTGGCTTTGTCAATCGGGTCTCCAGCGGAGGATCAACGACAGGGTTTACCTGCACGTACGTCTTTGATAGAAGTGATTCCACCGGTATTGAGGGCATTGCCTGGCCGGCACGCAACACGCCCGTGGAGCTCTTCAACGCCGCGGATGACATGCGCCACTACCTTAACGAGCAGCCCGATCCCTGGAGCTACTCGATGCCTGCGGACTGGTTTGGGAGCAATCCAACCGTGACCCTCACGCGCAAGAGCGACGGGCGTGTGTGGAGCTTCTCCAAGGCGGGCTCGGACGGCGAGCTCTATGTGAGCGACACCAACAGCTACGGGCGTCTCGGTGCCATCATCTTTAGGCCAGAGGGCGTTGAGGCCTACGCACCGGGAGACTCCTATACCGTGAAGATTGTTGCCGCGGGCGGCACGGCCTCGTACACGGTCGACTTCTTCAGCATGACGTCGGAGCCCTCCGTTGACATTTCTCTGGCGGACCTTGAGGTGGAGGGTGGCCCATACGTCTACAACGGATCTGCCCAGAGGCCCGGCGTCACGGTAACGCTCAACGGGCGCACACTTGAGCAGGGCAAGGACTACGGGGTCTCGTACGGCAATAACATCCATGTGGGCTCGTCCGAGAGCTCGATGGAACCGTACGTGAGGGTCTACGGTTTGGGCGCCTACGGCGGCGAGATGCGCGAGGGCTTTGAGATCGAGCCGAGGAGCATCGCCGGGGCCACGGTGGCGCAGCTCGCCGACCAGGATTACACCGGCTCCGCGCTGTACCCCACACCAACGGTGACGGTGGGCGGCAAGAAGCTCGTCCAGGGCACCGATTTTACGTGCACGTACTCCAACAACGTCAACGTGGGGACGGCGTCGGTCGCCATCAGGGGAACAGGTGACTACACAGGCTCGCTGACAAGGACCTTCAAGATAGTTAAGCCCAAGACTGCTACCATGTACCGTCTCTACAACCGCTGGACCGGAGAGCACTTCTATACCGCCTCCACTACGGAGCGCGACAGCCTGAGTGCTGGCGGCTGGACCTACGAGGGCGTTGGCTGGATCGCTCCGACCTCGGGAGATCCGGTCTACCGCCTCTACAATCCGTGGGTTGACGGTGGCGACCACCACTACACGACGAGCGTTGCCGAGTACAACGCGCTCGCCGGGCTCGGCTGGCGCCAGGAGGGCGTGGGCTGGCACTCGGGTGGCAACGTCCCGCTCTATCGCCAGTACAACAAGTACGCAACTACGGGCACGCACAACTACACGCCCGACAAGGCAGAAAACGACGCGCTTGTTGCTGTGGGCTGGAAGGCGGAGGGCATAGGCTGGTACGCCGTTCGCGCCAAGTGACAAAGATGAGGCGAAGGGGGGCTGCCCCCTTTCGCCTCATTAGCCTACGTGGCGAATCTCGTCGAGGTAGGACGGGCGCTCCACGAGCGCGCCCCGCGCGTCGTCGATGGCCAGGCGCAGCTCGCCCGCGCGGTCCACGTACTGCTGCAGCACGTAGCGCAGGTCGGGCTCGGAGAGCTTGAACAGTAGCTCCTCTGCGGCGTCAACGTTGGTGCCAAACCGCTCCGGCTCGCAGTTGGCCTCCGCGAGGTCGATGATGGTCTCAAAGGTCTTCCGCTCGTCCTCGCGCACCTCTCGCAGGCGCACCAAGAGCTCAAGCTGCTCGAGCTCGCACATGAGCGCCCAGAGGCAGAAGAGCATGCGCTCGGCCGCGTTGTGATACTGTGCCAGCGCCGCGATCTCGCGGTTCTTCTCGCCTGCGGAGGCAAGCTCCTCGACGAAGCCCGCCGCCTGCGAGTGGACCATCTGGAAGTGCAGCAGCGTCTCGGACGAGACAACCGTGTCCACACGCTCGTCGAGCGTGGTGCGCACGAGCTCCCACGAGCGGCGCACCATGTCGAGCATCTGGCGCATGTTGGCCACAAAGAGCCGGCGGTCCGAGGTGGGGCAGATGAGGCGGTTGACCAGCGCCACGGTAATTATCGCCAGCACAAGGCTCGCCAGGCGCATCGAGGTGGCGTACGCGTCGTCTATGGAGACGGACGCCATGCTCACGGCATAGGCCGTGGCAAAGAACGCCGAGGTCACGCTGCCCGGCGTTGAGGCATAGAGCGGAGCTATGAGAATCATCCCCAAGATGGTGATTCCCACGGCGTCCAGGTTGAGCAGGGCAATGGCGTGCACAAAGACGCAGCCTATGGCCGTGCCTATCATACGGGTGCGCATGCGGCGCGAGCTCTCGTCGGGGAAGGGCTGGAGCAACAGAAACGCGTGAAGCACGTACCAGTACAGGTGGTCAACGGGAAACAGCAGGTTGGCGAGGCAACTTACCGCAAGGACGGCGCCGCAGCGCAGCGAGAAGCGCATCTCAAAGGAGTCGAGCGTGGGGCGCTTGCGAAAGAGCGCCACGCGTGCGCGGCCTGTCGGCGAGAGGTGCCAGACGCGCTGGTACGGGTCCGACGCGGTGCGCAGGATGAGGATCGCCATGTTGAGGTAGCTTTGAAAGAAGATGCGGAAGCGGTCCTCCTCAAGGTGGGTCTTGGCGAGAAGCTCGTGTGCTCGAGGAAGCAGGCTCCGGCACTTCTCGGCGTCCCCACCGCCCGCGATTGCAAGGTCGAGCTCTCGCGTGAGGGAGGCAAGCTCGCGCAGGCAGTCTGCGTGCTGGGATGCGTTGCGGGCGGTCCAGTCGAGGTTTCCCGTGAGGTACGCGGTGCGCTGCGCCAGCGTGGCGAGCATGTCGAGGAGGTTTGTCACCCGGGCGGGCGCGGAGGAGTCCTCACGTGCGGTGTAGGCCAGCTCGGCCATCTCGCGGCGAACCTGAAGGAGCTCCTGGCTGAGGATGGGGCCCACGCCACCATCGGCGATGCGATTGAGATCGTCCGCGAGGCGCTGCACGTTGGCATGAAGCTCGGCGCGCGCCTGACGACCGTAGTGCGCTATCAGGCCAGAAACGAGCAGCACCGCCGAGAGCAGGCCGCAGCTCGCGGCGAGGACGGCGGCCTGGGTGGCAAAGGTCTCGATGAGGTTTTCCGGCCGCAGCTCCAGGAAGGCAAAGAGCATTGTGTAGGGAAAGTACCTGCGCGGGTTGAGCTGCGAGGAGCGCATGTAGACGAGCGCAAATGGCATTGCCAGGTTGACGAGCACGCACAGCACGGGGTTTGCCACCGCAAGGCGCGCCGCCACCAGGGCAAACGCGCTCACAAGGAAGAAGCGGGCATATTGGCTGGGCGGGTTGTACTTGCCAAAGCGCACCTCAAAGAGGGTGGTGTACGGAGAGACAACCAGCAGGTACGTGTCGCCAAACGCAAGGCTCACCAGCCAAAAGAGCGCGATGAAGAAGACGATCGTGGGCAGGGTGCCCACGAGCTTCTTGCGCTTCTCGTCAAGCCAGGTTGTGACTCGCCCGCGATCCATTGCCTCCTCCGCGACAACTTGGTCAGATTATTGTCACACGCCGAGGGCCTGCATCACAAACATGATGATGGTGAGCACGGTCACGGCAACGATGGTAAACCACGTGAGCGCGTTCCAGACGCGGCTGTTGACGTGGCGTCCCATCACGTGCTTGTCGCTGGCTATGAGCACCATGAAAACGAGAAGGACTGGCAGCAACACACCGTTGATGACCTGCGCAATCATCATGATGCCAAAGAGGTTGATGCCCGGGATCATAACCACGGCGGCCGAGACCACAATGACGGCGGTGATGATGCCGCGGTAGACCGGCGCCTCGGACCAGCTGCGATCTGCGCCGCGTTCCCAACCAAAGGCCTCGCACACGGCGCTCGACGTGATGCCGGGCAGCACGCATGCGGCCAAAAACGACGCCCCGGTGAGGCCGGCGCCAAAGAGCGCCTCGGCGTAGTCACCCACCAGGGGAGCCAACGCCGCCGCCGCGTCCTCGGCTCCGCTCACCGCAATGCCCGCGGGGTGCAGCACGGCGCCGGTGGTGAGGATGATGAACCACGAGATGACGCTTGCTGCCACGGCGCCCGTCACGGTGTCGATGCGCTGGTAGGGGAGGTCCTCCGCGTGCGCGTTCTTCTCGACCACGTTTGACTGCGCCAAGAAGAGCATCCACGGCGCGATGGCCGTGCCCACGCTCGCCACCAGAAGCGAGAGGTACTGCGGCGTTGCGTCCACGTGCGGCACCACGGTGTGCATGAGGGCGTCGCCCCAGTTGGGGCTCACCATGACGCCGGCCACGATATAGGTCACAAAGACGCACGCAATGGCGAGAAGCACCTTCTCGATGCGCCGGTACGAGCCGCTCATCGTGAGAAGCCAGATGGCCAGCGCCGCCACGGGAACGCTCACGTACACCGGCACGCCAAAGAGCGCGAGCGCCGAGGCAATGCCGGCGAACTCCGAGAGCGTGACCGTGGTGTTTGAGATCAGCAGCGCCGTCATGGCCAGGGCAGAGAGGCGCACGCCAAACTGCTCGCGGATGAGCGAGGCAAGGCCCTTGCCCGTGACGCAGCCCATGCGCGCCGCGGTCTCCTGCGCCACGATGAGCAGGAAGCACATCACGGGCACGGTCCAGAGCTGGTTGAAGCCAAAGAGCGCACCGGCGTTGGAGTAGGTTGCCACGCCGCCGGCGTCCGCGCCCGCGAGAGCGGCCACCATGCCCGGGCCCATGGCCGCGAGGATGAGCCGCGGCTCAAGGTGCGTGCGGCGCGTGGATGAGGGCTCGTCGTCTTTCCGCGTCATGCGAACAGCCCCAGCACGGTCAGCGAGAAGACGGCAACGGCAACGAGCATGGCCACCAAGGAGAGCGTAAAGCCCGAGGTCTCCTTGTTGTTGGCGTCCCGGTGCCTAAGAATGGCCAGGTAGATAGGTGTAACAGCAAACGAGAAGAACGTGGATGCCGCTGCTCCCGCGCCACCCGCGGTGAGTGCCGCGGCGAGCCCGTCGAGCGAGGCCGTGACGGAGGGGACGGCCGGCGACGCGATGATGCTCTCGAGCGCGAGCATGATGAGCGCCACGAGCGCGGCGAGCACCGCTCCGATGCCAATGCTGCGGAAGGTGAAGCCGATCATCGAGGGGGAGTCCTCGTCGTCCGGGTCGTTCTCGAGGAAGAAGTTGGTGACGTAGCTCACAGAGTCGTCCGCGAGCACAAGTGCCACGGCAAGCGGGATGGCCACGGCGAGCGTGCCCGCAAGGCCAACCTGCGCGCCCACAACGAGTACGAGCGCAAGCACGCCGAGCGCCCAGAGCGCCACCCATGCGTTGCGGCGCACGAGCCAGATGAGCGCGCTCGCGTGGCCGGAGTCGTCTCCCTCGGCCGTGCCACCGGCAACGCGCAGGTCCTCGGCGTGCTCCTCCTCCAGAACGTCGAGCGCGTCGTCGACGGTGACAATGCCCAGCAGGCGCCCCTCGTCGTTGACGACGGGCATGGCAAGCAGGTTGTACTTGGCAATGTTTTCGGCCACGTCCTCTTGGTCGTCCTCGGGGCTTGCCGTGACCAGGTCCTCGGTTGCCAGCTCCGAGAGGAGCGTCTCGGCCGGAGCCACAATGAGGGCGTTGAGCGTCACCACGCCGGAGAGCTTGCCGTCCTCGTCGGTGAGGTAGACGTAGCGCACGGACTCAAAGTCCTCGTCCAGACCGCGCAGCAGCGCCACGGCGTCTGCGACCGTGGCGTCTTCGCCGATGGAGGCAACCTCGGAGGTCATGATGCGGCCGGCGGTGTTCTCGCGGTAGCCCAAGAGCTGGCGGATGGCACGCTGCTCCTGGACGCCCATCAGGCGCAGGAGCTTCTCAGCCTTGTCGTAGTCCAGCTCGGAGACCAGCTCGGCGGCGTCGTCCGGGTCCATCTCGGAGAGCATGCGCGAGGCGTCGGTCTCGGTGAGGTTGCCCATGAGCTCGGCGGCCATTGCGTCGTCGTCAAACTCTGCCATGGCGCCGGCGCGCTGCTCGTCGTCGAGCTGCGCAAAGACCTGGCCGCGCAGGCGCGGGTCCAGCCGCTCGATGATGTCGGCGATGTCGGCGGGGTGCATGTCGTCGAGCGTCTTGTGGGACACGGAGAGCTTGACGTTTGAGAGGTCGCGCTCCACCAGGTCCATGTAGCTCCACGCGATGATCTTCTCGGGCATGGGGTGTCCGAAGGTGCGCGCCAGGCGCAGGGCCACGCGCTCCAGGGCGGGGTGCAGGCTGCGAAGCAGGCCGCGCGCGCCCACCTCGGCGCCGAGCAGGCGCAGCTGGGTTGAGCTGGTGTCCGAGAGCTTGAGGTCGTTTACGCGCACGACGCGCATGCCGTGGGTGTCCACGATCTGCTTGTTCAAGATGTCTCGGGCAAGCAGGACCTCGTCTGGCTGCAGGTACGAGAAGCGCAGGTCGGTGGCTATGACCTTGAGGTGGACCTCGTTCTCGTCATAGGTGTCCACAAACTTGCGCCAAGAGATCATGATGGGCGTGCGACCGGGGCCCATGAAGGCCAGGCTCGTGATGCGGGGAAAGACCTCGCCGGTGGCGATGCCAAGGTCGGAGACCGTGCCGACCTTCTCGCCGTCGGCGTCAAGAACGGGGTTGCCCAAGAGCTGGGACAGGTAGATCATGTGCGCTCCTTACGTGCGTGTTGCGTCGGCGGGCACGCCGCGGGAGCGCGCCGCAGGTTCATCGACGGTGAGGTCGAGGTTTCATGCGGACCTTTCTCTTGGATGGAATGACCGGTTGCCATTGTAGCCGATGGGGGTGGGCGCGCGGCAGGAAAGTCGCCGCCGTTGTTGGGGCGTCGCGCTGGTTGGCTGGGGGCGGGCGCCGTGTTGTGCCAAGAAGCACCGGCTGGCGCCGCGCCGCGGCCGGCGCCGTGCCGCGAAATTGTGCCCGATGCGCCCGTGCGCCAAGTCGATGCCGAGAAAAACCGTTCGGTGTGCCGTCGCGGCTGGCGCCGTGCCGGGGAATCGTGCTCGGTGTACCGTGCCGGTTGGCTGAGCGCCGAGAAGGGCTGCTCGGCGTGGTGCGCTTGGTCGGTCGTGCGCCGCGAAATTGTGCCTGGTGTACCACATCGTCCGGTCGAACGCCGAGGAATCGCGCCGAGTGTGCTGCGGCTGTTGGTCGGCTGCCGAGAAGAACTGCTCAGCGCGTCGTGTTGGCTGTTCGCGCGCCGAGGAATCACGTCTGGTGTACCACGAGGGCCCATGCTTCGCCGAGAAATCGCGCCGAGTGTACCAGGGCCCTAGGTCGCCCCGGTACAGCTCGCGGCTTTTCTCGGCACTGACTTGGCGTTCGTGGTACACCGGGCTCGGTTCCGCGGCATCCCACAGCCCCGACTGGTACAGTCCGCGGCTTTTCTCGGCGCGGACTTGGTCCGAGCGGTACACCAGGCGCGATTCCGCGGCCCCGCCCGTTTGGATCTGGTACACCGGGCCAATTTCCTCGGCGTGCCATCGCCGGAACCCGCCGTGGCCTGCTGCGCGCGGTACACCGCTCGCGTTTTCTCGGCTCGTTCGGCACCGCCCCCGCGCCCGCCGCCACCCCGCGCCCGCCGCAGCGGCAATCGGCCGTATCATAGGGGCCACGAGAGGGGAGGCGCATTGGCGAGAAGGGCCGTCAGGGTGGTTGCCGGTGTTGCGGCCGGCGCGGTCGTGGTGGCGCTTGCCGCAGCGACGACCGCGGTGGCGCTTCTCGGCGACACGCTGGACTCCCTCCTGGACACGGGCTCGTCGGACGTAACTGCCGAGCAGCGCGACGCCACAATGGCCGCCGGCCGCAACCTCGCGGAGCGCGTGGAGGCCGAGGGCATCGTGCTCCTGCGCAACGAGGACAGCGCGCTGCCGCTGCCGGCGGACGCAGCGCGCGTCAACGTCTTTGGCTGGGCGTCCACGCAATGGGTGGGCTCCGGCTCCGGGTCCGGGCAGGTCACCGGTACCGTGATGGGCCTTCTCGATGCGCTCGACGAGCGGGGCGTGGAGTACAACCACGAGCTTGCGGACGCCTACCACAGCTTTCACGGCGAGCGCGAGTACCGCTCCGCCGGCGCGCTCAACAGCCACGCGGACGAGTTCTGCCGCCTCTATGAGCCGGACATAACGGACGAGGCCGTCTACCCCGCGGGCCTTCTCGCTCGCGCGGAGGAGTTTTCCGACACGGCTATCGTGGTGGTGGGGCGCGTCTTGGGGGAGTCCATAGACGCCCCGGACGCCCAGTACAAGATAACCGAGAAAAACGGCGCACTCGTTACGGACAACACCCGCAACTACCTGGAGCTCTCCGCCGAGGAGGAGAGGCTTCTTGCCTACGTGGGCGCCCACTTCGAGCGCGTCATCGTAATCGTAAACTCAACCAACGCCATGGCGCTTGGCGCGCTGGAGACCACGCCTGGCGTGGACGCGGCCCTGCTCGTGGGCGCCACGGGCGAGGTGGGCGCCCGGGCCGTGGCGGACGCGCTCTGGGGAGACGTCAACCCCTCCGGTCGCACGGCAGACACCTTTGCCTACGACTTCTCAACAGCCGCCACCTGGGCAAACGCTGGCGAGAAGGGCGAGGGCTCCTACACCAACTCCGCCGGCCTCTACCCCGCGGACGGCACCCAAAACGTTAACGTGGGCGTGCCCGAGACCTACGACGCCGTGCGCTTTGTGGACTACGCCGAGGGCATCTACGTGGGGTATCGCTGGTACGAGACGGCCGACGCCGAGGGCTTCTGGGACAACGTGAAAAACGAGTACGGTACGGGCTACGAGGGCGTGGTCCAGTACCCGTTTGGCTACGGCCTCAGCTACACGGACTTCTCGTGGGAGGTTGTGGCGTGCTCCCATGAGGACGGCGTGGTGGCCACGCGCGGCACGGACTTCTCGATAACCGTTCGCGTGACCAACGTGGGGGAGTGGGCCGGGCGCGACGTGGTGCAGCTCTACGTTGCGCCGCCCTACACGCCCGGGGGTATCGAGAAGCCCGCGGTCCAGCTCGTGGCGTTTGCAAAGACGGAGCAGGTCCAGCCGGGCGAGAGCCAGGACGTGACGCTCGCCTTTGCGCTGGATGACGTTGCGGCCTACGACTGCTACGACGCCAACGACAACGGCTTTGCCGGCTACGAGCTGGAGGAGGGCACCTACGCGGTGGAGCTTCGCCGCAACGCGCACGACCCCGCCACGTGCGAGGGCGCCCGCACCACGCTCTGGGTCCCCCGCGGGGAGCTCTGCGAGAAGACCCTCGAGTCCGGCGCCGTGGTGCGCAATCGCTTTACGGGCGCGGACGCTGTGGATGGCGTCTCTCTCGACGGTTCGGACTCCGGGGCGGGGACAACCTACCTCACGCGCGCGGACTTTGCCGGCACGTTCCCGCGCGAGCGCAGCGCGGACCGCGCCATGACGGACAATGTTGCCGCGCTCAATCTCTACGACGAGGAGCAGGCGCGCTCTGAGGCGCGGCGCTACGATGGCGCCTCCCTTGCCAGCTTTGATCAGCCCAAGTGGACAGACGTTGGCCGATACTGGAGGCTCACTGAGGACGGTACCCTCAGCGACCTGGGCCTTGCCCTCGGGCAGGACTATAACGACCCGCGCTGGGAGGTTCTTCTGGACCTCATCTCGCTGGGGGACATGGAGCGCCTGGTGCTCCACGGATACCTGGCAACGTCGCAGGTGGAGGGCCTGGGCAAGCCTCTTACCAAGGAGGTGGACGGCCCGGCGCAGGTTGGCTCCTTCAACCAGCTGGCGTACGGCGTTGGGTATCCGGCGCCCTCGGTCCTGTCGCAGACGTGGAACACCGGTCTGGCGCATGAGGTGGGCCGCCAGCTGGGCGATGAGGCCGCGGCCCTGGGCGTGGACGGGCTCTACGCCCCGTGCGCCAACGTGCGTCGCACGCCGGTGGGCGGGCGCAACTTTGAGTACTACTCCGAGGACCCGCTTATGTGCGGCGTCATGGCGGGCCAGGTTGTTGCGGGCGCGCACGAGACGGGAACGTACTGTTTCCTCAAGCACTTTGCCGTGAACAGCCAAGACTCGTACCGCGACTCGCTCTATACCTGGCTCACCGAGCAGGCCCTGCGCGAGCTCTACCTGAGGCCGTTTCAGATTGCCGTGGAGTCGGGCGCCACGGGGCTCATGACCTCGTACAACCGCGTGGGCGCCGTCTGGGCGGGCGGAAGCTACGCGCTGCTCACCGAGGTGCTGCGCGGCGAATGGGGCTTTGAGGGCGCCGTGATCACGGACTACGTTGACCACGCGCAGTACATGAGCGCCGACCAGACCCTGCGCGCGGGCGGAGACCTCTATATGGATGGGATCTTCCGCAACGGGTCCTTCTCGTTTGGCTACACGCAGGACGAGCTTGACTCCGCGCGGGCCCGCGGGGACGCCGCGGGGGCCGCGAGCTACCTTGGCAACCTGCGGCGAGCGACCAAGAACGTGCTCTACATATGGCTGAACGCGCGGGCACAGGTTCCCGAGAGGCCCGTGGGCACGGGCGGGCTCGAGTGGCTGCGGACCGCGCTCGCACTTGCGGACGGCGCCGCGGCACTGGGCGTGATTGCGTGGGCGCACCGGGCGCTGAGCCGCATGCGAACCGCTTAGCGAGAAGAACAAGCCGTCCGGGGCATTGCCTGAAACGAATCTGAGAGGGTTTCCCCCAGAGCCGCTAAAGTCGAGAAGATTATGGGTTTCTCTACCCTTTGGACGCGACTGAGGGGGTTTTACGTGAAGAGGCAGAACCTGAGAAGGGCGTTTGCCGGCCTGATCGCAGCAACGCTTGCGCTGGGCGGCGTGGTTGCCGCCAACGCGGCGGAGCCCGAGCTCCAGAATCTGGCGCTCAAAGCCGAGGTTACGGCGTCGGGCGTTGAGGAGGCGAACGGCGCTCCCACGGCGTGGGAGGCTGAGCGCGCTGTGGACGGCCTCGTTGGCCTGATGAACGGCGACGACAAGCGCGACGACTTCACTTGGCGTGATACCGGCGAGAACTTCCGCAACCAGGAGTCCAGCCGCTGGTCCTCCAACAAGGACGGCAGCCGCTGGCTGAGCGTTGACCTGGGCGAGGAGTCCGTCGTCGACCACGTGACCATCTTCTGGGGCAAGCAGTTCGGTCAGGGCTACAAGCTCGAAACCTCGCTTGACGGAACCCAGTGGACGGCTGTTGAGGAAAACGGCTCCACTACTCTGAGCGCGACCGCGTCTCAGGAGGACACCGTCCAGCTGGGCGACGTTGCCGCCCGCTACGTGCGCGTCACCATCACCCAGCCCAACTCCGAGTACTCCACCGGCATCTGGGAGTTTGAGGTCTGGGGCACCGAGAAGGTTGCGGAGCCGGAGAACCTGGCACGCCTTGAGACCACCACGGTTACCGCTTCAGGCCGCGAGGTCGAGGGCCAGTGGGGCCCCGAGCTTGCCGTTGATGGCAAGGTTGGCCTGGTCACCGACACCGAGTGGCAGAACAAGGAATGGCTCACCACGCGCGACAACCACGTGAACCCGCAGGCCAGCCGCTGGTCCGCCAACAACGCCGACGGCGTGTGGCTCGCGCTCGACCTGGGCGCCGAGGCCAATGTCTCCAGCGTGAAGGTTGTCTGGGGCAAGCAGTTTGGCAGCCCGTATCGCATCGAGACCTCCGCAAACGGCACCGATTGGAAGGCCGTTACGGATGATCTGACCGGCTCCGATTCCGAGACCGTTGAGATTCCGCTGACCGACGTCCAGACCCGCTACATCCGCCTCTTCATCGCAAAGCGCAGCGCCACCTACGCGATGAGCGTGTGGGAGTTCGAGGTCTGGGGCACCTGGACGAACGGCGCCCCCGAGCCTGAGCCCGAGCCCGTTGATGACGAGCTGCCCTCCGTGGTGCCCGAGCCCGTCACGTACACGGCGCTCGACGACGAGGGCTTTGTGCTCAGCCCCGAGTCCGACATCGTGTACCAGGGCGAGGCCGCCAAGGCCGAGGCCGAGAAGCTCGCCGAGACCCTGCGCGTCTCCACGGGCTACGACCTTGAGGTTGTGGCCAAGTCCAACGACGACGTCCCGGACATCGAGATCGTTATCGGAACTGACGAGCAGCTCGAAGATTATGTTGGCACCAACACCGCCGAGGGCTACTTCCTCCTGTCCGATGTAAGGCGGCTCGGCGTTGCCGCCGCTACCACCGACGGCCTCTACAACGGCATCCAGACCGTCTACCAGCTCTTCGGGCCCTTCTCGGTGGCGGACTTCACCACCAACGGCCCGTGGGAGGTTCCGGCGCTCGAGATTACCGACTACCCGCGCTACGAGTGGCGCGCCGTCATGCTCGATCCGGCCCGTTCGTTCCTCACGGTTGACGAGATCAAGCAGGCCGTCGACGTGCTCTCCATGTACAAGATCAACGTCCTGCACCTGCACCTGACCGACGACCAGGGCTGGCGCGTCGAGATCACCAACGAGGGCCGCGTCGAGGGCGACGACATCGACTACACGCGCCTCGCCGAGATCGCCGGCGACGCCGCGATGGGCACCACCCAGTACCAGCAGCTTCCCGGCATCCGCGGCTACTACACGCAGGACGACCTGCGCGAGATTGTGGCCTATGCCAACGAGCACCACATCGAGGTCGTGCCCGAGGTCGACATGCCCGGACACTCCCAGGGCATCCTCCACGCCATCCCGCAGCTCAACTCCGCCGAGTCCTCGCACGACGGCACGGTTGACCCCGAGACCGGCGAGAAGATCGAGAACCCCGCCGAGTGGATCTGCGCCCCGGCCCAGACCACCGGCGACGTGGGCGGCTCCTATCTCGACTACAACAACGAGTACACCTGGATGTTCCTCGAGCACGTGGTGAAGCAGATCACCGAGATCTGCGGCTCCGAGTACATCCACATCGGCGGCGACGAGACCCACCAGCTCAACACCGACTACCCCGGCCGCGCGGTTGAGTTCCTCAACAAGGCCGGCGAGATGGTCCGCGATATGGGCCTCACCCCCATCGGCTGGAACGAGTGGGCCTCGAGCGGCGTTGAGCTCAAGTCCGGCGACACCATCCAGTGCTGGAACGGCCAGCCCGGAGCAAACACCATCACCAGCTCCGACGCCCGCATCATCTGGTCCATGGCCCAAAACGCCTACTTCCCGCAGCGCCCCGGCACCAACGTGGCCGGCCCCAGCTGGGCAGGCGGCTCTGACGGCGTCTGCAACATCGACGACTTCTATAACTATGACCCGTCCGCTCGCGCCGGCCTCTCCGACGAGCACGTGCGCGGCGTCGAGGGAGCCATGTGGAGCGAGCACGTCCGCGGCATCCAGGACTTCTTCTTCCCCTCGTTCCCGCGCGCCATGGCTCTGGCCGAGGTCGGCTGGACCCCGCAGGCTAAGCGCACCGGCCAGGTTGCCGACCTGCGCGAGCGCCTGGCAGACACCGTCCCCGCCCTCACCATGAAGGGCGCCGACTTCTACGCCGAGGACGGCCTTGAGAACGAGCCTCTCGTCGCGGCCACCGACCTCGAGACCGCGCCGTCCGTGGGCGTTGCGCACACGATCGCGCACGGCTACATGCCGATGACCGACATCGCCGACGTCACCGCCACCATCACGTGGGAGGACGACACCACCCAGCAGCTCGGCGTGGTCCAGAACCGCCCGTACCAGGCCCCCACGGCGGCGAACAACAACAACCGCGCCCAGAACGGCCTCTGGGAGCTCACGCTCGCCGAGCTGCCCGAGCGGGGCACCCACACCGGTACCGTGACGTTCACCGCTGGCGGCAAGACCGTCACGGACACCGTGACTGTCACCGTGACCGATGGCGAGACCATCTACGGCAACAACATCACGCTCTCCGCCACCTCCGGCGAGCAGGGCGAGAAGATCACCGTCACGCTGAGCGACTTTGCCCCCAGCGCGTCTGTCAAGCTGAGCTTTGGCGACACCGAGCTCGGCTCCGTCACCGTTGACGAGAACGGCGCGGGCACCTACGAGCTCACCGTCCCGGCCGTCGAGCCCGGCACCTACCAGGTGACGACTGACCCCACCGGCTCCGGCGCGGAGTTTGAGGTCACCCCGGCCTTCTCGCCCGTGGTGACGCTGTACCCGGCCACCGCGGCCCCCGGCTTTGAGGTCTCCGTCACCGTGACCGGCCTCGAGCCCGAGAAGGACGCGACGCTGACGTCCGAGTTTGGCGAGGTTACGTTTACGGCCGACGCCGAGGGCACCGCCGAGGCAACGATCGCCGTTCCCGAGGACGCCACGACCGGCTCCTACGAGGTGAGCGTGACGCAGGGCTGGTGGAACGGCTCCGCAACGCTCACGATCGCGAGTGACGCGCTGGCGCACCCCATCGACCAGGAGCTCTACGAGATCGCGGGCTTCTCGTCCGAGGAGACAACCGGCGAGGGTGCGACGAGCGGCTTTGCAAACGCCGCCATCGACGGCGACCCCAGCACCTACTGGCACAGCGCATGGCAGAGCGGCTCGAGCACCCTGCCCGGCTACATCACCATCGATCTGGGCGCCGAGTACGACGTTGACGGCGTCTCCTACCTGCCGCGCCAGTCCAACACCAACGGCCTCATGAAGGACTACAAGATCTTTGTGACGGCCGAGAATCCCAGCGGCGTGCCCGATGGCACCCCTGCCGCCCAGGGAACCTTCCCCGACATCCGCAACGCCGGCAGCCGCGACGTCACTGTCGTCAACTTTGACGAGCCCGTGACCGGCCGCTACGTGACGATCGTTGCTACGAGCACGCTTGCTGGCAACAACTTTGTGGGCGCGGCCGAGCTCGTGGTGAGCGGCGTTACGCACACCGAGCCCGGTCCCGAGCCTGAGCCCGAGCCCACCATGCACACGGTGAGCTTTGTTGGCGTTGATGGCGTTGCCGCCCAGGAGGTTGCGGACGGCGAGACCGCCACGGAGCCCAGGGTTGCCGAGCGCGCCGGTTACACCTTCAACGGCTGGTTTGCCGAGGGCGCCGATAAGGCATACGACTTTGACACGCCCGTGACTGGTGACCTCACGCTCACCGCGTCCTGGTCGCTTGATGCACCCGTAGTCTCTATTGAGGCCGACAAGACCGATCCGGTTGAGGGCGAGACGGTGACGCTTACGGCTAAGGTCGAGCACGCCGCCACCGACGTTGATTTCCACTACCTGTGGACCGAGAACGGCCAGCCCGTGCTTGGGGCGGGCGAGTCCACGTATGTCGTCACGGCCTCGGGCACCTACTCCGTGACCGTTACCGTTGAGAGCCCGGAGGGCATCACCGCTTCTGCGACGAGCGATACGGTTGAGGTGACCTTTACTAAGCCCGCTCCCGAGCCCGTGGACAAGACCGCGCTGCTTGAGGCGCTTGCCACTGCGTCTGCGCTTGACCTCAACGGGTACACCGATGACTCCGTTGCCGCCCTCGAGTCTGCCATCGCCAAGGCCGAGGCTGTCCGCGATGACGCCGATGCCACGGCCGAGCAGGTTGCAGATGCCGCCGCAGCCGTCTACGACGCAATCAAGGCGCTCGTGGAGAAGCCCGGCGAGCCTGAGGTTGACACTGGCGCACTCCTTGAGGCGATCGAGAGCGCTGGTGCGCTTGACGAGTCCGAGTACACCGCAGAGAGCTGGGGCGCGCTCCAGGATGCCCTTGAGGCCGCTCGCGAGGCGCTCGAGTCTGGCGACCAGGCTGCGGTTGACGCCGCTGAGCAGGAGCTTGAGGCCGCGATCGAGGCTCTCGTTGCCGCGCCCGAGCCCGGCGAGGACGTCAAGCCCGGCGAGGACGACGACCAGAAGCCCGGCGAGGACGACGACCAGAAGCCCGGCGAGGACGTCAAACCTGGCGAGGATACCAAGCCCGGTGACGACGATGAGCAGCCCGGCGAGGATACCAAGCCCGGCGAAGATCAGCAGCCCGGCGAGGATACCAAGCCTGGGGACGACGGCCAGCAGCCCGGCGACGATACCAAGCCTGGTGACGACGGCCAGCAGCCCGGCGACGACCAGAAGCCGTCCGGCGACCAGCAGGCCGACCCGAGCGACGACGCCAAGCCCGGCACGCAGAAGCCCTCCGACCAGGGCAACGCCATTCCCGACACCGGCGACGCCACTCTCGTTGTGAGCTTTGTCGCCGCCGCGGGTGCGACGATCTCTGGCGCAAGTCTCGCCCTTCGCCGTCGCAAGTAAGAGGCCCCACCATATACCCCGAGGCGGGGGCGTCGCGGATACCCGCGGCGCCCCCGTTCTTTACGCCAAAGATATGTGTCCCCTGCGCTGCCGCTCATCATGTGCCGAGAAAACCCGTGTCCCGTACCACTTTTATCGACGAGGTGCCGAGAAACCCCGCCTTCTGTACCATCCACATTCAGCCCAAGCCGAGGAACCACTCCTCCTACATCGTGCTTCACAACAAAGTGCCGAGAAATTCGGCGCTCTATGCCATCTTGGCCACACGACCGCCGAGGAATTTCCGCGACTGTACCGCGACGTCCCTACAGCCCTGTACAGCCACAAGCTTTTCTCGGCAGGCATCTACCCCCAGCGGTACACAGCCCCAGATTCCTCGGCGTCCGTCGCCCGCCAGCGGTACACCACCCCAGATTCCTCGGCGTCCACCGCCCGCCGCAGGTACACCACCAGGCTTTTCTCGGCGCCTGCACGGCACCGCCGGTACGCCGACCCAGATTCCTCGGCGCTCACCGCGCGCCGCTGGTACGCAGGCCCATATTCTTCGGCGTCCGTAGGCCGCACTAGGTACACCGCCAGGCTTTTCTCGGCATTCATGCGAGCGGCAAGACGCGCTCGCCGGTACTTCTCGGCAAGCGGGCGCCGCCTCGCGCTTATCGCAAGCGAAAACTAGAACTTTGCCCAGGGAAGCTCGCGCTCGCCGTCACTGCTCTCCCTCGGCTCGAGCTTCTTGCGCGGACGGTACCTAAACCCCGCGACCTTCTCACCGGGAAAGCCCGTAACCATGTTGTTGTACTCGCGCGCCCGGTCGTTGTACTCCTCGCGCGCCTTGCCGATGCGGTTCTCGGCGTTTGCGATCTCGCTCAGGTGCGCCACCAGGTCCGGGTTGGTCATCAGGGCCGTCGAACGCTCGACCACCGAGAAGATCTGACGCAGCGTGGCTGTAAGCTCGTCGGACACGACCATCACGTCCTCGGGCCTCTTCTCGGCGTCCATGGCGGCGTCAACCTCCGCGCGGGCGTCTCGAAGGGCGAGAAACGCCTCGTGGTTGGCTCCCATCATCTCCTCAAGCTGGGCCACCAGCTCGCCGCGCTCGCGAAGCTGCAGCTCAACGGACTTCCAGGCATCGTTGCACTTGTTGTCGGCGACGATGATGTTTGTGGCCGTGCGCGTGTAGACCATCACGACAGCAATGACGGCAAGACCGACGAAGAGAATGATTGCAATGGGGTCCACCGGCGGCTCCGTTCAAAAAAGTGGAAAAGGGAGGCCCTTTTCCACATGAGGTTTGCGTATGGCGGAGGAGGAGGGATTCGAACCCTCGGAACGGGGGTTACCCGCTCGACGGTTTTCAAGACCGCTGCAATCAACCGCTCTGCCACTCCTCCGAGTGTGCAAGCATTAGTATCCTACCCCATATGGGTCGTTTGCGGGAACGAGGAGGCGCCGTGGAGACGGACGAGAAGTACATGCGCATGGCGCTCGAGGAGGCCGAGCTGGCGGCAGCCGAGGGCGAGGTGCCCATTGGCGCCGTGGTGGTGTGCGATGGCGAGGTTGTGGCGCGGGCGCACAATCGCCGCGAGAACGACCATGATCCCTCGGCGCACGCGGAGTTTCGCGCGATGGTGGAGGCGTCGCAGGCGCTGGGACGCTGGCGGCTCACGGGCTGTACGGTGTACGTGACGCTGGAACCGTGCCTCATGTGCGCGGGGCTCATGGTGAACGCGCGGATTGACCGCTGTGTCTATGGCGCGAGCGACCCCAAGGGTGGCGCGCTCGGGACCCTGTTTGACGTGAGCGCAGATTCGCGGCTCAACCACGAGTTTGCCGTGACGCCTGGCGTGCTTGCCGAGGAGGCCGCGGCTCAGCTGCGGGCCTTCTTTCGCGCCCGACGCAAAAAATAACGGACATTGGTTTGCTGAAAAATCACGCTCAACTGGGCGTTTTATATCGAAACTCCGTTTTTCAGCAAACCAATGTCCGTTATTTTTGGCACGGTCCAAGTAGCCGACCGGATTGAGCTGTGCTCACCCCTGCGTGAGATGCCTCACGGGCGCCCGAAGTACCGCCAGGCGGCGATTCGGGCGCCCGCGAGCCTCTACAGGAAGAGTGTGCCGACGTAGGTGAGAACGGCCATGAGCACGGCAAACCCAAAGGCGTACTTGGCGATCTTGCCGAGGATCTCGCCATCCTTGCCCACAAGGCCGCAGGCGGCGCATCCGATGGCGATGTTCTGGGGGGAGAGCATCTTGCCGGCGGAAACGCCAAGCGAGTTGGACGCAACAAGCCACGTGGGGTCTACGCCGATGGACTGCGCGGCGCTGAGCTGGACGTTGCCAAAGAGGACCTCGCTCGAGGTTCCTGAGCCGGTGACGAAGGTTCCCAGAGCTCCCAGCAGCGGCGCGACGAGCGGGTAGAGGCCGCCGAGGGTGCCCACGAAGAAGGCCGCGATGCTCGCAATCATTCCGGAGTAGCCCATAATCTTGGCGCAGGCAAGCACGCCGAGCATGGTGAGGATGGTCTTGCTCATCTGCTTGCAGGTGTCTGCCAGGACCTGGAGCAGCTCGCGTACGCTGCAGCCCTGGATGAGGCCGCCGATGATGCCACAGATAATGATGATGACGCCGGGCGTGTCGATCCAGGTGAAGGTGAGCGTGGCCGTGGGGTCGCCCGCGTAGATGTTGACCGTGGTGGCAATGGACGAGAGCGGCTCGTAGATTGCAGGCACGAGCTGGCTTGTGAGCAGCAGCGCCACAAGAATCAGGATAAACGGGGACCAGGCAAGCAGAATCTGGAGCGCAGGTCCGCCAAAGCCCTGGTAGTGATGGATGTTGGTGAGCTGGAACTCAGAGGGCACCTCTCGCTTACGGAGGGTGAGGGCAAAGAGGAACGTGGCAACAAGCGAGCACGTGGCGGCCACGACGTCGGCGAGCGTGGGTCCCACAAACTGAGCGGCAACGATCATGGGAAGCCCAAACGAGAGCCCGGACACAAGGGAGGCGGGAAGCGCGCCCTTGAGCGCCTTGGGTCCGCCGCCCACAAGCATGACCATAAGGATCGGGCACGCGATGACAAACGGAAAGACCTGGATGGCCTGAGTAAACGCAAGCTGGAACGCATCGATGCCGGTGATGGATGCCAGCGTGGTGGTGGGAATGCCAATGGAGCCAAACATCGTGGGGACGCCGTTGGCGATGAGGCAGGCAAGGATCGCAGTGACCGGAGAGATGCCAAGCGCCATGAGCATGCTCGCGGGAATGGCGACAGCGGTTCCAAAGCCGGCCATGCCCTCGAGGAAGCCGCCAAAGCACCACGCGATGAGCAGCGTAAGGATGCGCTTATCGTCAGATACGGAGCAGAGCATGGCCTTGATGGTCTCCATGCCGCTCGTGTGGACGGTGACGTTGTAGGTGAACACCGCCGCGATGATAACGATGACGATGGGCCAGATTGCCATGGCAAAGCCCTCGAGTGCGGCGGTTGCCATGTTGATGGGGGTCATCTGCCAGCCGAGCATGGCGCAGACGGCGGCGACGACAAGTGCGCCGGCGCTGGCGAGGTGCGCCTGCATGTGCAGCCCGCACAGGGCGACAACGAGCCAGATGATGGGCGAAAGCGCGAGGACGAACATTCCAAAGAGCTCTAGCATGGCAACTCCCGAGGTCGTGCGGTCAGTCAGCCTCTAAATGTAGCACTTGGGCCTTGCGCTGAGACCGTTTTCAGGTACTTCTCGGCGCGTTTCTGTGCTGCTAGACCACCTGGAAGATGAAGAAGTCCAGGTAGTGGCTCTCGGGAAAGCCCCAGAGGATGGGGTGGTCGGGCGCCTGCTGGCGCTCCTCGACCTGCTTGAGCTGCACGTTGGCTTGGTGCGCGGCCTCTGCGATTGCCTTGGCCAGAAGGTCTCGCGTCATGAAGTGCGAGCAGCTGCAGGTAGCGAGGTAGCCGCCGCGAGGCAGCAGGCGCAGGGCCTCGTAGTTGATCTCGCGGTAGCCGCGTGCAGCGTGGGAGACGGTACCGCGGCTCTTTGTGAAGGCGGGCGGGTCTAGGACGATGAGGTCGAACGGGCCGCCTGCCTCGCGCAGGCGGGCGCGGTTGGAGCGGAGCTCGGGCAGGTAGTCGAGGACGTTTGCGCAGGTGAAGTCCATACGGGCGTCTAGGTTGTTAAGGCGGGCGTTCTCGCGTGCGAGGTCGATGGCGGTCTGGCTCACGTCCACGCAGCGCACAAACTCCGCGCCGCCCGCAGCCGCGTTGAGGCCGAAGGGGCCCACGTGGCAGAAGCAGTCGAGCGCGCGCCTGCCGGCTGCAATCTCGCGAACGGCACGACGGTTGTACTTCTGATCGAGGAAGAAGCCAGTCTTCTGGCTGTTCTCGATGTCGAGGTCAAAGGCGAGGCCGTTCTCGCGCACCATGATGCGCGGGCTTTCAGGCGCGGGCAGGCCGTCCCACCAGCCCTTATACTGCGGCAGGCCCTCCTTGGCGCGGGATGCGCCGTCGTTGCGCTCGTAGATGGCGTCGATCTTCTCGCCGTCTGCGGAAAGGGCGTCAAGAAGCGCGGCGTACATGACGGGGCGCAGGCGCTCCATGCCCACGGTGCCCACCTGCGTGACCAGGACGTTTTCGTAGCGGTCCGCTACGAGGCCGGGAATGCCGTCGGCCTCCGAGAAGACCACGCGGCTGCAGTTGGTGTCGGGCTCCGTGCCGGGAAGCGCACGGTTGCCCATCGCGGAGCGACGGTGCTGCCAGGCCTAGGTGACGCGCCTGCGCCAGAATGCCTCGTCGATGCGGTCGTTGGCATTGCGTGTGACAATGCGGACGCGAATCTTGGATTCCTGCGAGAGAAGGCCCGCTCCCTGCCACGTGCCGTTTTCCTCGAAGACGTCAACGACGTCGCCGTTTTGCGCGGGTTCGGCGGCGATGACCTCGCCCTCAAAGACCCACGGGTGCCCGCCGGCGAGCGAGCGCGCTGCCTTGCGAGTGACAGTGACGCGCGGATATGGCCGAACCTGCTTCATGCGCCCTCCTGCGATTTGGGGACGGGTTATTTCTCTCAGAGTTTTTGGGACAGGTCTTGGGTTGCCGAGGATGGCGTTCTTGTGGCTTGGGGACCTGTCCCAAAAACTCTGAGAGAAATAACCCGTCCCCAAATCGCAGGTTAGTAGTGGCGACCGTAGCGACCGCCGCCGAAGCCGCGCCCGCGCTGGCGCGAGCCGGCAAACATCGTGCGAGTTGAGCGCTTGGTCGAGCGGCTCTCCTGCGGCACGATGCGGCCGGCGTCGTAGCTAAACCCGGGGAGGTCCCACACGGGCACGAGCTTCTTGGTGAAGTACTCGATCTCGCGCAGGGGGCTGATCTCGTCCGGTGCCACGAAGGTGTAGGCGTGGCCGGTAGCGCCAGCGCGGCCCGTGCGGCCGATGCGGTGCACGTAGTCCTCCGGGTCCATGGGGACGTCGAAGTTGACCACGGCGTCGATGCCGGAGACGTCGATGCCGCGGCTCATGACGTCGGTTGCCACGAGGACCTGGACCTTGCCCTCGCGGAATCGCTCGAGCGCGCGGGCACGGGCCGCCTGCGGGCGGTCGGCGTGCATGACGTCCACGCGAACACCGGCAACCTTGAGGGTCTTGGAAACGTCGTCCACGCGATGCTTGGTGCGGCAGAACACCAGCACGCGCTCGGGCTTCTCGCCCGCGGCGCCGCCGGTGTCCAGCAGTGCGCGAAGGAGCTCGGTCTTCTGGCCCTGCGTAACGGGGCAAAGGTGCTCCTCCACGGTGTCCGCGGTCTCGCCCACGCGGGAGATCTCCACGGTGACGGGGTCGGTAAGCAGCGCGTCGATCGTGGACTTGATCGACGGCGGGATGGTCGCCGAGAAGAGCAGCGTCTGGTGGCGCTCCGGCAGCGCGTGCATGATGCGGCGGACGCTGGGCCAGAAGCCCATGTCCAGCATGCGGTCTGCCTCGTCAAGGACGAGAATGCGCACGTTGGCGAGGCTCACGTGCTTGTGTTCCATGAGGTCGATCAGGCGACCCGGCGTGGCAACCAGGAGGTCGCATCCGCGCTCGAGGTCCTTAATCTGGCGATCGAACTTGGCGCCACCCATGACGATGACCGCTCGCTGGCCGGTCTTCTCGCAGACCACGGAGACGACCTTCTCGATCTGCGCCGCGAGCTCGCGCGTGGGCGTGACCACGAGCGCGTGCGGGCCCTTGCCCTTGGCGCCGGCCACGAGCTGCAGCGTTGGAAGTGCGAAGGCTGCCGTTTTGCCGGTGCCCGTCTGCGCGGATGCAACGATGTCGCGCCCTTTGAGCACCTCGGGGATGGCCTGGGCCTGGACGGGGGTTGGTGCGGTGAAGCCGAGAGCGCCTACCCCGGCAAGAATCTGCTCGTTTAGCCCGAGCTCGGCAAATGAAGTAATCATAGGTGCAAGTATAAAGCATGGACGGTGTTCGCGTCGGGCGGGGCGTGGTTGCCTCCGGCTTTGCTGCGGCGGTTGTGGTGAAATCCCCTTCGTCTTGCGGCTGCCGCTCCCGTGGGGCAGCTTCTGCGCAAAAACCTCGCTCGTGCCACAAACGGGGTCCTGTCTTGTGCAAAAGCACCGCTCGTGCCACATGTTTTGGAGGGCTCCGTGAGTAGCGAACGAGGGAACCGCAGGTCATTGTATAATAATTCAAATCAAAAATGGCAGTCTGAGCCAAATTGATGTGGCACGAGCGAGATTATTGCACAGCACTAGCCCCCGTTTGTGGCACGAGCGGCGTTTTTGCGCAGGCGACGGCGTCTTGGGTTGGAGGCGGCGGCCCGTCCGCCGTATACTGGACGGGTTCAACCTCGGAAACGGAGACCACATGCCCATCAACATCCCGGACGGCCTTCCTGCAAAGAAGGTTCTCCAGCAGGAGCGCATCTTCGCGCTTGAGGAGGAGGTGGCCAGCCACCAGGAGATTCGCCCGCTGCGCGTGGCAATCCTCAACCTCATGCCCACCAAGATCGAGACCGAGACCCAGATCCTGCGCCTCATCTCCAAGTCTCCGCTGCAGGTGAGCTGCGACTTCATGCGCGTTTCCACCCACGAGTCCACGCACGTCTCGCAGGACCACCTGGTCAAGTTCTACGACACGTTCGACGCCTTTCGCGATAAGAACTACGACGGCCTGATCATCACCGGTGCACCCGTGGAGCACCTCGAGTACGAGGACGTGGACTACTGGGACGAGTTCTGCGAGATCGTGGACTGGAGTCAGGAGCACGTGTTCTCCACGATGTTCCTCTGCTGGGGCGCGCTGGGCGCCCTCTGGCACCTGTATCAGATCCCCAAGCGTCAGCTCGGCTCCAAGCTCTTTGGCGTCTTCAAGCAGCGCCTTTGCGACGAGTACAGCTTCCTCACCAACGGCTTTGATGAGGTGCACTACATGCCGCACAGCCGCCACGCCGCAATCGACACGGGCGAGCTGGCCAAACACCCCGAGCTTTGCACGCTCTCCGAGGGCTTCACGAGTGGTCCGTCGCTTCTCGCCACGCGCGACTTCCACGAGGTCTACGTGACCGGCCACTTTGAGTACGGTCGCGACACCCTGGCCGACGAGTTCTGGCGCGACTTCCACAAGGGCCTGCCCATCCGCGTGCCCGAGAACTACTTCCCTGATGACGATCCCGAGCAGCAGCCGCTCTTCACGTGGCGTGCGCATGCGAACCTGCTCTACCGCAACTGGCTCAACTGGGTCTACCAGATGACGCCGTACGACCTGGACGAGATTCCGGCCGCGATCGCCGACCTGCGCGCCCGCGCCACCGGTCACGTGGACAAGTTCTGATGTTACGAAGGGACAGTCCCTTCGTAACATTTAGCGAGAAGGGCGGTGCGACATGCCCGATGAGCGTCTGACAGAGGAGCTGCTCGAGCGCCTGCTGGCGTCGTCGACGCCGGAGGCCTATCTCGACGAGGGCCTGACCGTCGACCGCGAGCTCCCCGACTACCTCTTCCAGCTGCTCGGCGAGAAGGGCATGAAGCGCTCCGAGGTGGTGCGCGCCTCCGGCCTCAACGGCACGTTCGTCTACGACGTCTTCAACGGCGACAGTCGCCTCGGGCGCGACAAGGCCATCATGCTGGCGCTTGGCATGGGGTGCACCCTGCGCGAGACCCAGCGGCTCCTGCGCCTCGATGGCGTCTCCGAGCTCTGGGCCAAGAACCGTCGCGACGCCGTGATCATCTGGTGCGTGGAGCACGGATACAGCCGCACCCAGACGGACGACGAGCTGTATCGCCTGGGCGAGAAGACCCTGCTGGGAACTGGGCCGCTACGTTAGGCGCTGTCGGTGGGGCGTCGACCCTCCCCGAGGTCGAGCGCGACGTAAAGCGCCCGCCCCTCCATTCAGTTGCGAACTGAGGAATCAGTCCGTGACTGAATATAACCTTTACTATTGTTGGTGAAGGGCGGGGACGAGCGGATGGCGCCAAGTTGAACGACGAGCAGGTCATGCATGCCATGGGCATAGACGACGCATATCACGTGGAGCGCGTGCTGGCCAGCGGCGCCGGCGGTACGACGGAGCTCGTGACCCTGGACGGCTCGGGCCCGTTTGTGCGAAAGCGCATTCCCGCCAAGCTGGCGCGCCGCGGCGTGTGGGCAACGCTCGTCGAGTGCGATTCGGCCCGCCTCCCGCGCGTTGAGGCGACCTACGAGATGCCCAACGAGTTTGTCGTGGTGTGCGACTACGTTCCCGGAGAGAACCTCGAGCAGCTGGTCGCTGCCCGCGGGCACCTGGACAAGAGGGACGCTCTGCAGATTGTCACCCAGCTCTGCGAGGCGGTCGGCGCCCTTCACGCGCGCGGAATCATCCACCGCGACATCTCGCCCACAAACGTGATCGTCGCCGCGGACGGCGCGCACCTCATCGACCTGGGGATTGCCCGCTTCCGGGTGGAGGGCGCCACGCGCGACACCACGCAGCTCGGCACGTATGGCTTTGCGTCCCCGGAGCAGTACGGCTTTGCCCAGACCGACGCCCGCTCGGACGTCTACTCGCTCGGCCGCATGCTCGGCTACCTGCTCACGGGCGTCATGCCGGCGGAGGGCGAGAAGTACGAGGCGGCTCTCGAGGACGATGTCCTGGTCCCGCCGGACCTACGTGCGGTCATCCAGCGCGCAAGCGCGATGGAGCCGAGCGCGCGCTACCAGAGCGCCGAGGCCTTTGCGGCGGCGCTGAGCGGCGAGGAGGCTGCTGGGCCAGAGCCGCCTGCCGACTCGGCGGAGCCGCCGACGTTTGAACCTGCGCCCCGACGGCGCAACTGGGTGAAGGTCCTTCTCGCCGTGATGGCAGCCGTGGCGTTTGTGGCTGCGGTGGCAATCATTCTGACGCAAACGTTTGGGGCTGGCGAGAAGGACGTCGACTCGGCGCCACCCGCAGACGAGCCCGCGATGAGCGCGCCTGTGGCGGATGACGAGCCCTCCGGGGGCGAAGTGCCCGCCGGCAGTGAGGCGCCCGCGACGGAGGCCGCTGACCTCGAGATCGTCGAGTCCGGCTGGTCGGTGGACTCGCAGGGCTACGTGCACTATGCGCTTGGGCTGCGCAGCACCGGTGACCTGGAGATTGAGCTGCCCGGCGTCACCATTACCGGCCGTGATGCCTCGGGCAACGTGATCTTCTCGGAAGAACAGTACTTTAGTGCGGCGCCGTCTGGGGAGGTTGCCTACTTTGGCGGGCAGTCGGGCAACGGGGGAACGGCTCCCGCGACCGTTGAGTTTTCGCCTATTGCCCCGCAGGACTACAACATCGGGTCCGTGGCGCAGAGCTCGGAGTTTTCCGTTTCTGGCGTAAGCGTCCTGCCCGAGAGGTACGGCGTGACAAGCTTTGTGGGCGAGGTCACCACCGAGAAGAACGACGGCTCGGATGTCGGGAGCCAGGTGGCGATCTCCCTGGTCCTGCGCGACGAGTCTGACGCGATCATCTACGGGTGCATAACGTTTGTGAGCCGCCCCGCGGTGGGTGAGAGCACGTCGTTTGAGATCTCTCCTTACGGTGTTCCGGAGTACGCAACGTACGAGGTGCACGCGCAGGCGTGGTAGGGTGCGGTTGGGCGTGCTTACAGCCCCAAGATCTCGCGCTTCTTTGCGTCAAACTCATCCTGAGAGAGAATGCCCGCATCAAGAAGCTCCTTCAGCTTCTTAAGTGTCTCGATTTGATTGTCGAGAGAAGAAGTCTTGGCGCTCTCTGTCTGAGGTTCGGTCGGTGCCGTGCCGGCGCCAGCAAAGGTTGCGTTCTGCGGGTTAAGCGCCGAGGCAAGGTTCATGCCAAAAAGCATCCCGCCGCCGTCTCCGAGACCGTTGTTTCTCACGCCCTCCGCAATCATCTGCTGTGCGGCAATGTTGGCAGCCTGCTGGGACGCGTCCTCGTATGCGCGAACGCCCATCTTCTTTTCGGAGAACTGTCGAATCAGCTCGCGCGACTCCTCGGAGAACTCGATGTTCTCGATTGCAACGGAAGTGAGCCGCAGGCCAAAGCGCTCCGGCCAAGTGCCGGCGTTCCCTTCCTCGGTAGAAATCCTGGACGCTATGGAGTTCGCCTGTGAGGGGAGCTGGGAGACGCGGTACTCAGCAGAGAGCGAGTTTACTGCCGAGATGAACGACTGGAGGAACTCAGAGAGAAGTTGGACTCGAGCCTGCGGGTCATCGAGCGAGTAGGAGGTCACGTTCGCCGGGACAAAGTTTTGGACAAAGACCTCGGGATTCATTACCTGAACCGCAAAGCTGCCGTATGAATAGACCTCAAGATCGGTTCCGTAGAAGAGGTCGTTGTAGGCAAGGGGGCCACGCGTCCCAAACTTAAGGCCACGAATCTCGCGGAGGTTTACGAAGGCGACGCGCTTCTCCTCAGAGGACATGCCAGAAAAGCCGATGCGGTCAGCCGCTTGCCCAAGGAGGATTTTGCCGATGCCCTTCTCGCGACGATCCTGCTCGTCAAAGACGGTCGCCTCTCCGTTGCGATACTCGAACCCGCCGGGCTGCGTGATTGCTTGCTCAATCCCGGACTGGCTAAAGACAAAAGCCGCCGTGTTCTCTGGTACATAAATGATTGATCCGTTTGAGAGGATGTCCTCAGCTCCATAGTTTGCCCCACGACCGTTCTGCGAGTCCTTGCGGATGCCAGGGGCAACGATGGTGTGCTCGTCAAAGGGAGCGGCTGTGACGATGTCTTTCCATTGATCGGAAAGAACGCCACCTATGGAGTCAAATGCCGCATCGATGATGCCCATGTCACCCTCCTAGAGAGTCTGCTTCGTGTCGCAATATGCGCAGGTTACGGTCTCGCCCGCACGGCCGGTCAGCGGCGCGTGGCAACCGACGCACTTCTTGGTTATCCGTGCCGGACGCTTTGATGCCTCCGGTGTGTTTGACTGCTTCTTTCCTCCGGCAAAAACCGCTCCGATGATTCCCTTGGCGCCGTCAACTAGGTCGGCAACCTCTGGAGGCAGAACGTCCTCGGTTCGAATTCCGGACAGATTACCAAGTGCGGCGTTGCGAATGCCTTCCGCCCATCTCTCTGCTGCTCGCTTGGGGTTGGCGGGGAAACGAAGCGCAATGGTCTCATCGTCAAAAACTACTTGGAGACGGTAGTCGTTCTTGTGCTTTGACGCGATTGCCTGCGGAATCCCGTTGGGACTTGCGATTCTGTCGAGCGGGCAGCGCTTGAGATACCTGGTTCGCCTGAACAGGCCTTGGGATGCCGTGTTGACAAGAACAAGGTTCTTGTTCGTGAGAACTACTTCGTCGAGGCACTCTTCTCCGCTTCTGTCTAGCAGGATTACAGATGACTCCTGCATGATGGTGAACTCGCCTGGTTCGAGGTTGTACTCGTCCATCCTGGCCTCCGTGACGCATCGATACAAAGACGCATCCTCCATGGTAGGAAGCCGATGAAGCCAATTCCTCAGTAGCCAACTGAGGAAAACCTTGAGGGTCCTTATCAGGATGAAGCCACTTGCTTTTCTTTCAGGTTGGATGCGAGTTGGGAGGCCCGTAATGAAGTGGGAAGCTGCAAAAGGATCCGATACGCCCAAGAAGGGCAAGGGTCGCGGTTGCCTGATTGCCGTGGCTGTAGTGATTGTCATCGCGATCATTGGCGGCATTTCTCGCTGTGGCGACGGTGAGAAAGAGGAAGTCCACCAGCTCAACTGGCCGGACTCGGGTCTTGCGACCATGCTTCCCGAGCCTGGGACAGACAAGGGCGAGGTTTCGATGGACTCCGCGGACTACCTCTCGGTTGATCTGGAGCAGCGCTCCGAGGAGGACTTCAACAAGTACGTTGAGGCATGCAAGGAAAAGGGCTTTACTGTTGATTACAGCAGCAGTTCCTCCAGCTACTACGCTGACAACGAAGATGGTTACCACCTCTCCCTTTTCTATGCTGAGAGCCGGGATGAGATTTCCATTCAGCTGAGCGCGCCGAGCGAGGAAGAGCCGGAGGAAGCGGCGCCGGAGGAGTCGGATTCGGAGAAGTCGGAGACGGAGGAGACGACGCCTGCGCAGGACTCCGTGCCGGAGGAGGCGACGCCCGAGCAGGATGCTGCGCCTGAAGAGTCTCCGCAGGCCGAGCCGGAGACCGATGGTGGCACATCTGCCAGCTCTGACTACCGCGCCATGGTCGATGAGTGGGAAGCCTTCATGAACAAGTACTGTGACTTCATGGAGACGTACAACAGCGATTCTGGCAACGTTGTGAGTATGGCTCTCGACTACGCAGACATGATGTCTCAGTACAATGACTGGGCCGAGAAGATGGACGCCGTGGACGATAGCGACCTCAGCGCGGAGGATGTCCAGTACTACATTGATGCCCAGTCGCGCATCAATAAGCGTCTGCTGGAGATTGGCGCTGACGCATAGCACAGGACGATAAGAGCTTGTGTTTGCATGCGATGTGTCCTCTGGGGCATGTTGCTATTGTGGGGAAGGTGGCTGACGACAAGAACGGGCGGGCCCGGACACTCACGTCCGAGCCCGCCCGATGATACGAAGGGACTGTCCCTTCGTATCATTTAGCAGGTGGCACCGCCGATGACGGTCTTGTTGAGGATGGCGTCCTTGTCGATGGGCGCGGTCAGCAGCTTCTCCTGCACGTAGTCAAAGCCGAGGCGCGCCACGGTGTCGGCAAAGCGCTCGCCGCTCTCGCCCTCGTCGCGGAAGAAGAGGATCGCGCGCTCCACGAGGTCCATGACCTCGTCCTCGCTGGTGAAGATCTTGTCCAGCGCCTGGCCGTGCGCGACCTTCTTGCCCCAGCGACCGCCGATGTAGACCTTGTAGCCCGCAAGCCCCTCGGTCACGGCGCCAAACGGGCACGCGTCCACGCAACGGCCGCAGTGGTTGCACGCGGAGCCGTCGATCGTGATCTTGCCGTCCGGTCCGATTTGGGCGTCGCCCATCGGGCACGCCTTCACGACCTGGCAGACCTTGCACGCACGGCACTTCTCGAGGTCGACCTGCGGCACGCGCTGGCCAACGATGCCCAGGTCGTTGAGGTCGGGCTTGACGCACATGTTGGGGCAGCCGCCCACGGCGATCTTGAACTTGTGCGGCAGGTCCACGCCGTGATAGCCCACGTAGAAGCGCTCGTGCAGCTTCTCGGAGAGGTCGAAGGTGTCGATCAGGCCGTACTGGCAGGTGGTTCCCTTGCAGCTCACAACCGGTCGCACCTTGGAGCCGGTGCCGCCGGCGTCCAGGCCGTGGTCCTGCAGGAAGGCGATGCACTCGTCGATCTTCTCGTACCTCACGCCCTGAATCTCCAGCGTGAGGCGCGTGGTCATCGTGACCTCGCCGGAGCCAAAGCGCTCGGCGGCCTCGGCCACGGCGCGCTGCTCGTCCACCGTGATCTTGCCGTTGCGCGTGATCACGCGGATGTTGAAGACGTCATCAAAGCGCTTGTCCTGCAGGCAGCCCAGACCCTTGAGGCGCTTGATCTCGGCGGCGGGGAGCTTCTTTCCGGCCGGCCGCGGCACGCGAACCTCGTTGAACGTCACGCCGCCCTCGAGCACGCGCGTTGCCGTGTAGCCGGCAGCCTTGAGGCGGTTCTGCGCAAAGTACCCGCGCTTGCCCTTGGCGCACACCAGCAGGAGCTTCTCGTCCTTCTCGTGACCGGGTAGCCCGTCCGGGCCAATCTTGGTGAGGTCCACCCACTCCGCGCCGGGAATCGTGGGCGCGGGCAGTACGTCAATGACGTGGTAGTCCGCGGCGGCGCCGGCGGCGTACTCGGCCGGCGTGAAGCTCTCGAGCTCGCCCGCGAGCTTGTTCTCCAGGATGTAGGCCGTTGTGACCAGCGGGTGGATGGCTGTCGAGAAGGGCGGTGCGTAGGAGAGGTCCATCAGGTCCAGGTCCTCCACGCGCGCCTTCTGGTAGAGCGCGGTTACGACCACGTCCACCACCTTGTCCACGGCGCCGGCGCCCAGCACCTGCACGCTGAGCAGACGGTGCGACGCGCGGTCCGCGATGAGCTTCACCATGAAGCTCGAGGAGCCGGGGTAGTAATGGGCCTTGTCGTCCACCACGGAGACCGCGCTCACCGGGTCAAAGCCCGCCTCGCGCGCCGCTGCCTCAGTGAGGCCGGTGCGGCCGCCGTTCAGCGTGGGCAGCAGGCGCACGACGCCGGTGCCGAGCGCACCGGGATAGGGCGTCGGCGTGCCCGTGAGGGTTCGGGCGATCGCGCGGCCGGCGATGTTGGCCGTCGAGCCCATGGCGCTCCAGAGCGGGTGGCCGGTAATGGCGTTTTTCACCTCGGCGCAGTCGCCGGCGGCGTAGACGTCCGCCAGGTTGGTGGCGCCAAACTCGTCCACGACCACGCAGCCGCGGTCGAGCTCCACGCCGGAGCCCGCAAGCCACGCGGTGTTGGGCCTAATGCCAATCGAGAGGATCACGAGGTCCGCCGGCAGCGTTCCCGCGCCGGTCTCCACGCCCTCGACCTTCTCGCCGCCCTTGATGGCCGCAAGCGGGCACGTCGTCATGACGCGCATGCCGGCCGCCTTGAGCTGGCGCTGCGCGAAGCCGGCCATCTCGGGGTCAAAGACGTTGGGGAGGATCTGCGGCAGCGCGTCGATCACCGTGACAGAGAGGCCGCGCGCGAGCAGGTTCTCGGCCACCTCCAGGCCGATGAAGCCGGCGCCCACGATCACCGCGCGGCGCGCCCCGGCGTCGGCGTAGTCGCGGATGGCCTCGGCGTCGTCGGGCGTGCGCACGGTGAAGACGCCGGGCAGGTCGGTGCCGGGGATGCTCGCGGGCACGATCGGCGAGGCGCCGGTGGCGATGACCAGCTTGTCGTACTTCTCGCCATGCTCGGAGCCGTCCTTCTCGCGCACCGTGACCTCGTGCGACGCGGCGTCGAGCGCCACGGCCTCCACGCCCGTGCGCACCTCCACGCCGGTGAGCCCCTCGTAGGCGGCCGGCGTGTTGACGATGAGCTCGCCGCGGGTCTGGATGTCCCCGCCGATGTAGTACGGCAGGCCGCACCCGGCGTAGCTGATGTCCTCGCTCTTGGTTACGACCACAACCTCGGCCGAGCGGTCGCACCGCTTGAGCTTGGCCGCGACCTTGGTTCCGGCGGCTACGCCGCCCACGATCAGGTATCTCATGGCGTTCCTCTCCTCCGGCGCCGCCTCGCGCGGCGCACATAACCATCGTAGGCCCGCTGGGGCCGATTCCGAGTGAGATTTGTCGTCCGAGGGGCCTCTCTGGCGCTCATTGGCGGCCTCAGGCGATTGGTCTGTTCGCCGGGCCCAAAATTAACGGACATTGGTTTGCAGAAAACGACCATTCTCGAAGGAAAACCCCAGCTCACGATTTCCTGAAAGCCAGCCAATGTCCGCTATTTTTCCGACCCCTCGAGTATGTGAGAGAATGGCCACGTAAATCCCGAGCAAATTCCTGCGCCCGGGCACGGGCGAGCGCCCTTGCGGCGCCAACGAGAGGAGAATCCCATGAAGGTTGCCATTCCCACCCTGGGTAAGGGCGGTCTGGACTGCGAGCGTTCCGGCCACTTTGGCCACTGCGACTGCTTCACCGTGGTTGACGTGGAAAACGGCCAGGTCGGCGCCGTGTCCGTCATCGACAACCCGCCCCACGAGGAGGGCGGCTGCATGCGTCCCGTGGCGCTTCTCGCCCAGAATGGCATCGACGCCATCGTGGCCGCGGGCATGGGCATGCGCCCGATGATGGGCTTTGCGCAGGCCGGCATCACCGTTTACTTTGAGAACCAGACTCCCGGCGTCGGCGACGTCGCACAGATGGCCGCTGCCGGCACCCTTCCCGTCATGGGTGCCGAGCACGCCTGCCACCACTAACGTTACGAAGGGACAGTCCCTTCGTAACATTTGGAGGGTGGATGGCGGATGCGCTGGTTATAGCCGGCTGTCTGTCTGGCGAGAAGGACGACGAGGGCGTCGCGGCGCTCGTGGAGGAACTTGCGGCGGCGGTCGGTGCGGACATGGTGGTCCGCGCTCGTACGGGCGGCCGGCCCGTGGGGGTCTCGCTGCCGGACGCGCTGGTTGGTCTGCGTCGCGCTGGTGTCCGCCGCGTGCTGGTGGTGACCACCCACGTGGCCAACGGCCGGCTGCAACGTGACGCTGCCGCCGCGGTGCGCGCCGCTGCCCCCTTCTTTGACGAGCTGCGCCTCGCCCCGCCACTCCTGGCCAGCGAGAAGGACCATGCCGCCGTGGCCGCCGCGCTCGATGAGGCACTGCCCGCACGCGCCGGGCGTGTCGTTGCGCTCGCCGGGCACCGCGGCGTCGAGTGCGAGGCGACGTTCGCGCAGCTTGAGGATACCCTCCGGGCGCGCGGCCGCACCGACGCGCTCGTGGACGCCCCCGACCGCCTTCCCGCGCGCGTTGCTCGGCGCTCCGAGGGCGCGGTTCTTCTCGGCCCGTTTTTGATGGCGCTTGGCCACCACGCACGCCACGACGTGCTGGGGCGGCTCGCCTCGACCCTCTCCGCGGACGTCTGGCCGCACTCCCTCGCCGAGCTGCCCGCCATCCGTGCCCTCGTTATCAAACATGCAATGATACGAAGGGACTGTCCCTTCGTATCATCCGCGAGAAAGGATTGCGCATGAAGCTTGTAATTGCCTCGGACATTCACGGTGCTGCGGACGCCTGCGCGCGGCTTATGGCCGCGATCGAGCAGGAGAGCCCCGACCGCGTGGTCCTTCTCGGCGACCTGCTCTACCACGGCCCGCGCAACGATCTTCCCGCGGACTACGCGCCCAAGCGCGTCATCGAGATGCTCAACTCCATCGCCGACCGCGTGATCGCCGTGCGCGGCAACTGCGAGGCCGAGGTCGATCAGATGGTCCTTGCGTTCCCCTGCATGGCCGACCACAACGTCCTGCTGGATCCCAATGCCCCGGGCGGCCCATACACGCTCTTCCTCACACACGGCCACATCTACGGCCCCGGCTATCACAACAGCGTGGATGCCTGGCCCGCGCTGCCGGCGCGCTCCGCCCTCGTCTACGGCCACACACACATCAAGGTAAGCGAGAAGAACGAGAAGCACGACGCTTGGGTCTTCAACCCCGGCTCGGTGGGCATCCCCAAGGACGGCTCGGCCAGCTACGGCGTCTACGAGGGCGGCCGCTTCGAGTATCGGCTGCTGTAAACGGGCGGCCTCCGGACGGTTTCTCCGCCCAGTTCGTCCAGAACTCGCCCGTAGCTTCGGCGCGGGCGGCTCCCGGACGGTTTCTCTGCCCAAAACGTCCGAAACCTGCCCGAACTTCTCGCCGCCTTCGCCCCTCCGTGTCCCTAAATTGTGCGATTCAAGAAATCTAATGTGTGGAGACTTAGATTATGTATAGAATCGTGACGCATGGGGGATAAACTCCACCGTACACAAGGAAACACGCGAAGGGGGCGGCGCCGAGCCGCCCCGCGCAAGCGAAGGAGAGCAACTATGGGCAAGATTCTTGGTATCGACTTGGGCACCACCAACTCCGCGATGGCGGTCCTCGAGGGCGGCGAGCCCACGATTATCGTCAACGCCGAGGGTGACCGCACCACCCCGTCCGTCGTGGGCTTCCGCTCCGACGGCGACCGCATCGTTGGCAAGGCCGCCAAGAACCAGGCGGTCACCAACCCCACCAACACCGTCTTCTCGATCAAGCGCTTCATGGGCCGTCGCTACGACGAGGTCGGCTCCGAGCTCAAGACCGTCCCGTACAAGGTCAAGCCCGGCGTGGGCGGCCGCGCGGTCGTTGAGATCGAGGGCGAGGACTTCACCCCCGAGCAGATCAGCGCCATGATCCTCTCCAAGATGAAGGCCGATGCCGAGAAGTACCTCGGCGAGCCCGTCACCGACGCCGTCATCACCGTCCCGGCCTACTTCAACGACGCCCAGCGCCAGGCCACCAAGGACGCCGGCAAGATCGCCGGCCTCAACGTCCAGCGCATCGTCAACGAGCCCACCGCCGCGGCGCTTGCCTACGGCCTCGACAAGAAGGGCATCGACCAGAAGGTCCTGGTCTTCGACCTCGGCGGCGGCACCTTCGACGTGTCGCTTCTCGACCTCGCCGACGGCGTCGTGGAGGTTCTCGCCACCAACGGCGACAACCACCTCGGCGGCGACGACTGGGACCAGTGCGTCATCGACTGGCTGGCCGAGAAGTTCCAGTCTGACAACGGCATCGACCTGCGCAAGGACCCCATGGCCCTGCAGCGTCTGAAGGAGGCCGCGGAGAACGCCAAGAAGGAGCTCTCCTCCGCCCAGCAGGCCCAGATCAACCTGCCCTTCATCACCGCTGACGCCACCGGCCCCAAGCACCTCGACTACACCCTCACCCGCGCCGAGTTCGAGCGCATCACGCGCCACCTGCTCGACCGCTGCAAGGCGCCCGTGACCAAGGCCCTGCACGACGCCAACCTCCAGATCTCCCAGGTCAACGAGGTTATTCTCGTCGGCGGCTCCAGCCGTATGCCCGCCGTCCAGGAGCTCGTCAAGCAGATGACCGGCAAGCAGCCCAACATGTCCGTGAACCCGGACGAGGTCGTGGCCGACGGCGCTGCCGTCCAGGGCGGCGTCCTCACCGGCGACGTCTCGGGCATCCTGCTTCTGGACGTCACGCCGCTGTCCCTGGGCGTTGAGACCATGGGCGGCGTCATGACCAAGATGATCGACCGCAACACCACGATCCCCACGTCCAAGACCGAGATCTACTCCACGGCGGCCGACAACCAGACCTCCGTTGAGATCAACGTCCTGCAAGGCGAGCGCGAGATGGCCGCGGACAACAAGTCCCTCGGCAAGTTCCAGCTCACCGGCATCCCGGCTGCCCGCCGCGGCGTGCCGCAGATCGAGGTCACCTTCGACATCGACGCCAACGGCATCGTGAAGGTCACCGCCAAGGACAAGGCCACCGGCAAGAGCCAGGAGATCACCATCTCCGGTTCCACCGCCCTCTCCGACGACGAGGTCGATCGCATGGTCAAGGACGCCGAGGCCCACGCCGAGGAGGACAAGAAGCACAAGGACGAGATCGAGGTCCGCAACCAGGTCGACTCGCTGTGCTACGGCGCCGAGCAGACCCTGAAGGACCTGGGCGACAAGGTTCCGGCCGACCAGAAGTCCGAGGTCGAGACCGCTATCGCCGACGCCAAGAAGGCGCTCGACGGCCAGGACATCGACGCCATCCGCGCGGCGGGCGAGAAGCTCACCGAGGCCTCCCAGAAGCTCGCGCAGATTGTCTACTCCAGCACCGACGCGGGCTCCGCTGACGGCGGCGCGGCCGCGCAGGGCGGCTCGGACGACGTTGTCGACGCCGACTACGAGGTTGTTGACGACGACAAGAACAACTAGTCCAAGCTGGCCGTACTAACGGATCGAACGGGGGGCGGCCACGGCTTCGCGGCCGCCCCCCGTGCAGAATGTTACGAAGGGACAGTCCCTTCGTAACATCCGAGAGTTTGAGGAGGGTGACGTGAGAGTGCCCGTTGAGGTAGAGGACGAGAAGAACGAGGCCGTCGAGCCCGAAGCCGTGGAGCCCGAGCCCGAGCTTGACGAGGAGGCCGAGGAGCGCGCCCGCGTTGAGGCCGCCATTCGCGCCGGTGAGGAAGCCGCGGAGCGCGAGCTGGCCGCCGACGCCGGCAAGCTGCGCGAGGAGCGCGACGAGCTGCAGAAGAAGCTCACCGACGTCGAGGACCAGATTGAGTCGGCCAAGAAGGAGGCCGCAGACGCCACCGACCGCATGCTGCGCCTCCAGGCGGACTGGGAGAACTTCCGTCGCCGCACCGCCGCCGAGCGCCTTGCCGAGAAGGAGCGTGCGGCCGAGTCCCTGGTGTCCAACCTGCTGCCCGTGATCGACGACATCGAGCGCGCCATCGAGCACGCCGGCGCAACCGACGAGAACGAGCAGCTCAAGCAGTTTGTCGATGGCGTCTCCGCGGTGCACACCAAGATGCTCGCGGTTCTTTCCAAGGAGGGCGTGGAGCCCATCGACCCGGCAGGGGAGGCCTTCGACCCGCTGTCCCACCAGGCCGTCGGCCGCGTGGAGGACAAGGAGGCCTACGACGAGACGGTGGCCCAGGTCTATCAGAAGGGCTACAAGATGGGCGACAAGGTCATCCGCACGGCCATGGTGACGGTGACCTATGGTGGCCCCAAGCGTCCCGCCGAGCAGGCGGACGACGCCGAGAAAAGCGAGGAGTAGCCCCGCGCTTCTCGCCGGGCAAATACGAGAGGAGGCTCGTGCGACATGGCAAATAAGAGAAGCTACTACGACGTGCTGGGCGTGAAGCGCGACGCTTCCGATGACGACATCAAGCGCGCGTTCAGAAAGCTTGCCGCGAAGTACCACCCCGATGCGGGCGGAGACGAGCAGAAGTTCAAGGAGGTCAGCGAGGCCTACACCACGCTCTCCGACCCCCAGAAGCGCCGCGAGTACGATCAGCTGCTGATGTTTGGCGGCATTCCCGGCGCCGACTTTGGCGGCTCGGGCGGGCGCGGCCGCTACACCTACACCACCAACGTGGGCGGCGACTGGTCCGACATCTTCAACAACATGCGCAACGGTGACGGTGCCTTTGGCGGGTTTGACTTCTCGTCGATCTTTGGTGGCGCCGCCGGGGCGCGGGCCGCATCCAACCGCCCCACCAAGGGCTCTGACCTCACCATGTCCGTGGACGTCTCCGCGGAGGAGGCCTTCCGCGGCGCCACACGCAAGGCCACCTACCGTGTGCCCTCCACGGGCGAGGAGCAGACGCTCACCATCAAGATTCCCGCGGGCGCAGTGGACGGCGGCAAGCTCCGCTATCGCGGCCGCGGCGAGTATGGCACCAACGGCGGCGACCGCGGCGACCTCGTGATCACCACGCACGTGGCCGAGCACCCGCTCTTCAAGCGCGACGGCGCGGACGTGCGCATGGACCTGCCCATCAGCATCTACGAGGCGTCGCTCGGCGCCACGGTGGACGTGCCCACGCCCGATGGCACCGAGGTGCGCCTTAAGGTTCCCGCTGGCACGCAGGACGGCAAGACCTTCCGCTTCCGCGACCTCGGCGCCCCCAACGTCAAGCGCAAGGGCTCGCGCGGCGCGCTCTACGTGACGGTTAGAGTGAAGGTCCCCACGATGCTCACTAAGAAGGAGCGTGATGCGCTCGAGTCCCTGCGCGACGCTGATACGCGCGACTACCGCGAGGGGGTCAACCGCTATGGCATGCAGCGCTAGCGAGGAGAGGGAGCGAGAGGCCCGCGGCCAGTCCCGTGAGGGAAGAGACCGCGACAAGCCCCTCTATATGATTAGTGTTGCGGCCGAGCTCACGGGCATGCACCCTCAGACCCTGCGCGTCTACGAGCAGAAGGGCCTGGTCACGCCCGGGCGCTCGCGCGGCAACACGCGCCTCTACTCGCAGTCCGACATCGAGCGGCTGAACCTCATCTCCAAGCTCACGGACGAGGGCATCAACCTCGCTGGCGTGGTGCGCATCCTCGACATGCGCGAGCGCATGCTCGAGCGCGAGGACGAGCTCGAGGACCTGCGCCGCCGCGTGCGCGAGCTCGAAGACGAGGTCCATGAGTACCGTATGCGCGAGAAGATCACCGCCCTCGCCCGCTACGACGAGAAGGGCAGCCCCGAACAGGTCATGCGTCGCCTTCTTCTTGGCGGCCCAGCCGACGAAAACGAGAAGTAGCCAGGGGAGCGGAGCGCCGATAAGGACTCCGCTCCCGTTCTTTCTCGCGCTCACCGGCAGAAACAGGCCGTTTGCCCCACCTTCCAGCCTGCTAAGCTGGATGTTGCCTGAAACTCCTTCAGTTAGGGATATTCGCGCGCCATGCCGTATGGCGCCAAGAAGGAGGAGAAAACATGGCAGCATCCGCTTCACGGACCAAGCCTTCGCCGCGGCGACACATTGTTGCCCGCCGTGCGTTTGGCGCGGTTCTCGCCGGAGCCCTGGCGCTCACCGCTTCCACGACGGCGCTCGCCTCGGTGCTTGATCCCACGCTGCGCTCCACGAGCACTACGCAGATGACCTCTACCCCGGAGACCGTCTACGTGAACTCCGTGAGCGACGCTACCGAGCGCACGCAGAGCTTCAACGAGAACTGGAAGTTCTGCCTCGGCGAGGCCACGGGCGCGGAGGCGGCGGCCTTTGATGACTCCACCTGGGAGAACATCAACGTTCCGCACGACTACTCCATCGACCAGGACTACAGCCAGACGGGTGAGGGCGAGAGCGCCTACAAGCCCGGCGGCGTGGGCTGGTACCGCAAGAGCTTCGAGGTGAGCTCCGAGCTCGCCGGTAAGCAGGTGCGCATTGACTTCGACGGCGTCTACATGGATGCCACCATCTACATCAACGGTCACGAGCTGGGCAACCACCCCTATGGCTACTCGCCCTTCGCGTTTGACCTCACGCCGTACATCAACTTTGGTGGCCAGAACGTCATCGCCGTGCGCGTGAACCACCAGATCCCGTCCTCGCGCTGGTACTCCGGCTCCGGCATCGGCCGCGACGTCGACCTCGTGATTACCGACCCGATCCACGTCGAGAAGAACGGTGTCGTTGTCACTACGCCTGACCTCGAGGCCGAGCACACCTCAGGCTCCGCCGTAACCACCAACCTCGAGACCACGATCGCCAACGACGGCGAGACGGACGTTGCCATCTCCGTCACGCAGTCCGTGCTGCCCGCCGAGGGCGGCGCGGCCATCGGCTCCACCACTACCGAGCAGAACGTGGCGGCCGGCGAGTCGGTCACCTTCACCGCGGCTGTCGAGGCGGCCAACCCCGCGCTCTGGGACACCAAGAACCCCAACCTCTACGTGGCCCGCACGGAGATTGCCGTTGACGGCAAGGTTGTGGACACCTACGACACCACCTTCGGCTACCGCTGGTTCAAGTACGACTCCAACGAGGGCTTCTTCCTCAACGGCGAGTACGTCAAGATCAAGGGCGTCTGCATGCACCACGACCAGGGCTCCCTCGGCTCCGTGGACACCCGTGCCGCCATCGAGCGCCAGGTGCGCATCCTCAAGGAGATGGGCGTCAACTCCATTCGCACCTCTCACAACACCCCGTCCCGCAACCTCGTGGAGGTCTGCCAGGAGCAGGGCATCCTTCTCGACGAGGAGATCTTCGACGGCTGGAACCAGGCCAAGAACGGCAACGTCAACGACTATGGTCGCTTCTTCTCCAAGGCCATGGGCGAGTCCGAGCTCATTGGCAACGATCCCGACAAGACCTGGGCGCAGTATGACCTCGAGCAGTCCATTGCCCGCGACGTCAACTCTCCCTCCGTCATCATGTGGTCCGTTGGCAACGAGATGGTCACCGGCACCACCGGCGGCCTCGCCGGCTTCACGCCCAACTTCGAGACCGTCCAGATGAACCTCATCAACTGGGTTAAGGCCGCAGACCCCACGCGCCCGGCCACGCTGGGCGACAACCAGCTCCTGAGCGGCTCTTGGAACTATCAGCCCGATAACCTGGCCAACAACGGTGGCATCATCGGTATCAACTACGCGCTCGGCAGCCGTTACCAGACGGTGCACCAGAACAACCCCAGCTGGATTCTCTACGGCTCCGAGACCGTTTCTGCCACCAATAGCCGTGGCGTCTACAACACGATGGCCAACAACGCCACCAACGTGCCCGGCCAGCAGCTCACCTCCTATGACGTCTCCTGCGTGAGCTGGGGCCACCTCGCCTCCCAGGCGTGGTACGACACCGTCCGCTTTGACTATGTCATGGGCGAGTATGTGTGGACCGGCTTTGACTACCTCGGCGAGCCTACGCCCTGGAACGGCACCTCCGCCGGCCAGACCGACGGCATCACCGACTGGCCGCGTCCCAAGAACTCATACTTCGGCATCATCGACACCGCGGGCCTGCCCAAGGACACCTATTACTTCTATCAGAGCCAGTGGAACGATGAGCTCCACACGCTGCACATCCTGCCGGCGTGGAACGAGGACGTGGTCTCCAAGGACTCCAGCGGCAACGTGCCCGTGGTCGTCTACACAGACGCCGCGCAGGTCGAGCTCTTCTTCACCCCGGCCGACGGCGGCGAGGCGCAGTCCCTGGGCAAGAAGGCCTTCTCCAAGGAGACCTCCAGCTCCGGCAACTACACCTATCAGATCTACAAGGGCTCTGACGCCAACAGCACCGCTCACAAGAACCTCTACCTCACTTGGAACGTCCCGTACAAGGACGGCACCATCACCGCCGTTGCCTACGACGAGAACGGCGCCAAGATCGACACCTCCGACACCAGCCTGTGGAAGGGTCGCCAGAGCGTGACCACCACCGGTGACGAGGCAAAGCTCGAGGTCTCCGTCGACCGTTCCACCATTTCCGCCGATGGCGCCGATCTCGCCTACGTCACCGTGAGCGTGCTCGACAAGGACGGCAACATCGTCCCCAACGCCACCAACAACGTTAAGTTTGAGGTCACCGGCGCCGGCGAGCTTGCCGCCGTGGACAACGGCAGCTCCCCCGATTGGCAGTCCTACCGTGACGACAACCGTGACGCCTGGGCCGGCCAGCTCATCGGCATCGTGCGTGCCGACAAGACCGGCGGGGACATCACCGTCAAGGTGAGCGCCGACGGCCTCGAGGGTGCATCCGTCGCCATCAAGGCAGAGGCCACGGGTGAGGAGCCTGCCGAGAAGAGCGTGGAGAGCCTGTTCTTCTCGCGCTATTACTATGTGAAGACCGGAACGCAGCTGAGCCTGCCCCAGACCGTGACTGTCAACTACACCGACGGCACCACCAACGATGCCGCTGCCATCACGTGGGATGAGGTCTCCGACGAGCTTCTTGCCCAGCCTGGCGTCTTCCAGGTGACCGGTGAGGTCGAGGGCGCGCGTGTAACCGCCGTCATCACCGTGATTGACGACGTGGCTGCTGTGCTCAACTACTCCGCCACCACCCCGGTGGGCGAGAAGCCCGACATGCCCGAGTCTCGTCCGGGGGCCATGGCGGATGGCACTATCATCAACGCCAACTTCCCCGTCACGTGGGATGTCCCCGAGGATTCCGCGTTTGCCGAGGAGGGCACGGTTGAGTTCACCGGCACGGCCAGCGTCTTTGGCCGCGACGTCACGGTGACAGCGAGCATCCGCGTTCAGAACCAGACCATCGAGCTGGGCGGCAACCTCGCCCAGAACAACAGCGGCTCGTTCCTGCGCGTTGAGCAGGACGTGCCCGAGGGCCTTCAGTCCGACAACCTGAACGCCGTCGTGGACGGCAGCACCGCCTTCCAGGCCAAGCCCTCCGGCTCGGACAGCAACCCGTCCATCTGGACCAACTACACCTACGCTCAGGACGATGCCAACAACAAGACGTCGAGCGTGACCATCGTGCTCAACACCTCGCTCGGCATCGGCCAGGCAAAGGTCTACTTTGTGAACGACGCCTGGAGCGCCACGCAGCCCGACGCCAACACCACCAAGATTGAGGTGTCCGGCGACGGTAGTGCCTGGACTCCCGTCAGCTACACCGAGACGATCGGCGAGCCCACGACGACCACCGTCGGCAACTCCACGATCAAGGTCTATCCGTATACCTACGACTTTGACCCGGTGAACGCGGTCTTTGTCCGTCTCACCTTTACGAGCGTTGATGAGAAGCAGGCCGGCTCGCCCGACAACCCCTGCATTGGCATCTCCGAGATCCAGCTCATCAACGCAGTGGGCTCCTATGTGACCAACTCCACCGCCGAGCTTTCCGCCCTCACGGTGAACGGCCAGGAGGTTGCTGAGTCCGCGCTCGCGGCCGGCGAGTTCAACACGCCTGCTACCGTGATTGCCGAGAACGGCATCGAGGCCGTGGGCGCCGACAACGCGGCCGTAACCGTGCTGCCCGCGCAGGACGGCAAGGCCCTCATCATCATCGAGTCCGAGGATCACCTCACCCGCAACACGTTTGCCATCAACCTGGGCGTGGAGTCAACGGGTCCGAGCGCCGAGGACGACTCACGCGACTACCCGGTGAGCCAGATCACGCCGACCGCTGGCAGCGTAGAGGCGGCTGGCGGCGCGATCGAGGGTCCGGCGAGCCTGGCCTTTGACGGCAAGAACAACACTATCTATCACTCCGCTTGGGCGGGCGCCGACCGCGAGGACCTCTGGATCCAGATGGAGCTTGCCGAGGCCACCGAGATTGACGCTCTGCGCTATCTGCCGCGTCAGGCCGGCGGCGTCAACGGCATCGTGACTGGCTACCGCGTCGAGTACAGCAACGATGGTCAGAGCTGGGAGGTCGCTGCCGAGGGCACCTGGGCCAACGACAACAGCTGGAAGATCGCCGAGTTTGACGAGCCCGTGACGGCTAAGTACTTCCGCCTCTACGGTACCAACACTGTGACGGACCAGACTGCCATCTTCATGTCCGCCGCCGAGATTCGCCTGCGCGAGGCTGTGGAGTCCGTGGACATCTCCGACGCTGTGGTCGAGGCTCCCGCGAGCATCGACGCCGACACCCTGCCGGCCGTGTTTGACGTCAAGGACGTTACAGTGAAGCTTGGCGACACCACGCTCGTCTACGGCATCGACTACGTCCTTGAGTACGAGAACAACGATCAGCCCGGCATGGCTACCATGACGGTCAGGGGTATCCACGGCGGAGCCGTCAACTACACCGGTACCGTGACGCACCAGTTTGAGATCACGGGCGAGGCGGTGCTTGAGGGAATCTCCGTGACCACCGCGCCTGCGAAGGTGGCCTACGAGGTGGGCAACGAGCTCGATCCGTCCGGCCTTGTCCTCACGCTTGCTTGGAGCTACGGTGAGCCCACGACGGTTGCCTATACCGCCGAGAACGCCGCCGACTTCACGTTTGAGCCTGCGACGTTCGACGAGGCGGGTACCGTGGACGTGACCGTCACCTACCAGGGCAAGACGGCTGTCTTTACCGTGACCGTTGCTGAGGCCGAGCAGCCCGGGCCCGGCGAGGGCGTCGACAAGACGGCTCTGAACGCGGCCATCGCGGAGGCCGAGGCTGTTGATACCACCGGCAAGACCGACGAGTCCGTCGCCGCTCTTCAGGCCGCTATCGAGGCTGCTAAGGTAGTTGCGGCTAACGAGGAGGCCACCGAGCAGGATGTTGCCGACGCGATCTCCGCGCTCGAGGCGGCTGTCGCTGGCCTCGAGGACGAGATCGTTGAGCCTGAGCCGACCGAGCCCGACTATTCCAAGCTTCAGGCCGCCATCGCCGCCGCCGAGGCACTGAAGGCCGACGACTACACCGCCGAGTCCTGGGCCGCGCTGCAGGCCGCCCTCAAATCCGCCAAGGCCGCCCTAGAGTCCGCCGACCAGGACGAGGTCGACGCCGCCGAGCAGGCGCTGAACGCCGCGGTCGCGGCGCTCGTCGAGGCCGAGGAGCCCGGTGACGAGGTCGTTACCGACGACCTCCAGGCCGCCGTTGACGCCGCCGGGTCCAAGGACGAGTCTGCCTACACCGCCGAGAGCTGGTCCGCTTACCAGCAGGCCCTCGAGGCCGCAAAGGCCGTCCTCGCCGACCCCGAGGCCACGCAGGCCGAGGTCGACTCCGCCCTCGCCGCCCTCCAGGCCGCCGAGGGGGCCCTCGCGCCCTCCGAGCCCGGAACCGACGAGCCCGGCACCGACGAGCCCGGAACCGACACCCCCGGCACGGACGAGCCCGGTACTGACGAGCCCGGTACCGATACGCCCGGTACCGACGAGCCTGGTACCGACGAGCCTGGCACGGACGAGCCCGGCGACGACCAGAAGCCTGGCGACGACCAGAAGCCTGGCGACGACCAGAAGCCCGGCACGGACGAGCCCGGCGACGACGTGACCCCCGGCTCCGACGACGACCAGAAGCCGTCCGGCGACTCCGCCAAGCCCGGCACCTCCGGCAGCCCCTCCGAGCTCCCGAGCGCCGGCGACCCGACGTCGCTCGTGGCCCTTCTCGCCACCGCGGCCGCCGGCGTCAGCGCCGTCGCGGTCTCCCGCAGGCGCCGCTCGCCACAGCACCACCCAGGAGGGGGCGTCCCACGAGGGGCGCCCCCTCCCTTGCGTCTCGAGGCCGCCGCCCTTCTCGCCGCCCGCGCCCCACGTTGTGTACACTCGCCTGCTCATTGTGTACACGATTCAAGTCCTTATGTAATCTCAACAGGACCTCTACCTGCGTCTTTCCAAACGCGCCATCCAATCGGGGGCGGAAGCGGTGTACACAACGCCACCGGCGGTGTACACAACGCCGCCCGCACCGTACACAACGCGGCGCCTTGCCTTTCCGCCCACAGCCGCCGCCCTGTCCAACACGGCACAGAAATCAGATACCAGCAAAGAGACCCAATGACCGCTTGCCGGAGGAATCAACCCGTCGGCAGCAATGCCGTGCCATTGACCTGCGAATTAGCTGAAACTCAGTATGTTGCATACTCAAGCGAAGGGGTGGATTCTATCCCGACGCGTAGAAGAGGAGGAGAAATGGCAGCAACCGGCACCAAAACACGGGAGGCGAGAAGGTCGCGGAAGCTCATGTTCCGCGGCGCCGTGGGTGTGGCCCTACTGGGTGCACTTGCGTTCTCGGTTCCTGCGTTCGCAGCGGGCGATCCCACGCTGCGGTCGACGGGCACCACGCAGATGGAGTCGACCCCCGAGGTCGTCTACATCAACTCGGTGAGTGATCCCGACCAGCGCCTCGTGAACTTCAACGAGAACTGGAAGTTCAACCTCGGTGACGTCTCCGGCGCCAACGCCGAGGTCTTTGACGACTCCTCCTGGGAGAACGTCAACCTCCCGCACGACTACTCCATCGACCAGGAGTACACCGCTGCCGGCGAGGCCGAGAGCGGCTACAAGCTCGGCGGCATCGGCTGGTACCGCAAGAGCTTTGAGGTCAGCGCGGACCTCGAGGGCAAGACCATCCGCCTGGACTTCGACGGCGTCTACATGGACGCCACGGTCTGGGTGAACGGCCACGAGCTGGGCACCCACCCCTACGGCTACTCGCCCTTCTCATTTGACATCACCGACTACCTCAACTACGGCGGCGAGAACTCCATCGCGGTGAAGGTCAACCACCAGACCCCGTCCTCCCGCTGGTACTCCGGCTCCGGCATCGGCCGTGACGTCGAGATCGTCGTTACCGACCAGGTGCACGTGGAGAAGGACGGCGTTGTGGTCACCACGCCGAACCTCGCTTCCGGAGACGCCACCACCCACCTCAAGACCACGGTTGCCAATGACACCGCCGAGGCCGTTGACGTTGAGCTCGTCCAGACGATCCTTGCCTCCGATGGCACCGAGGTCGGCAAGGCCACCGCTCAGGTGACCGTTGAGGCCGACGCCTCCAAGACCGTCGAGGCCAACGCTGCCGTCACCAACTACGAGCTCTGGGACCTCTCTGACAGCCCCGCGCTCTACACCGCGCGCACCGAGGTCACGGTTGACGGTGAGGTCGTGGATACCTATGACACCACCTTCGGCTACCGCTACACCTCCTATGACGCCAACGGATTCCTGCTCAACGGCGAGCGCATCAAGCTCCAGGGCGTGAGCATGCACCACGACCAGGGCTCCCTCGGCTCCGTCTCTACGCGCGACGCCATCGAGCGCCAGGTGACCATCCTCAAGGACATGGGCGTGAACGCCATCCGCGCCACGCACAACCCGTACGCGCAGGAGTTCATCGAGGTCTGCAACGAGAACGGCATGCTCGTCATCGAGGAGTTCTTCGATGGCTGGAACGCCCCGAAGAACGGCAACTCGTATGACTACTCTCGCTTCTTCACTCAGACCATCGGCGAGACCGAGCTCATCAACGCATCTGCCGACATGACGTGGGCGCAGTTTGACCTTCAGGAGACCATGCGTCGAGACATCAACTCCCCGGCCATCGTCATGTGGTCGCTCGGCAACGAGGTCACCGAGGGCACGTCTGGTGTTCCCAACTTTAACCAGCACCAGGCCAACCTCATCAAGTGGACCCAGGCGCTCGACACCACCCGTCCCGTGACCCAGGGCGACAACAACATCAAGAGCGGCGGCACCGCCCAGAACCCGGCGGGCATCGCCAACGCCGACGGCATCGTGGGCCTCAACTACTGCTCCGGTGCCAACTACGACACCGTCCACAGCCAGCACCCCGACTGGCTCCTCTACGGCTCCGAGACCGCCTCTGCCGTCAACAGCCGTGGCGTCTACAACGTGACCGGAAGCCAGCTGCTCAACGGCGACAAGCTCCTTACGTCCTATGACAAGTCCGCCGTGAGCTGGGGCGCCACCGCGTCCTCCGCGTGGTACGAGGTCATCAAGCGCGACTTCATTGGCGGAACCTTCGTGTGGACAGGCTTTGACTACCTCGGCGAGCCCACGCCCAACAACGGCATAGGTGCCGGCTGGGCCAACGGTGAGAACTCCCCGAAGAACTCGTTCTTTGGCATCGTGGACACCGCGGGCCTCCCCAAGGACTCCTACTACTTCTACCAGAGCCAGTGGAACGACGAGGTCAACACCCTCCACGTCCTCCCCGCCTGGAGCAATGACCCCAACTTCGTGAAGAAGGACGCGAGCGGCAACATCGAGGTCGTCGTCTACACGGACGCCCCTGGCGCCAAGCTCGTCCTGGAGCAGCCCGACGGCACCGAGGTCGAGGTCGGCGCTCCCAAGTACTTCAAGACCGTGACCACCGATGCGGGCTTCACCTACCAGATCTATAAGGACAACGCCAACAGCGACAAGGGCCTCTACTTCACCTGGAGCGTCCCGTACCAGGAGGGCACCCTCAAGGCCGTGGCGCTTGATGCCGACGGCACTGAGATCGACACCTCTAACACCGAGCAGTGGCAGGGTCGCCAGAGCGTCTCCACCTTCGGTGAGGCCACCCAGCTCGACGCCGAGGTTACCTACAACAAGGACGGCATCTCCGCCAATGGCGTCGACCTCGCCTACATCACCGTCTCCGTCAAGGACGCCGAGGGCAACATCGTCGCCGACTCCACCGACAACGTGACCTTCGAGGTCTCCGGTGCCGGCGAGCTCGCGGGCGTGGACAACGGCGTGCAGCCGGATCACCAGTCCTACCGCGACGACAACCGTGACGCCCAGGCTGGCCAGCTCGTGGGCATCGTCCGCGCGGGCAAGAGCGCCGGCACCATCACCGTCAAGGTGAGCGCCGACGGTATGGCCTCCGACACGGTCACCATCCCGGTCACCGCCGTCGAGGGTGGCGAGACCGGCGGCAAGACCGTCACCGGCGTCTTCTACTCTCGCTACTACTATGTCCAGACGGGCACCACGCTCAGCCTGCCCGAGACCGTCGAGGTCCGCTACTCCGACGGCACGAGCGACACCCAATCCGTGACGTGGGACGAGGTCACCTCCGACCAGCTTGCCACCGCCGGGTCCTTCTCGGTTGCCGGCACCGTGGCTGGCTCCAAGATCACGGCGACCGTCACCGTGCTCGACAGCATTGCCGGTCTGCTCAACTACTCCACTGCCACGCAGGCGGGCAGCAAGCCTACCCTGCCCGACTCCCGTCCGGCGGTTCTCGCCGACGGCACCATCCTCAACGCCAACTTCCCCGTGACGTGGGACGAGCCCGAGAAGGGCGCCTACGCCACCGTTGGTGATGTCGTGACCGTTGAGGGCACCGCCAACGTCTTTGGCGTTGACTTCACCGTGACCGCTACGGTTCGCGTCCAGGAGGAGACGCTCACGCAGCAGGGTAACGTTGCGCCTGCCGCCTTGCGCGTGGTCCAGGATGAGGAGACGGCTGACAGGCCTTCGGATACGCTTGAGGCCATCAATGACGGCAGCACCACCATCTCCGATAACACCTCCGGTGGTGCCAACCCAAGCTGCTGGTCAAACTGGGACTTCTCGCAGAATGGCGGCACTGAGTCCAGCATCACCCTGGATTACGCTACCCAGCAGCGCCTGAACCAAATCAACATCTACTTTGCCGTTGACAACAACGCCGGTCGTCTTCCGAGCAACGTGAAGATTGAGGCTTCCGAGGACGGCACGAAGTGGACGACCGTTGACGCCGAGCTTGCCAAGGGTACGACGAGCAACCGCGTGACGCCGTACACCTACACCTTCACGCCCACGATGGGCACCTTCTGGCGCATCACGGTGACCAACTCCACCGAGAGCCTCAGCAACGGCAAGAACCCCTGCACGATGATCACCGAGATCGAGCTCATCAAGGTCGAGGGCGTCTTCGAGACCTACGACACCGCGGCCCTTGGTGCGCTGACCGTCAACGGCGTTGAGGTCTCCGCTGACGATCTCGCCGCGGGCAGCTACGACACGCCTGCCATCGTCGCCAACATCGAGAAGGTCGAGGGCGCCGACAACGCCGCCGTCACCGTGCTCCCCGAGCTTGACGGCAAGGTCCTCATCATCGTGGAGTCCGAGGATCACACCGAGCGCTCCACCTTCACGATCAACCTCAACACCAAGTCCTCCGGCGCAGCCGACGACGACTCGCTCGACTACCCGGTGAACCAGATGACGGTGTCTGCGGGCAGTGAGCAGCCGGGTGCCTCCGAGGGACCGGTTGAGCTTGCCTTCGACGGCAACCCCAGCACGCACTATCACTCCAACTGGAACACCATCCCGTCGATCGATGACCTCTGGGTCGAGATGGACCTCGAGGAGCCCACGGCCATCGATGGCCTCCGCTACCTGCCGCGTCAGTCTGGCGGCAGCAACGGTGCCCTGACCGAGTACGTGGTCCAGTACTGGGACGAGGAGTCCGATGCCTGGGTTGACGCCGTTCAGAAGACGGCCCAGTACAACGACAAGGGCTGGCAGTACGCCGGCTTTGACTCGCCGATCACCGCTCAGAAGTTCCGCCTCAAGGCCGTTCACACCTACGCCGACTCCGGCAACGACAAGTTCATGTCCGCCGCCGAGATTCGCCTGCGTATGGCCGCCGAGACCGTGGACATCTCCGGCGCAACGGTTTCGTATCCTGAGACCCTCAAGGTCGACCGCGTTGATGCTGAGCACCCCGCGACTTTCTCGCCCTCTGACGTGACGGTCCAGATGGGCGACACGGTCCTCACCTACGGTGTTGACTACAAGCTCGAGTACACGAACAACACCGCAGAGGGCGAGGCGTCCTTCGTCGTGGTTGGCCTCGCTGGCGGCACCACCAACTACAGCGGCCAGACCGAGCCCAACGTCTTTGCCATCGTGACGAATGACGTCACCATCGCCGGCATCTCCGTTTCCACCAAGCCGACGAAGACCATCTACACGGTTGGCGAGTCCCTTGACCCCGCGGGCCTTGAGCTCACGCTTGCCATGAGCGACGGCGCCGAGCAAACCGTGGCCTACTCCGAGGCAAACGCTTCTGACTTTGCGTTTGACCCGGTGACCTTCGATGCCGCTGGCGCTACCGACGTCACCGTGACCTACGGCGAGCACACCGCCACCTTCACGGTCTCCGTTGAGCAGCCCGCCGAGCCCGAGATCGACTTCGTGGCCATCAAGAGCTTCCCGACCAAGACCACCTACAAGGTTGGCGAGAGCCTCGACCCGGCCGGCCTGGTCCTGGAGGTTACCTACACCAACGGTGAGACCGAGGACGTCGCCTACAACGCCACCGACTTCGCCTTCGACATCACTCAGTTCAACGCGGCTGGCGAGAAGACCGTTACCGTGACCTACAAGGGTATGCACAACGCCACGTTTACTGTGACCGTTGAGAGTGAGTCTGAGCCCGAGCCCGCGCCCGAGGTCGACAAGAGCGAGCTCGAGGATAAGGTCGAGCAGGTTGAGTCCGAGGAGCTTGTTGAGACCGAGTTCACCTCCGAGAGCTGGGCTGCCTATCAGAAGGCGCTCGCCGACGCCAAGGCTGTTCTCGCTGACGAGAACGCTACCGAGGAGCAGGTTGCCGCGGCCCTCGAGGCCCTCAGCGCCGCCCGCGAGAACCTCGTTGCGTCCGAACCCGGCACCGACGAGCCCGGAACGGATGAGCCCGGAACGGATGAGCCCGGCACCGATGAGCCTGGCACCGACGAGCCCGGAACGGATGAGCCCGGCACCGACGAGCCTGGCACCGACGAGCCGGGTACTGATGAGCCCGGCACCGACGAGCCCGGAACGGATGAGCCCGGAACGGATGAGCCCGGAACCGACGAGCCTGGCGAGGACGTCAAGCCTGGCGGCGACGACGATCAGAAGCCCGGCGAGACCGTCGAGCACACCGTCACGATCGTTCTCGGCAACGGTCAGGACGACCTCGTGATCAAGGTCGCCGATGGCGAGACGCTCCCGGTGCAGGCTGACCCGAAGCGCGACGGCTTCACCTTCGCCGGCTGGTTCCTCACCTCCGACGCCGAGGGCAACCTCTCTGATCCGTACGACTTCTCCACGCCCGTTACTGGCGACGTGACCCTCTACGCTGGTTGGCTGCCCGTCCCCGCGGACGATGACGACACCCCGACCACGCCGCAGGGCAAGCCTTCCGGTGACACCACCAAGCCTGCTGGCGATACCACGAAGCCGGCTGGTGACGACACGGTTCCCGCGACGGGCGACCCGACCTCCCTCGTGGCGGTTCTCGCCACGGCGGTTGCCGGCGCCGGCGCCATTGCGGCCTCTCGTAAGCGTCGCTAAGAGGCACAAGGCAACAAAGCCAGAAGAAGGGGCGTCCCATTGGGGCGCCCCTTTTCCTGTCTAAAGCCTCTGACACGGGAGAGTTGCAATGCCAAGAAGTACTCAGCCGCTGGTACTCCGCTCAAGGTACCAACCAATAGGAATGTCGCGCCCACGCGCGCATGGCTACCGCTTGCCGCTTTCACAACCTGAGCGAAACCTGTATGCCCTAACGTAACTCTGTCTATGGTCACAATGGAGGGAGTATCTTGAAGCGCAAAGTCAGAAGCCTGGTCGCTCTGCTCGCCTGCGCATTTGTCCTGGCACTTGCCGCCGTGACAATGCCGGCATTCGCAGAGCCAAACACCAGCTATCAGATCTACCCCACGCCGCACGCCATTGAGTACGGCACCACCGAGCAGACGCTTCGCACCACCGCGGACGTTGTCGTGGAGAAGGACATCGACGAGTACACCGTCGCCCGCCTTGAGGAGACGCTTGACCTCAAGGGCATGACGGCCAACTACGTTAACGAGATTCCCGCGACCTCCGGCACCACGAGCCTCCTCGTGGGCGTCAAGGGCTCCGGCGGCGTCGTCGACAAGTACGTCGAGCAGCTCGTCTCCGAGGGCAAGCTCTCCTACACCGAGGGCCTCTTCGAGAAGATCGACGCCTACATGCTCGCCTCCATCCCGGGCGAGGGTGGCGCCGACCAGATCATCGTCCTCGGCAAGGATACCGATGCTGCGTTCTACGGCCTCACCACGCTCTACCAGATTTTCCAGCAGCTTGAGGGCGCCAAGCTCACCGCCTTTGTCTGCTCCGACTACGCCGACGTTGCCACCCGTGGCTTCATCGAGGGCTACTACGGCAACCCCTGGAGCAACGAGGACCGCGCCGAGCTCATGACCTGGGGCGGCTACTACAAGCTCAACGGCTACTTCTACGCCCCCAAGAACGACCCCAAGCACAACTCCAACTGGCGCGAGCTCTACACCGAGGAGGAGCTTGAGACCCTCATCGAGCCGCTTGCCGAGGCTGGCAACGCCTCCAAGTGCCGCTATCTCTACGCGCTTCACCCCTTCATGTACAACCCCATCACGAGCGCCAACTACAGTGAGACGCTCCCCATCCTCCAGGAGAAGTTCGAGCAGGTCATCGACCACGGCGTCCGCCAGATTGCCATTCTCGCTGACGATGCCGCCAACCAGGGCAACGCCCTCTACATCCAGCTCCTCGAGGACATGACCGACTGGATCCACGAGATGCAGGCCAAGACCGACGCGGACGGCAACCTGCTGTACCCCGGTCTCAAGGACACCATCGTCTTCATCCCGGTCAACTACTACGGCCAGGGCGAGTCCTGGTACGCCCAGCTGCCCGAGAACATCGAGGTCGGCAACACCGGCGGCCGCATCTGGGGCAAGGTTGAGAACTCCTTCCTCACCAACTTCAAGAACAACTCCGGCGGCAAGTCCCCGTTCATGTGGATCAACTGGCCGTGCTCCGACAACGACAAGGACGCCCTCCACATGGGCGGCCACAACAACTTCCTGGGCTCCGACGTCAAGCCCGGCGACGTTACCGGCGTCGTCCTGAACCCCATGCAGCAGGCCGAGCCTTCCAAGCAGGGCCTCTTCATGAACGCCGACTTCTCGTGGAACCTCTGGACCTCCACCGAGCACGCCGACCAGACCTGGGAAGACTCCTTCAGCTACATCGATCACAACTCCCCGATCGATAACAAGGGCTCCAACGCCCTGCGCGAGCTCTCCCGCCACATGCTCCGCATGTACGGCGGTGGCGCCACGTGGATCAACGGCGAGTCCTCCGCCGTCCAGGAGGAGCTCACCGCCTTCCGCTCCGCCCTCACCTCCGGCACGGTCACGGTTGACCAGTGCGACGAGATGATCGCCATCTTTGAGGAGATCCAGCAGTACGCCGTGGACTACCGCAACAACGCGGGCACGGCCGAGATGCTCGAGCAGATGGATCCCTGGATCAGCACCTGGGACGACCTCACCGCCGCCGCCGTCGCGGAGCTCGAGGCCGTCAAGGCCGACCTCTCCGGAGACACCTCCACGCTGCTCTCCAAGTACGCCGAGGGCTCCAGCCTCCTCGACGCGGCTGATAACCACAGCCTGTGGTACATGGACCACTACGAGTACGCTCGCGTGGGCAAGGCCTACATCTATCCCACGGTCACCGCTCTCAACGACTACGTTGCCGAGCGCGCCCAGCTCGTTTCCAACCCGGACGCGATGATCTGGAAGTTCATCACCAACCGTGAGGACACCCCCAACGGCTCCACCGACACCCTCTTCGACGGTGACACCACCACGGGCGTCAGCTTCCAGACCCCCAACCAGCTCACGGCCGGCACCTACTTTGGCTACGAGCAGAGCAAGCCGTTCGACCTTACCCGCTTCACCGTGACCTACAGCTCTTCAAACTCGTCCGACACGCTGCGCACCGGCAACCTCCAGGTGCTGCGTGAGGTGGATGGCGAGAAGGTCTGGCAGGACGTTGAGGGCACTCAGATCACTGACAACCGTGACATCGTCCGCGACTTCACGGGCCTTGACGAGAAGGACGTCTATGGCGTCCGCCTCATCGCCACCGAGGCCAACTCCGGCAACTGCTGGCTCACGCTCCGCGAGATCGAGATCAACAAGGTCGACGGCGGAGAGGTGGAGCCTTCCGGGCCCGTTGCGGGTACGGTGACCATCGACAAGGCTGTCGTTGCTGATGGCGCACTTACCAGCGTCAACGATAACGACGACGGTACAAAGGTCTCTCTCAAGCGTAGCAATGCAGCTCAGGGCGATCCTGACTACGAACTGCGTGACTACACGCAGGCTGGCGCTACGGTTACGCTGACCTTCGACAAGGTCGAGTCCATTAATTACTTCAGGTACCTCCAGACCGCCCGCAGCGGCAACGAGACCACTTCTGGCGACGGCCTCAACGTGGGCGTGATGGAATATCAGTCTGAGGACGGAACGTGGACTGAGATCGGCGACATCGATGGCGATGCTGAGCAGACGTTCACCCTCGAGACACCGGTAAACGCCAAGGCCATCCGCGTTGTGAACGGCGCTGATACCAAGTCATGGTGGAACGTCTTTGATCTCTCTGCCAAGCTGACGGAGGGGGAGGCTCCCGCCGAGGCCTCGATCTACACGAGCATCCCGCAGTACCAGACCAACGCCATCGCCAACGCCGCCGACGGCAACGACACGACGCGCTTCTGGAGCAGCCGTGGGACCCAGGCAGGGGACTACGTGATGCTGTTCTTCGGCGAGTCCAAGTACATTGACACCGTGCGCATGCTCCAGGGCTCCACGGACTGCATCGCAGCGGCTGATCTCTACTACACCACCGACACCGCCCCGACTCAGAACGGCAACTGGGAGAGGTGCGGAACCCTCGGCTCTGCCGCCGAGCAGGAGGTCTCGATCGACCGCGTCCAGGCTACGGGCGTCAAGATCGTGGTGACCTCCGCCTCCAGCAACTGGTTCCAGCTCTTCGAGCTCCAGGCCTACGAGAAGTTCTCCTACACCAAGGACAACGTCTGGGCCAACTTTGACCTCAGCTCCGCTGACGTCTCCGCTCGCGTGGGCGACGGCAGCGTCGTGGGCGCCGGCAGCACCACGCTGAGCGCTGGCGACATCATCGCCATCGACCTCGGCTCCGTCCGTCGTGAGGTGAGCGTGTCTCCCGCCGACGGCAGCGCCGCGCTTGTCTGCTCTCAGAACGGCCTCGAGTGGGTGGAGGCCGCTGACAGCGCCATCACCGCCCGCTACGTTGGCTTCAAGGCCAGCACCGACGGCGTCACCGTTGACATGGCCGACCTCTCTGCCACCTATCTCGACTCTCTTGACCCCACGGTCGAGCAGAGCGATCTCACCATCCCGGGCACCTACGTTGTCTCCAACATCTTCGATGGCGACCCCACCACCACGGCCAAGACCGGCAGCGGCCCCACCGAGGCCGGCAAGGCAATCGTCTTTGACCTTGGTCAGGAGCGCACGATCAACACGATCGAGTACATGGTTCCCGACAGCACCTATGACTTCATTCGCAACGCCGTGATCGAGGTCGCGGACACGCCCGACGCCGAGACCTGGACCCAGGTGCTCGACATCAACAGCACGGAGATCGTCGAGGACAACGCCGACACCGCCGCTCTCACCGCTGCCGACGCAACCTGGATGGCGAGCTCCATGGAGTTTCCCAACGTCAAGTACGTGAGCAGCGCCGACCAGGACGCCGACCTCAACGCGACCGGCCGCTACCTGCGCATCCGCTTCACGGGTGCGTACACCAACCGCTGGGTTGAGATTGGCGAGCTGCGCATCAACGGCGGCGAGTACGTCTCTACCTACGCCGGCGGCGACTTTGAGAGCACCGTCATCGAGCAGGAGGGCATGACGCCCGACCTCATGATTGACGACAACCTCTCCACCGCGTGGGCGCCTCAGGCTGAGTCCACGGGCACGATGACCTATCACGTGTCCGAGCCGCTCACGGCTGACGGCACCGCCTACGAGGGCGTCCGCATCATCTCCCGCGGCAACCCGACGGGCGCCACGGTCAAGGCTGTTGTCTACACGGACGCCACTTTCATCGAGACGACCGAGGTCACGCTCGGCACGCTCGACCAGGTTTCCCAGGAGTTCCGATTCGGCGAGCTTCTGGGCCTCTCCCGTGCTGCCGCTCAGTACACGGCCGTCAAGGACATCAAGATCGAGTGGACGGGCGAGACCGTCCCGCAGATCGCCGAGATCTATCTGCTCGACACCGTCAAGTCTGCTGATGTGACGGAGCTTAGCGATCTTATCGCCAAGGCCGAGGCCGTTGACACGTCCACCTGGACCACCGACACCGCCGCCGCCCTCGCCGACGCCATCGCTGCCGCCGAGAAGGGCGTTGACAGCGCCGACTACCTCACGGCCGACGCCGTGTCCACGCTGGCCTCCGCGCTCGAGAACGCCATGAACGGTGGCGTGGCCAAGTACACGGGCAACCTCCAGGCCCTTGTTGACGAGGCCCTCACGGACGGCACGGGCTACACCACCTCCAGCTGGCAGGCCTACCAGGGCGCCGTCGCCGACGCCAAGGCTGCCCTCGAGGATGCCGACAACCTGTCTCAGGCCAAGGGCGATGAGCTTGCGAAGGCCATTACCGACGCCGAGGCCGCCCTTGCCTACGACGCCACCGCCGCCGACCGCGCCGAGCAGGCCGTTGCCGACGTCGAGGCCGTCTACACCGATGACAAGGCCGGCAACTACACCACCGGCTCCTGGAACGCCCTGACCGAGGCCGAGCAGGCCATCGAGGACCTCCTTGCTAAGGGTGCCATCCCCGCCGAGTTCACCGAGGCCACGCAGGATCTCTACGATGCTGTCAACGGCCTCGTGGACGTGACCGCCCTTGTTGCCGAGCGCGCGGCCTTTGAGGCCACCGACGGCACGCTCTACACGGACGACTCCTACGCCGCCTACAAGAAGGCGTACGACGACTCCACCGAGCTTCTCGCCAACGGCTCTGCCGACGAGGTTACCGCCGCGGTGACAGCGCTCCAGAACGCCAAGGCCGGCCTTGAGCTCAAGACCGATGAGCCCGGCGTTGACCTCGACAAGGTCATCGCCGACGCCGAGGCCCTGAGCAAGGACGACTACACCACCTCCAGCTGGGCCACGCTCCAGGCTGCGATCGATGCCGCCAAGGCCGATCACGACCCGGCGCAGGACGAGGCGCTTGCCAAGGCCATCACCGACGCCAAGACGGCGCTCGTGAACGTCGTGGCGCTCAAGAACGCCATCGCCGACGCTGAGGCCATCGACACCACCGATAAGACCGAGGAGTCCGTCGCCAAGCTCGAGGCCGCCATCGCTGACGCCAAGGCGCTTCTCGAGGACGGCACGCAGGATGACGTCAACGCTGCTGTGTCCGCCATCGACGGGGCCGTCAAGGGCCTTGTGACCGAGACGCCCGAGCCCGGCGACAAGGTCGACACCACCGCGCTTGAGGCCGCCATCGCCGCCGCCGAGGCCCTGAAGGCTGACGACTACACCGCCGAGAGCTGGGCCGAGCTCCAGGCCGCCCTCGAGTCCGCCAAGGCCGCCCTCGAGTCCACGGACCAGAAGGTCGTCGACGATGCTGCCGCCGCGGTGACCGCCGCCATCGACGCGCTCGACCCCGCGACCGACGAGCCCGGCACGGACGAGCCTGGCACGGATGAGCCCGGTACCGACGAGCCCGGTACGGACGAGCCCGGTACGGACGAGCCCGGCACGGACGAGCCCGGCACGGACGAACCCGGAACCGACGAGCCTGGCACGGACACCCCTGGCACCGATGAGCCCGGAACGGATGAGCCTGGCTCCGACGTGACCCCTGGTGGCGACGACCAGCAGCCTTCCGGTGACGACCAGCAGCCTTCCGGTGACGACCAGCAGGGCGACGCCCAGAAGCCCGGCTCCGACGACCAGAAGCCGTCTGGCGACACCCAGAAGCCTTCGACCCAGAAGCCTTCTACCAGCACGGGCTCCCAGTCCGTCCCCAACACTGGCGACGCATCGCTTCCCGTTGCTGGTGTGGCAATCGTGGCCGTCATCCTCGTGGCTGCGGGCGCCATCCTCTACATGAGGAACCGCAAGAACTAGTCCTCTTGCCATAGAGGCTCAAGCCGCCCAGGGAACATCCCCTGGGCGGCTTTTTGTTTGCGACGCCGTCTGTCCGTGCTGCGCATGCGTCCCGTCCGGCACCCACAGAGGCGTTGTGTACACTCGCCCTCACGTTGTGTACACGGTTCACGGTTTGATACGTCGATCCCAAGCCTTCTACCTGTGGCGGAGCAAACGCGGAAGTCCGCCAGGGCTCGCAGGTGTGTACACAATGCAGGCGCGACTGTACACAACGCCGGAAGAGCTCCCGACCGGCCCGTCCTTCTCGCCGCTGAATCTGTTAGTGACCGGATATTTGTGTACCAACAGCCCTGATTGGCGAGAAGGCGACCGCTTGCGCCATTGATAGCCGGAAATGCGGTCACCAACAGCCTTTGACATCGAGAAGAACTTGTTTTGAACCTCGTTGATCCCCCAAAAACCGGTCAACAACAGGGACGTCTTCCGCTGGCGCGCAGCATGCGGCGTCCCGTCGACAAGAACCCGCCACTGGTCGAATCCACGAAGAATGTCCCTGGGGGGGGGTTCTAGACTTGTCTTTAGAAAAAGTTAAGCTGGCGGTTCTCGTATTCCCCGGAGAGCGACGCCCCAAATGCTCGCGTGGGCGGAGGCCGCCGCGTTGAAAGGGGTCGCCCATGAGCGAGAGACCGTTGTTGTCCAGACTCTCCTGGCGGGTGCTGCTGCCCGTAGCGGCACTCATAGTGACAGTGTTTGCGCTGGTGATGGGACCCGTTCGCCAAGCGGCGGCCCAAGACGGCCCCCAAGCGTTTGCCGTCTACACGGCAGATAACACCACGCTCACGCTGTACAAGGCAGACGAGGTGCCCGAGGCCGGGGATACCTACGAGGGCCATGTGGTAACGAACGTTTTCCTCATCGACGAGAGTGACACCTATTTCGGCGAGAGCCCGTTTGCGGATGTTGCCAACGTGGTGAAGAACGTCGAGGTTGCCGATTGCGGTGACAACAAGATCTCTCCTGTGAGCATGGACCACTGGTTCGAAGACTTTACGAATCTCATCGAGGTTGACGGATGGGAGTATGCCGACACCTCACGCGTCACCAACATGAGCTACATGTTCAGCTTCACCAACCTGAGTGGCGGCCTTTCGGCGCCCGAGCTGAACACTTCCTCGGTCACCAACATGAGCAACATGTTCAGCTACAACAAGGGACTTAAGACGCCCGACTTCTCGCGCTGGGACGTCTCAAAGGTCACGGACATGAGCTACATGTTCAACGGCTGCACGGCTCTGAGCGCGCCGAACTTCTCGAACTGGAATCCCTCGTCTGTCACGACGATGAAGCAGATGTTCTATCAGTGCACGGCGCTGACGTCGCTCGACTTCTCCGGGTGGAACACGCCCGAGCTCAAGAACCTCTCCTATGCGTTCTTCCAGGATGCCGCCCTCACGTCGCTCGACTTCGAGGGTTGGAGCGCCCCGAAGATTAGCAACCTGCAGAGTACGTTTAACCAGTGCTCCGCCCTCACCGAGCTGGACCTCTCCAGCTGGGGTGCCTCCAAGGCGACTGATACCTCCTCGACGTTCCTCGGATGCACGTCTCTCACCACTCTTGATTTGAGCGGCATCGGCGCCAACGGGAAGTACGGCTACACGTTCGATCGATGCCCGGCCCTCTCCAAGGTAACGCTGGGCGCGGGCTGGTCGTTCGGGGATACCCGCTCGCTGCTTCCTGAGGCCGCTGGCAAGCTCTGGTACAAGGCAGACGCGGACGGTAACCCCACGGGCGAGGGCTACACCCCCGACGAGCTCGCCGCCGCATGGGACGGCGCCACGATGGCCGGCACATGGGTCCTCGGCAACGCTCCCGCCGCGGAGCTCGAGGCCTTTGCCGTCTACTCCAGCACTGACAACACGCTCACGCTCTACAAGGCGAGCAACAAGCCTGCCGAGGGCGGTGTCTACAACAACAAGGCGGCCACGCGCGTCTTTGACATCGACGAACAGGCCACCCATTTCAGCGCGAGCCCGTTTGCAGATGTCAAGGACCAGGTGACCAAGGTCATCATCGCGGCGCCCGAGAACGCGGACAACAAGCTCACGCCCAAGAGCATGAACCGCTGGTTCTACGACTTCACCAGCCTCGAGCAGGTGGACGGCTGGGCCAACGCTGACACCTCGCAGGTCACGGACATGAGCTACATGTTCTACCGGTGCAACCTCAGCAAGGGTCTCGACGCCCCCAACCTCAACACGTCCTCGGTCACCGACATGAGCAACATGTTCTACGGCTGCAAGGGCCTGAGCAGCGCCACCGGACCGGACCTCTCCCACTGGGACGTCTCCAACGTCACTGACATGTCCTCCATGTTCCGAGAGTGCACCGCCCTTCAGGCTCCCAAGACCTCGGGCTGGGACACCTCCTCGGTGGAGAACATGTCCGACATGTTCCGCGGCTGCTCCTCGATCGTCACGTTCGACCTCACCCCGTGGAACCTCGGCAACGTCGAGTTTGCGAATCGCATGTTCAGCGGCTGCTCCAAGCTCACCACGATCACGCTGCCGGATGAGAACATGGCCGCGCTCACCAGCGCAAATGAGCTGTTCAACGGGTGTGCCGCCCTCACGACGGTCAACGCCTCCACCTGGGTTGCGCCCGCACTCACCAGCGCATCGAACATGTTCTACGGCTGCCGTGCCCTGACGAGCCTCGACCTCTCGAGCCTCGGCTCCATCGCGCTCAAGGATACCGACGCCATGTTCTGCGGCTGCAGTGCCCTCGCCACCCTCGACCTCTCCGGCATCGGCATTGCCGAGAAGCCCATCATGAGCGCAATGTTCACGGGATGCTCCGCCCTCTCCGAGGTGACGCTGGGCGCGGACTGGTCCTTCGCGGATGACCGCGGCGCCCTGCCCTCCGTCGAGGGTAAGCTCTGGTACAAGGCGGACGCCGAGGGCAACCCCGCGGGTACCGGCTACACCGGCGACGACCTCGCCGCTGCGTGGGACGGCGCCGCGATGGCTGGCACCTGGGTCCTCTCCGAGCCCATCGCCGAGCCTGCCGTGCTCGAGGCGTTTGCGGTCTACGACGCCTCTGACGCGTCCCTCACCATCTACAAGGCGAGCGACAAGCCCGAGGTGGGCGACACCTACAACGGCAAGGCCGTGAGCCAGATCTTCGGTATCAACGAGGAGACGACGTGGTTCTCCACGAGCCCCTTCATTACGGTCCAGGGTTCTCTCAGGACCGTCACCTTCGCCGAGCCGGAAGACCCCAACAACAAGCTCTCGCCGAAGAGCCTGAACTATTGGTTCAAGGATTTCAGACAGATTTCCTCCATTACGGGTTGGGAGAACGTTGACGGCTCGCGAGTCACGCGCATGGAGAATGCCTTCCAGGGCTGCGAGGGGCTCCAGGAGATTGACCTTTCATCAGTCTCCTTCACGGGCGTGGCCAACATGAGCCGTCTGTTTGAGGGGTGCACGGGTCTTAAGTCCGCCAATCTCTCCGGCCTCGTTGGCCCCAACGTTACCAACATCAGCTACATGTTCTACCGCTGTGCGGCGCTCTCCGATCTTGACGTCTCCAATTGGAATACGACTGGGGTTACGAGCCTCTACGGCATCTTCCAAGACTGCGCATTCCTCAAGGAGCTTGATCTCTCCAGCTGGGACCTTGCCAAGGTGAGCAATGCCAACTGGACGTTCACGGACTCGGCTGTCGAGAAGGTCACCCTTGGAGCGGGCTTCCGCTTTGTGGACGGCAACGACTCCTACCTCCCGGAGAAGACGGGCAAGCTCTGGTACAAGCTCGACGCCGAGGGTAACCCTGCCGGGGACGGTTACGCCTCCGATGCCCTCGCCGAGGCCTGGGACGGCGCGACGATGGCCGGCACCTGGGTCCTTATCGACGAGATCAGGCCCGAGACTTCCGCCTTTGCCGTCTACAGCAAGGACGACAAGTCCCTCACCATCTACAAGGCGAGTGACAAGCCCGCTCGCAACGACACCTACAACGGCAAGACGGTGACCTGGGTCTTCGACATCGACGAGGAAAAGAATTACGACATCTCCCCGTTCTCCGGCTATGCGCGCGAGTACGAGTCCGTCGTCTTTGCGGCGCCGGAGTACGCCGACGACAAGATCGCCCCCGCGAGCATGAGCAACTGGTTCAGCGGCCTTGAGAAGGCGAAGTCCATCACGGGCTGGGAGAACGTCGACGGGTCCAACATCCAGAGCATGAGCAGGGCCTTCGAGTACTGCTACGCGCTCACGTCGATTGACCTCTCCGACCTCAGGCTCACCAAGGCAACCGACCTGAGCTGGCTCTTCAGCGGCTGCACGAGCCTCGAGTCCGCGGACCTCACCGGGCTCGTCCGCTCGGGCGTCACCACCATCACCTACATGTTCAACAACTGCTCCGCCCTCATCGAGCTCAACCTCCTCAGCTGGAACACGAGCGGGATTACCGAGAACAACGCCAACTGGATGTTCAACGGCGTCACGAGCCTCGAGAAGATCACGCTTGGTGACAGGTTCGACTTCGTCGCCGGTTACGGCGTCAGCCTGCCCGACGTTGCGGGCAAGCTCTGGTACCTGACGGACGATAACGGCGACCCCACCGGCACCGGCTACACGGGCGAGGACCTCGCCGGGGCGTGGAACGGCGACACGATGTGCGGCACCTGGGTTCTCTCCGATCCCATTGCCGAGGTTGGCCCCGAGGCCTTTGCCGTCTACTGCGAGACGGACAAGACGCTGACGCTCTACAAGGCGAACGACAAGCCCGCGGAAGGGGAGCAGTACAACGGCAAGGCTGCCACGCGGGTCTTTGACATCGACGAGACCGCAACGTCCTTCTCGGCAAGCCCCTTTGCCGACGTGGCTGAGAACGTGACGCTCGTCCAGATCGCTGCCCCCGAGAGTGCGGAAGACAAGCTCACGCCCGCCTGCACCGCCCACTGGTTTGACGGCTTTGCCAACCTCGCGCAGGTCGCCGACTGGCAGAACGCGGACACCTCGCAGGTCACCGACATGAGCTACATGTATCGCGGCTGCGACCTCAGCAACGGCTTCGATGCACCGGACCTCAAGACGGGCTTGGTGACCACCATGAGCCACATGTTCGACGGCTGCACGGGCCTTGCGGCGCCCAACCTGGCCAACTTTGACATGTCGAGCGTCACGGACATGAGCTACATGTTCAATGGCTGCACGGGCCTCTCCGCCGCCTCGATCTCCGGCTGGGACGTCTCGAGCGCTACGAACATGTCCCACATGTTTGCCGGCTGCACGTCGCTTCCCGCCTCGTTTGACCTCTCTGGCTGGACGGCGCCCACCGCGCTTGCTGACGCCTCCGGCATGTTTGCCGGCTGCACCTCGCTGACCACGCTCGACTTCACCGACTTTGGCTTTGCCGAGGGCGCGACGACGACCGACATGCTCAAGGGCTGCACGGCCCTCACCACGGTGAAGCTGGGTGCGGGCTGGTCCTTCGAGGGCGGCGTCAGGCTCCCCTCCGCCGAGGGCAAGCTCTGGTACAAGGACGGGGACACCGAGACCACGGGCTACGACCCGGACGGCCTGGCCGACGCCTGGACCGCCGACATGGCCGGCACCTGGCAGCTCGCCGACGCTCCCGAGCCGGAGCCCGAGCCGCTGACGATTGAGCTGACCGGCCTCACCACATCCGACTCCCTCACGTATGGCGAGACAATTACTGTTACCTTCACGCCCAAGTCCGGCGATGACGTTGTCGCCTCCGGCACGGCCACGCTCAAGCTCGGTGACACGGTCCTCGTAACCGCGAGCGAGCCGCAGGCCGACGGGTCCTTCTCGCTCAGCTACAACACCGCCGATAAGGGCATCGCGCTCGGCGAGCAGACGCTCACCGTGACCTTTGAGAGCGAGGGGTACGAAACCGCCACGGGAACCGTTGAGACCACGCTCTCCGCGAAGGCTCTCACGGTTGAGGTGACGAGCAGCCTGGACAAGACGTGGGACGGCTCCGACGAGGTCGATGGCCTTGCGGTGGAGCTTCTCGGCGCGCTTGAGAGCGACGACGTGACCGTCTCCGCCACGGGCGCCTACGCGTCCTCCGACGCTGGCGAGCAGGACGTGACGCTCACGCTCGCACTTTCCGGTGACGACGCCGCGTGGTACACGGTCTCCGCCCCGACCGGCCTTGTGGGTACGATCAGCGCCGCCGAGATAGCCGGTGAGCTCAGCATCTCCGGCACGCCCGCCTTTGGCGAGACTCTCACGGCAACCTATGAGCCCGCTTCCGGCGAGCAGGTCAGCTACACGTGGACGCGCGACGGCCAGGTCATCGACGGCGCCACCGGGAACACCTACACCCTCACCAAGGAGGACGTGGGCGCCCAGATTGCCGTTGTTGCCACCGCCTCTGATGCAAACCACACCGGCAGCGTGACCTCCGACGCCGTGACCGTTGCCAAGGCCGCGCAGGACGCGCCCGCCGCGCCTGCGGCCACCGCGACGTCCCACACCACGATCGAGGTTGAGGCGCTGGCGGACAGCCCCGCGGGCGCCAAGGCCGAGTACAGCATCGACGGCGGCAAGACCTGGCAGACCGAGACCACGTTCACCGACCTCGAGCCTGAGACCGAGTACACGGTGATCGCGCGCTACCAGGAGCTTGAGACTCACGAGGCCTCTGAGCCGAGCGAGGGGGCTGTGGTTGTTACGCCCGCGGAGCCCGATCCCGAGCCTGAGCCGGAACCGGAGCCTGAGCCGGAACCGGAGCCTGACCCCGAGCCGGAGCCCGCCTCCGAGCAGGAGATGTTCCGCCTCTACAACCGCTGGACCGGCGAGCACTTCTACACCGCCTCCGCCATGGAGCGCGACGTCCTCGTGAGGGTCGGCTGGGCCTTCGAG
>CASEVE010000013.1 GCA_949291295.1 uncultured Olsenella sp.
GAGGAGAGGTTGCCCATGACGTCGCCCATGTACTGCTCGGGGGTCTCGACCTCGACCTCCTCGATCGGCTCGAGAAGAACCGGGTCAGACTTCTTCAGGGCGTCCTTGATCGCCATGGAGCCGGCGATCTTGAAGGCGGCCTCGGAGGAGTCGACCTCGTGGTAGGAGCCGTCGATGAGCTTGACCTTGATGTCGACGACCGGGTAGCCGGCGATGACACCGCTCTCGAGCGCCTCCTGGATGCCCTTGTCGATGGAGGGGATGTACTCCTTCGGGATGACGCCACCGACGATGGCGTTCTCGAACTCGTAGCCCTTGCCCTCCTCGTTGGGCTCCATGTCGATGATGGCGTGACCGTACTGGCCGCGACCGCCGGACTGGCGGACGAACTTGCCCTCGGCGTGCATGACGGCCTTGCCGGCGGTCTCGCGGTAGGCGACCTGCGGCTTACCAACGTTGCAGTCAACCTTGAACTCGCGGCGCAGACGGTCGACGATGATCTCGAGGTGCAGCTCGCCCATGCCGGAGATGATGGTCTGGCCGGTCTCGTGATCGGTGTGGACCTGGAACGTGGGGTCCTCCTCGGCGAGCTTGGCCAGGCCCACGGACATCTTGTCCTGCTCGGCCTTGGTCTTGGGCTCCACGGCAACGGAGATGACCGGAGTGGCAAACTCGATGGACTCGAGAATGACCGGGTGCTTCTCGTCGCAGAGGGTCTCGCCGGTGGTGGTGTTCTTGAGGCCGACGCAGGCGACGATGTCACCGGCGGAGCAGGCGTCACGGTCGACGCGCTCGTTGGCGTTCATCTCGAGGATGCGGCCCAGACGCTCGCGGTTGTCCTTGACCGAGTTGTAGACGTAGGAGCCAGCCTCAGCCTGACCGGAGTAAACGCGGATGTAGGTGAGCTTGCCCACGTAGGGGTCGGTCATGATCTTGAAGGCGAGAGCGGCGAAGGGCTCCTTGGGGTCGGCGTGGCGGACCTCGGGCTCACCCTTGAGGTTGGTGCCGTCAATCTCGGTGACGTCGAGCGGGCTGGGGAGGTAATCCACGACGGCGTCGAGAAGCTCCTGGATGCCCTTGTTCTTGTAGGCGGAGCCCACGAAGACGAGGTTGAGCTCGCCGTCGATGACGCCCTTGCGAAGAGCGGCCTTGAGGGTGTCAACGGGGATCTCGGCCTCCTCGAGGACGGCCTCCATGATCTCGTCGGAGAAGTTGGAGGCGGCGTCGAGCAGCTCCTCGCGCTTCTCGTTGGCGAGGTCCACGAACTCCTCGGGAATGGCGTCCATGGCCTCGGGGTAGATCATGCCCTTGGCGTCCTCCTTGAAGTCCCACGCGGTCATGGTGACCAGGTCGACGAGACCCCAGAAGTTGTTCTCGGCACCCATGGGGATCTGGGCCGCAACGGCGTTGGCGTGCAGGCGGTCCTTCATGGTCTCGATGGCGTGGAAGAAGTCGGCGCCGATGCGGTCATACTTGTTGATGAACGCGATGCGGGGGACGCCGTACGTGGTGGCCTGACGCCAGACGGTCTCGGACTGCGGCTGGACGCCGGCGACGGCGTCGAAAACCGCGACCGCGCCGTCGAGGACGCGCAGGCAGCGCTCGACCTCGGACGTAAAGTCAACGTGGCCCGGGGTGTCGATGATCTGGATGACGTGGTCCTTCCAGAAGCACGTGGTGGCTGCGGAGGTGATGGTAACGCCGCGCTCCTGCTCCTGAACCATCCAGTCCATGGTGGCGGCGCCGTCGTGGACCTCGCCGATCTTGTGGGTCTTGCCCGTGTAGTAGAGGATGCGCTCCGTCGTGGTGGTCTTGCCGGCGTCGATGTGAGCCATGATGCCGATGTTGCGGAGGTCCTCGAGCTTGTACTTAACCTTTGCCATGTGGCTTCTCCTCGTTCTCGCGGACTAGAAGCGGTAGTGAGAGAAGGCGCGGTTGGCCTCGGCCATCTTGAAGAGGTCCTCGCGCTTCTTGATGGAGGCGCCGACGCCGTTGGAGGCGTCGAGGATCTCGTTGGCGAGGCGCTCGGCCATGGTCTTCTCCTTGCGGGCACGCGAGAAGTTGACCATCCAGCGAATGGCGAGCGTGGTGGCACGACGGGAGTTGACCTCCATCGGCACCTGGTAGGTGGCGCCACCGACGCGCTTGGGCTTGACCTCGAGGGTCGGGCGGATGTTGTCCATGGCCTTCTTGAAGACGGTGAGGGCGTCCTCGCCGATGAGCTGGGTCACGAGACGGTTGTTGTAGACGGCGTCAGGCTGGACCTCACGACGCACTGCTGCTGCACGACGCGGCATGTTGTATCTCCTTAGTGCTTAGAAGCGATTAGTGGCGGCTGACTACTTGGGGCGCTTGGTGCCGTAGCGGGAACGCGCGCGCTTGCGGTTCTGGACGGCGGCGCAGTCGTAGGCGCCACGAATGATCTTGTAGCGGACACCAGGGAGGTCGCGCACGCGGCCGCCGCGGATGAGGACGATCGAGTGCTCCTGGAGGTTGTGGCCCTCGCCGGGGATGTAGGCGGTGACCTCGATGCCGTTCACGAGGCGCACACGGGCGACCTTACGAAGGGCGGAGTTCGGCTTCTTGGGGGTGGTGGTGAAGACGCGGGTGCACACGCCGCGCTTCTGGGGGTTGTGCTGCAGTGCTGCGTTCTTGGACTTGGACTTGACGCTCACGCGCCCGCTGCGAACGAGCTGGTTGATTGTAGGCAAAGCTCTCTCCTTCTATACCTAACGTTGTTGCCTGTTGAACCCGTATTCAAGGGCTGAGCAGCACCTCTGCCCCGGATTGACGCAACGGTGAAGATTACGCGCACGCGCGGCTGTTGTCAAAACGCCACGGACCCGGGCGTATCCATACTTCACGATATGTTCATGAGAGAAGGGCGACGGGCTTCTCGCCATGCGCTTATCGGTTGACGTGTGGCGGGTTCCCGCGAAGTGGGTGCGTGGACGCTTGCCGACATTTTCTGGAGGCAAAGCGTCGGCTCGGGTCCCGCCCGGAATGATCGTGGACGCTTGCCGACGGTTTTTGGAGGCAAAGTGTCGGCAAGGGTCCCCGCTGAGAAAAACGTGGACGCGGCCCCACACATCTTTGTTGCAAACTGTGGGGGGGCGTCCACCAAAAACACATAACGTTCTTATCGCCGGCAGCTGGGGCGCAGCGACATCCGACCGGGGGAGGTGCTGGTGATTTCCTGGTTCGGCGCGCCGGAGGGGGGGAGGCGCTGCTGCTGCGCGGCGAGAAACACCTCGCGGGCCTCAACGCCGCGCGGGCCAAAGTGCGAGACGAGAAGCTCGGTGGCGTCGGCGGGCACGCGGTCGACCATGGCATGCGCCATGCCGCGAGCCCCGCGCCCGTCGGCGAGTTTGACGATGCCGCCTTCGGAGAGCGCCATCACCGGATAGCGGTTGAGCTTGGTTGCAACGGCGCGACGGATGGCGCCGAGGCGCCCGCTTCGGGAGAGTGCCACCATGTCGGGCACGGAGAAGACGATGCGCGTGCCGGCACGCTGCTCGGTCAGCTCGTCGACGATCTGGGAGAGCTCGGCACCCGAATCCGCGAGCGCTCGGGCGCGGCGGACGAGAAACTCGAGCGCCCCGGCCGTGAGCCAGGAATCAACAACGGCCACGCGAGGGGAGGCAACGGCAGCCGCGGCCTCCTCGGCGCTGCGGTACGTACCGGAGAGTCGGGAGGAGATGGTGGCGCAGAGAACGTCGTCACCCGCTGCAAGGCGGGTGCGGAACACGTGCTCGAAGGCCGAGCTTCGCACCGCCTCGGTCGAGACGTGACGGCTTGCGGCGAGCACGGCGCCGTAGTCGCCGTTCTCACCCACGAAGCCCTCTTCGTGGCGCTTGAAATCCGCCTCGTAGGTCATGTGAAGAACGTCCACGCCGAGCTCGGCCGCCTCCTGGCGCGTGAGCCCACAGGTGGAGTCGGTGACTATCGCGAGCATATGCGGTCGCCTCCCATCGCGCGGAACTTGTCGTAGCGTCGGTCCAGCAGCTCGCCGGTCGAGAGGCCGGAGAGCTCGTCGAGCGCCAGCTCGACCTCGCGCATGAGGTCGTGGGCAATCTCGGTATGCGTGAGCCCAAGATCGCCCACCACTCCGTCCACCAAGCCGAGCTCGGAGAGGTCGGCGGCGGTGATGTGGAGTGCGGCGGCGGCCTCGTCGGCGCGCTTGGTGTCTTTCCAGAGAATCGACGCGCAGCCCTCGGGGCTCACGACGGAGTAGGCGGAGCTGCCGAGCATGTAGACGCGGTCGGCAACCGCAAGCGCGAGCGCGCCGCCGGAGCCGCCCTCGCCCACCACAACGCTCACGATGGGCGTCTTGAGCCCGCTCATGACCACGAGGTTGGTGGCAATGGCCTCGCCCTGGCCGCGCTCCTCGGCCCCGATGCCGCAGTAGGCGCCGGAGGTGTCCACGAGGCAGAGCACCGGGCGGTGGAACTTCTCGGCCTGGCGCATGAGGCGCAGCGCCTTGCGGTAGCCCTCGGGGTGCGCCATGCCAAAGTTGCGGCGCACGCGCTCCTTGGTGGAGTTTCCGCGCTCGATGGCAATGACGGTCATCACGCGGTCGCCCTTCCAGCCAACGCCCGCCACCACGGCGGCATCATCGGCAAAGAGGCGGTCACCGTGGAGCTCGACAAAGCCGTCGAGGCCGCGCTCGATGAGCTCGAGGGCCGTGGCGCGCTCCGTGGAGCGCGTGAGCTTGACAATGTCGTAGGCGCTCGTGGGCTCGGGCGAGCGCTTGGGGCGCGTGCCGCGGCCGCGCCGGGGCTCCTCGTGCGAGAGGGCGTGGGGCGCGTCGGCGGCCGGCGCCTCACCCTTGTGCAGGGTGAGAAGCTCGGCGATCGTGGCGGCCATGTCCTTGCGCTCCACGATGAGGTCGCAGAAGCCGTGCTCAACGAGAAACTCGGAGCGCTGGAAGCCCGCCGGGAGGCGCTTGTGGGTGGTCTGCTCGATCACGCGCGGGCCGGCAAAGGCGACAAGCGCGCCCGGCTCGGCGAGAATGACGTCGCCCTCCATGGCAAAGCTCGCGGTGACGCCGCCGGTGGTGGGGTCGGTGAGGACGGTCACGTAGAGCAGGCCCGCCTCGGAGTGGCGGCGCACCGCCGCGGAGACCTTGGCCATCTGCATGAGGGAGGTGGTGCCCTCCTGCATGCGGGCGCCGCCCGAGACGGTAAATCCCACGACGGGAAGGCCCAGCTCGCAGGCCCGCTCGAAGGTGCGGCAGATCTTCTCGCCCACCACAGATCCCATCGAGCCCATCATGAACTCGGCGTTCATGAAGAAGAGGGCGCAGTCGTGGCCGCCAATCTTGCCGCTTCCGCAGACCACGCCGTCGTTCTCGTGGCTCTTCTCGCGCGCGTCAGCGAGCTTTTCCTCGTAACCGGGGAAGTTGAGGAAGTCCGTGGCCGCGAGGTCGCGATCCCATTCTTCGAAGGTGCCGGCGTCAACGGTGATGCGCATGCGCTTGCGGCCGGAGACGCGCAGGTGACGACCGCAGCGCGGGCAGACGTCGAGGTTCTCGGCCAGCTTGGACTGGTCGATCACGCGACGGCAGCCGGGGCACTTGATGAGGACGTGGCGCTCGGGAAACTCCGCGGCGACCTCGGTCACCGGGCTCTCGAGGGCGTTGACGCTCTTCTCCCGCTTACTCATAGAGGTGCTCCATCAGGTTGGTGTGGTAGTTTCCGGAGACAAACTCTGGGTTGGAGAGAATGTCGAGGTGCAGCTCGCTGTTCTCGGAGACGCCCTCGATCACCAGCTCGCCGAGGGCGGAGCGCATCTTGCGGATGGCCTCCTCGCGCGTGGACGAGCAGACGATGAGCTTGCCGAGAAGGGAGTCGTAGTAGGGCGGCACCACGGCGCCCACGTAGAGGGCGGAGTCAAAGCGAACCTGCGGACCGCCCGGAACGTGCAGCATGGTGATCTCGCCGCAGGACGGCAGGAACTCGGGCGTCTCGGCATTGATGCGGCACTCGATGGCGTGGTTGGCGATGGAGATGTCATCCTGCGTGAAGGGCAGCTCGGCGCCGGCCGCAACGCGCAGCTGCCACTTGACGAGGTCGACGCCGCTCACAAACTCCGTGACCGGGTGCTCAACCTGCAGGCGCGTGTTCATCTCCATGAAGTAGAAGTTGCCGTCGTCGGCAAAGAGGAACTCAATCGTGCCCACGCCCACGTAACCCACGGCGCTCGTGAGGTCGCGGGCGGCCTTGTGCATGCGCTCGCGGACGCCGGGGTGCGCGTCCAGGCACGGCGCCGGGCTCTCCTCGATGAGCTTCTGGTTGCGGCGCTGAACGGAGCACTCGCGCTCGCCGAGGGAGACCACGTTGCCGTGGGCGTCGGCCAGGACCTGCACCTCCACGTGGTGCGCCGGCGAGACGAACTTCTCCATGTAGCACTCGCCGTCACCAAAGGCGGCCTCCGCCTCGGCATAGGCCTCGGTGAAGGCCTTGCCGGCGTCGGCGGGATTCTCGACCTTGCGGATGCCACGGCCGCCACCGCCCGAGCGGGCCTTGATGAGCACGGGGCAGCCGATGCGCGTGGCCTCGCGCTCGGCCTCGTCGGCACTCTTGAGCAGGTCGCAGCCGGGGACGATGGGGACGCCCGCCTCGCGCGCGGTGCGGCGAGCGTTGTCCTTGTCGCCCATGCGGTCGATGACGTCGGGGTCGGGCCCGATGAAGACGAGGCCGCACTTCTGGCACTCGCGCGCAAAGTGCGAGTTCTCCGAGAAGAACCCGTAGCCGGGGTGGATGGCCTTGGCCCCGGACTGGAGGGCCACCGTGATGATGGCGTCCTCGTTGAGGTAGCTGTCCGCCGGGCGCGGGCCGCCGATGCAGTAGGCCTCGTCGGCGAGGGCCACGTGCAGGGCCTCGGCATCGGCCGTGGAGTAGATGGCCACGGTCTTGACGCCCATCTCCTTGCACGCGCGAATCACGCGAACGGCGATCTCACCGCGGTTTGCAATAAGGATCTTGTCGAACATCGTCGCCTCCCGGCGCGTTGTGACTTGCTGGTCTGGGGCGCTTCTCGCTAGGCCTTGCCGGCGGGCATCAGGGCGAAGGACATCTCCGCCTGGCAGCACAGCTCGCCGTTCACGCGGGCCTCGCCCGTGGCAAAGCGGAAGGGTCCGCGGCTCTTGGTGATACGGCAGGTGAGCTCGACGGTGTCGCCGGGGCGCACGGGATGCTTGAAGCGCACGTTGTCGAGGCTCGTGTACATGGGTGTGGCACCCTTGGCGGCGAGGTCGTCGGCAAGAAGGACGCAGCAGTTCTGCGCCAGCATCTCGCACTGGATCACGCCCGGCACGATGGGGTTGCCCGGAAAGTGGCCCTGGACGAAGAACTCGTCGCCGGTGATGGTAATCTTGCCGCGGGCCTCTCCGTCCACAATCTCCGCCTCATCGAGGAGCAGCATCGGCTCGCGGTGGGGCAGCAGGCCCTTGAGCTCTTCCTTGTTCATGCGCACTCAGCTCCTAACGTGAAAAAGAGACGAAGGGACAGTCCCTTTGTCTCATCTAGTAGATCTTCATGAGGCAGCAGCCGTACTCGACGAGGTCGCCGTCGTGCACGCAGATGTCAACGATCTCGCCGTCCTGCTCGGCGGTAACCTCGTTCATGACCTTCATGGCCTCGATGACGCAGAGGGTGTCACCCTTCTGGACCTTGGAGCCCACGCGCACGAAGGGCTCAGCGCCGGGCGCGGGGGCAGCGTAGAAGACGCCCACCATCGGAGCACGGACGGCGGTGGTGTGAGACATATCGAGAGGCGCGTCGTCCTCGGAGGCGGCGGGCTCGGGCGCGGGTGCGGGTGCGGGCACAGGCGCGGGGGCCGAAGCGGGAACGGGCGCGGGGGCAGGCGCAGGGGCGGGGGCGGCGATCAGGGGCGCCGAGACGCCGCACTCAAGCTCGACCGCCGAGCCGTCGGGCTCCTCCACGCGCACGCGGGAGAGCCCATGGCTCCTCATGATGTCGGCAATCTGGGAGATCTTCTCGGAGTCCATCGTTACTCCCTTCCCGCGGCACGCAGCGCGAGCGCGGCGTTGTGGCCGCCAAAGCCGAGGTTGGTGGAGATGGCCCAGGCGAGCTCGCACTCCACAGCCTCGTTGGGCGTGTAGTTGAGGTCGCACGCCGGATCGGGCGTGCAGTAGTTGATCGTGGGCGGCACAATGCCGTTCTCGAGCGCGAGCGCGCAGGCCATGGCCTCAACGGCACCCGTGGCACCAATCATGTGGCCGGTCATGGACTTGGTCGAGGAGATGTGCGCGGCACGGGCAGCGTCCTCGCCGAGCGCGCGCTTGAAGCCAAGGGTCTCGGAGGCGTCGTTGAGCTTGGTCGAGGTGCCGTGAGCGTTGATGTAGAGGCCCTCCTCGGGCTTGACGCCGCCCTCCTCCACCGCCTGGCGGATGGCGCGAGTGATGCCGTCGGCCTCGGGGTCGGGAGAGGTGATGTGGTAGGCGTCATCGGTGTTGCCGTAGCCGACCAGCTCGGCGTAGATGTGGGCGCCGCGCGCGACGGCGTGCTCCCACTCCTCGAGAACGAGCACACAGGCACCCTCGCCCATGACAAAGCCGTTGCGGTCCGCGTCAAAGGGACGGCAGGCCGTGGCGGGGTCGGGGTTGGTGGTGAGGGCGCGGCAGCTCGTGAAGCCGGCAATGGAATCGGGCATGATGGCGGCTTCCGCACCTCCGGCGAGAATTGCGTCGGCATAGCCGTGCTTGATTGCGCGGAAGGCCTCGCCCAGGGCGTGGGCCGAGGTGGCGCACGCGGTCACAACGGGCAGGGTGGGGCCGAGCGCCTTGTGGCGGATGGCGATGTTGCCCGTGGCCATGTTGGCGATCATCATCGTGATCATGAAGGGGGAGGCGCGGCGGGGCCCGCGCTCGGCGATGGTGTGGACGTTATCGGCAAAGGCGTTGATGCCGCCCACGCCGGAGCCCACGTAGACGCCAAGGCGCTCGCGGTCGATGGCGTCCTCGGCATCGAGGCCGGAGTCGGCCATTGCTTCGTCGGAGGCGACGAGCGCATACTGCGAGAAGAGGTCCAGGTGAGCCGCCTCCTGCTTGCCGAGGAGCGCGGCACCGTCGAAGTCCTTGACCTCGGCGGCCACCTTGACCTTGAAGTTCTCGGTGTCGAAGTGGGTGATGGGGCCAATGCCGCAGCGGCCGGCGACCATGCCCTCCCAGGTCTCCTTGGCAGTGTTGCCGAGCGGCGTAACGGCGCCGATGCCGGTGATTGCAACCCTGTGTTCCATCTCAACTCCCATCGATGATACGAAGGGACAGTCCCTTCGTATCATTAGTTTTTTGATGATACGAAGGGACTGTCCCTTCGTAACATCGCTACATCGCCATGCCGCCGTCGACGCGAATGACCTCGCCGGTCACGTAGGACGCGGCGTCGCTCACCAGGAAGCGAGTGACGGCGGCAATCTCGTCCGCGCTGGCCAGGCGCCCGAGGGGAATCTGCTTCTCGTAGCTCTCGACGACGCCCTCGGCAAGAACCGCCGTCATGTCGGTCTCCACGAAGCCCGGCGCGATGGCGTTCACCGTCACGCCGCGCGGCGCGAACTCGCGCGCCACGGACTTGGTGAGACCGATGAGGCCCGCCTTGGAGGCCGCGTAGTTGGCCTGGCCGGCGTTGCCCATGAGGCCCACGACGGAGGCCATGTTCACGATGCGCCCGCCACGCTGGCGCATGAAGGCGCGGGTAAGGGCGCGCGTGGTGTGGAAGGCGCCCTTGAGGTTGACGTCGATCACGCGGGAGAAGTCCTCGTCGCTCATGCGCACGAGCAGGCCGTCACGGGTGACGCCCGCGTTGTTGACGAGGGCCCAGACGCTCCCAAAGTCGGCGAGAACCGCGTCCACGGTGGCCTTGACCTCGTCGGCGCTCGCCACGTCGCAGCGATAGGCGCGCGCGGTGGCGCCGGCAGCCTCACAGGCCGCCACGGCCTCGGCGGCCGCGGCCTCGTTGCCCGCGTAGACGAGCGCGAGGTCAAAGCCGTCCGCGGCAAGCCCGCAGGCGACGGCGCGGCCGATGCCGCGGGACGCGCCGGTCACAAGGGCCACGCGACGAGAGGCGTCGCGCTCGATGGCACCGGTCTTCTCGGCCATGGCTACTCCCCCTTCTCCGCGAGGGCGGCGAGAACCGCCTCGAGCTGCTCGACGGTCTCGCACGGCAGCGCCGTGACGCCCTCGAGCGTGCGGGTCACAAGGCCCGTGAGTGTCTTGCCGGGGCCCACCTCGATAAAGGTGTCCACGCCGTCCGCCGCCATGTTCTCAAGAGTGCGCACCCACCGGACGGGGTTGGCCACCTGGCTTGAGAGCAGCTCGACGCGAGCGGCCTCGTCGGCGGGGTACGCCTCACCCGTGCGGTTGGCAAGCACGGGCACGGACGGCTGCGCCGGGGCGTGACCATCGGCGAGGTACGCGGCAAGGCCGCGCTCGGCGTCCGCCATGAACGGGCTGTGGAAGGCGCCCGAGACGGCGACCTTCATCGCGCGACCCTTAGCCTCCTTGACGAGAAGATCGAGCTTCTCGCAGGCCTCCGGCGTTCCCGCGACGACGGTCTGAAGCGGGCTGTTGTAGTTCACGGGCCAGGCGTCGCCCGCCTCGGCGGCAAGGCGCTCCACGGTGGCGGCGTCGAGCTTCACGACGGCGCGCATGGCGCCGGGGTTCTTCTCGGCGGCGTCCGCCATGAGCTCGGCGCGGTGGCACACGAGCTCAAAGCCCTGCTCGTCGGTGTAGGCACCGGCAAAGGTGAGCGCGGCGACCTCGCCGAGCGAGAAGCCCGCAACAACGTCCGGGTGCACGCCGCGCGCGGCAAGCGCGCGGGCGCAGGCGAGGTCGGCGGCAAACACGCAGGGCTGCGTGTTGATGGTCTGCGAGAGCTCCTCCTTGGTGCCGGTAAGGCACTGCTCGGTGGTGCCGGGACGCACGGCGTCCGCGACGTCAAAGACCGCCTTGGCCGCGGGCTCGGACTCGATGAGGTCGGCGCACATGCCGGGGTGCTGGGCGCCCTGGCCGGCGAAGAGGAAGGCTACTTTACCCATTGCATTGCTCCAGCCAGGACCTTCTCGGCCCCGTTGACGAGGTCGTCCACAATCTCGAGCGCGCTCTGACGCTCCTTGACCATGCCGGCCACCTGACCGCAGAGGAACGAGCCGTTCTCGTAGTCGCCCTCCTTGGCGGCCTTGCGCAGGGCCCCGGTGCCAAAGGCGTTGAGCTCCTCCTCGGGCGCACCCGAGGCCTCGAGCTGGGCGTACTTGTTGGAGAAGGGATTCTTGAGCGCGCGCACCGGGTGACCGGTCGAGCGGCCCGTGGCGCGCGTGGCGATGTCGTTGGCCTTGAGGACCATGTCCTTGTACTTGTCTGACACGGTGCACTCGTTGGCAACGAGGAAGCGCGTCCCCACCTGGACCCCCACGGCGCCGAGCATGAAGGCGGCGGCAACCCCGCGACCGTCGGCGATGCCGCCGGCGGCGATGACGGGAATCTTCACGGCGTCGACGACCTGCGGCACGAGGGCCATCGTGGTGGTCTCGCCGATGTGGCCGCCGGACTCGGTGCCCTCGGCCACCACGGCCACGGCACCGGCGCGCTGGACGAGCTTGGCCATGGCAACGGAGGCCACCACGGGGATGACCTTGATGCCGGCAGCGTTCCAGGCCTTCATGTACTTGGTGGGGTTGCCCGCACCGGTCACCACGACGGGCACGTGCTCGTCGATGACGACCTGGGCAACCTCGTCGGCAAACGGGCTCATGAGCATGACGTTCACGCCGAAGGGCTTGTCGGTCTTGCTCCGGAGCTCGTGGATCTGGTCGCGCAGCCAATCGGCGTTGGCGTTCATGGCCGCGATGATGCCGAGGCCACCGGCCTCGGAGACGGCAGCGGCGAGGCTGGCGTCGGCAATCCAGGCCATCCCGCCCTGGAAGACGGGCTTCTCGATGCCGAGAAGGTCACAGATGGGGGTGCGCAGCATGACTAGTTCTCCAGAAGAGACTCGACCATCTCGACAAACTCGCCGATGGTGGTGGGGTTGGACTCGGCGTCGATCTCGATGCCAAACTCGTCCTCGCACGCCATGACGGCCTCAACGGTGGCAAGGCTGTCGAGACCGACCTCGGCGAGCGTGGTCTCGGCGGTCAGCTCGACGTCGTCGAGGCCGCCCTGCTCGCGGACGATCGCGCACACGCGGTCAAAGGTGCTCTGGTCTGCCATGGTTGGTACTCCTTCTTTTTCCATGCGCCCGGCGGGCGCTCCAATGGACGATGCGGGTGCTGGGAACAGGCGGACGGCCGCTAGTCCCAGCGCAGGAGGCAGGCGCCCGTGTCGAGGCCGGCCCCAAATCCGACAAGCGCAACGAGCTGGCCGCTCTTGAGCCCGCCCGAGCGGACGAGGCGGTCGAGTGCGAGCGGGACACACGCGCTCGAGATGTTGCCCGTCTCCGCAAGGGCGCGCGCCACCTTGGCGTTATCGATGCCGAGGCGCGCGACGGCCGAGGAGAGGATTCGCTCGTTGGCCTGATGGAACACAAAGTGGTCGATGTCGTCGATCTTGATGCCCGTCTCGTCGCAGAGCATGCGGACGGAATCGCAGATCGCGTTGACGCCAAACTTGAAGACGCGACGGCCCTCCATGGAGAGGGTGCTCGCAGGACGGTCCGTCTCGTCATAGGGGGACGTTCCGGCAACGCCGGGAACGTGGAGGATGTCGACGGCGGGCTCCGTGGAGAGGTGCGTGGCGAGGGGGTTCTCCCCGCCCGCGGCAAGAACGGCCGCAGCGGCGCCATCGCCAAAGAGCACGCAGGTGGCGCGGTCGGACCAGTCCACGAGACGGCTCATCTTCTCTGCGGAGACCACGAGGATGCGCTCGGCGCGACCGCGGACGAAGTAGCCATCCGCCACATCGAGCGCGAAGATGAAGCCCGCGCAGGCGGCGGAGACGTCGAAGGCCGGGCACGAGGCGCCGAGAAGCTCGGCGATGGCGCAGGCCTCGGCGGGGATGAGATGGTCCCCGCTCGTGGTGGAGCAGATGATGAGGTCGAGCTCCTCGGGCTTCACGCCAGCGGCGTCAAGCGCCGCGCGTGATGCGGCAACGGAGAGCTCGTCGAGCGTTTCGCTGGTGCAGATGCGACGGCTCGAGATGCCCGTGCGCTGGGAGATCCACTCATCGGAGGTGTCGAGGAACTCGGAGAGGTCATTGTTCGTGACCGAGCGGCTCGGAAGCGCCGAGCCCGTTCCCAGTATGCGGAATCCCACTGTCCGCCCTCCCTCATTGTTAACGTGTCAACATCTCAATGGTAGGCTAGTCAATGTACGCATGGAGTGAGGCGAGTATTTTCAGCTCCTCCATTTTGTCATGAGTCCTCCATATGGGCGACCCTCCCCGACCGCCTACAATGAGACGCAAGGTCAGGGGAGGTTTTCATGAAAAGGTTGCCACGAATCAGGCTTCTCGAGAAGACCGTCTCGACAAACGATGATGTCTTGGAGCTTGGGCGGCAGGGCTCCGAGAGCGGGACTGCGGTTGCCGCGCGGCGGCAGACGGCCGGTCGAGGACGACGCGGGCATGCGTGGGAGTCACCGGCCGGAAACCTCTACCTCTCTGTGCTGCTGCGAGCGGAGGTGCCCCCATCGCGGCTGCCCGGACTTGCCGCCGCCTGCGGGCTGGGGGTGACAGATGGGCTGGAAACGCTCGGGCTTTCAAATGAGGTCCAGCTCAAGTGGCCCAACGATCTTCTCGCCCGCGGGCAAAAGCTCGCCGGGATCCTTGTTGAGGCGGCGCGCGACGAAGCTGGAAATCCCTTCGCGGTATGCGGCATTGGAATCAATCTAGAGAGCGCTCCGCGCGAGCTGGGGGCCATTGGGCTGGCGGAGCTGGGAAGCGCGCCTTCCTTCTCGGAGCTTGCCGAGGTGCTGCGAGACAGCATCGTTGCCCGCGTTGACGCGTGGACAGGCGCGGGCGGACTATGCCCGCTTGACGGAATCCAAGACGACTATCTGGCACGCCTTGCCTGGCTCAGCGAGAAGGTCGCGGTGCTCTCGCCCGACGGCGCCGAGCTCACGCGTGGCGTCTTTGAGGCCGTGGACCCCTGGGGCCGCGCCATCGTTGACGGAAACGCCCACACCGCCGAACAATCCTCCCTCCGCCCGCTGTGACGGCGTGGGGCGGCGACGGAAGCTGACGGGAGTGATGACAGAGGCGACGGGGCTGACAGGGGCGGCGGGGGTGACAAAGGTGACAGGGTAAATTGTCATCATAAAGCCCATGATGACAATTTACCCTGTCACCTTTGTCACCCCCGCCGCCCCTGTCAGCCCCGTCGCCTCTGTCATCACTCCCGTCAGCTTCCGTCGCCGCTTCCCCGGCAAGCGCCCTTCGCTGCAAACGCGCGGCCGCCCGCCCTTCTCGCCGGCGATTTCTGAGCGGAGCTCAGCTGAGCCGGAGAGAAGGGCGGGCGCCCCTCAGGTGCGTATGTAGCGAGCGCCTACTCCTCGGTCTCCTGACGGACCACCTGGGAGAGGAGGTCGTCGAGGGAGCCAAGGTCCTCGTTGATGATGTCGGAGTCGCCGGCGCTCGTGTCGGAGCCGCCGATCAGCTCGTCCTCGTCAAAGTGGTGCGTGGCCGGCGCGGCGGTGCCAAGCATGATGTCAGCGTCCGCATCCGGCGAGAAGACCATGTTGAGCAGCTGAGAGAGATCCTCGCTGTCGGCCTCGTCGCTGTCGGGCTCAAGGATGTAGAGCAGGCCGCGGGCCTCAAGGCCGTCGCGGAGCTCCTCGATGGCCTTGGCACCGATTCCATCGATGCGCAGCAGGTCGTCCTCAGTCTTGCCGATGAGGTCGCCCACGGTCTCGATGCCCACCTCGCTGAACTTGTTGGTCCAGCGCTGCGAGACGCCAAGATCGTCAAAGAGGTAGAGCTTGGCATCCTCGCTGGAGAGCGTGCGGCCGTTCTTGGAGTACACGCCGCCAAAGCCGTAGTCGTCGCCCACCCAGTCGAGCTGCTTGGGAAGCTGCTCCTCGATGCTCTTGAGCTCGTCGGGCGCCCACTCGGGCAGGCTCTTGGCGAGCGGGCTCGTGGGGCCGTCGATCTTCTGGCCGTGGTAGGTGAGCTTGACGTCGTTGTAGGCAGAAAGACCGGTACCCGCGGGGATCTGCTTGCCCACGATGACGTTGGACTTGAGGTCGAGCAGGTGGTCGATGTCGCCCTCGATGGCGGCCTCGGTGAGAACGCCCGCGGTGCGGATGAACGACGCGCTGGAGAGCCAGGAGTCGATGCTCGAGGCAACCTTGAGCGTACCGAGAATGACGGGCTCGGCCTCGGGCGGGGTGCCACCGGCAAGAGTCACGTTGCGGACGGTGTCGGCAAAGACGTAGCGGTCGACGTACTGGCCGAGCAGGTACTGGGAGTCACCCGGGTTGGTCACCTGGACGCGGCGCAGCATCTGGCGAGCGATAACCTCGATGTGCTTGTCGTTGAGGTCGACGCCCTGAGACGTGTAGACGTCCTTGACGGACTCGACGAAGGTGTGCATCGTCGACTCGATGTCGGTGAGGTGGCGCAGCTTGCGGAAGTTGACAAAGCCGCGGGTGATCTGGTCGCCGGCGCGGACCTCCACGCCGTCCTCGACGCCCGGCATGAAGCGCACGGACGCGGGAACGCGCCACTCCTCGATGGTGCGGGTCTGGTCCTCGGGGTCAACGATGCGCAGGAGGTACTCGGCCTGCTCAGGCGTGATGCGAAGCAGTCCGGAGACCGGCGCGAGGTCGGCCTCGCGGCCGAGGATCTTCTCGTTGACGTTGCCGACGACGTCGAACATGCGGGCAACCGTGGGGAGGCCCTGCGTAATGTCGTCGGCGCCAGCGACGCCGCCGGAGTGAATCGTACGCATCGTGAGCTGGGTGCCCGGCTCGCCGATGGACTGGGCTGCGATGATGCCCACGGCCGTGCCGATGTTGACCGGACGACGGATGGAGAGGTCCCAGCCGTAGCACTTCTGGCAGACGCCGTACTTGGACTTGCAGGTGAGAAGGGCGCGCAGCTCGACCTTCTTGAGGCCATGCTCGACGAGCATCTCGAGGTCGGCCTTGGACTCCACGTAGGCGTCCTTGGCAATGAGGACCTCGCCGGTCTCGGGGTCGCAGATGTCGTTCAGGGCGCAGCGGCCGATGAGGTCGGTGTCCACGGAGGTCTGACCCGGCTTGATGAGCGGGTAGGTCACGCCCTCGTCGGTGCCACAGTCCTCCTCGCGAACGATGACGTCCTGGGCCACGTCGACGAGACGACGGGTCAGGTAGCCGGAGTCGGAGGTGTGCGACGCGGTGTCGACGAGGCCCTTACGAGCGCCGTAAGTGGAGATGAAGTACTCCAGCGGCTCAAGGCCCTCGCGGAAGTTGGCCTTAATCGGGAGGTCGATCGTGTCACCGGACATGTCGGCCATGAGGCCGCGCATGCCAGCGAGCTGACGAAGCTGCGTCTTGGAGCCTCGGGCGCCGGAGTCGGCCATCATGTAGATGGGGTTGTCCTCGGCAAAGCCCGCGAGCATCTCGGTGGCGAGAAGGTCGGTGCACTCGGTCCACGCGTTGACGACCTCGGTGTGACGCTCCAGCGCGGAGAGGAAGCCGTCCTCGTAGTACTCGTTGATCTCGTCGACGCGGTCCTGCGCCTCCTCGAGCAGCTGCGGCTTGTCCTCGGGAATCGTGGCGTCCCAGACGGAGACCGTCAGGCCAGCGATGGTCGCGTAGTGGAAGCCGGTCTCCTTGATGGCGTCGAGGATGGGCTCGACCTCGGCCAGGCTGTAGCGATCGCAGCAGTCGTTGACCAGCGTGCCAATGTCGCTCTTCACCATCTTGTAGTTGATGAAGGGATAGTCGGCGGGCAGGCACTGACGGTTGAAGATGATGCGGCCGATGGTGGTCTCAAAGCGCGCGTTGCGCTCCGTGACGTCAAGGTCCTCGTGCTCGCCCCTGGCGGTGAGGACGCGGAAGATCTTGCGACCGTCCTGCTCGAGGTTGGCGTCGGCGGCGGTCACGCGAACCGTCACGCGCTGCTGGATCTCCAGCTCGTGGTTCATGTCGATGGCGAGAAGCGCGTCGTCAAAGTCGGCGAAGACGGGCACCTCGGCGCCCTCCACGGTCTTCTCGGTGGTGAGGAAGTACGCACCGAAGACCATATCCTGCGACGGGACGGTGAGCACCTTGCCCGACGCGGGAGAGCGCAGGTTGTTGGCCGACAGCATGAGGACGCGGGCCTCGGTCTGGGCCTGCGTGGAGAGCGGCACGTGCACGGACATCTGGTCGCCGTCGAAGTCGGCGTTGAAGGGGGCACACACGAGCGGGTGCAGGTGGATGGCCTTGCCCTCAACAAGAACCGGCTCGAAGGCCTGGATGGAGAGACGGTGCAGCGTAGGCGCGCGGTTGAGAAGGACCAGGCGATCCTGGACGACCTCCTCGAGCACGTCCCAGACGGCCGGGAGCTGGCGGTCGATCGCGCGCTTGGCGCCCTTGATGTTCTCGACCTTGCCGAGCTCGACGAGGCGGCGCATCACGAAGGGCTTGAAGAGCTCGAGGGCCATCTGCGTGGGCAGACCACACTGGTGAAGCTTGAGCTTGGGGTCGACGACGATGACCGAACGGCCGGAGTAGTCGACGCGCTTGCCGAGCAGGTTCTGGCGGAAGCGGCCCTGCTTGCCCTTGAGGGCCTCGGCGAGGGACTTGAGCGGTCGACCGCCACGGCCCGTGACGGGACGACCACGGCGACCGTTGTCGAAGAGCGCGTCCACGGACTCCTGGAGCATGCGCTTCTCGTTGTTGACGATGATCGCGGGGGCGTCGAGGTCAAGCAGGCGCTTGAGGCGGTTGTTGCGGTTGATCACGCGACGGTAGAGGTCGTTGAGGTCAGAGGCCGCAAAACGGCCGCCGTCGAGCTGCACCATCGGGCGCAGGTCGGGCGGGATGACCGGAATGACGTCGAGGATCATGTTGGCGGGGTCGTTGCCGCCCTTGAGGAAGGCGTCGACGATCTCGAGGCGCTTGATGGCCTTCTCGCGCTTCTGCTTCTGAGCGGTTTCGGAGGCGATGATCTGGCGGAGCTCCTTGGCCTCGGCCTCGAGGTCAATGCCACGGAGCAGCTCGCGCACGGCCTCGGCGCCCATGCCACCCTTGAAGTAGATGCCGTAGTAGCGCTTGAGCTCGGAGAAGAGCCCCTCATCGGAGATGAGCTCGCGCTCCTCGAGCTGCATGAACTTCTCGTAGGCCTCGGTGCGCAGGCGCTTCTCGTCCTCGTACTCGGCCTCGAGGTCGGCGATGCCGGCACGGATCTCGTCCTCGGAGAGCGGCTCGAGGTCTCCGAACTCCTCGCCGGCGTCCTCGCCCTGCTCCTTGAGGCGCGCGATCTGGTCGTCGCGCTCGGCGTCGAGCTCCTCGAGGTCGGCGTCGAGCTCCTCCTTGAGGTCGACGGCGTCGGTCTCGCGGGCGTCGGAGTCAACCTTGGTGATGATGTAGCTCGCGAAGTACAGGACCTTCTCGAGGTCCTTGCTCTTGATGTCGAGCAGGCGGGCGAGCGGGAAGCTCGTGGGGCTCTTGAAGTACCAGATGTGGCTCACGGGAGCGGCGAGCTCGATGTGGCCCATGCGCTCGCGACGGACCTTGGCCGTGGTCACCTCAACGCCGCAGCGCTCGCAGACGATGCCGCGGAAGCGGATGCCCTTGTACTTGCCGCAGGAGCACTCCCAGTCCTTGGTCGGGCCAAAGATCTTCTCGCAGAACAGGCCGTCCTTCTCGGGCTTGAGGGTGCGATAGTTGATGGTCTCGGGCTTCTTGACCTCACCGTGCGACCAGCTGCGAATGCGGTCGGCAGAGGCAAGCGAGATCTTGATCGCGTCGAAATCAGTGGTGTCGAAATCTGCCACAGTCGCTACTCCTTATCGCTCGTAGCGTCACCCACGAGGGCGGCCTCGAGATCGTTGACGGGCTCGGAAGCGGACACAGCGTCCTCGGTCATGCTGGCAAAGACGTCGACCGCGCTCTCGCTCGTGGCGTCCTTCTCCTGCTCGACCTGCGCGGAGCGCTTCTTGTAGGAGATGGGCTCGATGTCGAGCGCGAGCGAGCGAATCTCCTTGACGAGAACCTTGAAGGACTCGGGGATGCCCGCGGCAGGGACGTTCTCGCCCTTGACGATGGACTCGTAGGTCTTCACGCGACCGATGGTGTCATCGGACTTGACCGTGAGGATCTCCTGGAGGACGTTGGCCGCGCCGTAGGCGTAGAGGGCCCAGACCTCCATCTCGCCGAAGCGCTGGCCGCCGAACTGGGCCTTGCCGCCCAGGGGCTGCTGCGTGACGAGGCTGTAGGGGCCGGTCGAGCGGGCGTGGATCTTGTCGTCGACCATGTGGCCGAGCTTCAGGATGTAGCTCGTGCCCACGGTGATCGGGCTCTTGAAGGGCTCACCGGTGCGACCGTCGTAGAGCGTGGTCTTGCCGAGGTTGTTGAGCTGCGGGACAAACTCCTCGCGCATGTGGTCGCCGTAGTCCATGCGGGCCTTGTTCATGAGGTTGATGTTGGTGCGGCGCAGGACCTCCGCAACCTCCTCGTCGGTGGCGCCGTCAAAGACGGGCGTGGCCACGTTGATGGGGCCGGGCACGTAGCGCTCGGAGGCGTCGGACTCGTCGTCCCAGCCGTGGGAGGCGCCCCAGCCGAGGTGGCACTCCAGGAGCTGGCCGACGTTCATACGAATACGAGAGGGAACGCCCAGCGGGTCGAGAAGGACGTCGACGGGCGTGCCGTCGGCCATGTAGGGCATGTCCTCGACGGGCAGGACGTTGCAGACGACGCCCTTGTTGCCGTGACGGCCGGCGATCTTGTCGCCCTGCTGGATCTTGCGGCGCTGGGCCACGAAGACGCGGACGAGCTCGTTGACTCCCGGCGGGAGGTCGTCACCGGCCTCGCGGCTAAAGCGGACCACGTCGACAACGCGGCCGTAGGCGCCGTGCGGCATCTTGAGGGAGGTGTCGCGGACGTCGTGCGCCTTGGCGCCAAAGATGGCGCGCAGGAGGCGCTCCTCGGCCGTGAGGGCCGTCTCGCCCTTGGGCGTGACCTTGCCGACGAGGATGTCACCGGGGCCGACCTCGGCGCCAATGCGGATGATACCGTCGTCGTCGAGGTTGGCGAGCATGTCCTCGGAGAGGTTGGGGATCTCGCGGGTGATCTCCTCGGGGCCGAGCTTGGTGTCACGGGCGTCGATCTCGTGACGGGAGATGCTGACGGACGTGAGGAGGTCCTCCTGGACCACGCGCTCGGAGACGATGATGCCGTCCTCGTAGTTGAAGCCCTCCCACGGCATGTAGGCAACCGTGAGGTTGGCGCCGAGGGCGAGCTCGGAGTGATCGATCGAGGTGCCGTCAGCGAGCGGCTGGCCGGCCTCGACCTTCTCGCCAGCGTGGACGATCGGGCGGTGGTTGATGCACGTGGACTGGTTGGAGCGCTCGTACTTGGGGAGGTCATAGCGCTCGGAGCCGTACTCGTCGGAGTAGACGACCACGTGGGCGGCGTCGACCTCAGAGACGGTGCCGGCGTGGGCGGCGCGGATGAGCTCGCCGGAGTCGAGCGCGGCGCGCTCCTCCATGCCAGTGCCCACGAACGGCGCATGAGCCTTGATCAGGGGCACGGCCTGACGCTGCATGTTGGCGCCCATGAGGGTACGCTTGGCGTCGTCGTGCTCGAGGAACGGAATGAGGTTGGCGGCCACAGAGAGCAGCTGGCGCGGAGAGACGTCCATGTAGTCGACGTCCTCGACCATGACCTGGGCGGGCGCGCCGAAGGAGCCGTCGAAGTCGCGCGTACGGGCGATGATGCGCTCGGGGTTGCTGATGTTGCCGTGGGAGTCGACCTCGATGAAGTGACCAGTCTTGGGGTCAAACGGCGTGTTGGCGGGGGCGATGTTGTGCGCCTCCTCCTCGTCGGCCGTCATCCAGTCGATCTGGTCGGTAACCTTGCCGTCAACCACGCGACGGTACGGGGACTCGATGAAGCCGTACTCGTTGACGTGGGCGTAGAGCGCGAGAGAACCGATGAGGCCGATGTTGGGACCCTCGGGGGTCTCGATCGGGCACATGCGGGAGTAGTGCGAGTTGTGGACGTCGCGGACGGCCGTGGGCACGTTGGTGCGGCGGCTCGAGCCGGACTTGTGGCCCGCGAGGCCACCGGGGCCGAGCGCGGAGAGACGGCGCTTGTGCGTGAGGCCGGCGAGCGGGTTGGCCTGGTCCATGAACTGCGAGAGCTGGGAGGAGCCGAAGAACTCCTTGATCGCAGCCACGATCGGGCGGATGTTGATGAGGCTCTGCGGCGTGATGTCGTCGGCGTCCTGAGAGGCCATGCGCTCGCGAACGACGCGCTCCATGCGGCTCATGCCAATGCGGAACTGGTTCTGGACGAGCTCGCCCACGGTGCGAACGCGACGGTTGCCAAAGTGGTCGATGTCGTCGACGCGCTTGGTGTCGTCACCCATGTGCAGGGCGAGGAGGTAGCGGATGGCCTCGATGATGTCCTCGTGGGTGAGGACGCGGCTCGTGGACTCGTCGCCCATCTCGAGCTTCTTGTTCACCTTGTAGCGGCCAACGCGAGCGAGGTCGTAGCGCTGCTCGTTGAAGTAGAGGCCGTCGAGAAGGAGGCGACCGGCGTCCGCCGTGGCGGGCTCGCCGGGACGCTGGCGCTGGTAGATCTCCTTGAGGGCCGCCTCGCGGGTGGTGGAGGCGTCACGCTCGAGCGTGTTGCGCACGATGTCAGAGTCGCCGAGAAGGGCGTAGACCTCGTCGTCGGTCTCAGCGATGCCGAGGGCGCGCAGGAACACGATGGCGGACTGACGACGCTTGCGGTCGATGGAGACCACGAGGTGGCCGCGCTTGTCGACCTCAAACTCGAGCCACGCGCCGCGGGCGGGGATGAACTGCGCCTTGTGAACGCGAACGCCGTTGTCCATCTCCTCGGAGAAGTAGACGCCCGGCGAGCGGACAAGCTGCGAGACAACAACGCGCTCCGTGCCGTTGATGACAAAGGTGCCGCGGTCGGTCATCAGGGGGAAGTCACCCATGAAGACGAGCTGCTCCTTCATCTCGCCCGTCTCCTTGTTGACAAAGCGAACGTCAACGAAGAGCGGCGCCTGGTAGGAGATGTCCTTGGCTCGGCACTCGGCGATGGTGTGGGCCGGGTCCCCAAACTGGTGGTCACCAAAGACCACCTGCATGGTGTGGGAGGAGTTCTCGATGGGAGAGAACTCCGCAAAGGACTCCGCGAGACCCTCGCCCATGAAGTGCTCGAAGGACTCCTTCTGGACGGAGATCAGGTTGGGGAGCTCCATTGCCGGGGCAATCTTGCTGAAGGTCTTGCGTCCGGTCGTGCCTTGTGGTTTGGTAAGTGCAGTCTTTGCGGTAGACACCAGGCTTTTCCTCCTTCAAAAAGGGTGGAAGGCGGCAATTGTCGCAACGTAACAATCTACCGAAAAGCGCCTCCTCGGTCAATGAAAAGTCTTGACTTGGCTGCCATTTTCGAGTATGAATTCCCGCTCCTACAATCTACCTGCGTAAACGCCGTGGCGAGAAGTACCCGCATGTGAAGGTTCGGTGTGCTCCCTCAGCTGGCGCGCGCCTGGACCGCAGGACAAATCGGGCAGCGGCGCGTCCCTCTCGCCGGGCGTCCCCGGGTGCGGGGCCGTGGGGCGTCCTTCTCGCCGGGCGTCCCCAAAAGTGGAGCCGTGGCGCGAATCACCCTCTGTTTTGCGCCACAGCCTCATTTTTGGGAACATATTGCGCCTTCTGCGCGCCACAGCCTCGATTTTGGGAACGCACTCCCGGGGCACCGAGAAGCACCGATACGCAAAAAGGGGCCGGACCCGTAGGTCCGACCCCTGAAGGTGCGCGTTGCGCGTGACCCAGTAAGCGAACTTACTTGAGGGTGACGGTAGCGCCGGCCTCCTCGAGCTGCTTCTTGGCGGCCTCGGCGTCCTCCTTCTTGGCGCCCTCGAGGACGGCCTTGGGGGCACCCTCGACGACCTCCTTGGCCTCCTTGAGGCCGAGGCTGGTCAGAGCGCGGACGACCTTGATGACGGCGATCTTGTTGTCGCCGAAGCCCTCGAGCACGACGTCGAAGTTGGTCTTCTCCTCCTCCTCGGCGGCACCGCCAGCGGCAGGAGCAGCGGCGACGGCGGCGACAGGAGCGGCGGCGGAGACGCCGAAGGTGTCCTCGATAGCGTGAACGAGCTCGGATGCCTCGAGAAGGGTCATCTCCTTGAGGGCGTCAATGATCTCCTCGGTGGTAAGCTTAGCCATTTTTCAATCCTTTCGGTCCCGCGCGGTCTGCGCGGATTTGCGTTTACGTGTGCGGCGGATGCCGCGGGTGGAACTAGGCAGCCTGCTTCTGCTCGGAAACAGCATTGACGGTGCGGGCGAGGCCAGCGGGGACCTCCTTGACGCACACGGCGATGTCGCGAGCAAAACCAGCGATGAGGCCGGCGAGCTGACCCATGAGCTGATCGCGGTTGGGCAGGTCGGCGTAGGCCTTTGCCTCGTCGGCGTTGAGAGCCTTGCCGTCGGCGATGGCGCCCACGAAGCTCATCTTCTTGAGCTTCTCGGACTGCTCCTTGATGACCTTGGCGGCATCGACGGAGTCCTTCTGATAGAAGACGTACGCGCAGGTGCCGGCAAGAGCGTCATCGATGCTGGGCAGACCGGCGTTCTGGAGAGCGAGCTTGACGATGTTGTTCTTGTACACCTTCATCTCGGCACCCGCCTCGCGCAGGGCGCGGCGGACCTCCTGGGTCTCCTTAACGGAGAGACCACGGTAGTCGACGACAAAAACGCCGTTGGAAGCCTCGAGAGAGGCAGAGACCTTCTCGAGCATCTCGACATTGGACTTGGATGGCATGTTGTTACACCTCCTCGATATGCGGTCGGGCACGAGCCGCCAACGCGGGCGGGCCTTCCGCATGAGAAGACCCCACTTGGCGCAGCCAAAGCGGGGTCCTCGAAGATGCAATCTCTGAGACCACCTCGGCAGGCGGGTTTCCCCTTTGAGCCTTGCGGCACCGGCTGTCTTTGGCAGCGGACGTGCGATGTACATACACAGGACGGGCGTCCTGCGCGTGACATTTTTGCACGACGCAGGACGCCCGTCAAGCACTCCTTGGAAAAATGGCGAGAAGAACTAGTCCTCCATAAGGTTGCGGGTCTTGGAGGAGTCAACCTTGATGCCAGGGCCCATCGTGGTGGAGATGACGACGGACTTGACGTACTTGCCCTTGGCGCTCGAGGGCTTGACGCGGAGCAGCTCGTTGATGAGCGCGCCGTAGTTCTCGACGAGCTTCTGGGTGTCGAAGGACACCTTGCCCATCGGGACGTGGCAGATGCCGTAGCGGTCGGCGCGGTACTCGACGCGGCCGGCCTTGAGCTCGCCGACCATCTTGGCGACGTCCATGGTCACGGTGCCGAGCTTGGGGTTGGGCATGAGGCCGCGGGGACCGAGGATCTTACCGAGGCGGCCGACCTTGCCCATCATGTTGGGGGTGGCGATGGCGGCGTCGAAGTTCAGCTCACCGGCCTGAATCTGGGCAACGAGGTCATCGGAGCCCACGATGTCGGCGCCAGCGGCCTCGGCCTCACGGGCCTTCTCGCCCTCGGCGAAGACGGCGACGCGGACGGTCTTGCCGGTACCGTGGGGCAGGGAGATGGAGCCGCGGACGTTCTGGTCGGCCTTGCGGGTGTCGACGCCCAGGCGAACGGCAACCTCGACGGTCTCATCAAACTTGGCGGGGGCGAGCTCCTTGGCGAGCTCCATGGCCTCCTTCGGGGAGTAGAGCTTGGTGCGCTCGACCTTCTCGGCGGCGGCCTTGTAGTTCTTTCCGTGCTTAGGCATGTTGCTTACCTCCTGTGGTCATCGGGCTTTCACCCTCCCACGTCGATGTTACGAAGGGACAGTCCCTTCGTAACGTTCAATGTTACGAAGGGACTGTCCCTTCGTAACATCTAGACACTTACTCGGCGATGGTGACGCCCATGGAACGGGCGGTGCCGGCGACGATCTTCTTGGCGGCCTCGATGTCGTTGGCGTTGAGGTCCGGCATCTTGATCTCGGCGATCTTGGTGAGCTGCTCCTGGGTGAGCTGGCCGACCTTGTCGCGCTGGGGCACGCCGGAGCCGCTCTTGAGGCCGAGCTCCTTCTTGATGAGCTGGGCCGCGGGAGGGGTCTTGCAAACAAAGTCGAAGGAGCGATCCTCGTAGACGGAGATCTCAACGGGAATGATGTCGCCGGCCTTGTCCTGCGTGGCGGCGTTGAACGCCTGGCAGAACTGCATGATGTTGACCTGAGCGGCACCAAGGGCGGGACCGACGGGAGGCGCGGGGTTGGCAGCGCCGGCCGGAATCTGGAGCTTAATGAAGTTGACGACCTTCTTCTTGGCCATTGTGTTCTCCTTGAGAGTGTTGCGAACGTACTATCGATGCGCCGCCCGAGAAGCAATCCTCACCGATACGGGCAGGCGGAATCTCCTTCTTATGCGATCACGGTGATCTGATCGAGCTTGAGCTCGACGGGAGCCTCGCGGCCGAAGATGGTCAGCATGACCTTGACCTTGCCGGACTCGGCGTTGACCTCGGACACGATGCCGTCGAAATCCGCAAGCGGGCCAGAGAGCACACGCACGGACTGGCCGACCTCAACGTTGGTGGAGGTGCGCTTGGGCGCAACCGGAGACGTGCCACGAGCGCCCGTGCGACGCATGATCTTGTCGAACTCGCTGCGACGAAGGGGCGAGGGCTTGCCGTCGGGACCAACAAAGCCGGTGACGCCGGGGGTGTTGCGCACGAAGGACCACGTATCGTCGTTGCCCTCCATGCGAACGAGAACGTAGCTCGGCAGGACCTTGGACTCCTTGGTCTCTCGCTTGCCGCCGTCCTTGATCTCGGTCACCTCTTCGGTGGGAATCTGGATGTCGACAATCTGGTCCTCCATACCGAAGGTCTCGATACGGTGCTCAAGGTCGGTCTTGACCTTGTTCTCGTAGCCCGAGTAGGTATGAATGACGTACCAGCGCTTAGCCACAACTACCCCCTCAGACCGGTGAAGCCGACAAGCGCAGCGACGATACCAGAGTCAATGAGCCAGATAACGATGCCAAAGACGATGAGCATGATGATGATGGCAACGGAATAGCTCTTGAGCTCAGCCTTGGACGGCCAGACAACGCGACGCATCTCGGAGCGGACGTTGCCAAGATAGGTGCGCAGGCGGCGGAAGAGACCGGGCTTCTTGTCCTTTCTCTCCAGCTCCTTCTCCTGCTTGGCAGCAGCCTTGGCCTCCTGGGCGGCCTTCTTCTCCATGGCCACCTTCTGCTCGGGCGTGACGGAAACCGCCTGGGCGGCCTCGACGCGGGCCCGCTCCTCGGCGCGTGCCTTACGGGCGCTCCTCTTGTTACGGTCCTTGTTAGCCATCCCTTGACTCCCTTACAAAGGTACCTTACATGGAAACCGGCTAACCTCGAAAGGATAGCCGGTGGTGAAATCTGGCAGGCCAGGAAGGACTCGAACCCTCAACAAACGGTTTTGGAGACCGCCGCTCTACCATTGGAGCTACTGGCCTGTGTAGAAAACCCACCTGTTAGCGGGTCTCCCTGTGAACGGTGTGCTTGCGGCACCACGGGCAGTACTTCTTCAACTCCATACGATCGGGGTTGTTTGCCTTGTTCTTGTCTGTAGTGTAGTTGCGGCGCTTGCACTCAGTGCACGCGAGGGTAACCAGAGTACGCATGAATCAGATCCTCCTGAAAAATACTTCTCGTTGGAGGGAGTTTCCCTCGAACGTGTCGCGGTGGCAAACGATACCACCCTTTTCGCGTCCTTGTCAAGCCGAGAAGAACTTGTCGCCGCAACTCACAAAATACACAAGACAAGCCGGCGGATACAACGCCGGTGAAGGGCAGACCTGACGCCAAGCGAACTGACAATCAACCTGACAAACTACCCTGTCACCTTTGTCATCATGACAAACTACCCTGTCACTTTTGTCATACTTTAACCCTGTCACTTTTGTCATACTTTACGCGAAAAAAAGGCCCGACGCCAGTGGCGCCGGGCCTTGAGAGTCGATCAGTTAGATCTACTCGATGATGGTGGAGACACGGCCGTCGCCGACGGTGTGGCCGCCCTCGCGGATGGCGAACTTGTCGCCCTGCTCCATGGCGATGGAGTGGATGAGCTTGCACTTGACGGTCACGTGGTCGCCAGGCATAGCCATCTCAACCTTGGTGCCGTTGGAGTCGGTGAGCTCGGAGATGTCACCGGTGATGTCCGTGGTGCGGAAGTAGAACTGCGGACGGTAGCCAGCGAAGAACGGGGTGTGACGGCCGCCCTCCTCCTTGGTGAGGACGTAGATCTCGCCGGTGAACTCGCTGTGCGGGGTGACGGAGCCGGGCTTGCAGATGACCTGGCCGCGCTCGATGTCCTCGCGCTTGATGCCGCGGAGGAGGATACCGACGTTATCGCCAGCCTCGCAGAAGTCCATGGTCTTGCGGAACATCTCGATGCCGGTGGCAACGGAGCTCTGCTTCTCGCGGATACCGACGATCTCGACGGGGTCGTTGAGCTTGAGCTGACCACGCTCGACACGACCGGTGGCAACGGTGCCGCGGCCGGAGATGGTCATGACGTCCTCGATAGCCATGAGGAACGGCTTATCGTTGTCACGCGGCGGCGTGGGGATGTACTCGTCGACAGCGTGCATGAGCTCGATGATGGAGTCGACCCACTTCTGCTCGCCGTTGAGGGCGCCGAGGCCGGAGCCACGGATGATGGGGGGGCGCCGAGGCCGGAGCCACGGATGATGGGGAGGTCGTCTCCGGGGAAGCCGTACTCGGAGAGGAGGTCACGGGTCTCCATCTCAACGAGGTCGATGAGCTCCTCGTCGTCAACCATGTCGCACTTGTTGAGGAAGACGATGATGTAGGGGACGCCGACCTGACGGGCGAGAAGGATGTGCTCGCGGGTCTGGGCCATGGGGCCGTCGGTGGCGGCGATGACGAGGATGGCGCCATCCATCTGAGCAGCGCCGGAAATCATGTTCTTGATGTAGTCGGCGTGGCCCGGGCAGTCGACGTGAGCGTAGTGGCGCTCCCAGGTCTCGTACTCGATGTGAGCAACGTTGATGGTGATGCCGCGCTGACGCTCCTCGGGAGCCTTGTCGATGTTCTCGAAGGCGGTGTAGTCAGCCTTGCAGCCCTCGGTCTCGGAGAGGACCTTGGTGATGGCCGCCGTCGTGGTGGTCTTGCCGTGGTCGACGTGACCGATGGTACCGATGTTTACGTGGGGCTTGGAACGATCGAACTTCTCCTTGGCCATGTGCCATCCTCCTTTTGGAACCGACCTTGCGGCCAATCCTAACAAACTGCGTTCTTATGCCAAGCGGCGCCGAGGCGCCGCTAAGAACTCTGGTACCGGTGACGGGATTCGAACCTGTGACATCGCGGGTATGAGCCGCGTGCTCTAACCAGCTGAGCTACACCGGCATGGTGCCTTGCGACTGAATGGCGGAAATGGAGCCCGCGACCGGATTTGAACCGGTGACCTCTTCGTTACCAACGAAGTGCTCTACCGACTGAGCTACACGGGCAAATGGTGGGGATGCTTGGACTCGAACCAAGGAACCCAGAGGGAGCGGATTTACAGTCCGCCGCAGTTGCCGCTGTGCCACATCCCCATTCCGTTTTCAGCCACCCGAGAAGCGCTTGCGCCCCTCAAGCGGAAGATAGATTACGACGAGCGCAAGAACTTGTCAACGTATACCCCGCACCCGGGCGTATCTATCACCACGAGCCGCACACATCTGCAGGTCGTTGCTGGTATGTGCGTCCGATATGCGTCGAGGCCGCGACGACGCCGCGACCTCGACGAGAAAAAATCCTGGAGCCGGCAGAGGGAGTCGAACCCCCAACCCACGGTTTACAAAACCGTTGCTCTGCCATTGAGCCATGCCGGCAGGTGCGTGTACATGATAGCGGGTTGGGCGCGCAGGCGCTAGCCGCGAAGCATTTGCCAGAGCTTCTCGCGTGCGGCAGGATCGATGCGGTCCTCAAGGCGCATGTGCTGCGTCTGGCGCTCGGCGTTGGCATGCTCGTATTCCGCGGCAAGGGCGCCCACGTCACTTACGAGCACGTCGCTCGAGATACGCGTCACCGGAACGCCACCCACCGTTGCGCGAATGGTGTTGTCAGAGGTCACCACCGTCACGACCCGCGGAGCGAGGCGCGCCTCCGTGACCAGGCGCTCGATCACCGTGTCGGCGCTCTCGCCGGCGGGCGAGAAGACCATGCGAACGCCGGCCTTGGAGAGGTCCGGCCGCTCCGGGGACACGTTGCCCGCGGCATCAAAGACGATTACGGGAACGTAGCGCCCCTTTGCGTAGGCGGCAACGTCGGCAACCAGAAGGTCGCGCGCCTGCTCGAAGGGGTCTCCCTCTGCGGTCTCGTCCATGCGGGCGAGGTAGCGCTCGGACTTGTAGATGACGTTGTAGCCGTCCACAACGAGAAGCTCGCTGGGCTCGGATGCGCGCGAGCTAGGCATCGGCCTCGCCGCCACACTCCACGCGACGCAGCCACTCGTAGCAGAGCACCGTCGTGGCCTGGGCCACGTTGAGGGACTCCACGCGCCCGCGCTGCGGCAGGCGGCAGGAGAAGTCGCACTTCTCGGCAACCAGGCGCGAGATGCCCTCGCCCTCCGAGCCCATGACCAGGGCCAGGCGTCCGCCCATGGGGGCGTGCCAGACGTCCTCGCTTGCATGTTCCGTAGCCGCGCAGGCCCAAAATCCCGCGGCCTGGAGCTCCTCAATCGCTCGTGCGAGGTTGGGGACCTGCGCGATCGGCAGATGCATGACGGCACCGGCGGAGGTCTTGTAGGCGCCCACGCCAACCGAGGCGGAGCGAGCCTTGGCCACGACAACGCCCGCGGCACCCACAACCTCGGCCGTGCGCACGATGGCACCAAAGTTGCCCTGATCGGTCACGTGGTCGAGCACCACCACAAGCGCGTCGCCCTCCCCGGCACGGGCAATGATGTCCGCGAGTTCGGCATACTCGAAGGGGCGCGTCCGCACAACAACGCCCTGGTGCGCACCGTGGCTCGAGAGCGCATCAAGTCGCGCGCGCGGCACGCGCTCCACGGGGACGCCGGCATCCTCCAGGCGCGCGGCGATGCGCTCGAGCGCCTGGTCGCGCTCGCCGGAGCGCTCCTGCACGAGGGCGCTTCTCAGCGGCATCCCGCAGCCAAGCGCCTCCTCAACGGCGCGGCGCCCCTCGATGAGGTCGCCGCGCTCGCGCTGGGGGCCACGGCGCGCAGCGCCGGGAAGCGGACGGGGCCCGCGGCTTTTCTCGCCGCGCGGGCCCTTGCCCTTGAAGCCACCGGAACGGCCGGGGGCGCCGGGACGTGTGGGCTGCGGACGCCCCTTGCCCTTGCCGCCGCGAACGTCGCGGCCCGGCGTGCGTGATTGGTTCTTTGCCATGGTGCTCCCTCTATACTTCTAAAGACGCGGCTCGTTAATCCACGCTTGAGCTGAAGTCCTCACCCGGCGCGTCGATATTTCAGGCCTCTTCCCACCCCGCTCGTTTCTGCCAAGCCAAGAGAAATCAGCTGCTTGAGGATCTTCGTGAGTTTGGACCTGCTGAAGCTCACGTGCTGTTCCAGCTCTCCAGCAGGCACGAGGCGAACGGGACTAAGCAAGTCGTACACGAGCCGCTGGTCCTCAGTCAAGTCGTTATCTTCCCTCACGAGGGGAAGGATAACCGTTATCGAGTTCTCCGAAATAACGAACTCGGGCTTCGTCGCACTGCCCTCGTATGCCTTCTTGATTCGAATTACCCCCGTACCAAACGCCTCGATGATATTAAGACGATAGAACACATTTGCCAGGATGGGGTTACGCATGACAGAGACCCTGCCGCAAAGATACTCCTCCTCGGACATGCCTGTTGGAAGGCCCCCGGGTGAAGAGATCTCTACGCGGTCGGGATACATGGATACGCGCACACGCGCTGCGATGTCCCACATTCTATGGACAACGGCATTTGCGAGGGCCTCTCGAAAGGCACTGATTGGTATGGTCTCTACCGCAATGCGATGGATATCCTTCACCAGCTCATAGCAGTATGCATCCTTGAAGAGCCGAACCGCCTCGTCAAACTCGGCAAGCACTGAGGCACCCTCATAGGTAGCCCGCTTGAGTATCACACTGACGCTCTCGCCAAAGCGCGCGACGTCAATCCCGGGGAAAGTGCTTTGATCGGCCAGAATTGCCGCAGCATTGCTATAACCGTTCGTCGACGAGAGCAGACTCAGTGTCTTAAGGGTATCAGTATTGAACTCCTCAAGGCCCAGCTCGGCTTGCAGTGCCGCTCCAAGGTACGTAAACGCAAGGTCTTGATTCTCCGCCGGCAACTGCTCGAAATGCAGGTTGCTTCCAGCAAGCGTGAGTCGCGTAAGCTCAACACGGTCTACCTCAACCGTCGCGCTGTCCGCGCGCTTGTATGCCTTCGCACGGTAGAGATAGGGCGTTGCAGCGCCTGGCATGACCCTGAGCTCAACTGTCGAGGTTTCTGCATGTGTCATGAGGGCAAACTCAGGAACGGGAGAGATCGAGTCGTTGATGCGGTTCTCTATGTCCAGGCACGCCTGCGCGGGGTCTTGCAAACCCACCGTCGACCCATCATCAGCAACGCCAAAGTAGATTGTCCCGCCGCCGTAGTTTGCAAACGCCGAGACCGTCTTGAGGAACGAGCTGCTGACAGATGTCTTGAACTCAACTGTCTTGGATTCGCGCACGCTGCAACCCTCCGTTCGGCCCGCCTAGCTTTCTCGTATAGTATACGCAAAAAAGTACGAGCAAAAGTTTGCTCGTACTTTTGCTCGTACAATTTGGGAGCGAATTAGCAGAAGACCGCACTTGCTCGTATGATGGCGCACTACTCCTTGCGGTGCAGGCGGGCGCCGGCGGCGGTGTCCTCCACCACCAGGCCGAGCGCGGTGATGCCGTCGCGGATGGCGTCTGCGAGGGCCCAGTTCTTCTCGGCACGGGCGGCCTGACGCGCGGCGAGAAGAACCTCGGCCGCCTCCGCGGCGGAGTCGCCCTCGTAGCCGGCCTGCTCGCACGCGAGGTCCACAAGACCCGCGGGCAGATCGTCCTCCCCGGCGGAACGGGAGAGGTTGATGCCCACGACGTCGGCGAGCTCGCAGAGCATGTCCGCGGCGCGCAGGCAGACGGCCGTTGAGGTGTCGTCTGCAGCCTCCGCCAGGTAGGTGTTGCAGGCCGTCACCAGCGAGAAGATCGCGGCAAGGCCACCGGCGGTGTTGAAGTCGTCGTCCATCTGGCGGCAGAACTCCTCGCGTGCCTCGTCAATCTGGCGGCCGAGGGCACGGTCGGCGTCGTTGAGCTCGCCATCCTGAGGCGAGCGCTCGGCCGCCCAGCGCAGGTTGCGCGCACAGGTCTGCAGGCGCTCGAGCGTGCCCGCCACGCCCTCAAGGCGCTCGAAGGAGAAGTCGAGCGGTGCGCGGTAGTGGGTCTGCAGCATGAGCAGGCGCACGGCGTCGGCGGGGTACTTGTCGAGCACCTCCTTGAGCGTATAGAAGTTGCCGAGGCTCTTGGACATCTTCTCGCCGTCCACGCGCAGCATCCCGGTGTGCATCCAGGTGTTGGCAAGCGCGGAGTCCCAGGCGCACATGGCCTGGGCGGTCTCGTTCTCGTGGTGCGGGAAGATGAGGTCGGCGCCGCCGCCGTGTATGTCGATCGGGGTGCCCAGGTAGCGGTGGATCATCGCGCAGCACTCGGTGTGCCAGCCGGGGCGACCGTCACCCCACGGGGAGGGCCAGCTGGGCTCGCCGGGCTTGGCGGCCTTCCAGAGGGCAAAGTCGAAGGGGTCGCGCTTCTCGTCATTGACCTCCACGCGCTCGCCGGCGCGCATCTGATCGAGGTCGCGGCCAGAGAGGATGCCGTAGCTGTGATCAGAGCGCACAGAGAAGTACACGTCGCCGGAGGGCACAGGATAGGCGTGGCCGCGCTCAATGAGCTGGGAGATCATCTCCTGCATGGCCTCGATCTCGTGCGTGGCGCGCGGGCGGATGTCCGGGTCCAGCACGCCAAAGCGGTGCATCTGCTCGATGAAGGCGGCCGAGCACTCCTCGGCAACCTCTGCGGCCGTGCGGCCGGTCTCGTTGGCGCGGTTGATGATCTTGTCGTCCACGTCGGTGAGGTTCTGGGCAAAGGTGACCTGGTAGCCCTTGTACATGAGATAGCGACGAATCACGTCAAACGCGAGGAACGTGCGCGCGTTGCCGATGTGAATCTGGTCGTAGACGGTGGGGCCGCAGACGTACATGCGAATCTTGCCGGGCTCGATGGGCTCGAGCTCCTCCTTCTTGTGCGTCTGGCTGTTGTAGACGAGCATGCGTGCTCCTTGGGTGTCCGGTTGCTGGTCCTGCCAGTATAGCGCGTGGGCCGGACACACTCCGCGCGCGACGTGCGGGGACGCATGGCGACACTTTATAGCGGGAAAGTGTCGGGCGGGGTCCACGCATCAGAAGCGGGGACGCATGGCGACATTCTGCGGGGCCAAAGCGTCGTTTCGCGTCCACAAAACGCGAACACCGAGAAGGACCTGCGCGCAGCGGGTCCGCGCGCTACCGCCCGTCGTCGAGAAGGGCCACGGCCCAGGCGGCGATGCCCTCCTCGCGCCCCACAAAGCCGAGCCGCTCCGTGGTAGTGGCCTTCACGCCCACGTGCTCGACGTCCACGCCCAGCGCAGCGGCCATGTTGGCGCGCATCTGCTCGCGGTACGGCGCGAGCTTGGGGGCCTGCGCCGCTACGGTGCAGTCCACGTCCTGGATGACGAAGCCGCGCTCGCGGGCCAGCCCAGCCACGCGGGCCATGAGTCCGAGCGAGTCCGCGCCCTCGTAGGCGGGATCGGTGTCCGGAAAGAGCTTGCCGATGTCGCCCGCGCGCATGGCGCCGAGGACCGCGTCCATGAGCGCGTGCGCGAGCACGTCCGCATCCGAGTGCCCGGCAAGCCCGCGCTCTGCCGGCACGTCAACGCCGCCCAGTATCAGACGACGCCCCTCGGCGAAAGCGTGCACGTCAAACCCGTGCCCGATGCGCAACATGTCGACCCCCCCTTGCTGACAAAGGTGACAGGGTAAAGTGTCACGAAAGAAAAAGCTGACAATCTACCCTGTCACCTTTGTCATCTTTCGTGACACTTTACCCTGTCACCTTTGTCACCAACCCTGTCACCTTTGTCATCACCTTTGTCGTCAGCCAATGAGGCGTCGCTCGAGGGCGGCCTCGGCGAGGGCGAGGTCCTCGGGCAACGTGACTTTGATGTTGTCGCGCGTGGACTCAACCACGCACACACGGCCACCCAGGCGCTCCACCAGGGAGGCGTCGTCGGTGCCCTGGTACTCGTCACGCACGGCGCTTCGGTGCGCCGCGACGAGCTTTGCCGTGCGAAACACCTGAGGAGTCTGCGCAGCCCAGTAAAACGAGCGGTCCGGCGTGGCAATGATCGTCGTGCCCTCGACGAGCTTCAGCGTGTCCACCGAGCGCGTGGCGAGAATCGCCCCCGCAAGCGCCCGGTCCGCGCGCACCGCGGTGCACGCGGCCTCAATCTGCTCAACCTCGATGAGCGGGCGAGCAGCGTCGTGGACGGCCACCAGCTCCAACCCGCGCGGCACCGCCTCCAAGCCGGATCGCACCGAGTCCTGCCTCGTGGCGCCGGAGGGCGCGAGCACAACCGGCTTTGTGAGGGTCATCCGCGAGAGCACGTCCTTCTCGACCTCCGCCGCGCGCTCGGGCGCACACACCACCACGATGCGCGCGACTGAGGGCGCGCGGTCAAACGCCATGACCGACCAGCACATGAGCGGAAGACCGCACAGCTCAACAAACTGCTTGCCGCGCGGGTCTCCAAAGCGCTCTCCGGAACCGCCGGCAACAATGACGGCGCAGGTGTCGGCAGGTGCCTCCTGGGAGCCCACGCGCTCGGCGCAGACGCTGGGACACGACACGGGAGCGCCCACGGCTACTCCCCCTTGTCCCACATGCGGTGCAGACTGTTGGCAAGGACGCCGGGGTTCTTGACGCCAATCTCGCCGAGCCGCGACGGGTCGTCGTCCACGGCCTCCAGCACCTCCTGGAGCGAGCCGTACTCGTCCACGATCTTGTCGGCCATACCGTCGCGCACCACCGAGACGCGCGACAGGGTGCGCAGCCCGAGCGGCGTCATGACAGAGTCCTCTCCCCGGTCGTCGCTGTAGCCCAGCAGCTTTGCCACAAACTTGGCGGAGCGCAACTGGGTGTTCACGGTGTCGTGCAACCGCTTTCTGATGGCGCGTGCCGCCTCCTCGGAGGAGTCCACCGCGTAGTCTCTGACCATGAGGGTGTAGGCCTCGTCCATGCCCGCAAGGTACTCCTCGCGCTGCATGCGGGTGGTACGGCCCTCGCTGCCGAGCTGGATGATGCAGTCATCGAGCTCGTCTCCGGCCGTCATGAGCACCTCGAAGAGATAGAAGATGCTCGTGAGGTCACCGAGGGTGACCACGTTGTCAAGCTCGAGGCTCGTGAGGCGCAGCAGGCTGCGGTCGAGCTGGGAGCGCGTGTTCTGCATGGCAACGATGAGCTGGTTGACCAGCGAGAAGAGCGCCGTCAGGCTCTTGAGCTCGTAGCCCTTGCCGTCCACGTAGACGTTTACCACCGAGCGGCGGGAGGAGACGGAGATGACCGTCGCCTTGGTGAGCAGGCTCATGCGCGCGGCGGTACGATGCCGCGTGCCCGTCTCCGAGGTGGGCAGCGACGGGTCGGGATTGAGGTGGTAGTTCGCGCGCAGAATCTTGGTGAGGTCGCGATCGACCACCACGGCGCCGTCCATCTTGCAGAGCTCGAAGAGACGGTTTGCCGTGAACGAGACGTCAAGTTTGAAGCCGTCATCACCGGCAGCAAGGACGTTCTCGGTGTCGCCAACGCAGATGAGTGCGCCAAGTTTGCCGGCAAGAATCATGTCGAGCGCCGTACGCAGGGGCGTGCCCGGCGCCGTCTTCCTGATGGCGTCCTCGAAGCGCTGCTCGCGATCGAGCGCGCCGTTCTCAAACTGGGAACCGTTCACGTGCGCCCCTCTCGTCGATGGCGGTCAGGTACGAGTATAGCGCCGGGCCCGCCGGCCTTTACTCTCGGCGGCCAAGCTCCGGCGCTCAGAGACGAACGAGCAGGACCGCCGGGCCGGGCAAAGGTCCGCCGCGAGTTCTGCAGGCGCGCCCTATGCGCCGAAGCTGTCCGAGCGCCGGACCTTTGCCCGACCGCGGCGGTCCGGACGGTCACTCTCCCGCACTCAGCAGGCCACCCGCGCCCGCAGCCCCACGAGACGGCTCGGGCAGGGCCGAGAAGTCCGGGGAGACCATGCTCTCGCGGCGACGCGGCGCGGGAATCTCGCCGGTCGTGTGTTCGAAGACGAGCTTGCCGTCCTTCTCGTCCACGCGAATGATCTCTCCGCGGTGCCAGAGGTTCTGGAGCAGCTCCTCGGAGAGCGGGTCCTCGATGAGCGTCTGGATGGCGCGGCGCAGCGGGCGCGCGCCGTAGACCGGGTCGGCGCCCTCCTTGGCCACGAGGTCGCGCGCGGCGTCCGTGAGCTCGATGGACATGCCCTGCGCGATAAGGCGCTCGCGCAGGTCGGCCACCATGAGCTCCACGATGCCGCGCAGCTGCTCGGACGTGAGGGAGTTGAAGACCACGACCTCATCCACACGGTTCAGGAACTCCGGGCGGAAGTGCTTCTTGAGCTCGGACATCACGCGGCTCGTGATCTCCTTGTCGGAGAGCCCGCCCGCGCCCTGGGCCGAGAAGCCCATGGTGGTGGTCTGCGCGATGTCGCGCGCGCCGATGTTGGACGTCATGATGATGACGGTGTTGGAGAAGTCCACGTGGCGGCCCTGGCCGTCGGTGAGGCGGCCCTCCTCCAGAATCTGGAGCAGGACGTTGAAGACGTCGGGGTGCGCCTTCTCCACCTCGTCGAAAAGCACGACGGAGTAGGGACGGCGCCGCACAGCCTTGGTGAGCTCGCCGCCCTCGTCGTAGCCAACGTATCCCGGAGGCGCGCCGACGAGCTTGGAGACGGTGTGCTTCTCCATGAACTCGGACATGTCAAAGGAGATGAGCGCCTCCTCGCTGCCGAAGAGGAACTCGGCGAGCGCCTTGGCGAGCTCGGTCTTGCCCACGCCGGAGGGCCCGAGGAAGATGAACGAGCCGCCGGGGCGGCGCGGGTCCTTGAGCGGGCTGCGGCTGCGACGGATGGCCTTGGCGACCTTGGTCACGGCCTCGTCCTGGCCAACGACGCGCTCGTGGAGCACGTCCTCGCAGCGCAGCAGCTTGGAGGCCTCGGCCTCGGTGAGGCTCGAGACGGGCACGCCGGTCATGGAGGAGACCACGTCGGCAATGTCCTGCTCGTCCACCGTGACCACGTTGGCGGCAAGCTCCTCGCGCCACGCGCTCTCCAGCTCGTCGCGACGGGCCACGAGCGCCTTCTCCTCGTCGCGCAGGCGTGCGGCCTCCTCAAACTCCTGGGCGGCCGCGGCGGCGGACTTCTCCTCGCGCACGCGGGCAAGGTCGGCGTCGGTCTGGGCAATCTCGGGCGGCAGCGTCATCTTGTGGACGCGCGTGCGAGCGCCGGCCTCGTCGAGCACGTCGATGGCCTTGTCCGGCAGGAAGCGATCCTGGACGTAGCGGCTCGAGAGGGTGACGGCAGCCTGGATTGCGGCGTCGGTGTAGCGCACGTTGTGGTGCTTCTCGTAGCGATCCTTCAGGCCCTCAATGATCTTGAGGGTGTCCTCGGGGCTGGGCTCGCCGATGTTGACCGGCTGGAAGCGGCGCTCAAAGGCGGAGTCCTTCTCCACGTGCTTGCGGAACTCCTCCGCCGTGGTGGCGCCAATGACCTGAATCTCGCCGCGCGAGAGGGGCGGCTTCAGGATGGACGCGGCGTCGATGGAGCCCTCGGCCGAGCCCGCGCCAATGACGGTGTGGATCTCGTCGATGAAGAGGATGTCGTTCTCGGACTCCTCGAGCTCGCGCACGACCTTCTTCATGCGCTCCTCAAACTCGCCGCGGTACTTGGAGCCGGCGACAAGGCTTGCGAGGTCGAGCGTCCAGATTTGCTTGCCGCGCAGGATGTCCGGCACGTTGCCGCTGGCGATGAGCTGGGCCAGGCCCTCCACGATGGCGGTCTTTCCCACACCCGGGTCGCCCAGGATGAGCGGATTGTTCTTCTGGCGGCGCGCAAGGACCTGCATCACGCGCTCGATCTCGCGGTCGCGGCCGATGACGGGGTCGAGCTTGCCGTCCGCGGCAAGCTTGGTGAGGTTGCGGCCGTACTGCTCGAGGACGGAGCCCTCGTCGCCCTGCTGCTGTGGGCCGGGACCACCGAACCCGCTCATGCGAACGTCCGCCGTAGCGGGCTGCTGGGCAGACTCGGTGCTCTTGCCCGCAAGCTCGTTCACGGCGTTGCGAACCGCGTCGCCCGAGACACCCATCTGGCGCAGGGCGTCCATGGCCCGGCCGTTGCCCTCGGCGACGATGCCCAAGAGCAGGTGCTCCGTGGCAATGTAGGTCTGGCCATGGGTCATGGTCTCGCGATAGGCACCCTCGAGCACGCGCTTGGCGCGCGGCGTGAAGGGGATGTGGCCGCCCGGCACGGGCTCGCCGTCTCCCTCGGTGAGGCTGCGAATGGTGGTGAGCGTCTCGTCGTAGGTCACGTCGAGCTTGGCGAGCGCCTGCGCGGCCACGCCTTCGCCCTCCTTGATCAAGGCAAGAAGCAGGTGCTCCGTGCCCACGTACATCTGCCCGAGGTTGCGCGCCTCGTCCTGGGCGAGGCTCATCACCTTGCGGGCCTTGTCGGTAAACTTCTCGAACATCTGTGGGCATTCCTTCCATACCGTACAGGTTTCGCAATTATAGCTTGTACCCCGCCCGTGCCTGCCGCAAACCCTTAGGCGACGCTTCGTTTCTTGCAGGACCGCCGAGCAGCAGGCACTCCTCGGCAGCGGAGCCGCCTCGGACGCAGGCGAGAAGTGCGACGCGGGCTCCGGGCGGGCGGCGCTTCTCGCCGGCACTTGAGGAGTGCCGGCTGCGGGAGGCTTTGGGGCCGGCACTCCTGCCCGGGCGCCGGGACGGGTCCGGCACCTCTCGGCACTGCCGCGCCCATTTGCCGGCACTTCTCGCCGGCACTCATGGGTGCCAGCAGTCTCCGGCGCCCCGTCGAGAAGTGCGGGCGGGCAGCGCCGGCGCCGGCGAGAAGTGCGGCTCAGACAGGAAGCACGAACGACAAGAACGCCCGCGCCTCACCAACCTGGCTTCTCGCTCGGAACGGCAGGTAGCATCTGACTGAGAAGAACGCGTCGCATATGCAACGCCCCTTCATCCGAAAGCGCCCTGAGCACTCGCCGCTCGTAGTCTGCACCCTCGTGCTTCGCCAGGGAATGCGCGATGCGCGCCAAATAGCCGTTAAGCGCGGGCAACGTCTTCACGTTTCGATAGCTTGCCGGAAAGACCGAAATCCCGCATGTCTGGTAGTCCCTGATGCGCCGCTGGTCTTCCTCAAAGGCCTCCTCGCTCACGTGCTCTTTTCCGTTGTACTCAGACGCTGTTCCGTGCTTTGGCCAATAGAAATCTGGGCGCATGCGCTCGTGCTCGATGAGGCCACGGACCTCCTCGGGCCACACTATGGGCTCGTTCTCCAGAAACGCCGGGGTCTCTATGCCCCCAAGGGCAAAATCCAGCTTGAACGCAAAGGACAAGAGCGTCTCTTCCGGAGAGCCGGACCCTCCCTGAACCAGCTCGGCCGCCCGGCGCGCCCGCTCAAGCCCCCTGATTCTCGTTGCCTCGGCAAGAAAAGCCACGAGCTCATCGGGCGTTGCAACTGGATCGAGCTCAAAGGCGCACTCGCCAAACGCGGGGTTATCCGGGTCGCGCGCGTAGAGGCCGCAGGCCTCCATCGGAAACGTAAGCAACCTGAAAAATGCCGCGTTTTTTGTAAGGGCGCCGCGCTTTACGAGTCCAGAAAGGCACTGCTCCATACGAAGGAGGCTCAGGCCCGGGGCCTCGACAAACAGCCGGAGAGATCCGCTGCCAACGTAGTCCCACGGCGTTCCGTCGGCATGAATCACCTCGAGAAACGAGGATTCCGGCAGCGCCGAGAGCAGAGAGCGAGACCTGATTGACGCCGACTCGCTTCGCGCCCCTCGCGAGAAAAACGTGAGCTCCAAGGGGTGTGCCGGCGAAAGCTCCCCCAGCCCCTCAGGCAGCGATGCTCTCAGCGCGCCTAGGTCAAGCGGACCCTGATCCGCCGACAGGTGCGCCCGCTCCGCCGGAACAAGCAGAAGGTCGGGATCTCGCCGCGCAGCGCGGGTGAGCTTGAGCGAATCCGACCCAGCAAGAAAGATTTCTTGTCCCATACGACCTCCCGTTCATTCTGAACACGAAGGTATCAACTCGTGCTTGCACGAATCTTCCCCTCAGATGCGCCGAGCCTACCGCTAGCTGACACGGCTGCCACTGAGCGAGCATTGCGGCAGCTCAGAAGGCTTGTCTACCACGGGACACACAACATCTTTCTTTTAATCTTTTGGGAAAAGGACACAGTCTTTCCATAGAGAGTGGTCCAGGCGCAGATAAGGCGCCGAGCAGTTTTGGGCGGCGCTTCTCGGCAGCGGAGCTGCCTCGGGCTGCCGGCACTTCTCGCCGGCGGAGCTGTCTCGGGCGGACGGCGCTTCTCGCCGGCACTTGAGGAGTGCCGGCTGCGGGAGGCTTTGGGGCCGGCACTCCTGCCCGGGCGCCGGGACGGGTCCGGCACTTCTCGGCACTGCCGCGCCCATTTGCCGGCACTTCTCGCCGGCACTCATGGGTGCCAGCAGTCTCCGGCGCCCCGGCGAGAAGTGCGGGCAGCACGCAAGCGCCGGCGAGACGCGCCGGCAAAGAAATGGCGGCCGGCACAGAAGTGTCGGCCGCCAGGTTGACGGATTTGCTCGCCGAGAAGGCGCGAGGGACGGCGCCCTACTTGCCAAACGTGTCGCGGTCCGGAGCGATGGCCTTCATCGCGTCGATGGTGCGCGAGAAGAGCTCGTCGAGCTCCCAGCCGCAGAGCTCGGCGCCCTTGCGGATAACGTCGCGGTTGCAGCCGGCGGCAAAGCGCTTGTCCTTGAACTTCTTCTTGAGCGACTTCACCTCGAAGTCCATGACGGACCTGCTCGGGCGCATGATCACGGCCGCACCGATGAGACCCGTGAGCTCGTCGACGGCAAAGAGGACCTTCTCCATGGGGAGCTCGGGCGCCGGCAGCTCGGGGTTGTTGTCGGAGTTGTGCGACTGGACGGCGCGCACGAGATCCTCGGAGGCGCCCGCCGCACGCAGGAGCTCGGCCGCGTAGACCGTGTGGTTGGCCGGGTCATCCGCGTGCTCCTCCCAGTCGAGGTCGTGCAGGATGCCCACGACCTCCCAGAAGTCAGCGTTCTCGGGATCCATCTCCTCGGCAAAGACGCGCATCACGCCGCCCACGGTCTCGCCGTGCTCGATGTGAAACTCCTCGTGGTTGTGCTCGGCGAGAAGCGCGAGCGCGGCGTCGCGGTCGATTCCGGCAACAAGCGCCGCCGGAGCCTCCGCCGCAGCCGCCGTGACCTTCTCGGAGTCCTCGGCGATAGCGTCCACGGAGGCGGCGGCGTTATCCGTCACCACGCCCGCAACCTGGGCCTCGATGTCCGCGCGCGTGATGGTCTCAGGCTTCATGGCCGGGAAGAGCAGCACGTCGCGGATGGCGGGCTGGTCGCAGAAGAGCATGATCATGCGGTCGATGCCGTAGCCGATGCCGCCCGCCGGCGGCATGCCATACTCGAGGGCGCGCACGTAGTCGTAGTCGTAGCCCATAGCCTCGTCGTCGCCCATGCCCTTGGCGGCAACCTGCTCGGCGAAGCGGCCGGCCTGGTCCACGGGGTCGTTGAGCTCGGAGAAGGCGTTGGCGTACTCGTGGCCGGCAATGACCAGCTCAAAGCGGTCGGTGAGGCGCGGGTCCTCGGCCTTGCGCTTGGAGAGCGGGGAGACCTCCTCGGGGTAGTCGCACACAAAGGTGGGGTTCACGATGGTCTTCTCGCCCAGCTCGTCGTAGAGCTCAAAGAGGAGCTTGCCGGCGCCCCAGTTGGGCTGGACCTCGATGCCGTGCTTCTCGCAAAGCTCGCGCAGGTGCTCGATGGGGGTGTCCATCGTGAGCTCCTCGCCCACGCACTCGGAGGCAATCTCGGAGAGCGGGCGGCTTGCCCAGGTGCCGGACATGTCGATCTTTTGGCCCTGGAAGGTGATGACCTCGTGGCCCTCCTCGCAGCCGCAGACCTCGCGCGCGATGGCCTTGAACAGGCCCTCGGAGAGGCGCTTCATACCCTCGAGGTCGGAGTAGGCGCAGTAGGCCTCCATCGAGGTGAACTCAGGGTTGTGCGTGAGGTCCATGCCCTCGTTTCGGAACTGGCGGCCGATCTCAAAGACGCGCTCCATGCCGCCCACGATGAGGCGCTTGAGCGGCAGCTCGGTGGCAATGCGCAGGTAGAAGTCGCGGTCGAGCGCGTTGAAGTGCGTCACAAACGGACGCGCGTTGGCGCCGCCGAGGATGGCGTGCATCATCGGCGTCTCGACCTCCATGTAGCCCTCGGCCTCCATGTAGCGGCGGATGAGGGAGATGATCTGGCTGCGCTTGCGGAAGACGTCGCGGACCTCGGGGTTCATGATGAGGTCCACGTAGCGCTGGCGATAGCGGACCTCACGATCGGTGAGGCCGTGGAACTTCTCGGGCAGCGGGCGCAGGGACTTGGAGAGCACCGTGAGCTGCGTCGGGGAGACGGAGAGCTGACCGCGGCGCGTACGCATGACGGTGCCCGTGGCGCCCAGGATGTCGCCAAGGTCAAGGTTGGCGAGAAGCGCCCAGCCCTCGTCGCCCAAAACGTCATGGCGACAGAAGAGCTGGATGGAGCCGGAGACGTCCTCGAGCACGATGAAGGCGGCCTTGCCCTGCTTGCGCAGCGCTCGCACGCGGCCGGCAACGCTCACCACGTCCTCGGTGTCGGCCCCCTCGGGGAGCTCTGCGTACTTCTCCTCGAGCTCGCCGGCGTGCGCCGTGACCTCAGAGGAGATGGGATACGGGTTCACGCCCGCGTCGATGAGAGCCTGGCGGCGCGCGCGGCGCATCGTGCGCTCGTCGGTGGCTGCTGCGGCCGCGCTCGCGGCGGTGTTCTCTGCCATGGTGTCCCTTTCAGATAGAAGCGCCCCGCACCTGCTGCCGCAGACACGGGGCGCCACGCTTACTGCTTGTCGGAAAAGGAAGTGCCGACCTAGCGGGAAATCCCCGTGATGGTGTACTTCCTCGTCTTGCCGGACGGCGCGACGACCTCGACCACGTCACCCTTCTCGTGACCCACGAGGGCGCTGCCCACGGGAGACTCGTTGGAGATCTTGTGCTCGAGAGAGTTGGTCTCGGTGGTGCCCACGATGGTGAACGTGGACTTCTTGCCCTTCTCGTCCTCAAGCTCCACGGTGGTGCCAATGGAGACGGTGAGGGCGTGGCCGGAGCCGGCATCCACGATGACGGCCTGCGAGAGGATCTGGCGGATCTCGTTCACGCGGGAGGCGTTGCGGGCCTCCTCCTCCTTGGCGGCGTCGTACTCGGAGTTCTCGGAGAGGTCGCCAAAGCCGCGGGCCTCCTTGATGCGCTCGACGATCTCGTCGTGCTTCTCGCCCTCGCGGTACTCAAGCTCCTCGATGAGGCGCTGACGACCCTCGGGGGTGAGCTCGTACTTCTTGGTTTCCATGTTCTACTCCCTCCCGTGCGTCACTAGTTGAGCTTGTTGCCGCACTTGGAGCAGAACTCGGCGTCGGCCGCGTTCTTGGCGCCACACTTGGAGCAGAACACGGCGTCGGTGGCCGGGGTCTCGGGGGCGTCGGCGTCGTCCTCATCCTCGACAACCTCAACGTCGTCGTGGGACTCCACGGGACCCTCGGAGAGCTCCTCCTTGCCGTCCTCCATGCCCTCGCGGACGTTCTTCACGGTCTTGCCCAGAGCGGCACCGATCTTCGGGAGGTTCTTGGGCCCAAAGATGATGAGAACCACAAGGACGATAAGGCCAAGCTCAAGGGGACCCATGCCAAAAATCATGTTGAAATGTCCTTCCGATGCGATGTCGTAGATGGGCCACAGGCCCAATGCAGCATCAGCTAGTATAGCCGACGTTGGACGCTACTCACAATCTCTAAAACACGAGAAACACGGTTTCTCGTCGAGCCTTGGAGGACCCGTGACAGAGCTCGTCATTGCCCTCGTCATCATGACCGTTGTGTGCACCGCGATCCTGGCCGCGCTGCCCTGGCTGCTGCGCAAGCGCGGCGTGGTGATGCGTCGCACCAAGTTTGGCCTCACGCTCGTCTTTGAGTCAGAGAACCTAGACCACACGCCCATGCGGCTCCTCAACGTCAACGGAACCTTCCAGAGCGTCTGCTACCTGCCCGATGACCTGCGCTTTGAGCTGGCATGCGAATACCACCGCGCCATGGCCTCCGTGATTGAGGGGCTGGCGCGGCGCGCGGCCGGGCGCGGCGTGCGCGTGATGGTGATGGGCGGGGGCGGCTACTCGCTGCCCAAGTACCTGGCGGCGTATGTGCCGGCCGCGCGGACGGACGTGGTGGAGGTTGACCCCGCGATCACGGCGATTGCGCGCGAGTTCTTCTTCCTGGACGAGTGCCTTGAGAAAACAGGTGCCGTGAAGAACGGGCGACTTCGCCTGGTAAACGACGACGCGTGGGCGTTTGTGCGCGCCGCGGCCGAGCCCTACGACGTCATCGCCAACGACGCGTTCTCCGGCAAGCGCCCGCTTGGGCCGCTCACCTCGGCGGAGGGTGCGCGCGTGGTGCGCTCGCGGCTTGCCGAGGGCGGCGTCTACCTGGCCAACGTGCGCTGCGCGTGCGAGGGGCGCGGATCGGGGCCGCTGCGCGAGGTTGAGGAGGCGTTTGGTCGCGAGTTTGCGCACGTGGGCTACGTGCCCGAGTGGCCGGACGACCCCAAAAAACCCGGCAACAACGCGTTTATCGCCACAAACGCCGAGGGCGTGCTGCCCGCGGACGCCGTCGTGGTGAAGTAGGCGCCCGACGCCGGCGTCACGTGCGCAGTCGAAAGCCAAGCTCAAGCAGCGAGAAAAGTCTTTCGGCCGCCAGCGCGTAGAGCTCCTCGGCGCGCGCCAAGGCTTCCTCGAGCGGCATGGCGTCGATTGCCGTGGGAACCGTCGCGGCAAGCCCCGGCAGGCACGCCGCGTCCGCGCTCATGCCGCCCACCACGGCCACACACGGAACGCCCGCAGCCTTGCATGCCGCCGCCACGCCGGCCACAACCTTGCCGCGTGCCGTCTGCGCGTCGGCGTGACCCTCCCCCGTGACGCAGAGATCGACACCCTCAAGAAGCGCCGGGAAGTTTGCGAGCTCCAGGACGCGCGCGATTCCGCTTTCCACCCGCGCCTCCAGAAACGCCATCGCGCCGGCACCCAGGCCGCCCGCGGCGCCCGCACCAGGGATGCACGCGAAATCACGGCCAAACGTTGCTGCAAGCACGCGCGCATAGTTGGCCATCCCGGCGTCGAGCTCGGCCACCACCTCGGGGGTGGCCCCCTTCTGCGGGCCGTAGACCGCACTCGCTCCGTCGGGGCCTACGAGTGGGTTGTCTACGTCGCACATGAGGTGAAACTTCGTCCGTGCGACGCGCGGATCAAAGCGCCAGAGGTCAATTGAGACAACGTGAGCGAGGTCGGCACCGCAGCCTGCGAGCTCGCGCCCACGCGCGTCCAAGAACCGCGCGCCAAGTGCGCGCATGCAGCCCATGCCACCGTCGTTGGTGGCGCTGCCGCCAATGGCGAGCGTCACGTCTCGCGCACCGGCATCAAGCGCGGCGCAGATGAGCTCGCCGGTACCGTAGGTGCTCGTGAGCAGCGGGTTCTTCTCGCCAGGCGAAAGCAGGGGCAGGCCGGAGGCGGCGGCCATCTCCACAACGGAGCGGCCATCGGGCAGCATGGCATACGCGGCTTCAACGGGACGTCCCAGGGGATCGTGCGCGCAAGCCCGCTTTAGCTCGCCGTCACAGGCCAGCGCAACGGCCTCCGCCGTGCCGTCGCCACCGTCCGCCATGGGTATGCAGCGACATTCGCATTGCGGAAAGTGCCTGCGAGCTGCGGCCTCGAGCAGCCGGCCGGCGCGCACAGATGTGATGGTGCCCTTGAGCGAGTCTGACGCAAACACAAACCTCGGAACGCCGGCCATATGCCCTCCCCCTTGCGGCTTTGGCCAAGTATCCCACGTCTGAGGCTCCGGGCGCTCGAAAAGCAGGCGTTTTACGGCCGCCTGACCCCCTTGCGCGAGTTGTAGGTTGTTTGGCACCGACTCCTCAAGTACTACCGGGTTGGTGTCATTTTTCTACCTGCGGATTTACGCGCAAAAAATGTCCTCTACTTGGCATGTCCCGGCAAAACAACCTACAACCAAAAAAGGCCAGACGAGAAGCCTCGTCTGGCCTGAAATTACGTGGTCGGGTTGACTGGATTTGAACCAGCGACCTCTCGGTCCCGAACCGAGCGCTCTACCAAGCTGAGCCACAACCCGTAGCAAGGGAGCATTCTAGCAGACTTTGCGCGCTAGGCCAAGGTTTTTGTGGCCCAGGCACGCCATCCCCGCTCTGTCTTGGCGCGTGACGCGGCCTCCCTAGCCGCCCCATCGCTCTCGCAGATGGCAAACGAGCATGTTCCCGAGCCCGTGACCTGCGCGGCAAGCACGCCGTCCCGCTCTTGCAGCCAACCCAAAACGTCGGCTATCGGAGGGCAGAGCGCCATGGCGGCACCTGCGAGGTTGTTGTGAAGACGGGCCGCAACGCCCCGGATGTCACCGGCGCCCAAGGCGGCGCACACGTCCTCGTAACCCGCGGGTTTTTCGCCGCTGCGGTCAAACTCGGCATAGGACTCCGGCGTTGAGCCGCCTTCGGCGCGTGGCATCACAAGGACGACCGGCATCTCGAGCCCCGGAAACGTCCGGTCGAGCACATCGCCCGCCCCAAGGTACAGGGAGGGCGCCGGATTCAGGAAGAAGGCCACGTCGGCGCCAACGCGACGGGCAACCGAGACCACGCGCTGGTCGAGGGGGTCCACACCCCAGAGCTCGGCAAGGGCGCGCAGCGCTGCGCCGGCGTCCGCGGATGACCCGCCAAGGCCAGCGCGCTCCGGAATGCAGGCTTCCACGTGGACACTCACGAGCGGCTGCACGCCAAGGGCGCCGGCGAGCATCGTTGCGGCCTTCCACACGCCGGTCTTCTCGGCAGGTATGCCAAGCTCGGGCGAGAAGCTCACGGTAAGCTCCGGCGCACGCTCCACGGAGACGGTGTCAAACAGCGCAACGGGCACCATCACGGAGTCAACGCGATGGTAGCCGCGCTCGTCACGCCCCTGATGAACGCCCAGGTGCAGGTTGATCTTGCAGGGCGTGGTAACGATTGTGGCCTGCGACATGCCGGCTACTCAGTCACGGGCTCGACAAAGTCGAAGAGGCGCTCGCCGGTCTCGATGTCAAAGAGCTCAACGGTGCCCGTGAGAACGTCCACGTACTGATACGACTGGCGCGCGGTGCGGCCACGGCGCTCCTCGACCTCCAGGATAAACAGTGAAGGATGGGCGTTTACCAGCGTACCCGTGCGCTCCACGATGCGCGAGCGGCCCATGTTGGCCTTCACGCGCAGGCGCTTTCCCTCGAGCTCATGGAGCTCCTCGCGAATCTCATCAACCCGGTTGACGGGCGGAATCTCGTTTTCCATATGGCCCTCCACACGCCTTAAGGCGAAAAGTCCAGAATTACGGAACTTCTATCATATGGCGCAACGAGCCGCGGGGCAATCCGGTTCAATCTCTTGTCACGAGAAGACCATCGCGCGGACGCGGCGCTGCGCTGCGGCGCAAAAACCTGACAAACTACCCTGTCACCTTTGTCAGGTTAACTACCCTGTCACCTTTGTCAGGTTTTGGGCAGTGCTAAACTGCCCGCAGGAAATGGTGATGGGAGAAACATGGACGAGAAGCGCCTGGCTCGTGTACGTAAAAACCTTGCGAGAAGGGGCCTCACGCAGGTCCTCATTGTGGACCCGCTCTCAATCTGGTGGCTCTGCGGCTACTACACCGAGCCCTACGAGCGCTTTCTTGCGCTCCTTGTGGGCGCGGAGGGCACACCTACGCTCTTTGTCAACCGCCTCTTCCCCGACGCATCCGACTGCGGAGCGCGCGTCGTTAGCTTCTCCGACACCGACGACCCCATGGCGCTCGTCGCCGCACGGACCGCGCACGACCTCCCGCTCGGCGTGGACAAGGACCTTGCGGCGCGCTGGCTCGTGCCGCTCATGGAGTCCGGTGCGGCCTCGGGCTTTGTCCTTGCCTCGGACGCGGTGGACGATGCCCGCTCCATCAAGGACGCCCGCGAGCGCGAGCTCATGCGAGCAGCCTCCGCCGTCAACGACGAGGCAATGTCATGGCTCGTCGACCAGGTGCGACCAGGCGTCACGGAGCGGCAGATCGCAGACGGGCTTCTTGCCGAGTACCGGCGTCTGGGAGCCGAGAGCCACTCCTTCTCGCCCATCGTGAGCTTTGGAGACCACGCCGCCGACCCGCACCACGAGCCCGACGACACGCCCCTCGAGCTTGGGGACATGGTCCTTTTTGACGTGGGCTGCAAGCGTGCGTGGTACTGCTCGGACATGACGCGCACCTTCTTTACCGCCGAGCCGACCGAGCACCAGCGAGCCGTCTACGACGCCGTGCTGCGCGCCAACGAAGCCGCCGAGCATCTCGTAAGGCCAGGGGTGACGTTTGCCGAGATTGACCGCGCGGCACGCAGCGTCATCGAGGAGGCCGGGTGGGGACCTGCCTTCACGCACCGGCTGGGGCACCAGATCGGCCTCGTCGACCATGAGCCCGGAGACGTGAGCTCAACGCATGACGAGCCGGTGCGCCCGGGGCAGTGCTTCTCCATCGAGCCTGGAATCTACCTGCCTGGAGACATGGGGGTGCGCATCGAGGACCTCGTCATCGTGACCGAGGATGGCTGCGAGGTGCTCAACCGCTATCCCAAGGGGCTCACGGTTCTGTAAGGCACGCCGTTCCGGAGGGGTCTACTCGACCTCTCCGGAAATTAACGGACATTGGTTTGCTTAAAAATGCCGTTTTGCGAAGAAAAGGCCAGTTGACGGAGATTTTTCAGCAAACCAATGTCCGTTAATTTCCGGGGGTCTTGGGTAGCGCGGCAAAAAGCGGCGGGCGAAGGCCGTCTGGCCTTCGCCCGCCGCGCGCTTTTAATCGATAGGGCGAGGTTACTCGGCGGGGCAGAGCGAGAGCGCGGCCTCGTCGGCAACCACGATGCAGTTGGGGTGAAGCTGCAGGATGGAAGCCTGGCAGGACGGGGCGATCGGGCCATAGCACATGTCGTGGACGGCCTGGGCCTTGACCTCGCCGTTGGCAATCACGAGGACGGAGCGGGCGGCCATGATGGTGCCAATACCCATGGTGTAGGCCTGACGCGGCACGTCGTCGATGCTATCAAAGAGGCGGCTGTTGGCCTGGATGGTGGACTCGGTGAGGTCCACGCAGTGGGTGCCCTTCACAAAGGCGTCTCCGGGCTCGTTGAAGCCGATGTGGCCGTTGTTGCCAATGCCGAGGAGCTGCAGGTCCTGGTGACCAGCGGCGGCAACGGCAGCGTCATACTCGGCGCAGGCAGCCTCGTAGTCCTCCATGAGGCCGTCGGGCACGTGCGTGTTGGCCTTGTCGATGTTTACGTGATCGAAGAGGTTCACGTTCATGAAGTAGCGGTAGCTCTGGTCGTGATCGCCGGGAAGGCCGCGATACTCGTCGAGGTTATAGGTCTTGACCTGCGAGAAGTCAAGATCGCCAGCCTCATAGGCGGCAGCGAGGTTCTTGTAGGTCCCGATGGGCGTGGAGCCGGTGGCAAGGCCGAGCACGCAGTCCGGCTTGAGCGTGACCTGGGCCGCGATGATGGCAGCGGCCTTGCGGCTCATGTCCTCGTAATCCTTGGCGCGAACGATTCTCATGATACGTCCCTTCCTGATAGCGACGAACAACACGTTCGTCGTGCGGCCCCATCGGCCGCGGCCAATGTGACTGCGACCACCAGGGCGAGGTCGCCAAAAACACTGCTGAGAAGAACCCGCCGCGTCGAGGCCCCTGCCCGTCCACGACGAACCGAGGCGTGCCGCCCCGGACCATTTTCTATCATGCACCCTTCAGCCACTCACCGGCGGCATAATTTGGGTGAGCGGTAGATTGCGTGAGACTGGTGTTAGATCGATCTGTCGCGCCACGGCCTAGAGCTTGGCAGCAAGGTCCTCAAGGGCGTGGAAGCGGTGCGAGATCAGATTCTTCTCGTCGAGCGAGAGCTCGGCCATCGTGCGGCCCGGGGTCTCGTTGGGGAGAAACAGCGGGTCGTAGCCAAAGCCGCCGTCACCGCGCGGCTGCCAACCCACCATGCCCTCGCAGTCACCGTCGCCGCGCAGAACCTCGTCGCCGCGCACGAGCACCACGCTCGAGTGGAAGCGCGCCGTACGTCGCTCGTCGGGGACGTCCGCCATCTGCTCCATGAGCTTTTCGTTGTTGGCCGCATCGTTTCCATGCTCACCCGCCCAGCGCGCCGAGAAGATCCCGGGGGCGCCATCAAGGGCGTCCACGCACAGGCCCGAGTCGTCCGCCACGGCCATGAGAAGGCCTGTTTCGGCCTGTGCGGCACGAGCCTTGATGAGGGCGTTGTCAAAGAACGTCTCCCCGTCCTCCACCGGATCGGGAAAGTCGCCAAGCTCGCCGAGCGCAACAAAGCGCACGCCCGGCATGGCCGGAGAGAGAATGGCCTCGATCTCAATGACCTTGTGCGCGTTACCCGTCGCCACCACAACGGTACGGTCGGGATCGAGCTCACTGATGGTAATGCTCACGGTATCTCCTTAGAAAAAGGGCTGCCGCGCGGTAGCACGCGGCAGCCCCATGTTACTCGTTGACCCGCGCCTAGCGCTCGCGGCGTGCCCCTCGCACGGCCACAGCAGACGCAGTGGCGAGAAGACCGAAGGTCAGAAGCGACGTTGTCGGGTCGGCAGCCTCGCCCGCAGACGGGAGGGCAACGTCATCGGAGGCAGGGCCTGCCGGCTTCTCGTCGGAGGGCTTGACGTCGTCACTGGGACGCTTGTCGCCCTGCTGGTCGTCGGGGTCGGACGTGCCCTGCTGGTCGTTGCCGGGCTTGACGTCGTCGCTGCCGGGCTTCTGGTCGTCGCCGGGCTTGACGTCCTCGCCGGGCTGCTCGTCGTCGCCAGGCTCGGGCTGCTGCTGGTCGTCTCCGCCGGGCTTGGTGTCCTCGCCGGGCTCGGGCTCCGGCTCGGGCTCCGCCTCCGTCACCTGGAAGGTGGCGGTGAGCTCGCCGTAGGAGACGGTGAGGGTCTGCACGCCGGCAACGGCGGCGTCGTAGCCGGAAACCTCAACGTCGTCCGTCACGTCAACGCTGGTGCCGTCATCGTAGACGGCCTCAACCTTCATGCCCGCAAGATCGAGCTCCTCGCCCTGGACATACGTGGTCTTGGCAGGCGCCGTCACCACAATGCGGTCAAGCACGGGCGCCGGGGGCTCCTCGAGCGTAACCACAACGCTGGCGACAAGTGCCGACTCGTCCGCAGACACACCCGGAATCAGCGAGAGCGTACCGCTAACCGTCTGCGAACCCGCAGTCTCGGCGTCGTAGCTCCCCTCATCCCATATAACGGGCAGGCTCGTTGCCACATCGCCCTCAAGCTGAACCATCACCTCAGCAGGTAGACCCAACTCAGAGGAGGGGGTCCCCACCTCGGCCACAACGGGCTCAACATCGAGCACCTGGACAAGCGCCCGCGACGTCTCGATCGCGCGACCCTTGAGGCGCACGTAGAAACCCTCGCTCGTTCCCTGAGCAACGCTCACGCGCAGGTAGCGAGCCGTCTGCCCAACCTTATCGGTGCTGGCAAGGCCACTTACGCCGTCCGTCATGTGGTCGGCAACAGACGCCCACGTCACTCCGTCATAGGAGACCTCCACCTTGTAGCGGTGGGCCTCGGCCTCGCCGGCCTAAGTGAACTGGACCTCGCTCATGTCGTAGATGCCCGCGGTGTCGACCATCCACCACACCTCGGCGTCATCGGCCGCGGGCACCCAGTGCTTTGCGGGGTTGCCCTCGTTGCCGTCGCCGGGCGTCACGCCGTCGGCGCAGGAGCTTGCCGTAGCCACCTTGTTGTACTCAAGGTCGAGAAGCGCGGAGAGCTCCTCGCCCGAGGCGGTGAACTCGGAGATCTCGACCCACTGGGCACTTCCGTTGTCCTGACGCTTGGCCTCGAGGTCTGCCACGCCGTACTTGTCGCAGGCGTCATAGAAGGCCTGGGAGTGCGGGTAGTGTGCCATGCGCACGAAGTTGAAGCCGTACTCGCGCAGGCGCTTGATCTCTGCGTCAACCACGTCGTCCGAAACGGCGTTGCCGAGCATGTACGTCTCGGAGTGGAGGTTCGTGCCGTTGAGGTGCACGCGCTCGCCGTTGATGAGGCAGGCCGTGCCCCCGCTATCGCGCACCCACTCGATGGTGCGGATGCCAAAGGTGGTCTCCACGGTGTCGCAGACCTCACCGTTCTGGAAAACGGTGGTGCGCACGGTGTAGAGCTCGGGGGTGTCCGTGGACCAGAGACGCGGGTTGGAAACGGTGACATCCTGCGAGAAGGTGATCTTCTCGCCTGCCGGAACGACCTGCTCGCTCTGCGTCTCGGTGGCCACGGAGCCGTCCTCGTTCAAAATCTCCGTCTTCACCGTAACCTGGGCCTCGGCGGCGCCGCTGTTCTCGACCTCGGTCTTGGCATTCACCGTAGCGGAGGAGTGGTCGTCCGCAAGCGACGTGGTAGCGAGAAACACCCCGCCGCCGCCAACGGTACCGGAGGACACGGCGTCCGTGACGTGCACGGGGTCGGTCACCGTAAGGGTGACGTTGCGGTAGAGGCCGCCAAAGTACTGGAAGTCGGGGTTGTTCTTGCCGGGTGCGAAGGCCGCGTTGGGATTGGTGTCCAGCTTCACGGCAAGCACGTTCTCCTCGCCGGCGGGCGCCAGCTTATCCGTGATGTCACACGAGAACTCCGTGTAGCCGCCCTCGTGCGTGCCGAGCTTCTCGCCGTTGAGCCAGACCTCGGCCTTTTGCATGGCCGCCCCAAAGGTGATCAGCGCGCGGCGGCCGTCCTGGACGGTCTCGGGGGTCTCGAAGTGCCGGCGGTACCAGAAGACGCCCAGGTCCTCGTGGTAGTAGTTCTCCGGCGTGTACTTGATCGTGCTGTGGGGCACGTTGGCGTAGAGCCACTCGGAGTCGTCGTAGTCCGCGGCATCCGCGCCGCTCACGTTACCCTCCCAGAAGCGCCAGTCGTTGTTGAAGCTCATCTCGACGCGGCCCTGGGAGGCGGCGCGCGCAGACCCGGGAACAAGCGCAAGTGCGCCCACCAGAGCCAGCGTGGCCACGAGGATTGCGGCAAACGCGCCGCAGAGCGTCCTTCTCAGTCTCATATTTTCCCACCCATATCGTCTTGCGACTAACACCATTCAGCTAACGTTTACAAATGAGATTGGGCCAGCTCAGAGACTCATTTTGCAAATCCGCGAACAGTGTCCTACGCTAGGCGGACGTGGCATGGGGCAGGAGGGCGCAACACGGGCCTAGAGGCGATACCCCGTGACCTCGGACTGGAGGCGCGCAAGTCGGGCTATGCCCGCCTGCGAGAGATCGAGAAGCTTATCAAGCTGCGCGCGGTCAATCGTGGCGCGCTCGCCGGTACCCTGAACCTCCACGATGCGACCGTCACCTGTCCCCACGAGGTTGAGGTCAACCTCGGCGTTCGAGTCCTCGGGATAGTCAAGGTCGAGCAGCGCAATGCCGTCCACAAAGCCCGCCGAGACAGCGGCAACCTGACCCGTGAGCGGGAGGCGCGGCAGCCGGCCCTTCTCGACCATCCCCATGAGCGCCTGGTGCAGCGCCACCCAGGCACCGGTGATCGATGCCGTGCGCGTGCCGCCGTCGGCCTGGATGACGTCGCAGTCCAGCGTGATAGTGACCTCACCAAGGCGGTCGAGGCGACAGACGGAGCGGAGGCTGCGCCCGATGAGGCGCTCGATCTCCATGGAGCGGCCCTTGCGCCCGCGATACTCGCGCGGCGTGCGGCGGTTGCCCGCGGCGGGCAGCATCGCGTACTCGGCCGTGACCCATCCCGCATGCGCGCCCTTGCGCCAGGCAGGAACGCCCTCCTCCACGCTGGCGGAGCAGAGCACGCGCGTGTCACCAAACTCGGCAAGACAGGAGCCCGCGGCGTTTTTCATGACGCCCGGCGTAAGCGTGACGGGACGCATCTCGTCTGCGGCGCGGCCGGACGGGCGACGCTCGGGCAGGGTGGGGTTGCTCATGGGGCTCCTATCTTTTGTCGTTTTTCCTGGCCCCATTGTAGCGAGGCCAGGGCGCGGCGACGCCTCGGAGCGCACGCAAAAGGCCCCCGACGCAGGCGCGACGGGGGCCGGAGCTTCCTGGTGGGCGATGACGGATTCGAACCGCCGACCTTGTGCGTGTAAGGCACCTGCGCTAGCCACTGCGCCAATCGCCCGGACAGTGAGTGCCTAGCATTATATACTGGAGGACATGAATACGACTACCTACATAGACCTCGCCCGCTCCCTCGAGGGCGCGGGCATCCTCGAGGGAGCCCCCAGCGCCGAGAAGAACCCCCGGATTGCGGGCGCCTACCACGACTCACGCCTCGTCACGCCGGGCAGCCTCTTTGTCTGCAAGGGGGCAACCTTCAAGCCGGCGTTTCTCTCCGGCGCGCTCGAGCGCGGCGCCGCGGCCTACCTCTGCGACGTCGCGCGCGCGGACGAGCTCGCCGCCGTTGCGCCGGGAGTCCCCGCCCTCGTTACGAGCGACCTGCGCCGGGCGATGGCGCTCGTCTCCGCCGAGGCCTTCGACCACCCCGACCGCAGCCTTCCCCTTGTGGGCATCACGGGCACCAAGGGCAAGACCACGACGGCCTACATGCTCCGCTCCATCCTCGACGCCGCCCACGGCGCTGGTTGCTGCGGCATGATCGGCACCATCGAGACCTACGACGGCGTGGAGGACGGCGCGTCCAGAAACACCACGCCCGAGGCGCCCGACCTCTGGCGCCACCTCGCCAACGCGCGCAACGCCGGCCTGCCCGCCCTCGTGATGGAGGTCTCGAGTCAGGCCCTCAAGTACGACCGCACCTACGGTGTTGGCCTTGACGTGGGCTGCTTCCTCAACATCGGGCTCGACCACATCTCCGCCGTCGAGCACGCGGACTTTGAGGACTACTTCACCTCCAAGCTCAAGATCTTCTCGCAGAGCAAGACGGCCGTGGTCAACCTTGACTCCGACCACGTCGAGCGCATCCTCGAGGCGGCGTCTGTCACCTCGCGCACCCTCACCTTTGGCATCGGGCGCCCCGAGGCAGACGCCTGGGCAGACGAGCTGTCCACGAGCGAGGAGGGCATGAGCTTCTCGCTGCACCTAAACGGCGGCGTGCACCGCGTGACGCTTCCCTTCCCCGGCGAGTTCAGCGTGTCCAACGCACTTGCGGCGGCGCTCTGCGCGCACCTCCTTGGCGTTGACGAGAAGGACATCGTGCGGGGCCTTGAGGCCACGCGCGTCCCGGGCCGCATGGAGTTCTATCGCAGCCGCGACCGCCAGCTCACGGCCGTGGTCGACTACGCGCACAACAGGATGGCCTTTGAGTCGCTGCTCTCCGCCATCGCAGGAACGTTTACGGGCGCGCGCGTCATCTCGGTCTTTGGCGCGGTGGGCGGCAAGGCCTACGAGCGGCGCCACGACCTTCCCGAGGTTGCCGCGCGCTACTCGGACTACGTGGTGCTCACCTCGGACGACCCCTGGACCGAGGACCCGCTCGACATCTGCCACGAGATGGAGCGCTCGCTGCCGGAGGGCTTTCCGCACGAGATCGTGGTCGACCGCGAGCGTGCCGCCGAGCGCGCCTTTGAGCTGGCCGAGGGGCACAAGAGCGTTGTTCTCCTGCTCGCCAAGGGCCACGAGGCCTACCAGCACGACCGCGAGGGCTTTGTCCCCTGCGTCTCGGACTGCGAGCTTGCGCGCCGCGGCGTGGCCGCGCACGACGAGCGGGTCAGCCGGGGCTAGATGAGCCCAAAGTGCTCGAGCGCCACGGGCACGCCCTCTTCCGCGGCGGTGAGCGTGACGTAGTCGGCGCAGTCCTTCACGCCGGGCAGCGCGTTTCCCATCGCCACGAAGGTCTCGACGGAGCCGACCATGGAGAGGTCGTTCTCGGAGTCGCCAAAGGCGTAGGTGTCCCTCTTTCCGTGCCCCAGGTACGCGAGCGCCGCCTCGATACCCGTGCCCTTGTCGACGCCCCTGGGCGAGAACTCAAACGTTCCGCCCTGCAGGTCGCAGGTGGTGTAGTACGTGTCGAGAAACGCGCGCACGGGGGCAAAGTCCTGCTCGTAGAACCCCTTGGTGCAGAGCTTGCAGTAGCGGTTGCCCTCGGCGAGGCGGGCCAGCTCGACCGCACTTCTCGCGAGATGCGAGTTTGTGAAGCGGGCCGGGCTGCCGGTGGGGTTGAGCTCGATGTTGTCCTTGTCGCCCTCAAAGATGGCGTCGATGCCCGCCCTCTCAAGGCGGCGGGCCGTCTCGATGAGGAGATCGTGATCGATGCACTCGTCGCGAATCACGTGGTCGCCCACGCACACGTAGGCGCCCGCCCCGGCAACAAAGCCGTCCGGATTGAGGTCGCGAATCGTCTGTGGAATGAAGGGGAGGTGGCGGCCGGTGCAGATGAACGTGCGGTGACCTGCGGCGCGCATGCTGGCAAAAGCTTCGTAGACGGCGGGCGTGGGCCTGAGCTCGGTCAGGCTGCTGACCGCCTCGTGCTCCTCGGCCTCAAGCTTCGCGTAGTCGTGCCACACCAGCGTGCCGTCCACGTCAAAGAACGCCACCGCGCATTCCGCTGCCATTCCGCTCCTCCCGTCGCTGTGTCTCACGGCTGCATTCTAGCTGACAAATGTAAGCGGAACACCCGGTACGAGGAGCGCATCGCGCGGGAGTTGCGCTTTGACGCCAGCGCCCGGCTCCGGATGCCGAGAAATGCCAGATGGTGTACCAGGGTCCGCGGGTCCGCGCCGAGAAATGCCGGCTGGTGTACCGCCTTGTGCGACATGGCGCCGAGAAATGCCGGCTGGTGTACCGCCTTGCGCAACATGGCGCCGGGAAATGCCGGCCCGTGTACCAACGCCCGCAGGTTCGCGCCGGGAAATGCCGACTGGTGTACCAGAGCCCGCTAATCTGCGCCGAGAAATGCAGGGGCCTGTACCGTCCACCAGCGTGCCCCTGGTACAGCCGACGGCTTTTCTCGGCACCAATATGGCCTGGGTGGTACACCGGGCAGATTTTCCCGTCGTGCAGACGGCAGCAGCGGTACACTGGTCGGCTTTTCTCGGCGTTTTCCAAACGTGAGCCTGCGGACGCTGGTACACAGGCCGGCGTTTCTCGGCGTGCGAGCGGCGATAGCGGTACACCACCTGGCTTTTCTCGGCGTTGCCCGCGCGCGGACCTACGGGCGCTGGTACACCAAGTGACATTTCTCTGCGCACTCGGCGCAGCTAAACGATTGAAGCCGACGGTGTGGTACACCGGGCGGCGTTTCTCGGCATCGCCATGCGCGAGGCGGCGGCAACGGTGCGCCCGGCCGACATCTCTCGGCGCAGCGTCGCGCAACAGCGGCCCAGCGCACGGAAAAGGGGCCGGACCCAAGGGCCCGACCCCCAAATTGCTCGCTGACAAGAGCTGGCGAGAAGAACGCGCGGATTAGAAGTCCACGTCCACGTCGTTGTAGACGCACTCGAGGAGCTTCTCCATCTCCTCGGGCGTGGGCTGGCGCGGGTTGGAGCCGGTGCAGGCGTCGCCGATGGCGTCGACGGCGATGCGGCTCTTCTTCTCCTCAAACTCGGCGTAGTCGATGACGGACTCGTCGGCCTTGACGCCGCCCTTGCCGTAGTTCTTGATGCCCTGCGGGATGTCGATCTTGTCGTTGAGGTCGCGGATCATCTGAACGAGAGCGGCAACGAGCTCGTCCTCGGTCTCGCCGGCGAGGTGGAAAACCTCAGAGGCAATGTAGGCGTAGCGGCTCTTGGCGCGGGCGTCCTTGGCGTTGAACTGGATGACCTTGCCGAGGTACATGGCGTTGGCGCAGCCGTGGATGATGTGGTCGCCGGTGAAGGCGGCGCCGGTCTTGTGCGCCATGGAGTGCACGATGCCAAGCAGGCCGGAGGAGAAGGCAATGCCGGCGATGCACTGGGCGTCGTGCATGTGCTGACGGGCCTCCTTGTCGCCCTGATAGGACTTGGGCAGCCACTCGACGATCTCGCGCATGGCGTAGAGGGCGTTAGCGTCGGTGTAGGCGGAGCCGGCGGTGGAGACGTAGGCCTCGATGGAGTGGGTCAGGGCGTCCATGCCGGTGTGCGCGCAGAGCTTGGCGGGCATGGTGTAGGTGAGCTCGGGGTCGACGATGGCCACGTCGGGCGTGATCTCAAAGTCGGCGATCGGGAACTTGATGCCCTTGGAGTAGTCGGTGATGATCGAGAAGGCCGTGACCTCGGTGGCGGTACCGGAGGTGGAGGAAATGGCGCAGAAGTGGGCCTTGGTGCGGAGCTTGGGCAGGCCAAAGACCTTGCACATGTCCTCGAAGGTGGTCTCGGGGTACTCGTACTTGATCCACATGGCCTTGGCGGCGTCGATCGGGGAGCCGCCACCGATGGCGATGATCCAGTCGGGCTGGAACTCGGACATCACGGCAGCGCCGTTCATGACGGTCTCGACGGACGGGTCGGACTCGACGCCCTCGATGAGCTTGACCTCGAAGCCGGCCTCCTTGAGGTCGTTCTCAACATCCTGCAGGAAGCCGCCGCGACGCATGGAGCCGCCGCCGGTGACGATGACCGCACGCTCGCCCTTGAGGTTCTTGACCTCGTGGCGGGCACCCTCGCCAAAGTACAGGTCACGCGGATTGGTGAAACGTCCCATAACACTCCTCCAATTCCTTTGCCGCCGCCACCGCGACGGATATAAGTTGGCGGCCGAGAAGCCCTTCTCCTCGGTCGGCCATAGTATAGCGAAACGCCCCGGCAACAATCCGGTTTTCTCGGCCGACGCAACGCGTGGCGTCGCCTCGCCCCCAACTCGCGGGTCCTCCGCTACCATAGAGCGTAAGGAGGCCACATGGCACACGACGCCAAGCGAGAAGACTATCAGCGACTGAGCCTGCGCTACGCCCTTGAGCTCGACAAGAGCGGGGCAACAGATGCCGCCCGCGCCTTTGCCGCGTTTGGCCGCCGCTTTGCGCAGAACCGCGACTCTCTCCCCCAGTCCGACGCCGACCGGGCGTTTCACCTTGTGGCCCTTGCCACCGAGGTCATCGACTACCGCCTCCCCTTTGCCAGCGACACCCAGGCGGAGGCCCTCATCCGGCGCGGAAGGGACCTCCTCGACGAGGCGGTCTCCCTCGACCCCTCGTGCTGGGACGCCCTGCGCATGCTCGCGGCAACGAGAAGCGCCTCTGTTGACGAGCGATATGGCTACCTCGTGGAGCAGGAGGACAACGTCCGCGCCGCATGCGAGGCGGAACGTGACCGCTCCCTCGAGGAGCTGGGCCTCGAGCGCGGCGCCCTCGGCGCGTCCATTGCCATGCGCCCCTACTGGCGCTGGCTCGCCTCCATGGCCGAAGACGCGCTCATCTGCGGGAGAAACCGCGCCTCCATAGACGCGGCCGAGCGCCTGCTTGCCTCGGACCCAAGCGACCTCTCCGACGTTCGCTTCACCCTCGCCTACGCACTTGCCAAGCTCGAGGACGAGAAGGGCCTCAACGAGCTGGCAAGCCGCTACGAGTCCATCTCGCCGCTGAGGCCGGCGGACGACGCCTGGATTCTGCTCGCCCGCTGCGCCGTTGCGCATAGCCTCTGCAACTACCCCGCCGCGCGTGCGATGCTCGTGAGGCTCCTCGAGTCCTACCCCGGCGGCGCGGCCCTGCTCGTTCGCCAGGGGGAGCTCCCCGACGGGGAGTTTGCCCGCCTGCGCGTCCCGCCCTACAGCGAGGACGAGCTCGTTCTTGCCGTGAGTGAGGGCATCGTGCTGCTCCAGGAGGGCAACGACCGCTCGGGGCGGGGCGTCTTTGGGCACTGGGTGGCCAACACGGTCTCTGAGCTCGATCCGGAGGCGGCCAAGGAGGCGGCGAGGATGGCAAAGGACAAGGGGGCGAGCACCTCGTGAGGGCATGGGACGAGCTGATCTGGCGCTGCGCAAGCCGACGGAGGGAGAAGATCGGGCCCCTCTCCGACCAGGCGTTTGAGGAGCTTCTCCTTGCCGTGAGAGAGGACTTTGAGGCCTTTGTCGACCACGACGAAGACCGGGCGGGCCTCATTGTGGCGCGCGCCCTCGACGCCTATCGCGAGAGCTGCCGCGACGATGACCTTCTTGACGACGAGACCTTTGAGAAGCACCGCACCGCCCGGCTCGCAGCGCTGCACGGCGAGTGCGTGCGCGCCCAGGAGCTCTGCGAAAACTCGCTCGACGCACGGCTGCTTGCCGTTCTTTCCGAGGATCCCGCCCCGGACCAGCTGCTTGAGAGCCTCCTTGGGCTCGAGAGGTCCTTCTCGGGTGACACGCCCCCCGCGGGTGACGCCTGGGACGACGTGCTCTACCGCCCCCACCTGCGCCTGCGCGCGGCGGTTGCGCGAACCTGCCTGGACACCGCCCACGTCCGCATGGCCGCGAGCGCGGCGCTCTCCGTGATGGACGCCTCGCCAACCGATCCGCTCGGCGCCCGAAACACCTATCTGCTCGCCTGCGCCCGGCTCGAGGACGAGCCTGCCTTCGACGCTGCCCTCGCGCGCTTCTCGCACCAAGAGAGCGCGTGGTCTCACCTCGCGCGCGTTCTGCTGCTCTACAAGCTGGGCCGCATGAACGCCGCCCGCCGTGCCCTCCACGGATACGACGAGCTCTGCCGCGGCGGAGCCTACGCCCTGCTTCGCCCCACCTACGTTGAGATCTATCTTCCCGAGCGGCCCGAGGTTGCCCCCTGCAGCCTCGAGGAGTGCGCGCTCGCCGTGCGCGAGGCGGAGCCCATCATCGCCGACGCGCCGGACTTCATTGGCTGGTGCCAGGGGTTTGACTGGCTCGTGGAGTCCGCCGGGCGCTTTGCCGAGAAAAACGATCTGGACTGGTAGCGCGCCGGACGCGCGCGACGGACGCGCCTCCGCGCCGGATGCGCCAGCCCCCGCGCACAAAAGGGGCCCGACTCGCACGAGACGAGCCGGGCCGGAAGGTCGTGGTGCCCCCAACGGGAGTCGAACCCGTGTTACAGCCTTGAAAGGGCCGTGTCCTAGGCCACTAGACGATGGGGACGCAGAAGGAGAGTATACCAGAGGTTCCCTCTCGAGGCGTCACTGGTAGGGGCGGTGGGACTCGAACCCACAATCCTTTCGGCCGAAGATTTTAAGTCTCCTGCGTATGCCAATTCCGCCACGCCCCCGTAGGCGACAAGAACATCCTAGCGCAGCGGGCGCATCGTGGGCTTCCAGACCACGGGGGAATCCGTCCCGGAAAGCGTTGACGCCGCCGCAAGGGAAAGCCCAAAGAGCAGGTCGGACTCGCTCGCCGTAAGGCTCTCAAAGCCGGTCTGAACCATGAGCTCGGAGACGGCCACCGCCCCGCCCAGCATGACGGGCGCGCGCTTGGCCTGAAGGCCCGGAAGCTCGGCGCGCTCCTCCACCGTGAGTCCGGCGAGAAGCTCCTCGAGCTCGCACACGCGCTCGCGAGAGAGCGTTGCCAGGTGAACCTGAGACGAGTCGTACGGCTCGAGCTTGCGGTCAATGGCAACGAGGCTCGTCACCGTGCCGCCGCACACGACGAGCACCTCCGGGGCGTTCTTCTCGGCATGGTCAGAACCCGCGGCCCAAAGGGCGCCCTCGGCAACGGCCGGAGCAAACCCCGCAGCCGCAAAGGCGTGAGCCGCGCTGCGATCGTCTGCCGTGGGAAGCGGCTCGCGCGAGAGGTACTTCTCGGTGACGCGGCGGCAGCCAATGTCAATGGAGCGAACAAATCCCAGCTCAAGCATACCGTCCTCGCGCAGCGTTCCGCAGGCGAGCTCCGTGGAGCCACCGCCGTTGTCGGCCACGAGGATGCGGCGGCCGGGAAAGTCCTGGGCCACGCCAAGAAACGTCAGCGAGCCCTCAACCTCCCCGGGGATGATAAGCGGGTCAAGGCCAATGGAGTCGAGCGCCGCGCCAAGCTCGCGGGAGTTCTCCGCGTCGCGGGCCGCGCTCGTGAGGGTGCAGCATGCGGCGACGGCACCCGCATCGCGCGCGGACGCAACGTAGGCCTGCGCACACGCAAACACGCGCTCCATGGCCTCCTGCTTGAGCCTGCCCGTGGCGTCGACCCCCTCGCCGAGGTTGCAGATCTCGGAGTGCTTGGCAAGGCGAACCACGCGGCCGCCCTCCACGTCTGCCACGGCAAGGCGCGCGGTCACGGTTCCGATGTCGATGCAGGCAAGGCGCATGTCTACTCCTCGTGATACTGGAAGATGAAGTCCCCCACGCTCAGGTACCACGGAAGCTCGGGCTCTGCGTCCTGGGTGGACTCATCGTCGTCTACGGGGTCGCCGTCGATGACGATGCTCTTCTCGCCCTCGCCCACGTAGCCCTTTCTGCGGGCCTCGTCCCTGATGCCCTGCTCGGTGAGCAGGGAGTCGATTTCTCCCTGGTACTGCTCCGTCGTCTCGCTCTCGGTGTCGAGCGTCGTCTGGAGCGCGCCGTTCTCGCGCCAGGCCACGTAGAGGCCGCGCGCCGGCGGGTACAAAAAGGCGACAAGGGCAACAATCGCGGCAATCACGATGAGCGGCACGCGGAAGCGAGTAACAAAGCCGGAGACATTGAGCGCGGAGAGCTTGCCCTGGACGCCCTGGGGGGCCTTTGAAACCCGGCCCTTACCCTTGCCGGAGGCACCGGCAGAGCCCCGGCCCCCGCGACCACGGGAAACGCGAGCTCCCGCGGCGTGCGCAGACAGGCGCGACCCACGCGGCACGCGACCGCGAACTGACTTGCTGCTTGTGGTGGTGTTGGTCATGCCGGGTTCGTTTCTAGGTCGTTTGGCTGGCAGCGCGGAGTCGCCGCGCTCCCTCAGTTATATCAGACGAGAGGACGAACCGGCGCCGCTTCAGAACTTCTCCTCCGCCTTCGCACGGTTCCAAAGGTCGTTCATGGCCGCGGTGTCAAGGGACTCGAGCTCCACGCCCTGCTCGTCGGCGAGCGCCTCCATGCGGGCCCAGCGCTCCCTGAACTTTCGGTTGGAGGCCGCAAGCGCCTCCTCGGCGTCTATCCCCTCCCAGCGCGCCACGTTCACAAGCGAGAAGAGCAGGTCGCCAAACTCCGCGGCGCGCTCGGGGCTGCCGGGCGCCTCGCGCTCCATCTCCGCGCGCTCCTCGGCGACCTTCTCCCACACGCCGGCCTCATCGGGCCACTCAAAGCCCACCTTCGCGGCGCGCTTTGAGATCTTCTGGCACTGCATGAGGGCCGGGAGGCTGCGCGGTACGGAGTCGAGAAGCCCCTGGGGGCGCTCGTCCTTCTCTCCTGACGCGGCGCGCTCCGCGGCCTTGACCTCGTCCCAGATGTCCTGGACCTCGCCGCCGTCGCCGGCCGCCGCGTGCTCGCCAAAAACGTGGGGGTGACGGCGCACGAGCTTCTCGTTGAGGCCGCAGATTACGTCGTCGATTGAAAAGGCGCCGTCGTCCGCGGCAATCTGCGCGTGAAGGACAACCTGCTCAAGGACGTCGCCAAGCTCCTCGATGAGGTGGGCGCGATTGTTGGCCTCGATGGCCTCCACGGCCTCGTAGGCCTCCTCGACCATGTTCTTGGTGATGGAGCGGTGCGTCTGTTCGCGGTCCCACGGGCAGCCGTCCGGCTGGCGCAGGCGCCACATCGTGCGCACGAGGCGGTCAAACTCAGGGTGCGTGGCGGGCGCGCCCGGGCGGGCGGCGGTCTCGGCGTCCACGCGGTCTGCAATCTGGGACATGGCGGCTCCTTTGACGCGAGGTTCTTCTCGCCTGATTCTACTGCGCCCTCCCGCCGTATGCCGAGAATGCCCCATACACAGCCGAACCACACCAACCTCCCAAGACATCGCGCGCCGAAGGGGCTACAGTATGAGCATCGGAGAACCTTCAGCAATTGCCCTCGGATTTGTATGAGCAGAGAAATGCGGCCACTTCCAGACTTCAATCACACCAGCGACGCAGACAACGGCATTTCCAAAGACGCGACGGCCTCTGAGGAGGCCAGCCACCTCGCGGACGGCGTCCCGCGCCCCCGGGAGGACGCGCGAAAGCTGGGCTCGTCCTACCTGTTTGGCCTGGACGGCCTTCGCGCCATCGCGGTCTTTGCCGTGCTGCTCTACCACGTTGCGCCCAACCTCTTTGTGGGAGGCTACGTTGGCGTCGACTTCTTCTTTGTCATCTCGGGCTTCCTGATCACCTATCGCATTCTCCAAAAGACCAAGAACCCCGACTCGCCGTTCTCGCTCAAGGAGTTCTGGCTCCGCCGCGTGAGGCGCCTCATGCCGGCGCTGGTGCTGCTGATCCTAGTCTGCGTTCCCCTTGCCGCCGTCATCTACCCCGAGCTCCTCGTTGGCTGGCCGAGACAGGTCGTGGGAGCGCTCACCTACCTGACCAACTGGGTCGAGATCTTCCATGGGTCAAACTACTTTGACCAGGCAACCCCCATGCTTCTCAAGAACCTATGGTCCGTTGCCGTGGAGGAGCAGTTCTACCTCATCTGGCCTCCGATCCTGCTGCTGCTTCTGAAGATCAGGGGCAGGCACCGGCACGGCCTGATGATGGGCGTGGTTGGGGCCATCGCGCTCGGGTCGCTGGCGCTGATGGGAACCCTCGCAAGCCCCGAGAACTACACGCGCGTGTACTACGGGACGGACACGCACTGCTTTGGCCTCGCCCTTGGCATCCTTCTCGCCCTCATGTGGGGCAAGGAGAGCGGGCCGCTCTCGCGCCAGTGGCTCGGCTCGCAGAGATGGACCTGGGTGCTGGCGCCCATCGGCCTCGTCGGCTTTGCCGCACTCGTGTGCCTCGTCCCCGACACCTCCAGCTTCACGTACCCGTTTGGCCTGCTCCTGGGCAGCCTGTGCAGCCTTTTCCTGGTTGCAAGCGTTGTTGTGAGGCCCACGGCGCGGTTCACGCGCACGATGGAGCTCGCGCCGATGCGCTGGATGGGAACCCGCTCCTACGGCATCTACCTCTGGCACTGGCCGCTGATCGTGTTTGCCCGCATCCTCGTGCCCACCGCCGTGGGCACCTTGGAGAGCCTTGGCGTGGACATCGCCGCCGTCATCGTCTCGCTCGGCATCGCCGAGCTGAGCTATCGCTACGTTGAGGAGCCGATCAGGCGGGACGGCATCAAGGGGTCGTTCGCGAGGCTTGGCGAGCGCATTCGGACCGGATGGGTGGGCAGGCTCCAGCTGGTGACGGGCGTGGCACTCGTTGCGGCAGCCGTCGTCTCCCTCGTGCAGGCGCCCAGCAAGACGCAGCTTCAGCTCCAGGTTGAGTCTCTCCAGGCGGAGGAGGGGCCGCTCGCGGGAGAAGATGGCACGAGAAACGGCCTCAGCACGCAACTCGTTGTCATGGACCGACCCGCGCCCCAAAACGAGGAGCGGGAGGAGCCCCACGGGGACACCTCAAAGATCCCCAATTACGACGCCGCGCAGATGACGGGCATTCCCAGCGGCTCCACCGTTACCGCCATCGGGGACTCGCTCATCTCGGGCACGTCGTCCGGTTTCTCCACGCAGTTTGGGGGGATCAACTTCCTGGCAAAGCCGATCCGACAGTGGGACGATGCCGTCGAGGTCGTCAACAAGGGCCTCGCCGAGGGCACCATCCGGCAAAACGTCATCCTCGACTTTGGAACCAATGCCGGAGTGTGGGATGAGAATCTCGTCTACCAGGTCATCGACGCCCTTGGCCCGGAGCGGCGCATCCTGCTCTACAACATCTACAGCCCGTCCACCTTTGTCGACGACTCCAACGCGGTCTACGCCCGCATCGCCGAAGAGTACCCCAACGTTCACCTCGTTGACTGGTGGTCGGTCGCGCGCGAGCACCCCGAGTACCTGGGCGCAGACAGGACGCACCCCAACATGACGGGCATGTACGCCTTCGTCGACGTTGCGTTGGAGGTCTTCTCCGAGTCATAGGCGCCGCCGGCGGCGGGCGGGCGAAACTAACGCCCCACAAAAGTCGGTCGAGATTTTCGCTCAACTGGGAAAACCCAGAAGCTCGCCCGAGATTTGCGGCCGCAAAAGTCACACAGGCGAGAAGCGCCTTGGCAGCGTCGTAGGCGGCCGCGGGCACGCCGGCTTCGTTGGCGGCACGAACCACGCGCGTGGAAACGTATGTGCTGCCACCAGAGACGCAGTCCGGGTTGAGGTTGATGGTGCTGCCGGCCTCGGAGATCACGACAACGTAGTCTGCGTCGGTGATCTCGGTGTCCGCCTCGAGGGCGTCAATGAGCTCGACGAGCTTCTGCTCATCGGCGGCGGAGCGCAGCGTCGTGGGCATGAGCGCGATGTCGACGCCCGCCTTGAAGACACGCTTGACGGCGTCGATCTCGCCGAAGCTCTTGCTGATAGCATCCATGCTGAGGGCGTCGGTGACCGAGACGCCCATGAAGCCCGTCTCGCCGCGCAGGATGTTGGTCATGATGACGTGCAAGAGGGTGGCCGGGGAAGTGCTTGGCGGCGGTGGTCACGTTGTGCTCCTGCATGCCCTTCATCATCGGGACGCCCAGCTCGGCCACGAGGTCGGGGTTGCCGCTGATGGAGCGCAGGCCGATGACGGGGTTATTGGGGCTGCTGTTGGTGTCAAAGACGGGCGCGAAGTTGACGTTGAGCTTGAATGCGTTGAACTCGCGACCGATGACCTCGCCGCAGTCGCGGGCGTCGTCCGCGCCGCGGGGGGCGCCCGCGAGGAACAGCTACGGACTTTTGCACGAGCGGGCCGGGTTTCTCGCCGTCCCCTTGCTCGGACGCAAGCCGTCTACCTGCTTACATGTTGTTTTGAACCATATTGAGGGGCGGGGAGCTCGTGCAAAAGTCGGGGCTTGCTGTCTGCGGGCGTCGGACGGGGCGAGAAGGACGCGCCGCCGCTACTCCTCGCCGTCCACCTCGTCGTCGCCGCCAAGCTCCTCGAGGACGCCGAGCGCAGCCGGCATGACCTCCTCTTCCTTGCGGTGGAACGGGTAGGCCACCTTGCGCGACTTGGGATACACCACGCCGCCGCGGCCCTTGAGCTTGAGCGCCACGGCGCGCGGCACCTCAACGCCCAGGTAGAGCAGGCGGCCGTTGGAGAGCGCCACGCTTGTGCAGCCCAGTCGCTGAGCGCGGATGCGCACGCGGGCGCGGTCGAAGAGGTTGCGCCCGGCAAGCGGCAGCGCGCCGTAGCTCTTCTCGCAATCCTGTTGCACGGCGTCCACCTCGGCCAGGTCTACCGCTGCGGCAAGCTGTCGGTACACAAGCACGCGCTTGTCCACGTCGGGCAGGTATTCCTCGGCCAGGAAGAAGTCCGCCGGCAGGTTGATGGTGACCTCGGCCTGCTCCACGTCGCGCGTCTCGCCGCGGGCCTCGGCCACGGCCTCGCCGAGCATCTGCGTGAAGAGGTCAAAGCCCACGCTGGAGAGGTTGCCGTGCTGCTCGGCGCCCATGAGCGATCCCGCGCCGCGAATCTCGAGGTCGCGCATCGCGATCTTCATGCCGCTGCCCAGGTCTTGGTACTCGTTGATGGCCGTGAGGCGGTCGGTTGCCTCGGGCGTAAGCGGCAGCTCGGCTGGGAACATGAAGTACGCGTAGGCCTGGGTGCGCCCGCGCCCCACGCGCCCCTTGAGCTGGTAGAGCTGCGCCAGGCCCAGTCGCTGCGAGTCCTCGATGATGAGCGTGTTGGTGTGCGGGTTGTCGATGCCGCTCTCGATAATCGTGGTGGCAACCAGGACGTCGATCTCGTGCTCCTGGAAGCGCAGCATCACGTCCTCCACCTCGCGCGCGCTCATCTTGCCGTGCGCCACGCCCACGCGGGCCTCGGGCGCCGCCTCCATCACGCGGCTCACGGCGTCGTCGATGGTGTGGACGCGGTTGCTCACGTAGTAGACCTGGCCGCGCCGTGCCAGCTCCTCGCGGATGGCGGCGCTCACGATGTCCGGGTCCCACTCGCCCACCGTAACCTTGACGGGCAGACGGCCGGGAGGCGGCGTCATGATGAGGCTCATGTCTCGCACCCCGCTCATGGCCATCTGCATGGTGCGCGGGATGGGCGTGGCCGAGAGCGCGAGCACGTCCACCTGCTCGCGCATGTTCTTGAGCTGCTCCTTGTGCTGCACGCCAAAGCGCTGCTCCTCGTCGATGATCACAAGGCCCAGGTCGTAGGGGTTAACATCGGCCGAGAGCAGGCGGTGCGTGCCAATGAGCACGTCCACCGAGCCGTCCGCAAAGCCCTCGAGCGCCCGGCGCTGCTGGGCCGGCGTCACAAAACGGGAGAGCACGGCCACCTTGAGATCAAAGGGGGCAAAGCGCGAGAAGAACGTCTCAAAGTGCTGCTGCGCCAGGATGGTGGTGGGGCAGAGCACCATGACCTGCTTGGCATCCTGGCAGCACTTGAAGGCCGCGCGCAGGGCAACCTCCGTCTTGCCAAAGCCCACGTCGCCGCAGAGCAGACGGTCCATGGGTTTTCTCGCCTCCATGTCGCACTTGATGTCGGCGATGGCGGTGCGCTGGTCGGGCGTGAGGTCGTAGCGAAAGCTCGCCTCCATCTCCTCCTGGACGGGCGTGTCCTGCGAGAACGCGTAGCCGGGCACGGAGCTGCGGCGCGTGTAGAGGTCCACCAGGTCAAAGGCAAGCTTCTTCGCGGAGCGGCGCGCCTTGCCGGTGGCGCGGCTCCAGTCTGCAGTGTTGAGGCGCGTGAGGCGCGGGCTTGATCCGTCCGGACCCACGTAGCGCGTGATGCGGTCCACCTGCTCGAGCGGCACAAAGAGCTTGTCCTCGCCGGCGTACTCCAGCAGAAAGTAGTCGCGCTCGCGGCCCGCCACCTCCTGGCGCACAATGGCCGAGAAAAGCGCGATGCCGTGCGTGGCGTGAACCACGTAGTCGCCGGGCTTGAACGGGAAGGTCACGCTCGTGGGGTCCACGCGGCGGGCGCGGCGGCGCGCCTTGGCCGTGCGGGACGTGAGGTCTGAGACGGAGAGCACCGCCAGGCTCGCGGCAGGAATCTCAATGCCCGCGGGGACGGGTGCGTCCGTAAAGGTCACGCGACCGCGCGCAAGGGACGGCACCTGCGGGTCGTTGTTCTCGGCGGATGTGCCCAAAGACTCCTCGAAGGGGATGTTCTCGTCGGTAAAGCGCAGCTCAAGGGACTCGCGCGCCCCACGGTCGGGAACGGTGAAGAGGATGACGGAATGGTCGCGCACGAGCTGGCGGACGCGGCCCATGAGCTTGGCGTCCGAGCCCGCGATTCCGGGCTGCCGCACGGCAAGCTCCGCCGTAGACGCACCGGTGCCCGCGCGCAGCATGGAGGAGAACGTCAGGCGCTGCTGGGCACCAAAGTCCAGCTCGCGCGGCGAGGTATAGAGCCCCTCGGTTTCAACGTGCGCGGCGTTTGCGGCGGCGGTGATGTCGTCGGCGGCCCGCATGCAGTCGTCAAAGAGGGCGCGCGGCTCGGCGAGAACCACGAGCGTCTCCTGGCTGATGTGCTCGAGCGGGGAGGCGGTGCGCCCGTAGAGCTGCGGGAGGTAGCGCTCGAGGGAGGGTGCGGCGGCGCGCTGGCGGATGAGCTCCAGGTCGGCCGCAGTCTTGGTGCTTTCCTGGGCGGCCTTGTAGAGGGCACGCTCGGCCCGGGTCACGGTCTCGTCCGTGAGGGCAAGCTCGCGGCAGGGCGAGACGGTAACCTCGCGCAGCTCGCCGATGGTCTGGCCCGTGGAGGGCACCATGCGGCGCACGCGGTCGATCTCGTCGCCAAAGAACTCGATGCGCACGGGGCTTGTGGCCTGCGCGGGAAAGACGTCGACGGTGTCGCCGTGCACGTGAAAGGTGCCGGGGGCGTCCACCTCGCCGGCGTCGTTGTAGCCCATGCCAACCAGGAGCGCCGGCACGTCCTCGAAGGGGACCTCCTCGCCCACGGCAAAGGTGGACGACGCAAAGTAGCCGCTCCCCACGGGCGGTACGCGGCGCAGCAGCGCGTGGGCGGACGCCACGATCACGCACTTCTCGGCCGCGGCAAGGCGCGCGACGGAGCGGCAGCGGGTGCCGATGACGGCGTCGTCCGGGGCGGTGTCTGCCCAAGGGCGATCCTTGCGCTCAGGATAGCGCCCCACAGCGTCCTGGCCGAGCCACGCCGCGAGGGCGCGGGCCGTGCGGTCGGCCGCCTCCTCGCCGGAGACGACGAGCAGGCAGGGGCGCGGGTTGGCCGCCCAGAGCGAGGCAAGCACGAGCGGTCGCGCGGACTGGGCCACGGAGAGGCTGGCGTCGTTTCCGGCTGCGAGCTCGCGAACAGGCGGGGCAAGTTCCGGGGCAGAGAGAAGCTGGCGAGAAACGCGGTCGATGAGCATGGGGTGCCTTTGCATGACTGAGAGCCGGCGTCCTTGCGGGCGTCGGCTGCGACGGGTGGTTCTTCTCGCCCCATTGTAGCGGGTGGGCGAGAAGAAAGGCGCTGCTCACTGGATGTCCCCAAAAGTGAGGCTGTGGCACGACACGGAGCGGCGGGCCGCGGGACCGCGGGGCGTCCCCGGATTTGGCGCTGTGGCACGGCCGGACCGGGGGCGTTCCCAAAAGTGAGGCTGTGGCACGCCGAGGCGTCAGGCGTTCCCAAAATCGAGGCTGTGGCACGGCCGGACCGGGGGTGTTCCCAAAAGTGAGGCTGTGGCACGGCCGTCGTGCCACAGCCTCGATTTTGGGAACGCTTTTTTGCAAAACCCCAGATAGCGTTTCTCGGCGCGTGCCACAGCGCCACTTTTAGGAACACCCCAAGGGCACGGCGACAAAGGCGCTTCTCGCCCATGCGTAAAACCTGCCGGGGCGCCACGCCACCTAACAAAATCTTGGTTAGTTTTTTTAATTCTAGTTTTCGTTTATGAACAGTTGTTTTAACATAGCGTTATGGACATTATGCTTTCACACTTCACCGCACTGGAGGCCATCCGCCGACAGGAGACCCGCTGGATTCTCGAGAAGGACCGTCCGGCCCGCCCCCGCATCATGGGCAACGTACCTGCGGACGCGCCCTCCGACGGCGAGGTCACCGCGCTTCTTGCCAGATCGCCCCTTCTTGCCGGGCTTTCCCAGCCGCTGGAGACGCTTGTCCCCCACGGCGCTGGCAGGAGAAGGTCGCGCCTCGTGAAGACGCACGTCTGCGCTCAGCCGATTCCGGCCAGCTCCTTTCTTGAGCTGGCTCCGGGGGTGAGGTGCGTCTCTCCGGAACACCTTGTGGTGCAGCTGGCGCCCCTGCTGAGCGAGCTCGAGCTCATCGTTTTGCTCTCCGAGCTTCTGGGCGCCTATGCCATCGTGCCCGCCATCGAGGACGGGATGTTTCAGCGGAGAAGGCCCGTCACCACGCGCGAGCTCATGGCCAGCCACCTTGACGCGCTGGGCTCGTTTCCCGGGGTTGCCAAGGTGCGGCGGGCCCTGCGGTACGCATGCGTGGGCTCCGGCTCCCCGCGCGAGACAAAGCTCTCCCTACGCCTTGGCCTCAACCCCGCTCGCGGCGGATACGGCCTCGACGTGCTCTCCATGAACGCGCCCCTAGAGGTCCGTCGCATCCACAACATGATGAAGAAGGGCATCCGCAAGCCCGACATCCTGCTCAGGGCGCCGGCCGGAACAACGCGAAACGGCCGGGCGCTTCTTGGCGCAGCCGTGGAGTACGACGGAAAGGACCACGCCACCGAGGAGGCGCACCAGCGCGATGCGGCACGCCACAACGAGCTCACGGCCATCGGCGTTGTGGAGTACCTCGTCACCAAGGCGCAGTACAGAGACCTTGCCTACATGGATGGTCTTGTTGCCCAGATCAGGCGCGACCTTGGCACGCCCGCAAGAAGAGCGACGCTCGCCAAGGCGAGACAGCTCAGGGAGCTGCGGCAGGGGCTCTACGTTGAGCTCGAGCTCATCGACGGCGTCAACTGGAACGGGCTCGAGCGCGCGCGGCGGCGCGCGGAGAAAAACGAGGATGCTCCTAACAACGAAGAATGGGAGGCTGTTCCCGTAGAGGCGTACGGCCTGGACTGACGCGCGGCGCTTCTCGGCCACGGGCTTCTCGGCGCGTTCCCGGATTTGGCGCTGTGGCACGGCCGGGTAGGAGGGCGTTCCCAAAAGTGGGGCTGTGGCACAGTCGCCGTGCCACAGCCCCGATTTTGGGAACGCTTTTTTGCAAAACCCCAGATAGCGTTTCTCGGCGCGTGCCACAGCGCCACTTTTGGGAACGCGCCGCGGGCACGCGCAAGCAAGGCCGGCGAGAAGAACGTCTCGCCCACCCCGCCCCGGTAAGCTATCCCAGGATGCGCCCGCTCTTCTCGGCAAGGTCTGCCAGGCGCTCCGCCGCGGCGGCAACGAGGTCGTCCGGCGCATACCAGCGCCAGCCGCCAGCCACGCCGGGCACGTTCAGTCGCGCCTCGTCGCCCAGCTCAAGCACGTCCTGGAGCGGCATGATTGCCACGTCGGCGTCGGAGGCCAGCACGCGACGCGCGATTCCATCCGCTACCTCGACGGCCTCCTCGCGCTCCAGCCCGTAGCGGTCCTCGCAGAAGCCCACGAGCGTCTGGTTGTCGTGCGTGCCGGTGTAGACCACGGTCTCCGGACGCGGCTCATAGCTCTCGCGCACGTCGTTGTCAGCAAACTGCGCCACGTCCATTCCCGGAATGCCCGTCTCGGTGACGAGCGCTCGCACGGCGGGCGTGATGGCGCCCAGGTCCTCGGCGATAAACGGCAGCGGGCCAAACTGGCGGCGCGCCGCGCGGAAGAGCTCCGCGCCGGGACCAAACGCATACGTCCCGGACGCCGCGCTCTCGCCGGCGGGAATCCCAAAGTACGAGGAGAAGCCGATGAAGTGGTCAAGGCGCACCACGTCGTAGAGCTTGAGCGCGCGGCTAAAGCGGCGCAGCCACCAGCCAAAGTTCTGCTCGCGGAGGATGTCCCAGCGGTACGTGGGGTTGCCCCAGTTCTGGCCCTCAGGCGCAAACGCGTCGCCCGGAGCGCCCGCCTGACGACGCGGGTATCCCTGTTCGTCCAGATCAAAGATGTCCGGCTCGCTCCACACGTCCGCGGAGTCGGCCGAGACGTACATGGGCATGTCGCCAATGATCTTGATGCCGCGCTCGTGCGCATAGTCGAGAAGAGCATCCCACTCGCACTGGAACTTAAACTGCAGGCGACGGTGGCCCTCGATCGCATGACGCAGCTTGGGATCGTCAACCAGGCGCGGGGAGTAGGTGCGGTAGGGCTTGGGCCACTCCTGCCAGGGCTTCTCGCCAAGGAGCTCCTTGCAGGCACGGAAGGTTGCGTAGGGCGTGAGCCAGTAGTCGTTCTCGGCGCAGAAGGCGAGGTAGTCGGGATCGTTGCCGATCTTTTCCAGGGATGCCAGCGCGGCGGGGGCGGGCAGCTCGAGCAGACCGACGTTGCCGGCAAAGGCAGAGAGCCCCGCATAGGGCGAGCCAAAGCGGTCGGGCGGGTTTACGGGGAGCACCTGCCAGTACTTCTGGCCGCCGGCGGCAAGCCAGTCGATGAAGCGGCGAGCCGGGGCGCCAAGCGTACCCATGCGCCCACGGTTGGGAAGCGACGTAATGTGGCAGAGCACGCCCATGCCGCGCTCAAGCGACCGCTGGAGGCGCTGCTCCTTATGGAAGTGCAGGACGGAGGTGCCGAGCGGCCAGAGGAAGACCTCCGCCTGGCCGTGGCTCACGCGCGGGACCTTGCCGGACACCACGTCGGAGACAAGCATCGGGCCAACGGGCACCTTGACCGTATGAGCCTTGTCCAGGCTCGCGTTCACGATCACGCAGACGCTCTCGTCCTCGCCACGACGCCAGAAGCCAAAGACGTCCTCGCCGGACGAGAAGGGCTCAAACTCGCCGTCCACAAAGAGCTCGGGCAGCGTCTTTCGCATCGCGATGGCGTTGCGATAGATGGTGGCACAGTCAGCCTTGCCGCCGTCCCAGGGGAAGCTCGCGCGGTTGTACGGGTCGCGGAAGCCCTCGACGCCGCGCTCGTCGCCGTAGTAGATGCACGGGACGCCGGGAAGGGTCATCTGCAGGAGCGCCATGACCCACAGGCGCGCCTTCGCAAGACCCACCTGGCCGTCGTCAAGCCTAAAGCTCGCGCGCTCCTCCTCGGAGAGCGTGTCCGGGTCCGGCGCGCCGCCGAGCACCGTGAACAGGCGCTCGCGGTCGTGGCTGCCCAGGAGGTTGAGGGCCGAGTAAAAGTTGTCACGCGGGTAGTTCTCTCGCAGCTGCTCAAGGCGCGCGGCAAGCTCGCTCGCGCCAATGTCCCCGCGGATGTAGGCGAGAAGCCCGGTGCGCACGGGGTAGTTCATCGTGGCGTCAAGCTCCTTGCCCTGGAAGTACTGGCGGAGCTTGCCATACGCGAGCTTGTGAGAGGCGTCCTCCCAGACCTCGCCTATGAGCACGCCGTCGTTTTTCTCGGCGAGAAGGGCGAGCTTGATCTGGGCGATGAAGTCATCCGTGAGCTCATCGGCAACGTCGAGTCGCCAGCCGTGCGCGCCCTGGCGCAGCCAGTGGCGAATCACGCCGTTGCGGCCACACACGAGCTTGTGGAACTCGTCGCACTCCGAGCGGACGGCCGGGAGGTTCTGGTCTCCCCACCAGCCCGCGTAGGTTCCGTCCTCGTTGAAGGTAAACCAGTCGCGGTACTTGGAGTGCTCGCCCTGCCACGCGCCCGGCTCGGAGTAGGTGCCAAAGCGGTTGAAGTAGCGCGAGTCCGCGCCCACGTGGTTGAACACGCCGTCCAGGATGATTGAGATGCCATGCTCCTCGGCGTCAACGCAGAGGGCCCTAAAGCTCTCCTCGTCGCCGAGCATGGGATCTATCCGCAGGTAGTCGGCCGTGTCGTAGCGGTGGTTGCTCGCGGCCTCAAAGATGGGGTTGAGATAGATGGTCGTCACGCCCAGATCCTCGAGGTATACGAGCTTCTCGCGAATGCCCTCGAGCGTGCCACCGTAGAAGTCCCAGTGGTCGATGCCCCCCTCGGGCGTGCGAGCGTAGGTGGGCGGCGTGTCCCAGTCCTCAACAACCTGGCGCCCCGGTCCGCCGTTGCGACGGAACGTCAGGGCCTTGGAGGTGCGCTCCTCCCAGTCATTTCCCCGCGCAAAGCGGTCGGGGAATATCTGGTAGACAATGCCCTCGCGATACCACCGCGGCTGGTTTGCGCGCGGCTGGTACACGGTTATCTGGAACGACGGCGGATCTCCGTAGGCAAACGCGCCCTCACCCGTGGTCCAGCCCTCGCGCGCGCCGTAGCGCCACACCGAGCCGTCGCTCGCCTCGATGTCGAAGCTGTACCAGACCACGCCCGTCTCCGCGGGCTTATAGCTTGCCGTGAAGCGCAGGCCTCCGTCGACCCGCGTGCCGTGCATGTCTATGAGCTCCTCGCCGCGCGCGTCGGTCCAGACGCGCAGCGTGCAGAAGACAACCTCGTCATCCCACACGTCTATGCTCAGCGAAACGGTGCCGCCCAACTGGACGGCACCGAAGGGGTTTCTGTACTCCGACTCGGAGGTTACGTGACGAGCCCTCAAATGTTACCTATCTCTCCGCTTGTTGTACCGAATGATCTCCGGGTGAAGATCGTGGTAGATGTCCATGTAGTCGTTAGCTGCGCGACGCCAGCTGAAATCGGCTTCCATGGCCTGCAGCATAAGCTTATGCCAAGCGTCGGGATCGGTCCAGAAGATCTCACAGGCGCCCAGGAGCGTGTCGGCCATCTCGTCGGCGTTCATGTTGGCAAACGAGAAGCCCGTGCCCTCGCCCGTGAACTTGTTGAACGGGGTGACGGAGTCGCGCAGGCCGCCGGTCTCGCGGACCACGGGAAGCGTGCCGTAGCGCATGGCGATCATCTGGGAGAGGCCGCACGGCTCAAACTCGGACGGCATGAGCAGCAGGTCGGCACCGGCGTACATGCGGTGGGAGAGCGCGTTGTCAAAGGCAATGCGCGCGCACATCATGTCGCCGTACTTGGCGTCAAAGTAGCGGAAGGCGTCCTCGTGGTCGCGATCGCCCGTGCCGAGAATGGCAACCTGGACGCCGCGCTCCATCAGGTGATCCATGGCGTAGCGCACAAGGCCAAGGCCCTTCTGGTCCGTGAGGCGGCCGATGGAGACCACAAGCGGGCGCTCGGGGTCTTGGCGCAGGCCCAGCTCCTCCTGGAGGGCGCGCTTGCACTCGGCCTTGTTGGCCAGGTCCTCGGGGGTGTAGTTGGCCGGGATCATGGTGTCCGTGGCGGGGTTCCAGATGGTCTGGTCAATGCCGTTGAGGATGCCGTGGAGCACGCTCGAGCGACGGCGGAAGATGTCGTCGAGACCCTCGCCGTAGAAGGGCATCTGCAGCTCGTAGGCGTAGCTCGGGCTCACGGTGGTGAGCACGTCGGCATAGCAGAGGGCGCCCTTCATGAAGTTGATCGAGTCGCGGTCGCAGTAGAGCTGGTCGCGCGCGGCGGGGATGTGGGCGAGGCCCAGCACCTCCTCGAGCATCTTGTCGCTGTACTGGCCCTGGAACTTCACGTTGTGGACGGTGAAGATCGTCTTGACGTTGGCGCACTGCGGAACCTGCTGGTAGAACTCGCGCAGGAAGACGCAGCAGAGCGCGGTCTGCCAGTCGTTGCAGTGAAGGACGTCGCACTCAAGCTCGGGGACCTTGGCAATGGCCTCGCATATGGCCTTGGAGAAGAAGGCAAAGCGCTCGCCGTCGTCGAAGTAGCCGTAGAGGCCGTCACGCTTGAAGTAGGCCTCGTTGTCCACGAAGTAGAAGTCGAGGTCCTGCAGCGTGAGCTTCTCGATGCCGCAGTACTCGTTGCGCCAGGAGAGGGGCACGTAGAAATCTGCCACGTGCTTCATCTGGTCCTTGTACTCCTGCGGGATGCTGGCGTACTTGGGCATGATCACGGCGGCGCGAGCGCCGGCGTGCTTGAGCGCGCGGGGCAGCGAGCCCGCCACGTCGCCCAGGCCACCCGTCTTGGCAAACGGGACTGCCTCGGAGGACGCAAAGAGCACCTTGAGCTTCCTGCGCTTGGCGTTAGTGGCCATTGTTGCTCTCCCCTCGCCTACTCGTGAGCCTTTTCCTTGATCAGCACGTCCTCAGGGGTGCCCCTGAGCTCCGTGCCGGCAGGAACAACGTTGGCGCGGTCAACGATCGCATTCTCCACGCGGGCGCCGCTCTTGACGACAACGCCCTGCATCACGATGGAGTTGCGGACCGTGGCGCCGGCCTCGACGATGACGTTGCGGCCCAGGATGGAGTCGCTCACGCTGCCGTAGATGCGGTCGCCGGAGGCAACGGCGGAGTTGAGCACGCGAGAGCCAACCTCAAACTTGGCGGGCGGCGTGTCGTGCGTCTTGGTCTTGATGGTGCGGTCATCCGGGAAGAGCTCGGCGGTGATGCGCGGGTCGAGCAGATCCATGTTGGCGCGGAAGTAGGTGCGCTTGTTGAAGATCGGGGCAACGTAGCCGCCAAACTCGAAGGTCTGGACGTTCACGCGGCCAAAGTCTCCGGCCATTGCCTCAAAGAGGTCGAGGTAGTCCGTCGCCGCATACCAGTCAAACATGTCGAGCAGCAGCTGGCGGTTGATGACAAAGCAGTCGAGGAACATCGTCTCGCCGAAGGTGCAGCCGTGGTGCACGCTCTGCACGCGGCCGTCGATGACGTCGAGGGCGGTGACGTCGGAGTCCTTCTCGGAGGCCGTCTTGGTGAGGACGGTCACGTCCGCGCCGGAGGCCTTGTGGGCGTCATAGACCTCGTCGAGGTCGACGTTGTACACAAAGTTGGCAGTCGAGAAGATCACGGCGTCGGCGTTGCTGCGGGTGAAGAAGGCCTTGTTGTGGATAAGGTCGCGCAGCAGGAAGCGGGCGCCGGTGCGTGAGGTTCCGAAGGCGGAGCCGGGCAGGATGAACAGGCCGCCATTCTTGCGGTCAAGGTCCCAGTCCTTGCCGGAGCCAACGTGGTCGATGATCGAGCGGTAGTTGTACGGCATGACCATGCCCACGGTGCGGATGCCGCAGTTCACGAGGTTGGACAGGGCAAAGTCAACCATGCGGTAGCGGCTGAAGTAGGGCAGCGACGCCACCGGGCGGCTCTCGGTGAGCGGGCTTGTCTCCTTAGCGGAGTAGTTGCAAGTGATAAGGCCGATGACCTTCTCCATGGTTAGTTCTCCCCCTTCCCAACGACAACGTCGTTGCCGATGACGGCGGTGTCCTTGGTCTGATCGACGCTGCCGACGCTCACGTTCTCCTCCACGACGGAGTTCTCGCCGAGAATGGCGCGCACGACGTGGGCGCCATCCTTGACCTTGGCGCCGGGCAGCAGCACGGAGTCGATGACCGTGGCACGCTCGCCGACATAGGCGTCGGTCGAGAGGATGGAGTGCTTGGCGGTGCCATAGACCTGGCAGCCGTTGGCGATGAGGCAGTCGTCGATCGTGGCGTCCTTGCCCACAAACGCAGGCGGGCGTGTGGACGCGTTGCTCATGATCGGGAACTCGGTGCTAAAGATGTCAAAGGCGGGGTTGGGGCCAAGAAGGTCCATGCTCGTCTCGTGGTAGCTCGAGATGGTGCCAACGTCACGCCAGAAGCCGTTGAACTCGTAGGTGAAGAGGCGCTTGTCGTCGGCCAGGAGCTTGGGGATGATGTTGCCGCCAAAGTCGTGGTCGGAGTTCTGGTCGTTGGCGTCCTCCTTCAGCGTCTCGACGAGAAGGTCGGCGTTGAAGATGTAGATGCCCATGGAGGCGAGGTTTGAATCGGGCTTCTTGGGCTTCTCGGAGAACTTGGTGATGCGGCCGTCCTCCTCGGCGGTCAGGATGCCAAAGCGGGAGGCCTCCTCCCAGGGCACCGGCATGACGGCGATCGTGAGGTCGGCGTTGTTCTTCTTGTGGGTCTCCAGCATGTCGTCATAGTCCATGCGATAGAGCTGGTCGCCCGAGAGAATCAGCACGTACTCAGGGTCGTTCTGCTCGATATAGCCGAGGTTCTGGGTCACGGCGTCGGCCGTGCCCTCGTACCACGCGCCGCCGGTCTGGGTGGCGTACGGGGGCAGGATGGAGACGCCGCCGCCGCGCTCGTCGAGGTTCCAGGCCTCGCCCGTGCCGATGTAGCTGTGCAGCAGGTACGGACGATACTGGGTGAGAACACCTACCGTGGTGATTCCCGAGTTCGCGCAGTTGGAAAGCGCGAAGTCGATGATGCGGAACTTGCCGCCGAACGAGACGGCCGGCTTTGCCACGTTGCTCGTCAGCGCACCGAGGCGGCTGCCCTGGCCACCCGCCAGGAGCATTGCGATGCACTCTTTCTTGCTCATACCCCCACTCCTTTCGACAACCCAAAACGCAAGGGAGCGAAAGCCCCCCAACACAGACCTAAATGTGCCAGATATCGTTCATGTACTCACGAATGGTTCGGTCAGAAGAGAAATATCCGGCCTTGGCGGTATTGTGCAGCGCCGCCTTGTTCCACGCAGCACGGTCGCCGTAGAACCCGGTGAGCTCGTCCCACGCCTGGACATAGGAGTGGAAGTCGCGAAGAACCAGGTCCGGATCGTTGTCGACCATGAGGTAGTCGTGGATGCTCTCGAAGTTGCCCGAGAGACGCGCGAGCGTACCGTCGGTGAGCATGTCGACGATGCTGCCGAGGCGGTCGCGGTCGCCGTTGTACATGTCCCACGCGTAGTAGCGGCCGGAGGCGCGCAGGGCCTCGACCTCGTCGGCGCGCAGGCCGAAGATCTTGATGTTCTCGGGACCAACGAGCTCGGAGATCTCGATGTTGGCGCCGTCGAGCGTGCCGAGCGTGATGGCCGCGTTCATCATGAGCTTCATGTTGGAGGTGCCAGAGGCCTCGGCGCCGGCCACGCTGATCTGCTCGGAGATCTCTGCCGCGGAGTAGATGAGCTGGGCGTTGGAGACGGCGAAGTTGGGCACAAAGGCCACCTTGATCTTGTCGTTCACGCGCTCGTCGTTGTTGATGACATCGGCCACCGAGTTGATGAGGCGGATGACTTCCTTGGCAAAGGTGTAGCTCTGCGCGGCCTTGCCGGAGAAGATGAAGGCCGTCGGACGAGGGCTGTAGTTCGGGTCCTTGAGCATGCGGTTGTAGACGTCGAGGACCTTGAAGACGTTGAGGAGCTGGCGCTTGTAGGCGTGGAAGCGCTTGACCTGCACGTCAAAGACCATGTTGGTGTCAAGCTCAACGCCGGAGGTCTCCTTGATAAAGGCGGCGAGGCGCTCCTTGTCGGCCTTCTTGGCGGCCTCCATGCCCTCCAGGAAGCTGGCGTCCTGCTCGAAGGGCACGAGCTTCTCAAGCTCGTTGGCGTCGTCCATCCAGCCGTCGCCGATGGCCTCGGTGATGAGCTTGGCGTAGGACGGGTTGGCCTCGCAGAGGAACCTGCGGTGCGTGACGCCGTTGGTCTTGTTGTTGAAGCGGTGCGGCATCATCTCGTAGAACTCGTGGAAGACGGAGTCCTTGAGAATCTGCGTGTGCAGGGCGGAAACGCCGTTGATCGAGTGCGAGAAGATGATCGAGAGGTTGGCCATGCGGACCTGGCCGTCCCAGAGGATGGCGGTCTTGCTCAGGACGTTGGTCCAGTTGCCCTCGTTGGGCGAGAGGTGGTTGGCCAGGCTCTCGCGATAGCGGCGGTCGACCTCGTCGATGAACATGTAGAGGCGCGGCAGGAGGTTGCGGAAGGTGTTGATCGGCCACTTCTCCAGCGCCTCGGGCATGACAGTGTGGTTGGTGAAGGAGATGGTCTCCTTGGCAACCTTGTAGGCGAGGTCGAAGTCCACGCCCTTCTCGTCAACGAGGATGCGCATGAGCTCGGGGCCGCACATGGCGGGGTGCGTGTCGTTGGTGTGGATGCACACGTGCTCGCCGAGGTGCTCCCAGTCCGGGCCAAACTCGCGCTCGTAGGTGCGAAGGATCGTCTGCAGGCCGGCGGAGACGAAGAGGTACTCCTGCTTCAGGCGCAGCATGCGGCCGTGCTCGCCGGCGTCGTTGGGATAGAGGATCGTGGAGATGGCCTCAACGTCCGAGCGGAACTTGTTGGCGCGCGCGTAGTCGCCGGCGTTGAAGGCGTCGAGGTCAAAGTCCTCGGTGTAGGGCTCGGCCGACCACAGGCGCAGCTTGTTCACGACCTTGCCGCCGTAGCCGATGATGGGCACGTCGTACGGCACGGCGCGGACGACGCACGAGCACGGAGCTGCCGTCCTTGCGGGTCTCCCAGGGGAAGCCGTTGGCAAGCCAGTTGTCCGTGCGCTCGACCTGGCGGCCGCCCTCGATGTACTGGCGGAAGAGGCCGTAGCGATAGCGCATGCCGTTGCCGTAACCGGCCATGCCCTCGTGGGCCATGGAGTCAAGGAAGCAGGCGGCAAGACGGCCGAGACCACCGTTGCCGAGGCCGGGGTCGACCTCCTGGCGGCAAAGATCCTCGAGGCTGGAGCCCATCTCCTTGACGCCCTCGGCAACAAGGTCGCGGACGCCAAAGTTGATCAGGTAGTTGTCGAGCAGGGGACCGAGAAGGAACTCGAGGGAGAAGTAGTACACCTTCTTGGTGCCCTTGGGGTGGGACTCCGGGAAGATGGCGCGACCCTTGTTGGCCACGAGCTCGGCGAGCGCGTAGTAGCGCTCCTGCTCGGGAAGCTCCTCGAAGGGCGTGCCAAAGCGGGAGAGGCACTCCTCGCGGTACTGCTCGATGAAGTCCTGCGTGCTCTCAAAAATCTTGTTGGTAGTCAAAACTGCTCCTTGAATCTGGCGACACGTACCTGGGGGCGCGCGAGAAGCGCGGCGAGGCCGGTGTCGCGGGTCCGGCCTCTGTTATGGGGCCGCTCATGCGGCCCCAAGGTATAAGCTTACTCCGTTGCTGCCTTTTTCTTGGCGGCAGTCTTCTTTGCTGACGAAGCCTTTGCGGTGGTTGCCTTCTTGGTCGTCGTCTTCTTGGCGGCGGGCTTCTCGGCAGCCTTGGCGGTTGTCGACTTTGCAGCGGGCTTCTTGGCAGCGGTCTTCTTGGCCGGGCGACGCAGCGCGCCGGTCTTCTTGAGGACCATGCCGGCAAGCGGCGGCACGCGCACCACGATGGACTGCTCGCGGCCGTTCCACGGCTCGTCCTGGCACTTGAGCTTGCCCACGTTCACAACGCCGGAGCCGCCAAAGCGCTCGTCGTCGGAGTTGAAGAGCTCCTCGTAGACGCCCCACTCGGGCACGCCCACGCGGAAGTCCTCGCGCGCGTTGACGTCAAAGTTGATGAGAATCACGAGCTCGTCGCCGGGCTTCTCGCCGCGGCGGATGAAGGTGATGATCGACTGGTCGGCGTTGTCGGCGTCGATCCACTCAAAGCCGTCCGACTCAAAGGCGCGCTGCCAGAGGGCGGGGTGCTCGTTGTAGAAGCGGTTGAGCTCCTTGACGAAGAGCTGCTGGTGGCGGTGCGTCTCGTACTGCTCGGCGAGGAAGTACTGAATTGCCTCGTAGTAGCGCCACTCGATAAACTGGGCAATCTCGTTGCCCATGAAGTTGAGCTTGCCGCCGGAGTGCGTCATCTGGTAGAACGCGAGCGCCCTCATGCCGGCGAACTGACGCCAGTAGTCACCGGGCATGCGCGTGATGAGCGAGCACTTGCCGTTGACGACCTCGTCGTGGGAGAGCGGCAGAATGAAGTTCTCGTTGAACTGGTACATCGTGGAGAACGTGAGCATGCGGTGGTTGCCGGGACGCCACGGGAAGTCGGTCTGCATGTAGTGCAGGGTGTCGTTCATCCAGCCCATGTCCCACTTGAAGTGGAAGCCGAGTCCGCCGTCCTCGGGCGGATAGGTGACGAGCGGCCAGGCGGTGGACTCCTCGGCGATCATCATGACGTCGGGGTGCTCCTGGCCCATGACCGTGTTGGTCTGGCGAATGAACGCGGAGGCGTCGAGGTCCTCCTCGGTGCCCTTCTCGTTAAAGCGCTTCTGACCGGGGTCGTCGATGCCGAAGTTCATGTAGAGCATGCTGGAGACGCCGTCCATGCGGATGCCGTCGGCGTGGAAGAGGCCGGCCCAGAAGAGGGCGTTGGAGACGAGGAAGCTGCGAACCTCGCCGCGGCCGTAGTGGAACTGGTGGGTGTTCCAGTTGGGGTGGATCTTGTGCTCGTAGAGCATCTCGCCGTTGAAGTTGGCGAGGCCCTCGGAGTTGGCGCAGAAGCCGCCGCAGACCCAGTCGAAGATCACGCCGATGCCGGCCTTGTGGCAGGCGTCGATGAAGTGCATGAACTGCTTGGGATCGCCGTAGCGGGAGGTGGCGGCGTAGTAGCCCGTGGGCTGGTAGCCCCAGGAGCCGTCGAAGGGGTGCTCGTTGACGGGCATGATCTCCACGTGCGAGTAGCCCATGTCCTTCACGTAGGCAACGAGCTCGTCGGCAAGGTCGTCATAGCTGTAGACCACGCCGCGCTGCGCGGGGAACGGATCGCCGGGGCCGGGATAGGTGCCATCGGGGCGAGGATCGCCCTGGGGCTCGTCGCCGTGGCGACGCCAGCTGCCCAGGTGCACCTCAAAGATGTTGAGCGGCTCCTTGAACATGTTGCGCTTGGCGCGGTTCTTCATGTAGGTGCCGTCGCCCCACTTGTAGCCGTTGAGGTCAAAGGTACGCGACGCCGTGCCGGGGACCTTCTCGGCGTAGAAGCCGTAGGGGTCGGCCTTGTAGAGCTTGTCTCCCTTGGCGGTGACAATGAGATACTTGTAGAGGGCACCGTCCTCAAGGCCAGGAACAAAGCCCTCCCAGACGCCGCCGGTCTCGGACTGGGTAAGCGGGTTGGCGCTCTCGTCCCAGCCGTTGAAGTCACCGATCACGTGAACGCTCTGCACGTTGGGGGCCCAGACGGCAAAGTGATAGCCGTGCGTGCCGTCGTCCGTGACGGCGGGGTGGGCGCCCATCTTCTCGTAGCTGCGATACCACTCACCGCGAGCGAAGAGGAAGAGGTCGTCGTTGCTCAGGTAGAGAGTGCTGTCGAGAGTTTCCATGTCTCACTCCTCGATGGTCTTGCGCCACGCCCTCCGCGTGCGCATCCCGGCGTGGGAGGTCCACGCGCAGAACAACTCCCATTTTGAACGTTTCGTCAACAGCGTGTCCATGAAAAACCCGCGAGCGCGTGCGCTGACACGGCGAGATGGATAACACGTGCCCCATGCAGCGCTTAGTTGACGCGAACGGCGCGAAGTTGGCCCCGAGCGTACGAGCATGATACGAAGGGACAGTCCCTTTGTCTCATCGCGACTGGCGCCGAGAAAAACGGGCTGGTGTACCACGCGGCGCGCCGTGGCGCCGAGAAAGTCCGCCTGGCGTACCACCTGCCGCGGCAGCATGCCGAGAAATGTTTGCCCGTGTACCACGCCCAAAGGAAACCTGCCGAGAAAGTCCGCCTGGCGTACCGCAACACCTTGGACTCCGCCGAGACGATATGAGCTGAACATTGGGCCCTCCCCCTGCCGCGGCTCCGTGGGTCGGGCGACAATGGTCGTACCACCAACCGTGGCCGCGCGCCAC